>DATNIN010000016.1:0-56829 GCA_035604415.1 Candidatus Acidiferrales bacterium
AAGGGCCGCTATCGGATCGAAGTGATAGATCTTTTGGAGAATCCGCATATGGCGCGCGGCGACCAGATCGTAGCAGTTCCGACGCTGGTAAGAGATCTTCCGGGTCCTGTCCGAAAGATCATTGGAGATCTGTCCAATACCGAGCGGACGTTGATTGGCTTGGCGCTGCAACCGGTAGTCTGACCAAGCTCAGAAAGGTCCACGTGAAAAAGTCCACGAAAAAGACCCGCTCGGCGGGAAAGCGAAAACCCATATCACCCGGAGAAATGGAGCGGCCTGGCTCCCATTCTCTCGAGGTAAAGTACGTCTTGCGTTTGTACATAAACGGATCCACGTTGAAATCAACGCTGGCTGTAGAGAATATCAAGCAGGTTTGTGAGCAGCACTTGAATGGTCGGTATGACCTGGAAATCATCGACATTTGTCTGCAGGCGAATCTGGCCAGAGACGAGCAGATTGTGGCGGTGCCCACGCTCATTAAACGGCTCCCTCGCCCGCTGCGAAGGCTCATTGGGGACCTATCGGACCAAAACAAAGTGCTCTTCGGACTGGACCTGAAAATACGGGAGTGATGGGAAATACGGTCGTTATGGCTCGGAGGAAGAGCTTGCCCGTGGATAAGAAGAACGCGCCCGTTGCAGCGGACAAGAAACGCCCGACTGCCGATTGGGAAACCCTCCTGACTGGAGTCTCCAGGGGGAAAACCGTTTTAGAATACGGTGCGGACGACACCATCTTCATGCAAGGAGCGCCTGCGGATTCCGTGCTCTTTCTCCTACGAGGCAGGGTGAAGCTCGCGGTTACATCCTCCGAAGGCAAGGAAGCGATTGTCGGCACTCTGGGCCCCGGTGAGCTCTTCGGTGAAGGATGCCTGGCAGGTCAGCCGTTGCGCATGGCGACGGCCATTTCAGAGGGAGATTGCACTCTTACCAAGGTTGAGAAGTCGGTCATGGCACAAATGCTCCACGAAAAGCTGGAATTCGCGGAAATGTTAGTCATTCATCTGCTTTCCCGCAGCATCCGATACGAAGCGGATCTCGTGGACCAGCTTTTCAACTCTACCGAGAAGCGCCTGGCTCGGATGCTCCTGCTGCTGTCCCATTTTGGCAAGGAAAGCAGGACCGAAACTGTAGTTCCCGGGATCAGTCAGGAACACTTGGCACAAATGGTCGGCACAACTCGGTCGCGGATCAATCTTTTCATGAATAAGTTCAGGAAGCTTGGCTTTGTCGAATACAACAGTAGAGAAATGACGGTCCACAGCGGCCTCCGCAGCGTAATCCTGAACGACTAGTTCGGAACTCGAAGCGGCGGTAAACTCTTCCACACTCCGGCCTGCTCGCGGGAAAACTGACTCAAGGTGTGCTTAGAGAGACTGCCGCTCAGATGGCGGCCGTGAATATAGCCCTAAAACAGATATCCGAATCTCTATCGAAGACCCAAACCCCGTAGCGGTTGCCGTTCTTATGTAATCGAGATGTCGGCATGTTGACCAAACGAAACGATACCGACCTTTGGTTTCGTTACCCAAAGGTCTAGGTTGTCGGCGATCCGGAAGTTGGCCAGAAACGGGGTTGTGGGAAGCGAAGGATTAGGTTCCGGGCGGATAGTCGGATAACCGGAAACTGACCAGCCACATACGCGCGGCTCGCCTCCGCCCAAACGTTCTCCGGTCGCTTCGGGCCTACTGCGGGCCAACTCAAATTCTTTACACCAACGATCCCTTGACACGCGCCGCCCCATCCCTAAGATGGTTGCGTGAGAATCGGCAACATATTGGCGGCGAACAAGGGTGGCGCCGAGAAATTCGGCCGCAATGGCCGCTTCTCCGCTGCATTGTTACTCGACACACCCTGCCGAGTAAGTTTCGCGCTAAGTGATTGTAAACAAAGGATCGCGGCACATCCTAAGTGTCACACTTTTCAAGGGGCAAAAACGCGCCGATGATGCAAGATTGGGCCAACCTGGCGATCGAAACGGCGACGCGCCGCGGCGCTTCCTACGCCGATGTCCGCGTGATGGACATTCGCCACCGCGAGATCTCGACCAAGAACGGCGAAGTCGGCACGCTGCTCGAATCGGAATCGCTCGGCATTGGCATCCGCGTGATCGCAAGCGGCGCGTGGGGCTTCTCGTCCACGGACCGGCTGACGCGCGAAGGCGTGCAAGAGTGCGCTGCCGAAGCAGTCGCCATCGCCAAAGCCTCCGCGCTCGCGAAGCGCGAAAATGTCGCGCTTGTCCCTGAACAAACGCACGTCGATACCTGGCAGAATCCATTCTTGAAGGATCCGTTTCGCATTCCCGTCGAGCGGCAGATCGATCTCCTGCTCGCGGCGGACAAGGAAATGCGCCGCGTAAAAGGCGTCACGGTTGCCGAGGGCTCGATGTCCTTCCGCCGGATCGATCAACTTTTTGCTTCGAGCGCCGGTTCATCGATCCATCAGATCAAGATGCAATCCGGAGCGGGCATCGTCGCCACCAGCTTCGCGGGCAGCGAAATCCAGAAGCGGTCGTATCCCAATAGCTTCGGCGGCCAGCACATGCTCGCGGGCTACGAGCTGATCGAATCGCTCGATCTCGTGGGCAATGCGCCGCGTATAGCCGAGGAGTGCGTCGCGCTGCATTCCGCCGCGCAGTGTCCCGAGGGACAGAAGACGATCATTCTCGGCAGCTCGCAGCTCGGCTTGCAGATTCACGAATCGATCGGCCATCCGATCGAGCTCGACCGCGTTCTCGGCATGGAAGCGAATTTCGCCGGCATGAGCTTTCTCACCACGGAGAAATTGCGCCATCTGAAATATGGTTCGGACATCGTCAACGTGGTCGCCGACGCGCGGCTCGAGCACGGCCCCGGCCTCGGCACGTTTGCCTACGACGACGAGGGAGTGCCCGCGCAGTGCACGCCGATCATCACGAACGGCCTTTTCACCGGCTACCTCAGTAGCCGCGAGACCGCGGCCTCCATCGGCGAAAAGCGCTCGGGCGGCACAATGCGCTGCGAAAGCTGGAATCGCCTGCCGATGATCCGCATGACCAACATCAGCATCAATCCCGGCACGTGGAAGTACGACGACCTGATCGCCGATACCGACGACGCGATCCTGATGGAGACCAACCGCTCGTGGTCGATCGACGACAAGCGCTACCACTTTCAGTTCTCGACCGAAATTGGGTGGGAGATCAAAGGCGGCAAGAAAGGTCGCATGATCAAGCATCCGAGCTACAGCGGCATCACCACGGAATTCTGGAACAGTTGCGACGCCATCTGCTCGCGCGATTACTGGACTCTTTGGGGCACGCCGAATTGCGGCAAGGGCCAGCCACAGCAGGTGATGGGCACGGGCCACGGCGCCGCGCCCGCGCGCTTCCGCAACGTCAAGGTCGGCATCGCCTTCGCCAAATAGCCCAGCCAACATGCCCAACAAAAACCCGAAATCGACGCAGGCGGAACTCGAGCGCATCGCTGAAAAAATCCTGAAACTAAGCGAGGCGGACGAGACAGAAGTGGACGTCAGCTCGACCACCGACGCGCTCACGCGCTTCGCCAACAACACGATCCACCAGAACGTAGCCGAGCACACGCTTGGAATTTCCGTTCGAGCCGTCGTCGATGGCCGCACGGCGCGCGCCGGGACGAACAAAACGGACGACGAATCGCTTCGCCGCGTGGCCGCCTCCGCCGTGAGCCTGGCGCGCAACGAGCCTGAAAATCCCGACCTCCTGCCGATGCTCAAATCGCAGAAGTATCAGAAGGTCGCGCGATTCTTCGCGTCCACCGCCGGGACGACGCCGGAAGACCGCGCCCGCGCCGTCACGCGCGTCTGCAAGATGGCGGACAAGAAGAAACAAACGGCAGCGGGGATCTTCGCGAGCGGTTCATCGCAATCCGTGATGGCGAATTCGAGAGGACTTTTCGCGCACTATGAGCAGACCCGGGCGGAGTTTTCGGTCACGATTCTCGAAGCGAATTCCTCCGGCTGGGCCAAGTCGAATTCGCCCGATGTCCACAAGATCGATCCTGAGGCGCTTGCCGAGAAGGCCAGCGACACGGCGGCCGGTTCACGCCAGCCGCGCGAGATTTCGGCGGGCCGCTACACGACGATCCTTTCGCCCTCCGCCGTCCTCGATCTGGTGGGATTCCTCTTCTACGATTTTGCGGGCACGGCGGTGCTCGACAAGCGCTCCTGCCTGACGGGCCGCATGGGCAAGAAAGTGTTCGGCGAAAACATCACGATCTGGGACGACGTCTATCATCCGCTCCAGAGCGGACCAGCCTACGACGGCGAAGGCCTTCCGCGGCAGAAGGTGCTGCTGGTGGATCGCGGCGTGCCGAAGAATCTTGTCTATTCGCGCGCGACGGCGAAAAAGATGAAGACGAAGCCGACCGGCCACGGTTTTTCTCTGCCCAACGAATACGGCGAAGCGCCCATGAACCTGGTCTTCGCGGGCGGCGACAAATCGATCGATGAAATGGTCCGCACCACGGACCGCGGCATCCTCGTCACGCGGCTGTGGTACATCCGCGAGGTCGATCCCTACGAAAAGATTCTCACCGGGATGACGCGCGACGGAACGTTTCTGATCGAGGACGGCCGCATCGCCGGCGGCATCCGCAATTTCCGCTTCAATCAGAGCGCGATCGAAATGCTCGCGAATGTGGAGATGCTCGGCCCCGCCGTGCGTGCGGCTGGGGAAGAGTCCTTCGAAATGGTCGTCCCGGCGATGAAGATTCGCGACTTTCATTTCAGCGAAGTGACGAAATTCTGAAGAAGGTTGCGCTACTGCTCGGTGAACTCGAGGCTTGAAATCGCGCGGGCGATCACGTTTTCCTGAATCTGCACGAGATCGTTGTCGGCGCGGGTCATCCCGAAAATCGTGTAGAGCTTCGGCCCGCGCGGGACGAGCACGACCACGCCGGACCAGTCGTGCTGGTCCACGCTGCCGCGAAAGCGGTGCTCGGTTGCTGCGATCCCGGACACCGTGATGTGCTCCTCGCCAAGTGGCCGGAAGTTTTCCATCACGTCGCGCAGGCGACGCTCGGTTGAGTCCATATCGGTCGCGAGCGACTTTCCTGCCGGCTCCTGGCCGATCAGCAGGTAGGTCCTGTCATCCGAGGTCCCCATCGCGGTGATCGCTCCGGGCAGAACCGCGGGCGCCGCCGCGATTACTTCCCACGTCGGCGGCTTGTACATCCGGAAGCGGTACGTCTCGTTGGTGTATGTGTTGCCGGTCACCGTTTCGCGGATCGGCTCGGGACCGGGCGCCTTCAGCGCCGGAGCGCTCGCGATCGGCACAGAAGGAACAGGCGTCGCCGCGGCAACGATTGGCGGCACAGGCGCAGCGGTCGGCGCGAGCTTCTTCATGACCGGCGGCACCGGAACCGCAGCGGAAATTGGAGCAGGCTTCGTTGGTGCTGGAGAAGCGGCGGTTTCCGTCTTGAGTTTTTCGAGCGCTGGAGTTTTTTCAGCGGCGGAAACGGCTGGCGCCGCGGGCTTGCTTGCGGACGCAGCCGGCTGCGCGGCATCGGTCATGCTGATCGAGACGACCTGGTCTTTCTGCACGACGGCGTAGCCGTAACTCGTCTTCACCTTGAACGAGTTTTCCTCGAAGCCGACGATGGTGCCGGATATCTTCGAGCCGTCTTTGAGCTTCAGGTCATCGGCTTGCGTCGCATGCCCAGCAAACACGAGGAACAGCGCCGCAACACACAGGAATGATTTCCCCCGCCTCATGATTCGAGTATCGCCCCGGGGGACACGGGCGGCAAGCATCCGCGCGGCGATGTTGCCGGGTTAGTCAGCCTCAGCGCTTGCGGCGGGGACGGGACGGCGCACGGCGCCGAGCGGCTCGTTTTCGTGCGGGCGCGGCGTTCACTTTCAGCGTGAGGAGCTCGCGCCGCAGGCTTTTGAATGCGTCTTCAAGCGCGCGGAATTCTTTCGCGGCGCCATCGAACGCGCCCTCGCGGCCCATGGCCTGGAGGTTGTCCGCGGCCGCGACCGCTTCCTGCGCGCCAAAGAGCCCGATCGAGCCCTTGAGTGCATGCGCGATCGAGGCGAGCGCTTCGGCGTCTTGCCGCGCGACGGCGCGGCGCAAGAGGGAGAGTTTCTTCGGTGCGTCCGCGAGGAAATTCTTCACGAGCGAGCGGAGAATCTTCTCATTTCCACCGGTCGCGCGGAGCAGACTTGCGGCCAAGTTCTTGGAGAACGAACCTTGTGCGACCAACTGCATTTCTCCGGGTGCGGATGGCTGCGAATGGCGCGCGAGCACGGCGAGCAAGCTGAAAAGCTCTCCCATGCGGACAGGCTTCGCAAGGAACGCATCCATTCCGGCCACGAGACAGCGTTTCTCATCCGCCTCCGTGCCATTTCCCGATAGCCCGACGATGATGGGGCGCCTCCCGCCGGAGACCTGCTGCCGGTGAATTTCGCGCGTGGCTTCGATCCCGCTCATGCCGGGCATTTCCTCGTCCATGAAGACGACTTCGAATTCCCCGCATTCGACCGCGGCGACGGCTTCGCGTCCGGTGCGGACAGACGTGACGGTGTGGCCGCTTTTCTGTAGCAGCTCAGTCAAGAGCTCGCGAGTGGCGTCTTCGTCGTCGGTGACAAGAATGCGCATCTTTGTTCCAGCCGCGGAAGAGGGGAAGAGCGGAGCGGCAGGTGTTCCTCCACAGGATCAACTTGTCGCATTTCCGCTGCAAGAGATTTTGTGGCCGGGTGAGTTGGACGCGTTACTGCGCCATGTGGCGTACTCGCCGGGCGTCAGCGGTCGAGAAAGGCGCGGAGGCGTGCGTGGCCGGCACGGCTGACGGGGAGCTGCGCCCCGGTGGTGAGGACGGCGACGTGAGTGTCCTTGCCGTACGGCTCGATCTTGACGACGCGCTCGAGGTTGACGATGTAGGAGCGGTGGATGCGCAGAAAACGCGAGGGATCGAGCGCGGCTTCGAGACTCGAAATCGTCTGCTGCTTCAGGTGCTTCTTGCCGCCCGCAGCGAGGGCGACGTAATCGTCCTGCGCTTCCGCATAATCGAGTTTCGCAACCGGGATGATGAAGACGCTCGTCCCTTCGCGCACGGGAATGCGGTCGAGATACTGCGACGGAGGGCGCGCGGCGGCGGCCAGCTCCATGGCGACGAGTGGCGCGGACGGCAATTTCCCCGAGAGGCGTTCCCGGGCGCGGTCGAGCGCGGCTTCAAAGCGCGCGGCACTGATCGGCTTCAGCAGGTAGTCCACCGCGTGCACTTCAAAGGCGCGAATGGCAAAGGTGTCGTAGGCGGTGACGAAGATGATGGCGCGATCGGCGCCGATCAATTCGAGCACCTCGAAGCCATCGAGCTTCGGCATTTGGATGTCGAGGAACAGGAGATCGGGCTCCAGCTCCGCGGCGCACTTCACGGCCTCGAAGCCGTTGGCACACTCGGCGACGATTTCGATTTCCGGGTGCGCGGAAAGGAATTCGCGCAGGACCTGACGGGCGAGGTCTTCATCGTCAACGATGATGGTTCGTATCTTCTTGTTTTGCTCGCGGATCACGAAGCTCGCTCCTTGGTTTCTGCGGGAAGCCTGATCGCGACGCGAAAGCACTGGCCTTCGATGTTGGTGCCGAAGCTGGCCCGGTCCCCGTAACGCGCTTCGAGCCGCTGGCGGACATTGGCAAGCCCGACGCCGTTTCTGCGGCGCGGCGGAGCCTCAGGATCGAAGAGATTTTCAACGACGATGGAGAGATCGCCGTCGCAGCGCTGGGCCGTCAGCCGGATCCAGCCGCCCTCGACGAGATTGGCGATTCCGTGCCCGACGGCATTCTCAACGAGCGGCTGGAGCAGAAGCGGCGGCACCTGCGCGTCCAGCGCCTCCTTGTCGATGATTTCTTCCATGCGGAGCCGCGCGCCATAGCGGATCTTTTCCACGGCCAGGAAGGCGTGAACGAGCGACATTTCCTCTTCGAGAGGAATCGACGGCTTTTCGCCGAGGCCCAGCGTGCGCCGCAGAAAGTCGCCGAGCAGGATGCACATCTCGCGGGCCTTCGACGGGTCGGAGGCAGTGAGCGCGCTGATCGAATTCAGACTGTTGAACAGGAAATGAGGATTCACCTGGGCCTTTAAAGCTCTCAATTCCGCTTCGCGAGCAAGGACGCTCGCCTGCATCACGCGGGCTTCGGCTTCGCGGGAAGCCTCGACGGCGAGCAGCACGTAGTGGAATCCGACGGCAAGCAAGTAGAGAAGAACGCCGGTTCCGAACAAGAGCGGAAAATCCTTCGAGAGCCGGACATCGACGCCGCGAAATTCCTCGAGTCCGGTGAGCATGCGGCCCAGCGTCCTCGCCGCCAGCAGCCATATGGCGCTCGCCACGACTGCCGCCGCGATGTGCGTCGCCAGAAAGCGCGGCAGGCTGGACCTCTCGAGCGGCGTGGCCTGGCAGGGATACCACGCAGCGAGACACACGAAGGCATACAACAGGCAGAGAATCAGGGCGACGGTGGTCGCTTCGAGCCAGCTCAATCCGCCGGGGACGGCGAGCAGGTATGTGAGCATTCCAGCGAGAGGAATCCATCCCAGGAGGTAGAGCAAGAGCCGGCGAAGTTGGGCAAGAATGGGGTGCATGGCAGCGGTTAGTTCTTGACGTTCAGGCCTCCAAAAATCGAGACGCCTTTGATGATCAGTCTCTTCGGAGCAGGGCTAGCCGTCGATCCCGGGCCGGTTGCCGCTTGGGCCTGCGGCTCCGGATGGCGAGTCCTGTCGCTGGCGCCTCCAAAAATGCCAACATTTTCGAGGATTACATCCCAGGTTGGGGGAACGCGAATTTCACCGCCGCCAAACAGGGTGACAATCTCTATGTGAGTTTCGTTGCCTTGAATGTCGGCTTCCGTCAGGTCGATGTCGAAGCCTCCGAAGATAGAAACAATTTCCCCGCCGACAAAATTCTTGGTGACGTAGCGACGCCGCCCGCCCCAGAAGATGTTGACCAGATTGAGCCGCGGTTCCGACGTTGCAGACCAATTGCGGGGACCCTGCCATGAGCCGTGCATGCGGTTGCCGAACTCATCCATGCGCTGATGGAAATCATCCCGCGGTCCCGCGGGTCCGCGAGGACCCCGGGGAGACTCCTGCGTGAAGTTCGAATGAGTTTGCGGACCGGCATTCGGAGGCGGCCCGCCAAATGGAGGTGGCACGTTACCGGGCGGTGGCACGTCAATCGGAGGCGGCGCATCGCTGGGAACATTTGGAGTTCCGGGAGTGGGAGGAGGTGGCGGCGCCGGTTGGTCTCCCCAGCGAGCCTTATTTTCGTACCTCCGCAATATCAGGAGCACGCCCACGCAAATCAGAAAGACTGGCCAGATCGTTCCGATGCGGATGTAGTTGAACCCGAGCTCCTCGAGTTGGAAGGAAACCCCGAGGAGAACAAGGAAACCACCCCAGAAGCGCCCCACCGAATCATGATCTCCGAGAAGTTTGTGCAGACCGAAGTAGATCAGGATGAGAGGCCAAAACAGAAACACCTTGCCTGCCTCGACGAATCCAAGCTGGTCAAGGAGGAGAACAAAACCCAGCAACACAATCAGCACGCCGATGACGAAATGGCGGCTTGCGCGCCTTGGATCAGACACCGGGTTTTTCTCCCTTGGGAGGAATGGAATGGTCGCGTGACGGTCCGTTCAGCACCAACGGCAGCAGCATGGCGATACCGGCGGCAACGAGAAGCGACGGCCAGAATTCGCAAATCAAGGCGTACCCGGAAAGATTGAGCCGCGCGGCCAAAAGGTTCCAGGCGGCTTCGACAATCATCGAAACGGGCCACAGATTCGGGGAAGCGGCATGCTCATAGCCAAGCATGCCCAATTGAATCACAGTTCCGAGGAAAATCAGCGCACCAGCCGGAAACAGGACTGCTGCGCGGGGAATTGACTTGCCGGAAACGAGCTGGGATTCGGCTGCGGTCATTGCCATCTCCTTCGGTGCAAACTCAGAACTGAACATGGCGGGAGATTATCGGCAATGCAACGAGGCGTCTCGGACTTTTCGGCCAACGGCGGCGGATTACCGGCGAATGACGGTTGCGGGAAAGCCGGCGCGAACGGCGGCCGGGCAAAGTCGTCAGCGGCAGCCTGCGCCCTGGGCGGGGCAGACGGACTCTCCCGCGATTCTGGCATTGTGGACGGCCAGGAAAGTATGGAGAGAGGTGTTAACCGATGCTCCGACGATCCAGAGTCCCTTCGCTCTGCCGGTCCGCTCGGAGCGAGCCTTGACGTGATGCTGCAAGAGAAGCTGGATCCCCGTGAGCGCCATGCCGATGCTGTACATTCGCGGACGCCCTGGATGGCTCCCGAAGAGGGGGTTGAGTTCATGGCTCTGCGGGTTGCTGCTGAGGGCTAACTGTGTCGTTTCAATGTCGGCGATCGTCGTTCCAATTTGAAGCCCGGCGAAGATCCAGAATTTCTTGTTGGGGATCTTCGAGTGTGATTTCAAAACTGGCGCGTCAGGCGATTTGGGAGTATCTGAATCAGGCTGAGATTGCGCGTTAGCCGGCGTGATGGCGAAGCAGAGGAGCAGGATTGCAGCTGCGAGATTCTTCTTCATGGGCCTGATTCCTTTTGGGTAGAGGTTTCCTGTGGATAAATCTTTAGCTGTATGCGCGGAGCTCCAAGAAACTGCGGGTCAAAGCGGAGTGCAGGGGGAGGCGAGGGGTCACAGAGTCATCCCAAGCCAGAAGGCCGCGACGAGGACTCCCGCGAGCAGGAGCACGAGCCGCAGCCGCTTCTTCCTGGCGGCGACCACAATAGCGCCCATCGCGCAGAGGAGAAAAACGAGCTCGGGCCAGAGAAGACTGGAGTCGAATGCGCCGGGCCACTGGCCGGCTTCATCCCGGAGCCAGATGGATGCGAACGAAGTGGCCGCGGCGAGCGATACGGCGATGACGCCCCCGAGCGCCATGCCCTTCGCCCAATCCGGTATGACCCAGCCCCTTCGGGTCTCGCGCCAATCCAGCCACGTCAGCGCGACGACGAGCCCGACCAAAATCAGAACGAACACCGCCACGTTCCCTCCCAAGTTCGCGCGATTCCGAGTTGCGGAAAAGGCGCGAAGGCCGCTGGCGTCGATTCACACCCTCAGTGCGGAGCCGCGCGTTTCCCCCGGCGGCTCCGCTGCCTCGACGACTACCTCCACCCTTACAAAACCGAACCGTGTTGTTGCGCCGACCAGAATTGCGCGGCTGTAAGTTCGACAGCCTCGCAAGCGGCGGCTTCGATCCCTGAATGGAATGGCAATCCGCCGACCAAATGGCGAATACGGCGCGTATGCCGGCAGCGGTCTATGTGCAATGGGCACAAGGAGATGGCGTCGCAGAAGAAGAGGATCTCCGAGGGACCGCAGCGAACCGCGGATTTCGCTTAGCGAGAGTTCCTATATCCGGCAACTGGTTGGGTAAGAGAAGAAGGGTTTTGCACGTCGGAGGCGGCTTGAGGACTTGCAACGCTGCCGAAGAGACGGGGTACTAGACCGGGGTCGAGTTGCGCTCCTCACAACGAGGCTGAAGCCCCCGGATAGGCGAGCTAATCCAATCTGCTACGATAAACGGGCACATGCGAGCCCCCTGGATCATCGCGCATCGAGGCGCTTCGGGCCACGCGCCGGAGAATACGCTGGCGGCGTTCGAGCGGGCCGTTGCGCTGGGCGCGCAATTTATCGAGACGGACCTGCACCTCACCAGGGACGCACAGTTCGTCGCCATACACGACAAGACGCTCGAGCGGACGACCAACGGGCGCGGCGAGGTGCGCAACTTCACGCTGGCGGAGCTTCGCAAGCTGGACGCCGGGATGTGGTTCGACCGATCGTTCATGGACCAGCGCATACCCACGCTCGAGGACGTGCTGGTATTTGCACGGCAGCACGACGTGGTTTTCTACCTCGAGATCAAGTACGACGCGGCCTGGGGAATGCATCATGCCCTGGCCGCCGCATTGCAGGGAACCGAGAACGCGTCGCGGACGATCGTGATTTCATTCGATCCATCGACGCTGACTTCGCTGCGGCGGCTGAACGCGTCGATCATGCTGGGATTGCTGGTCGACGATACGAAGCTCGGCATGGTGCAGGAGGCGGTCAACGCGGGCGCGCGGCAACTGTGCCCGCGATCCGATCTGATTACGCGGGAGCTGGTGGAAGACGCGCACCGTGCAGACCTGCACGTCGTCACGTGGACCGTGAACGAAGCGGCCAAGATGCGAGCCGCGATCGAGGCGGGCGTCGATGGGATCATGACCGATCTGCCGGACCGGCTTCGCGCGGTGATCGAAGACAAGCGGCCCCAATAGGATTTTCCTCACTGCCGTCCACTGCGGTTCACGCCAGATTTGCAAATAGAGTGGAAAACTGGGGAAGCGAAAGCTGCTCGGCGCGGGCGTCGGGACGGAGGCCGCAGGCGGCGAGAGCATCGTGGATGCGCTGATCCGGCGCCATCGCGCGGAGATTGTTGCGCAGCGTTTTGCGCTTTTGACCGAAGCAGAGCTGCACGAATTGGAGGAACCTTTTTTCGTCGGCGACATGCAGAGATTCGCGCTCGCCGGGAAGAATCATCGAAACGAGAGCCGACCTGACGCGCGGAGCCGGGCGAAATGCGCCGGGCGGAATTCGCAGAACGATTTCTGGCTTTGTGTAGAACTGGCACGCAGTGGAAAGATATGCATACTCGCGGCGGCCCGGGCGCGCCACGATCCGCTCGGCGACCTCGAGTTGCATGACGACGTGAATCGAGGCGATTCGGTCCGCATACCCGAACAGGTGATGGAGAATCGGCGACGTGATGTAGTAGGGCAGATCGCCGTATACGCGAAATTTTCCGGGGGTCAGATTTCCGAGATCGAGCCGGAGGACATCGCCGGCAACGACTTCAACGCCGGGCCATTCTTCCGGCTTGGCGCGAAGGCGCTGCTTCAAACCGTCGGCCAGGCGCGCGTCGGCCTCAATTGCGATAACGCGGTGGCCCTTCGCGGCCAGGAGATGAGTCATCTCGCCGTGGCCCGCGCCGATCTCGATCCAAGGTTCGTCCAGGCTGCGCGGCAGCGTGTCGAAAATGCGCGCTTGCCAGCTTGCGTCCGCGAGGAAGTGCTGTCCCATCCGCTGTCGCGCCATTGTGGGACAGAGTGTAGCAATGCGAAACAGCAGTAACAAATGCACCGTGACCGCAGGAGATTGCCTTGACGGATGCGGGAGCGTCCGCTACCGTTTTTATCTCGGCTGAACGCGCATGAAAATCCTATTCGTATCCTCGGAAGGACTTCCGTATTCAAAAACCGGCGGGCTCGCGGACGTGGTCGAAGCGCTGCCCAAGGCGCTGCACGGGATGGGCCACGAGGTAGCCATCCTTCTGCCGAGGTACCACGGAAACAAAATCACGTCGACGCTGGTTTCGAGCGTGACCGTGGCACTTGGCGATAGGCTGCGGTTTCCGGCGATCGGCGAGGGCCCGTCGGTCGAAGGCGTCCGATATTTCTTCGTGGATGATTCCGCTTTTTTTGACCGAGCGCAGCTCTATGGCGATAAGACCGGCGATTATCCCGACAACGCGGAGCGTTTCGCCGAATTTTCGCGCGCGGCGATCGAGTTCATGAAGCGCGTCTGGCTGCCCGACGTGGTGCATTGCCACGACTGGCAGTCGGCGCTTGTGCCGGTTCTTTTGCGCACCCAGCACGGGACCGATCCGGTGGTGCGCTCGTTGCCCGTGGTTTTCACGATTCACAACCTGGGATATCAGGGAGTGTTTCCGCAGGAAGCCATGCGGAAAATCGGGCTGCCCGACAATCTGTTCACGATGGACGCGCTCGAATTCTACGGCAAAGTTAATTTTCTCAAGGGCGGCTTGATCTACGCCGACTACCTGACGACGGTGAGCCGCCGCTACGCGAAGGAGATCCAGACGCCGGAGTTTGGAAGCGGGCTGGAGGGCGTGATTCGCAACCGGGCCGAACGGCTGGTCGGCATCCTGAACGGAGTGGACTACGGGGTGTGGAGCCCCGAGGCGGACACGCTGATCGCCCAAAACTATTCGGCACACAATCTCGGCGGAAAGAAGGCGTGCAAGAAGGATCTGCTCGCTGCGTTCAAGTTGCCCGAAGAGAATCTGGAGAGGCCGCTGATCGGGATCGTTTCGCGTTTCGCGGACCAGAAGGGATTCGACCTGATCGCGGAGGTTGCGGGCGACCTGATGAAAGAGAATCTTGCGATTGTAGCGCTGGGAACGGGCCAGCCGGAATACGAAAAACTTTTCAAAGGGCTCGCGGAAAAATATTCGGCGCGCGTGGGCGTGAAAATCGGGTACGATAACACGCTCGCGCACAAGATCGAGGCCGGGGCGGACATGTTTTTGATGCCGTCCCGCTACGAGCCGTGTGGGCTGAACCAGATCTACAGCCTGCGCTACGGCACGGTTCCGGTGGTGCGCGCGACGGGCGGGCTCGACGACACGATTCAGAACTTCGGTCCGAAGACGCAGCAGGGGACGGGGTTCAAGTTCGAAGAGTACGACGGAGAGGCGCTGCTGGCGTGCATTCGGGCCGCGCTCAAGGCGTATCGAGACGCGAAAGCGTGGCGCGCGGTGCAGGCCAACGGCATGGCAAAAGACTTTTCTTGGAAGACTTCCGCGGCGGCGTATGTCACGCTGTATGAAGCAGCTAAAAGGGCTCGAATCCCAAAGGTAGCTGGATCATCTAAATAACGGCGCAAGAACCGGCCGAGTGGTCCGGAGGGCGCTGTAAAGGGGAATCATGGCAGACAACATTCAGGCAGTAACGGACGCGAGTTTTCAGGCCGACGTAATCGAGGCCAGCAAGACCCAGCCCGTGATGGTCGATTTCTGGGCCGACTGGTGCCGGCCGTGCCACGCGCTGACACCCACGGTCGAGGAGATCGCGCGGGAACAAGCCGGCAAGATCAAGGTCGTAAAACTCAACGTCGATGAGAACATGAACGTGCCGGGAAAGTTCAACATCCGCGGCATACCTACCCTGTTGCTCTTCAAGGGCGGACAGGTGGCGGACCAGATCGTCGGCGCGGTGCCAAAAGAGCAGATCGTCAAGGCCATCGAGCGCCACACGTCCTAGGCGCGATTCCATCTCGAGTTGAAATTATTCGCAGGGGGCGGCATTTGGCCCGCACCTGAGTGCTCCGCCGCGAGTATGCATCGCGCGGCCGGAGCATGAACCGGTCTTTTGCGCCGACCATGGTGTCTTCCTGCACGACCGCGAGACCGACCTTCGCAATTTCTCCGCGTGCTGCCTCTTGACAACCGAGGAGGGAGCAGCCATCTTAGTTGACTTTACTCTGCGAGAAGTTTTGTTCCGGAAGCATAGGCGCCACGGGAGAACGGTTTGAAGGTCCGCGTTTGTTTTCACGACAAATGTTTCGACGGGGCATCGTCCGCGGCGATTTTTTCGCGCTTTTATCGCGAGCGCATCAATCCCAATGCGGAGTTTCTGTACACGGGAATGACGCACAAGGCCTCGCAGCCCTTCGAGGACGGCATTTTCGACGGCGATGAGAACGCCATCGTGGATTTCAAGTATTCGAGCTCACCCGATCTCACATGGTGGTTCGACCACCATCAGAGCGCGTTCTTGAAGCCCGAGGACGCCGAACATTTCCGGCGGGACCATTCGGGCAAGAAGTTCTACGATCCCTCCTACAAGTCCTGCACGAAGTTTCTGGCGACGATTGCTTCCGAGAAGTTCGGTTTTGACGCCAAGCCGCTCGCGGAATTGATCAAGTGGGGCGACATCATCGACGGCGCGCAATTTGCGTCGCCCGAAGCGGCGGTCGGGCTGGCTGATCCCGCGATGCAGGTCGCGCTGGTGATCGAGGCGGCGCCCGAGCCCAACCTCGTCCCGCGGCTGATTCCGGATTTGTCCGAGATGCCACTCGCCGAAATTATCACGTTGCCGCTGGTGAAGAATCATCTGGGCCCGCTGCTCGAACGGCATCGCCGGTCGATCGACATCATGCGGGAGCGCGCCGATTGTCGCGGGGGCGTGATCTATTTCGACGTGAGCGATCTCGATCTCGAAGGCTACAACAAGTTCGTGCCGTATTTCCTGTACCCGGATGCGCTCTATTCGGTGGGCGTGAGCGCTTCGCCGGCGCGCGCGAAGGTCTCGGTGGGCACGAATCCGTGGAAGGAAGCCCCCGACGAAGTGAATCTCGCTTCGCTATGCGAGAAATACGGCGGAGGCGGCCACGCGCGCGTGGCCGCGATCTCACTCGGCCCGGGCGACCTTCAGCGGGCACGACAGGTGGCGAAGGAAATCGCGGCGACGTTGCGCCACTGATCGCCGATCGGGCGTCTTCCGCTGCGCGGAAGGCGCGATGTATCGTGGTAAAGTTAAAGTTTGCTGGGCCGGTAGCTCAATGGTAGAGCAGCTGACTCTTAATCAGCGGGTTGGAGGTTCGAGTCCTCCCCGGCTCACCAGAATCCCTTTAGAAATGAAGCTTTTTGAGGAAGGCCGAGGCAAGACGATCTTCGTCTTGCCTCGGCCTTCCCTTCGGGGGCCTAGTGGCCAGCTGCCCCCTCCATCTATCCTTCCCACCAAGAGACACATGATCGGATGCCAACCAGTCTGCATGAAAGGTAGGCTCAAGGGGCGGCGGATGACGTGATTGCTGTCACGCAATTTCGTGATACATGCCAGAATTCCCAAAACCCATCCGCGCCGCGCTTGGGGCGGGCCAAGCCGAAGAGTTCTGGCGACAGGGCACTGACGGATAGAACCAACTTTGGGAGATCCAGCCAATGGCACTTCGATTGACCACAGCGTCTTTTCGAGGAAGCGATATTCCGAAAAAGTTCGCCTGCGACGGACGCGACATTTCTCCGGCACTGGCTTGGAACGATCCTCCAAAAGAAACGGAGACATTCGCGCTAGTGATGGACGACCCGGACGCCCCCGGCGGCACCTGGGTCCACTGGGTTATCTACGATCTTCCCGCCGCAATCCACGAATTGCGCGAGGGAGTGCCAAAGGACCTCGAGCTATCCAGCGGCGCGCGTCAAGGGCGCAATGATTTTGGAAAGATAGGTTACAACGGGCCATGCCCGCCCAGGGGCACTGTCCACCGTTACTTCTTCAAGCTCTATGCCCTGAAGTCCAAAATGAATCTCAAACCCGGAGTCAGCAAGGGCGAACTCGAGCGGGCCATGAAAGGGCACATCCTGGCGCAAGTCGAACTTGTCGGGAAGTTTGGGCACTAGCTGCACATACTTTCCGAGTAAGCGCCGGCGCGCCGCTCGCTGCGTCACTTTCTTGCGTAGCCTACCGTCTGCGACAGGATGATTCTCTGGTTTGGGCGCAGTCGCATGGCTTTTGACAGCGCCAGCCTGTCGATGCTGCCGCGAACGACAGTGGCCAACCCTTCAGAAGCGCAGAAGAGATAAACATTCTGAGCAATGAAGCCTGTGTCCGCGGCCACGTCCATGTCTCGTTCAGCAGAGTCGGTCCCCGCCCTTGCCAGATCGGCGACGTAGACCAGATTCAACGGTGCGTCCTTCACGAAAGGTTGTATTCCCGTCTGAGCACGCACATCATCGTGGATAACAGGATTGAGTCGATTTCCCTTGGCGTCGTAGACGTAAAGCCCCTCCGCAGTGGCTACGTAAATATCGATTTCCTGCCGGTTCGAAGCGGAGGGAGCGGTGCGTCCGCCGGACTCTGGGCGATTGATTCCAAAGGCCGCCCAAAGCACATTCGACACCACCTGTACGGGCAATGGTTCCGATTTGAACGTGCGCGTAGAGCGACGGTCCTTGAGCACTTGCATAAGCGGCCGCCCGATATCAGTTTGAGGATCGGGAAGCTGGACGGGCTTGAGTTCCTGCGCAAGACCGGTCGCAGGGCATAGGAGCAGAATGACCAACACCAAATGAGTTTTTAGCGGGTGCGGTGTTCTCATGAAGAGCCCTTTGCGCTTCTCATCTCACTTCCTGTTGGAGCGTACGGGCGATGCCGTCCCGCGTTCGTCGTGCAAGGGAGAGGAACTGGGAAGCATGAGCCGCGTTCCCAATCGCTCGAGCCGCTCTCGATATTCTTCGAGATCAACGGGCTGCCGCGCCACGCCCGTTTCCATGGCTGCCCGTGCGACGGCCGAGGCCACCCAGACCAATACCCGCGGGTCAAACGGCTTGGGGACGATGTACTCGGGGCCAAACTGGATTTTCTTCACACCGTAGGCTTGGCAAACCGAATCCGGCACATCCTCCCTGGCCAATGCGGCCAAGGCACGAGTCGCGGCGAGTTTCATTTCTTCGTTGATCGCGCTGGCGCGGACATCGAGTGCCCCACGAAAGACGAACGGAAACCCGAGCACATTGTTCACCTGATTGGGATAGTCGGAGCGTCCGGTGGCCATGATGACGTCGTCGCGAGCGCCTCGTGCATCCTCAGGTGTAATCTCCGGATCGGGGTTGGCCAGTGCAAACACAATTGGACGAGGCGCCATGACCTTCAGCATGTCCGGGGTCACCGCACCCTTCGCCGAGAGTCCCACCAGGACATCGGCTCCGCGCAGCGCTTCCGTCAAGGTCCGCAATTCGGTCTTCTGGGCAAACCGCGCCTTATAAGGGTTCATGCCCTCGGTGCGACCGGTGTAAATCACACCTTTGGTATCCACCATGAGGATTCGTTCTCGGCTGACGCCCAATCGGAGGTAATGTGCGGCGCAGGCCATGCCTGCTGCTCCTGCGCCGACGAAAACCACGCGCGCCTGGTCGATTTTCTTGCCCACGATTTCCAACGCACCAAGCAATGCCGCTCCGGAGATGATGGCGGTTCCGTGTTGGTCGTCATGCATTACGGGAATCGACATGGTCTTGCGCAATGTTTCTTCTATGAGGAAGCAATCCGGTGCCTTGATGTCTTCGAGATTGATGCCGCCGACGGTCGGCTCGAGAAGCTGGCAAAACTTTATGACGTCTTCCGGTTTCTCCGAGTTCACTTCCAGATCAAAAACGTCAATATCCGCGAAACGTTTGAAGAGCACCGCCTTGCCTTCCATGACGGGTTTTCCAGCCAATGCTCCGATGTTTCCCAAACCCAGAACCCTCGTGCCGTTGGAGACCACCGCGACCAGGTTTCCGCGCGCGGTGTACTCGAAACTCAGCTCGGGCGACTTGGCAATCTCGCGGCAAGGCTCAGCCACTCCCGGCGTATAGGCCAGACTCAAATCCGCCTGGGTGCGACATGGCTTGGTTGCGACCACCTCGATCTTGCCCTTGCGGCCGGTGCGGTGATAATCGAGTGCATCCTGCTTGCGCGAATTCATCAAGAAACTCCTCGTCTCCAATGCCAATCGGTTGAGATTGCGCCCATCTCTCAATAATCTACGAGCGCATTGTTTCATGAACGGTGATTGTTCCGTGATCGAAATCACAGGTGCCCCAGTGGGCCCTGGGCAATTCCCCAGGTCGGGGACACCTTGTACGAGTGATTCTCATCGGGGATTCTGCCTGGAATAGGCCCACGTCGAACATCTGTTGCGATCAGGAAGGTCGCGTCTTTCAGGTCTCGGATCATTGCCTACTCGGAAATCATCTTGAACAGGCTACCAGCTGACCGCCTAGCGGAGCAGCGGCTTGCGTGATACGGAACACAGGCTCGCAGTTGAGCGCCCCACGGAACGCGAGTTGGCGATAAGCTGAGGGCTGGGGTCGGGGCAGGTGGAAACCAGGGCGAATAACTTGAATCGCGCGTGGGCGCGCTTGACGCCCCGCCGGCTGGGCTGGCTATTTTTCGCCGGGGCGACGGGTGTTTTTGCGCTGGCCGCATGGCTGCGGCACTTGCACGTCGGGCTTGACCTGTGGCTCTACGGCGAAGCCGAGATCACGACGGGATTCCTGGCACTCATGTTCGCGGCGATCGCAATGGCAAGATTCCGCGGAACGCGCGACCGCCTTTCTCTTGTTCTCTCCTGCGGGTTTGTTATCGTCGCCATCACCCTGATCAGCTCGAGCTTCGTCATCCTTCGGTTTCCGCAACCTGACTCTGACGAAATGCTGCGGGACCCGCCGACGTGGGTCATTGGCTGTACGATCGTCGCCCTCTTGATGGTGGCGGCACTCTACGTGGAGCGCCGCCTGCCCACGGCGCGTCATCCACTTCGCGAGATCGCGGTCGCGTTGTGGGCTGTCCTGCTACTGGCTGCGGCGCTCAGCACGACGCACGCGTGGCTGCCAGCGGATTTCGTCGTGCATCCGGGCGGAGTGTTCCCGAGGCCCGGGAATCTGTTTCCTGCGTTGCTCTTTCTGATTGCAACGATCGGATACTATCGCCGCCTGGACTACGCGCATTCCGCATTCGACCATGCCTTATACGTGACGACAGGATTGAGCGTAGCGTCGTGTCTCGCGGCGAGCCAATCGGAGCACCGGCTTGACGGTCCATTTGCGCTCGCGGTTGGGCTACAGTTCGCGAGCTACGCTGCGCTGCTCGGAGGCGCGCTGCTCGACAATGTGAGGCTGTTCGAAAACGTCCGCCGGTTGGCTACGAGCGATGCCTTGACGGGACTGGCGAATTACCGGCGCATCGTCGACGCGCTGGGGAGCGAGATCGAACGCACGAAGCGCACGGGGAGACCGTTTTCATTGGCGCTATTCGACCTCGACGGGCTGAAGCGGATCAACGATGAGTACGGGCACGCGGTAGGCAGTCGAGCGATTTGCCGAGTGGCTGACGCCCTGCGATTGAACTGCCGCGCGGTCGACACGGCCGGCCGGTACGGTGGAGACGAGTTCGCCCTGATTCTGCCGGAAACCGGGAAAGACGCCGCGCGCGATGTGACGCACCGCATCTGCGAGAGCATCGCGAAGCAAGAAGAGCTGCCGCGCATCACGGCGAGCGTCGGCGTAGCGATCTATCCGCAAGATGGGGACTCGGTGCTGGCTATCATGAGCAGCGCGGACCGCGCCCTCTACGAGGAAAAGGGGCGCACGATCCGAAGTCTGACTACCGTGATTTAAGGGACGATGCGGTCGCCTTCGCCGCTGGCATTGCAGGGGGCAAGTCTTATTCGTGGAAGAGAAAACGTTTTCATTTACGACGAGCGATACACACCGTATTCCTTGCCTGTGTCGATCATAGCGTGCATGTTCGCCGGGATGGCATCATCGACCACCGCACCGGTCGAGAGAATGTAACCGCCATCCTGTCCGACGTCGTCGATCAGACGCTTGACGTGCGCTTGAACCTCAGCCGTCGTGCCGGCGACAAGCAGCGACGACGGCACGTTGCCGCCAAAGCACGCCCAGCCCGTAAAGCGCTTTTTCACTTCCCTCAGTTCCGTCTGGTCGAACATCCAGATTGTCGTGCCGGCGGGAATGTCCGGATCGGTGATGATGTCCAGCCGTTTGTTGTATCCGCCTTCGGCGAACAGATACGGAATCAGCCCTTCCTTGATCAGCCCCAGGATGACGGCTTTCAGCGTGGGCCAGTAGAAGGTCGAAAAGTCTTTGCCGGACATAAAGCTGTCCGCGCCCTTGTGCAGAGGCATGAAGACAACAGGGCTGCGGGAATGCTTCGCAGAGCGCACGCCGGCGTCAATTGCGAGGGGCACGAACCTCTCCATCGCGGCGAGGAGTTTCTTTGGCTGGCGGAACTTATCGAGCATGACCGCGCGCGTGCCGCGCAGGGTGTCTCCGACCGTGTCAAAGGGGGCCTTTGTGAAACCTCCCATCAGGCCGGGGAGGCCGAGAGACGACATCGTCGCGGTGTCGATACTTCGGCAAGCCTGGATCCATTCGATTGCGGCCTGGCCTGCATCCAGGAGCTGTTTCAACGCTTGCTGCATTTCCGGCAAGCCAAACGGAACGATCGACGGGCCGGTGGACGGCAGCTCAAGAATGTCCGTGAAGGGCTCGAGCATCCGCCACGGGCCGAGGGTGCCAAACACACGCGGCAAATAGGTTCGCAAGAAAAAGTCGGTCGGGTCGTTGATCAACGCTTCATATTCATCGGCCCGCATGTATTCATCCTCGATGCACTGATAGGGTTCCGTGGGGGGAACACCATGGCCGGGCCAGCGATAGAGCTTGTAATCGAGGATCTCGAGGACTTTACCGGGGCCATATAGGGCCGTGCCGGCCAGGTTGTCCGGCAGAAAATCGGCGTGGAATTTCTTGAGGGCGTAGCCGAGTTTTTCGTAATCGTACATCGCGTCTTTCGGCGTCACGCCCGCGTACACAAACGGAAAGAAACCTGACGCGGGGCAAACCGGGACACGCTCGGGCTTTCTGAGGCTGATGACGTCGATAAACATCTGAACACGGCGCTGATAGGCCTGTTCGACAGCGGGGCTTGCGAATTTGATTCCCTCGGGGAATTTCCATTTCTTGGTGCGCTCTTCGAATTTCCTTGCGGGGGTCAGCTCTTGCTGTTGTGCATCCATGGATGAACTCCCACTTGCTGCTTCGCCGGGGCAAGAACCTTTTTGGGCAGCGGCCTAAGCCGGTGTTGCGGCGCCCGATTCTCATTCCCAGCGGGGAGCGCGGCGAGACAATCTGGGCGAAAGACCGGCCTAACTCGCTGTCTGCGCCGAGGGCAACTCGATGCCCAGGAGCTTGGCCGCGTTATAAAGCAGGATCTTGGGGCGGACGGAGTCCTTCAGGGGGAGCGCGGCGAACTCGCCGAGCCAGCGCTCGGGAGTCATCATCGGAAAATCGGTGCCGAAGAAGGCCTTGTCCTGAACGAGCGTGTTGATGTTGTGAACGGTGGACTCCGGAAAATACTTGGGCGCCCAGCCGGAGAGGTCCATGTACGTGTTGCCCTTGTGGCGCAGCACGGCGAGCTGATCGTCGTGCCAGGGCCACGAGGGATGCGCCATGATGATGCGCATTTCCGGATACCACGCGGCGAGATTGTCCATGTAAGGGATCGGCTTGCAGTATTCGAGCGTGATGCCTTTTCCGCCGGGCGAGCCTGCCGCGACCGCCGTTGTTCCGGTGTGAAAAATCACCGGCAGATTCCGCTTAACGATGGTTTCGTAGATCGGGAAGAACCGCTCGTCATTGGGATTGAATCCCTGGGCGGCCTGCTGGAATTTCATGCCGCGCAGGCCCATGTCCGCGCAGCGCTCCACTTCGTTTTCGGCAATCTTGCCTTTCCAGGGATCGACGCTGCCGAAGCCAATAAAGGTGTTGGGATACTTCTTCACCCACGCGGCCGTTTCGGCATTGTCGATCTTCACGCCCGAGCGAGTCTCGCCATCCACGTCGAAGATGACCGCCATCATTCCGAGGCTTTGGTACATCTCCGCCATGCCGTCGGGATCGGAGGTCCACTTGCCGGTGTTCATCGGAAGCCCGGCCTTGATGGTCGGGGCCCAGCCCTGCTTGGCGCGCTCGCCAGTCAGGATGTGCACGTGCATGTCGATCGCTTTTAACAAGACGAAACCTCCGGCAATCAGCGAGCGGCCTGCGCCGCGTGGAAATTGGCTGGGACGTTCATCTCTTTGCAGTTCGGAGACACGCGCAACGGCGCTTCCGTGTGCGACTGGACCGTCTTCGGATCGAGGCCCGGCGCGACTTCGCGGAGAAGCAATCCCTCCGGCGTCACGTCAATCACGGCCATGTCCGTAAAGATGTGCGTGACGCAGCGAGGCGCGGTCAAGGGAAGCGTGCACTTGCTGAGGATTTTCGGTTTGCCCTTGTTGGTGATGTGGGTCATCGTGACGATGACCTTGCGCACGCCGAAGGCGAGGTCCATCGCGCCGCCGACGCCCGGAACCTTTTCGCCGGGAGTGCGCCAGTTCGCCAGATCGCCGTTCGCCGCGACTTCCAGCGCGCCCAGCACGGCGTAATCGACGTGGCCGCCGCGGATCATGGAAAATGAAGTGGGATGATCGAAGACGCTCGCACCCGGAAGGAGCGTCACGTACTGCTTCCCGGCATTAATGAGGTCGGGATCTTCGTGGCCGGGTTGCGCCAACGGGCCCATGCCAAGGATCCCGTTCTCGCTGTGGAAGAACACCTCTTTATTCGGGCCAATGAAACTGGAAACGAGGGTCGGAATGCCAATCCCAAGATTCACGTAGCTGCCGTCCGGCAGCTCAGACGCGACGCGATACGCGATACCTTCCCGTGTGAGCGACATTCCTACCTTCCTTCCGTGGTGATTTTCAGATACTCAGGGTGACGCACGACCTCAACAACATGATCGACGAAGATTCCCTGCGTGTGAACGTCCTCCGGACCGATCCCGCCAACCGGCACCAGCTCGTCGATCTCAGCGACCACGAACTTGGCGGCGGTCGCCATGGGCACGTTGAAGTTGCGCATGGCCATACGGTAGTTCAGATTGCCTAGACGGTCACCGCGGTATGCGCGTACAAACGCGAAATCGGCGTGAAGGGCTTTCTCAAAAACCATTTCACGCCCGTCGAGGACGCGAGTCTCTTTCCCCGCGGCGAGGTCCGTGCCCGCGCCCGTGGGAGTGAAAAAGCCTCCAAGGCCGGCGCCGGCCGCGCGAATTCGTTCGGCCAGAGTGCCCTGCGGCACGAGTTCGAGCTCGATCTCGCCCTTCAAGTACTTCTCCTGAAAAGACACGTTGCCCGGATTGCTGGGGAACGAGGCGATGAGCTTGCGCACTTTGCCGTCGTGAATCAGGCCGCCGAGCGCGTGCGTGCCCCCGCCGGATCCGTTGTGCACGACCGTGAGGTTCTTCGCGCCCTGAAGGCGGAGCGCTTCGAGGATTTGCCCCGGCAAGCCGGGATCACCAAAACCACCGAGCAGAATCGTTGCACCGTCAAACACCCCTGCCACCGCCTCTTTACATGTCTTGAGAGTTTTGTCGACCATGGCCCCGTTCCCGCCCCCATTGCATCTTGAATCGGCAATTTAGCATGCGCCGCGTGCAAGAATCAAATCGACGATCACTCGACTGCGGTGCGCTCGATGTCGCGTACTAGGAACTGGGCCGCGACGCAAAACAGCAGACCGCCGATGAGGGTGGTAAGCGCGGCAGTGGACATCGAGTAGCGGATCACGTCGACGCCCAGGCGCTGGCGGTAGTGGTCGTTAAAGACGCCGATCAAGAACGGACCCAGGCCAAGACCGAACAGCTCTGAAATCAGGTAGATCACCGACGTCGAGAACGCACGCATGCCAACCTTCACGACGGAGTGCGAAACGGCAACGATGGGGCCTACGTGCACCGGCGACGCCGCCGAAACGATGGTAAAGCCGGTAATGCACCAGAACAGGCTGTGAGAGAAAACGAAGAGAAGCACGCCCGGAAATGCGAGCATCGAGGAGATCGCGGAAACGTAGATCCTCCAGCGAATGTTCTTGCGTCCCGCCCAATCGGAAAGGTAGCCGCCC
This sequence comes from Candidatus Acidiferrales bacterium, assembly GCA_035604415.1. Taxonomy (GTDB): domain Bacteria; phylum Acidobacteriota; class Terriglobia; order Acidiferrales; family UBA7541; genus Palsa-295. Next base: position 25,350 of record DATNIN010000016.1, read on the forward strand.
AAAAGCGTGCCGACAAGGCCCGCTATCGCTCTTACCGTGCCGACGTAAGTGCCGATCTGGGCGGTGTTGAGATGGTGGATCCTGCCGAGGAAGGGCGCGGTCCAGGTGCCGAATCCAAACTGGGTGAAAGTGGTGAAGCAGAATCCGGCGAGCAGCAGCATGTAGGATCGCTGGCCCAGCATAAAACGAAATGTCTCGCGGAGGTTCTGCTGGTGCGTGCTGACTGTTTTCAGCTCCGAATTGCCGCGGGCGGGCTCCTTGACGGTGAGCCGGAAAAGGACCGCCACCAGCAAGCCGGGTATGCCCGCCACGAGAAACGCGTCGTGCCAGCCATAATAGTGGTTGATCCAGCCGCCGATGAATGCCCCCAGGAATCCGCCGATTACCGGGCCCAACTGATAGACGGCCATCGCCGTGGAGCGCTTGCCGCCGGGGAAGAGATCCGAGATCATCGAAGCCGAGGGCGCGGTGCCAGCGGCTTCGCCGACGCCGACGCCAAATCGCGAGAGAGTGAGTTGCAAGGCGTTGCGCGCGATGCCGGCGAGCGCCGTCATGCCGCTCCAGATCACGAGCCCCCACGTAATGATCGAGCGGCGGTTGCCCCGGTCGGCCCAACGCGCCACGGGCGCGGCGAGTATCGAATAGAAAATCACGAAACCGAAGCCGGAGATGAAGCCCATCGCTTTGTCGGAGAGATGGTAATCGTGCTTGATCGGGTCGATCAGGATGGTGATGACAGTGCGGTCGAGAAAGTTGAGCGAGTAGATGGCCGTCAGCATGGCCAGGACATAGACCGGCGACGTAAACAGCTTGCCTAGACCCGTGCCCGCCGATCTACCTGTTGCGGAGTCTTGATGCTCCATCCGGCCTCCCGCCCTGCTCACCTGATGACAATGAAATTGCCCGCATCGGCTCTTTCGGATAGCATGCTTTTCCGGAAACGCGCGCCCAAGGAGCCAGGACGGCGGCACATTATTACTTGATCCGCGCGCCCGAAGAAAGCGCTATATAGCGACCGGTGGTAAGATCAGCGCTCGCGTTCGAGGGTGCCGGGAGTAGGGAAGCAGGCTCCGGAACCGGGAGCCGGGCGGCATGCGGGCTTCGCGTTCAATGCGGTGAAAGAAAGTAAGGGGAGGACGGCAATGGTAATCGACGTTCACGGTCATTTGACGGCACCGGATTCGCTCTACGTTTACAAGGCCAATCTGGTATCGCATCGCGGGTCGCACGGCCGGGGAAAGGTGGAGATCAGCGACGACGAAATGACCGCCTTCCTCAACGAGCCCACGTTCGGCACGGGCAAATCGCATTTTGGATTGCTGAAGGAAGTCGGCACGGACGTACAGCTCCTTTCGCCGCGTCCGTTTCAGATGATGCACGCGGAGAAGCCCGGAAAGATTTCGCGGTGGTTTATCGAGGAGTGTAACAACCTGGTGGCGCAGCAGTGCCGCCTGTTCTCGAACGTGTTCAAGGGCGTCTGCGGCCTGCCGCAGGAGCCGGGCGTGAGCCCGAAGAACTGCATCTCCGAGCTTGAGCGGTGCGTGAAAGAATTCGGATTCGTCGGATGCCTGCTGAATCCCGACCCAAGCGAGGCCACGAATTACGACACGCCGGGGCTCGGCGACGAATTTTGGTACCCGCTGTATGAAAAGCTCGTTGAGCTGGACGTGCCCGGCTACATTCACGGCGCGGGGTGCCGGTCGGCCAGGCACAGCTACTCGACACACTTCATCAACGAAGAGACGATCGCGGTCATTTCACTTGTGGGCTCGCGCGTGTTTCAGGATTTCCCCAAACTGAAAATTGTCTGCTCGCATGGAGGCGGCGCGGTGCCGTACCACGCGGGACGATTCATCGCGCCTACGCTGCGGCGCGGCGCGCAGGGTAATTTCATTGAAAATATGCGCAAGCTCTACTACGACACGGTGCTGTACACGGCGCTCGCGTGCGAGCTGCTGATCAAGACCGTCGGCGCGGACCGCTGCGTCTTCGGGACAGAGCGCCCGGGCGTGGGCACTGCCAAGGATCCGAAAACCGGAAAGTGGATGGACGACGTCAAAGTCTACATCGACAGCTTCGATTGGCTGAGCGATGCCGACAAGAAGCTGATCTTTGAGGACAACGCGAAGAAGCTCTTTAAGCTGAACGTCGGCGTGAAGACGGCGGGCGAAACCCGCGCGTGAGCAGTTCCAATTCCATCGTAGAAGGGTGAGCAAACGGAATGGCCATACCATATCGGGCCGATCACGTAGGAAGTTTCCTGCGGCCGCAGGCGCTGCTGGAAGCGCGGCGAGCCACGCCGCCGAACGCGGAGCGATTGAGAGGCGCCGAGGACCAGGCGATCTTGCGCGTGCTCGCCAAACAGAAAGAGCTGGGGTTCGAGATTTTCACCGACGGCGAGTTTCGCAGGTCGAACTTCATGGGCGACTTCACGGACGCGGTCGAAGGATTCGATTTCGGCGACGGCCTGCCGCGGAGCTGGAAGACAGCGGCGGCAGCGCCCGAGCCATCCATGGGCAGGGGCAGAGTAGCGGGTGTCGTGGTGGAGAAGCTCCGCGTGGTGCGGCCGCTGACCGGGCACGAGCTGCCGTTCCTGAAGCAGCACAGTCCCGGCGACATCAAGATGACGCTGCCGAGCGCGACGCAATTTCCGGCGATCTCATTCAAGGCTGGCCGGACTGAGAAGGCTTACAAGAACCATTCCGCGCTCCTTTGGGACATCGTGGAGATCATGAAAAAAGAACTCGCCCGGCTCGCAGCGGAGGGCGTGAAATACATCCAGATCGATGCGCCTCGTTACAGTTACTTCATTGATCCAAAGTGGCGGGAGTGGCTTCGCACGGAGATGAAGGTCGAGCCGGACGCGTGGCTCGACGAATCGATTCGCGCGGACAACGCGTGTTTCGCGGCGGCGCGGCGCCCGGGCGTCACGCTGGGCATTCATCTCTGCCGGGGCAACAGCCGTAGCCACTGGTATGCCGAGGGCGGCTACGATCCCATCGCCGAGAAACTCTTCGGGACGCTGGACGTGGATCGCTTTCTACTGGAGTACGAGGACGCGCGCTCGGGCACGTTTGAGCCGCTTCGCTTCGTTCCGAAGAACAGGGCCGTGGTGCTCGGGCTGATCAGCTCGAAGCTTCCGCAGATGGAAAGCGGCGACGTGCTGGTGAAGCGGATTCACGAAGCGGCGAAATTCGTCCCACTCGAGAATCTGGCGCTGAGCCCGCAGTGCGGCTTCGCCTCGACGATGGAAGGGAATCTGGTCACCGAAGACGAGCAATGGGCGAAGCTGCGGCTTGTGGTGGAGACGGCGCGACGCGTGTGGAGTTGAGAGTTTTGCAGGTATAGCAGCGAAGATGGAGGGAAGGATCATGGCAAAGGTCGTACTCGGCGTAGGGTCGTCGCACGGTCCGATGCTTTCGACGCCGCCGGACATGTGGCATTTGCGCGCGGACGCGGACCGCAAGAATCCGAAGCACTTTTATCGCGGCGAAGCTTACGATTTCCCGAAACTGCTGGCGGCGCGGCAGCCGGGTTTCGCCGATGCGATCGCCCTGCCTGAGCGGCAGAAGCGGTACGACGCCTGCCAGAAGGCTCTCGACAAGCTGGCGGCGAAATTCGCCGAAGTGAAGCCGGACGCCGTCGTGATCGTGGGGAACGACCAGCGCGAACTTTTTACAGACGACAACACTCCCGCGTTCCTGGTTTACGCGGGAAGCAAGATCGAGAACATTCCGGAAACGGAAGAAGCAAAGGCAAAATTTCCGCCGGGGATCGCTATCGCGGAAATCGGGCATTGTCCTCCTGGAGGCGCCGTGTATCCGGGGGCGGCCGATCTGGCCGTTCATCTGGTGAATTCGCTCACGGACCAAGAGTTCGATGTGTCGGAGTCGTCCCGGCTGCCGAAAGTGAATGGTCACGACCACGGAATCCCGCACGCCTTTGGCTTCCTCTATCGCCGCATCATGGTGGATAACCCGCCAGCGAGCGTACCTGTCTTCTTGAACGCGGGCATCCCGAATAATCGGCCGAAAATCGGCCGGTGCCTGAAGTTCGGGCGCGCTTTGATGAAGGCCATCGAAAGCTGGAAGGAAGACGCGAAGGTGGCGGTGTTCTGCTCGGGCGGCCTCACGCACTTCGTGATCGACGAAGATCTGGATCAGCGCGTGTTGAAGGCAATGCAGTCGAAGGATGAGAATGCGCTCGCGGCGATTCCCGAAAGCTACTTGCTGGGCAATACCTGCGAGATCCGGAACTGGATTCCCGTGTCCGTGGGCATGAATGCGCTAGGCAAGAACATGACGCTCGTCGACTATGTGGCGTGTTACCGCACCGAGGCGGGCACCGGCAGTGCGATGGGCTTCGTTTACTGGCAATAGGGATTCCGCGAAAACAGAGATGAGCGCAGAGGCAGCGGCAAGCAGTCTTGTTTCACGGTTGCAGCGAGTGGATTGCTGCGCAGTTTCCGACGCGCTCGATAAACTCCATCTTGCGGGTGCGGTGACGGGACTTTCGCGGCTCTCTTCGTCGCGGCGCATCGCGGGCCGCGTTTTGACCGTTAAGCTGGGCGTGGGCCAGCCGCCGCCGGGAAAGCCCCGCCACGTAAGCACCACGGCGATCGAAGCCGCGCAGCCGGGCGACATCATCGTGGTGGAACAACACAGCGGGGTGAACGCCGCCAGTTGGGGAGGCATCCTCACGCTCGGCGCGAAATTGCGCTTTGTTGCCGGTGTGATCGCCGACGGACCCGTGAGGGATATCGACGAGGCGCGCGAGCACGATTTTCCCGTGTTTGGGAGCGGCGTGACGACGTTCACGGCGCGCGGGCGCATCGTCGAGCTCGCCACGAACGAACCAATCACGGTCGGGGGCGTCGCAGTAAAACCCGGCGACTACGCGATCGCCGACGGCAGCGGCGTCGTTTTCATCGCTGCTGAAAATATCGAGCGAGTGGTCGCTGCCGCCGAAATGATCGTCGCGCGCGAAGCGGCGATGGCGAAGGCGCTCCGCGAAGGCAAGCCCATCACGGAAGTCATGGGCGCCAACTACGAAGACATGCTGAAGAGCTGAGGAACCTTCCTTGCCCAACCCAGACCCGTTGGTCGAACGCACAGGCAAACTGGATACTGCGACGATCAGCGACGCGATGGACAGGCTCGGCGTCGCCGGCCAGTGCCTGAACATCAAGCCGCGCGATCCTCGTTTCCGGCTGACCGGCCGCGCGTTTACGCTGCTGTATGGTCCGGCGGGAAAACCTGCGGGCACGGTCGGAGAGTTCATTGACGAGGTGCCGCCGGGCTCGGTGATCGTGATCGACAACGGCGGACGCGAAAATGCGACCGTGTGGGGCGACATTCTCACCGAGATTGCCCACCGCCGGAAAATTGCCGGAACGGTGATTGACGGGGCGTGCCGCGATGTGGCGCTCTGCCTCGAGCTCGGCTACCCGATATTCAGCCGAAGCTACTCGATGCGCACGGGCAAGGACCGCGTTCAGCTCGACGGAATTAATGTGGTGGTGAATATCGGCGACGCGCGCGTTGCGCCGGGCGATATTTTGCGAGGCGATGCGGATGGGGTGGTCGCGATTCCACGGCAGCATGAAATGGACGTGATCACCGCGGCGGAAGGGATTGCAACAGCGGAAGATGCGATTCGCAATGCCGTCCGCAGTGGCAAGCCCCTCGCAGAAGCACGCAAGGAATTCGGCTACCACCAACTGCAAACGAAGCGGACCTAGCGCAATCTCTTCGTGACGCAGGCCCGCAGCGAAATCCCCCGAACGGCTCAACTCTCCTTCTGAATTTTCGCCGGCCAGCTCATGCCCCACGAATAAAACGCGAGGATGATCAGCACGTCCACCGGCAATCCGAAGACAATGTAGAGCAGCGGCATGAACAGAATCGATTTATGGAGCACGATCGCCTGGAGGAGGATCTGCAAGGGAAGGAACAAGGAAAGATGGGTCATGGTTACGGCCGTGAGCAGAGTTTTTCGAATCAGGCCGAAGTCGAAGATGTAGTACGTGAAGCCGAATAGAATCGGAACGAACGAGATGAGCGCGATGGTGTAGCTCACGATGCCCTCCATGTAGCTATCGGGTGTGTGAGGAAAGCGCGCGGGCGCCCACAAGAAAAAGGCCAGCGCCGTAGCCTGGATGAAGAGGACGGCGCGAAGCAGATACATCACGGGTGTGAGTTTCTTCGAGAAAAAGTAGCTCGCGGCGTAGATTGCGATCACCACGGCCGCCGTAACCCACCACGTCTGCGCGTCGGGAGCGAATCCTTCCATCCGGGGATAGGGAATCGAGAAGCGGATGAAAGGCGTGATCTGATGCTCCCGGAGGCCGAGGTCGGCCCTCAGCGCCAGCATTTTGAGTCCGTGATACAGAGCAAACTGCCACATGCGGCATAGCCATGGCAGGGACACGATCCAGATAAACGAGAACAACAAAACCATCAGGGCCGACGTGAGGAGATCCAAGGGACCGAGAACGTACCGCGCGAGCGCGCGGTGCATATTGATGACACCGCCGCGATACCCGCGGAAGCGGCTGCGATCGGCAAATCTCGGCGATTCGCTCGCGCCAGCTGGAGGCGCCGGGCGATCAGAACTCTTTGAAGAGTCCAAGGCTGCCACCACCTCGCTGGTAGAACGGGCTGTGATAATAGTCCGCTACGAGATTGAATCCCCAATTCTTGCCAACCCACTGGCGCCAAGTGATCGTGACCGTCTGGCTCTCAAAACGCGTGAGAACTGTGGCCGGTCCGACGATTTGGTAAGCCTCTTCTCCAAACCCGGCGTTGACGGTGATGTAGTGCTGCTTATTGCGCCCTTCGGTGACCGCCACGAAGCCGGCTGGGGAGAAAACCGTGCTGGGATTGCTGACGTTGAAGCGGATGCCCTCCTCGAAGATCCACGGCCGCTGGAAATAGTACGTGGTGCCGAAGAAGACGCTTTGATCGCGGTGGACGTCCTTGGAGGCGTAATAGCCATAGCCCAACGTGGTGATGAGCTGTTTCCGCCGGGCCCACTTCCGATTGACGAACGCATCGGCGCGGAATCGCGGCCAGAAGAATCCGCCGACGCTCGAGCCGAGCGTAAGCGACCCGTACCAGTCGGAGTTGAAATTGTACGTGTCGCCCGCGGCCAGATAGACGCCACCGTCGCCGAACTCATGCTGCCCGTTGATTTCGGCGTTCCAGATGTTTTTCCCGATCTGCAAAACGCCGCGAGCGTAACCGCCGCTCCAGTCGCCGAAGCCGTTTGTGAGCTGCCGGTAGCTGGCGCCGGCTTCCACATAGTTCGTCAGGATTTTTTCGGGCGCCGGAGGCGGAGTCTCAGTGCCAGGCGTCTGGGAAGACGACTGAGGAGGGTCAGCGGAGGCGGCATCCTGCTGCGCGCTCGTTCGCAGCGCGAATGCGAGGCTCAGGATCAGGAGCGCGAAGATGCAACGTGAATGGCGGCGGTTCATTGGTCCGATACCTTGGCCCGCACCTCAAGCTGATTTCCATCGCCTGCGACGACGAGCCACCCGCCGTCGTACTGCGCGACTGTGGCCGAGCCCCGAACCACGGTGGGCTGGCCGAAGCGGTTCACCGGAAATCTCCAGGCCTGATGAGCCAGCGACCCGGAATCGGCGGCTTCCAGCGAAGCGAGACCGTCGCGCTCGGTCAGTTTCCACATCACTTTCTTGCGTGAGTTCAAGAAATTCGCGACTTGAGGCATTGTGTACCAACGAAAGCGCCCTTGCGCCTGCAGCTGCGCCGTTTTTTCCAACCAGTTACGAACGATCTGGCGATAGGGAAGAATTCCGGGCGGGTGAAAGTAGGCGAGCCGCACTTCCTGGCGGTTGGCGACGAAGCCGGTCAATGCTTCAAGCCATTGCTGGATGACGGAGAAGGAGACGTCCTCGGCGCTCAGCTCTTCGAAGGACGCAGCGCGATCCAACTGAACGATAGGGAACGCCCAAATGTCCTTGGCTTCCCGGCGGCCGCCGCGATATCCGTGTGTTGGACCCATGCCGGTGTCGCCCGTGAAGTAGTAGGCGAGGAAGCCGTGCGATTCCAGCCATTGAGTAACCCATTCCGGTTGATCGCCATTCGGCGCGGAATACTCGACGACGGGCTTTCCCGCGACTTGCTCGAGAGCGTCCTTATTGAGCTGAAGAAACAATTCCATCTGCTTGCGATCGCCGTTCTCGACATGTGCGGCGAAGTAATTGTGAATCCATCCGCCATGGCTCCCGATTTCCTCTCCGCGGCGGACGTACTGGTGGACGAGGTCCTGGCTGACGGTGTTGTGCAAGACGTCGAAGCCTTTGTGGTCGCCAATTGTGTAGGTGTCGGGACCGGCCGTGATGTCGATCGAATACGGTCCCTGTTGCAGAATGTTCCAGGTATTCATTTCCTGGAGGGCTTTGATGGCGGCGTTGGAATCCACGTGCCAGTCCAGCACCAGACCTCCGACGCCGTCCGGAACGGATAGCAGGTGCGGCAGTGAGAGCATCTGCGTGGCGAAATATCTCAGGAAGGCGTGCAGCGGGAGCCCGTCGGTCTGGCTCTTCAGATATCCCACGGGAAGATTCACGAACAGAACCGAGCCCTTCTCATAGCGATGGATTCCGGCGGCGACGCCCGCGCTCGAGCGAAGCAGGACTTGGCCTGCGTAGTCTCCTGAAGTGACGAAGCTGGGATATTCGAGATTGCCGTATTGGTAGCGCCGAAGCTGAACCTCGATGGTGTCGATGCTCGCGGACTTCGATTTCGCAGATTCCGCCGAGAAAGGAAAGTATTTCCCGGGTGGGATCCCGAGCTGATTCATGGCCGGGATCGTGCCGCTGACGTCACCCGAGCGAATCATCTCGCCGCCCAGACTTTTGTAGAGGGCGTAATCGACGCCGGCGAGATCGGAGAGCCGGGAACGGTCCCCCGGATAAAACCCTTGCAGCGATTCCGTCGCGGCGTCAAAGACGAGCATCAGATTCCCGCCCGCGGCCACGTACTCGCGGAGCGTGCCGACGAGCAAATCGCCGGCGCGCTCGTGAATCGAATCGGGCAGGATCACGCCCGCGCACGGCGGTCTGCCGAAGACGGGGCGGAGAAACGCGGAATCGTGCATGGCGACGACATGGAGTCCCTCTTCGCTTGCGGCATCCAGCCAGACCGTGACACGCGGATCGGAAAAGTTCGTTTCATCGGGAACCAAGAGAATCAGGCGGTCAGCCCCGGGGCTAAAGCGATCACGCGGACGCAACGCAAGCCATGCGATTACGGCCAGAATCAAGAGCGCAGCTGCGGCGGCGGTGATGGTCCGTTTCTTCATGCCTTGGGGACCACGCGCCCTTCGTCTCGTGCCCAGAGTGTGCCGAAAACGAGCGCGCCCTCTTCGATTTCAATCGTTGGCGCGCTGACCGTGGTTGGCGTACGAATCGCGCCGCACTGAGTCCCCGAATCCACCACCATGCCGTGTTCTGCAACCACCGGGCCGCCTACGCGGCAGTTACGGCCGATGTGCATCGTGCCCGAGCTGATGAGGCTGCCCTCCACGTACGCGCCGGCATCGACGGTCATGGCTTTATCGCTCTTTGCGCTGCCGAGCACTCGAGCGCCTGCGCCGATGCGCAGTTTGCCGCGCGTCACGATGCTGCCGGGGATGACTGCGCCCGGAGGAATATCGACGTTCTCGTCATGCAGCGTGCGGGCTATTGGCGCCGGCGAGGATGGAAGATCGCCAATCGCATCGGACGCCACGGACTTGACTCGGTCGACCGCCGCAGTTGGATGCCCGAAGGAAATGCGGGGCGCGTTGAGGCGCTGAAAAATGCAGCCGGATTGCAGGTCGATCTCCTGATCGGAGGAGGCGCGACCGTACAGATCGCAATCGTGCTCCGCGCGAAAGGCGCCCACGGCGTGCGCCCAGCGAGTCACTTTGCTCGCGCGCTGCAAGTGAACGTCTTGATCGCCGAGGATCGCGCGATACGTGCTGCCTTTGCCCCCGGTCAATTGGCCCGCGGCGTAGATCTCCTTGACGAACGTCATTTCGTCCGGCAGGACGACGTCGATTCCCGCAGCCACAACCACGCGGCAAATCGCCAGCGGCTTTCCGCCGCGCATCCAAGGCTCATTGTCGGCGCGGCCGAGTACAAGGTACTCGTCGCCGTCCGGCAATTTGCCCGCTGCGCTCGTGCCCGTGGCGATGCATTCGCGCAGCGGAATCTGCAATTCGACGGCGACTTTGCGGAAGCCGTTGGCGAAGTGGCGGATCTCTCCGGCGTGTTGCTGAATGACGTTCAGCGGTTGTGCGTCGCGTTTCAGGCGCAGCTCGACGATCGCGGGCAGAAGCGGAAGCATGAAGAGCGCACCCGCGAGCGCAACGAGAACCAGAGTTGCAAGCGGGGGGCTCACGGAGTGGTCCGAAAGCGCTCGGTCTTGTCCCAGTGAAACTGGGCCCCGGTGAGAGGGGCCATCAATTGAGAGATGACCGCCCGCGAGACGGAGAAAATGCTCACGCCAAATCCCAGCACGAGAAATGGGAGCAGGCAGATGCGCTGGCGCGTGTAGTCCAGCCGGGCCGCCGCGGCAATTTCAAAAAACGCGGCGAAATTTCCGGTCGCGGCGTAGGCCGTGAACGCCAGCAGCGCAATGACGCCGTGGAGCGGAGCGGTTCCCGCGTAAAAGAGAGCCAGGGCTAGGAACCATCCGATCAGCGTTAGCGGCGCCATGGCGTAGACGCCGAGGAGTAATACGCCGTCAATGCGTTCGCGGGGAGTTGCGCGATGCTTTCCGAAGAGAAGGTGGAAACCGTAGGCGACCAGAGCCTGATTGTGACCCTTGGCCCAGCGCATGATCTGTTTGATGCGCACCGGCCACGTCTCGGGAACCTCCTCGTAGCATTCCGAACGATTCTGGTACACGGTCTTCCAACCCGCCAGCAGAAGGCGGAACGTGAGATCGGTATCTTCGGTGAGTGAGTTGTCGTTCCAGCCGCCGATTTCCAGAAGAGCGCTGCGCCGCACGCCCGCCACCGTGCCGCCGTGCTGTGGCACGAGGCGAAGGTTCATGCGTGCCTGTTGGTCCACCTGGTAGCCGCCGGAGCGCTCGAGGTCGAGCAGCCGTGTGAGCAAGTTCGTCCCGACGTTGAGAGGGACCACGCGCCCCATGACGCCGCCGACTTCGGGGTCGAAAAACGGAGCAACGAGTTGCTTGATCAATCCCCGGCCCGGGATGTAGTCGGCGTCGAAGATGAGAATGACCTCAGTCTCGACCATCTGCATCGCGTCTTTGAGCGCTGCCGCCTTGCCTCCCTTCCCGCTTTCGCGGTGAAAGGCACGGATGCGGCCCGGATGCTCGTCGGAGAACTTGTCGATGATTTCACGCGTCCTATCGGTCGAGCGGTCGTTGACTGGAACGACCAGCATTTTTTCCTGGGGATAGTTGACGGCCATCAAAGCCGCGAGAATGTTGGTGATGACCTTCTCTTCGTTGTGCGCCGCCACCAGCACGGTCACGTCCGGCCATTCGGCCGTATCGATGTCGATGTAGGGGTGGCGCTGAAATCCGAAGAGACGATTCAGCGTGAAGCCATAGTGCCGCCCTGTATAAATGGAGATGAGAGCGACAATGGCGAAGAGGCAGTAAATCATTTTAGGCGGCCAAGGCTACGGATGGACTTTTTCGGGAACAGCTTCCCTCGAATGTTCCACAACATCGGTCTTGCGTCGCCGAGGATAGGATCTAGGCGGCAGCTTGAATTGTCTCTCCGGCTCGAGCAGCGGCGTCTTTCCGTGGTGCCATCGAATGATGGCCTCGACGATTCTCTCCGAGGCCTTGCCGTCACCGTACGGATTCTCTCCCTCGGACATGTCCTGGTAAGCCTCCGGATCGGTGAGGAGGCGCTCCGTCTCGTTGACGATTCCTTCGCGCGACATGCCAACGATTTTGGCCATGCCGAACTGCGACGCTTCCGGACGTTCCGTCAGCTTGCGAAGCACCAGCACCGGCTTGCGGAACGTGGGAGCCTCCTCCTGAATCCCGCCCGAATCGGTGAGGACAAGGAAGCAGCGACGGAGAAGGCTCACAAATGTGATGTAGTCAAGCGGCTCGGTGAGGTGAATGCGGTCGACGCCCCCCAGAAGCGCGTTGATCGTGCTCCGCACGTTGGGGTTCATGTGGACCGGGTAAATGACGCGGATGTCTTCGTGGCGCCTCACGAGATCTTTGAGGGCCAGGCACATGTGTTCCTGGTCGGCGCCCCAGGACTCCCGGCGGTGGGAAGTCACCAGCACCAGGCGGCAGTGGTCGGTGGGGATGCCAGCCAGCGGGGTACCCTCCCAAGAATGGTGGAGCTTGCTCAGCCCCCGCAACGCATCCACGACGGTGTTGCCGGTCACCACAATCTTTTCGGCCGGGATGCCCTCCGCCAGCAGGGAATCGCGAGACAGCGCGGTGGGCGCGAAGTGAATCTCGGCCAGGACCGCTACGAGCCTGCGATTGGCTTCTTCGGGAAACGGATTATAGATGTCGTGGCTGCGGAGCCCCGCCTCGATGTGACCCACCGGAATCTTGCAATAGTAGGCGGCCAAGGCTGAAGCGAAGGCTGTGGTGGTGTCTCCCTGGACCAGCACGATATTGGGATTAAAGCGGCGGCAGGCGTTCTCGACAGTATCGATGACGCGTCCCGTGAGGGAGCTCAGCGTTTGATCGGGACGCATGACGTCGAGGTCAAAGTCCGGCTTGATCTTGAAGTATTGGAGGGCCTGGTCGAGCATCGTGCGATGCTGGCCGGTGTGGACGACCGCGGTTTCGAATTCATCCGAGCGGCGACGCAGTTCATGAATCACGAGAGCCAGTTTGATGGCTTCCGGCCGCGTACCCAGGACGGCAATGATCCGGCAAGGTTTAGTCATGTGCGCTTGCTCTCAGGGAAGGGGCCGCCGGAGATCCGCGCGAATACCGAACTCTCGCCGTCTCCGTGGCGGCGAAATTACTTCCCGCGGTTACTGTGAATCTAAAGGTTCTGTCGCACCCCATTTTCCCACGCCTGAAGGCGTCGAAACCGCTCTCGTAGGAGAGAGTTGTCGAATGTGACGAATCGTCCAATGGAGAGCGTTCGCGCTTACAGTTCCGAGCAGACGCGGCCACCGATTTCGAATTCGTGCCGATTTGGAATTCTTCATTAGGAGCGAACCGGCGCCGGTGCCAAAAACGTCCGAGGTGTCAATACGGGCCGCCGCCGGTCTTCGGTTGACTTGTCGTTTCAAGCAGTTACAGTCCGACGATCATCCACCAGCCAGTGGTTCTCATCGTGCATTCAAGACGAAATATCACCGGGAGCCAGCCGCGCACGTTTGTCCCGTGCGTTTCTGACGCACGATTGAGCAGTATCGAGCAACAGACCCCGGCAGGAGCCTCCGTGCAGTGGCACAAATCAAGCGGCCCCCCGAATGAACAGGACCCGCTCCAGGATGGGGCCTATGCAAAGTTCCGTCGAATCGAGAGAAGAGAATGGTGGCTGTGGGCATCCGCAGTCGTCGTCACGCTGCTCTTAACGGCAGGGTTGAGCTCGTTCATCTTTGCGGGGTTTTGGAGCTCCGACGACAATCTGGCGCGGTTCTCTCTCCCCCAGGCCGTGCGCGGCTTAGTCGGACTGGTTCTGATTTTCGACATTTACACGATCTATCAGCAACTGCAAATCCACAGAATCCGGCGCCAACTCGTAGAACAACAGGAACTGTTCCGTCTGGTCAGCGAAAACGCGGCCGACATGCTCGCTGTCGTGGACATGGAAGGGCGGCGACTCTACAACAGCCTGGCCTATTGGAAAATTCTTGGGTACACGAGCGAAGAACTGAAAGGATCGTCGGTGCTGGAACAGGTACATCCCGACGATCGCGCGCGCGTAAGAGCCGCTGCCGACGAAGCGCGCCGGACCGGCATCGGCGCCAGCCTGGAATACCGCATGCACCACAAAGACGGATCGTGGCGGGTACTGGAATCGACCTCGAGCGTGATCCACGATTCGAAGGGGCAACCCGAAAAGCTCGTGATCGTCAACCGGGATATCACCGAACGAAAGCGTGCGTCGGAGGCCTTGCGCCTTTCAGAAGCGAGTTTCCGGTCCGTGGTTGAAAACGCCCCGTACGGAATTGTTCGGGCGGGCCCCTCGGGGCAGTTGCTCCGCGTCAACCCCGCGCTCCAGAAGATGCTCGGCTACGAATCGCAGGAGGAACTGCTGAGGATGAATCTGGCCACCGATCTCTACAGCGACCCGCAACAGCATCAGCACATTCTCGACTTGCTTGCCAGCCAGGAGAGTTTCAGGGACGTCGAAGTCGAATGGAAGCGCAAGGACGGCACGCTCGCCAAGGCGCGCTGCAGCGGCCGGCTGGTGAAGAACCAGGGAGAGGAGGGAGATTATTTCGAAGTGTTCGCGGAAGACATTACCGAGCAACGCTTGCTGGAGCGCCAGTTAAGGGTGGCTCAAAAGATGGAAGCCATCGGAAGGCTCTCCGGCGGAATCGCGCACGACTTCAACAATCTGCTCGGTGTGATCATCGGCTACAGCCAGGTTCTCAAGCACAAGCTGGGGGCGGGGAACGGCCTATTCGAGCATGCGGAAGAAATCGAAAAGGCCGGGCAGAGCGCGGCTTCGCTCACGCGCCAGCTTCTCGCGTTCAGCCGCCAGCAGGTGCTGGCGCCCGCGGTCATGAACCTGAACTCACTGCTGTCGGACATGGGCAAGATGCTGCCCCGCCTGATCGGCGAAGACATTGAACTGGCGTTGAGGCTCGATCCCGGGCTCGGACGCGTGAAGGCGGACCAGAGTCAGGTGGAACAGGTCCTGATGAATCTGGCGGTGAACGCGCGCGACGCCCTTCCTCAAGGCGGCAAGCTGACGATTGAGACCGCCAACGTCACGCTGGACGACGCATACACGCGCTACCATCCGGGTTCCAGAGCAGGAGACTACGTGATGCTCTCGGTGACCGACACCGGCACCGGAATGACCGCGGATACGCTCGCCCATCTTTTCGAACCTTTCTTTACCACGAAAGCGCGGGGAAAGGGCACCGGACTGGGCCTTGCGACCGTGTACGGGGTGGTGAAGCAGAGCGGCGGATACGTCTGGGTGGACAGCGAACTGGGAAAAGGAAGCTCCTTCAAAGTGTACCTACCGCGGATTGAGGAAGCCGTAGCCGCGGCGAAAGCGCCCGCCCCGCCGATCGAAGCCCTTCACGGTGCGGAAACGCTGCTCTTGGTCGAGGACGCCGACGCGCTTAGGAAACTGGCGAAGGCACTGCTTGAGGAACACGGCTACCACGTGGTGCCGGCAGCGAACGGAGCCGAAGCGTTGCAGATCGTGGAGCAGCGCCAGGTGCCGATCGATCTCCTGCTGACGGACGTCGTCATGCCCGGGATGAACGGGAGGGCGCTGGCGGAGCGGCTCGGGCAGCTCCAGACCGGATTGAAAGTGCTCTACATGTCGGGATACACGGACAGCTCCATTGTGGATCACGGAGTGCCCGATGCGGGCACGCATTTGCTTCACAAGCCGTTTACCGAAGAAACCTTGGTGCAGAAAGTGCGTGAGGTGCTGGATGGGGGCAAAGGGCGCCCGTCCGCCGCCAAGGAAGCGCCGGTTCTTGCCGGAACCAAACCAGCCGACCGGCGATAGGGGTAAGCGCGAAGTGCGAAGACTTCTGATCGTGGATGATGACGAGGCGGTGCGCCGGCTCTTCCGCCTGAACCTCGCCGAGAATTACGAGATCATCGACACCGAAGACCCCGAACAAGCGCTGGCCCTGGCACTGGAGCACAAGCCCGACGCCATCCTGCTGGACTTGCGGATGCCCAAGTACTCGGGCTTCGACCTGTGCCGGACATTCGGCTCGTTCAGTCAGACGCAACTGGTTCCCATTTTCGTCATCAGCGGAGAGACTGGAGAGGAGATGAAAGAAGCGTGCCGGACGCTTGGCGCGGCGGCATTTTTTGAAAAGCCAATCGATTTTGAAGCGCTCAAAACGCGCCTGGCGACCGTAAAAAGGCACACGATGGTCCCGCGAAGCGAAATTCGCGTGCGAATT
Organism: Candidatus Acidiferrales bacterium; assembly: GCA_035604415.1. GTDB lineage: Bacteria > Acidobacteriota > Terriglobia > Acidiferrales > UBA7541 > Palsa-295. The sequence continues at coordinate 41,434 of DATNIN010000016.1, forward strand.
AAAGTGCCACTGAAGCTCTGCGGAATCGATGTAAACGGAATCAATTTCGAGGAGGTCACCGCAGCTGAGAATGTCAGTCTGAGTGGATTTGCCTGCGGATGCTCAGCGCCTCTTCAAAAAGATTCCGTCGTCGAGGTGTATCTCGCGAAGGGCTCCAATAAACCGGTGGGCACGGCCCGCTGCGTCCGCACCGAGGAGCGGGACGGGTGCTCCATGCTCTACGGCTTTCGATTTATCGAGAAAACGGGAGCATGGATTCTGCAATAGACGGACGCACGTGGCGATGCTCGCATTGGGGCGGGGAATTCAGCGCGGGCGGGAGAGGTACTCGTCGATTGCTTTGGCGGCGCTGCGGCCCTCCGCGATGGCCCAGACGACAAGCGACTGGCCCCGGCGCATGTCGCCGGCCGCGAAGATACCCGGCACCGAACTCATGTAGTTTCCCTTCGTGGCGATATTGCTGCGACCGTCCAGCTCGACGCCGAACTGCTCCAACATGCCGTGCTTCACGGGGCCGGTGAAGCCGAGCGCGAGAAGCACGAGGTCCGCGTCGATCGTGAATTCAGTGCCCGGCATGGGCTCGAATTTGGGCGGCGGGCCCACTCGGATCGCATGCAACTGCTTCACGTTGCCTTGGGCATCGCCGGAGAAGCTCGTGGTGCCGACGGCCCAATCCCGCACGCCGCCTTCCTCGTGAGCGCTCTCGGTGCGCAACTGGAGCGGCCAGAGAGGCCAAGGGGTGCTGGGCGCGCGCTCCGCGGGAGGCATGGGCATGATCTCGAATTGCAACACCGACTTCGCCTTTTGCCGGTGACACGTGCCAAGGCAATCCGCGCCGGTGTCACCGCCTCCAATGATCACGACGCGTTTGTCCGTGGCCAGGATTTGATTGGGTACGCTGTCGCCGGCGACGCGCTTGTTCTGCTGAGGTAGAAAGTCCATCGCGAAATGGATTCCTTTGAGCTCGCGGCCCGGCACTTTCAGGTCCCGGGGGTTTTCCGCTCCGCCCGACAGGAGGATCGCGTCGAACTCCTTGCGAAGATCGGCGGCGGGCACGTTGCCGCCGACGTGAGAATTCGTCTTGAAGACCACTCCCTCCGCGGCCATCTGCTCGAGCCGCCGATCGACGACGTGCTTCTCCAGCTTGAAATCAGGAATGCCATAGCGCAGCAGGCCGCCGATGCGGTCCGCTTTTTCAAAGAGCGTAACCAGGTGGCCCGCGCGATTGAGTTGCTGGGCAGCCGCCATTCCCGCCGGCCCCGAGCCAACGACAGCGACACGCTTGCCGGTGCGCGTCTCGGGCGGTTCGGGCTTGATCCAGCCCTCTTTCCACGCGTGGTCCACGATGGTCTTTTCGATCACCTTGATCGTGACGGCCGGCTCGCTGATGGCGAGCACGCAGGCCGCTTCGCAGGGAGCGGGACAGATGCGCCCGGTGAACTCAGGGAAATTGTTCGTGGAGTGGAGCACGCGGATCGCGTCTTGCCATTGGTCGCGATAGACCAGGTCGTTCCAATCCGGAATGATGTTGTTCACCGGGCAGCCCGTGTGGCAGAAGGGGATGCCGCAATCCATGCAGCGCGCCGCCTGCGTGCGCACTTTGTCGTCGGAGAAAGGCAGATAGACTTCTCGGTAATCCGTGACGCGCTCATCGACGGAGCGGCGCGTCGGTGTCTCGCGCATGTACTCCTTGAAGCCGGTGACCTTACCCACGGATCACCTGCCCGCCCGAATGTTTTCCGGCCTGAGCGGCGAGCACCGCTGGCGCAACCCGGGGTATGCCGAGCACTCGCTTGTATTCGTGCGGAAACACCTTGATGAATTTGGGCAGCGTGGCTTCCCAGTTTTCGAGGATCCACTTCGCCTGCGGGCTGCCAGTCAGCTCGCTGTGGCGCGCGATCAACTGGTACAGCGTTTCGATATCTTTCTGATTCGAGACAGGCTCGAGGTCCACACTGGCCGGATTGCAGCGGACCGAGGCGAAATCGCCGAACTGGTCCAGCACATAGGCGATGCCGCCGTTCATGCCGGCCGCGAAGTTCCGGCCCGTCCGACCGAGAACCACCACCAAACCGTTGGTCATGTACTCGCAGCCGTGGTCGCCGACACCCTCCACGACGGCCGTGGCGCCGGAATTGCGCACGGCAAAGCGTTCACCCGCCATGCCGCCGAAAAAGACTTCGCCGCTCGTTGCGCCGTAGAGGCAGACGTTGCCGACCAGGATGTTTTCTTCCGGCACGAATTCAGATTTGCGCGGGTGGTAGATCACCATCTTGCCGCCCGACAGCCCCTTGCCGACATAGTCGTTCGCGTCGCCTTCGAGAGTCAGGGTAACTCCCTTCGCCAGAAATGCGCCAAAGCTCTGCCCGGCGCAACCGGTGAACTGGACCTGGATCGTGTCATCCGGCAAGCCTGCGGATCCATACCTGCGGGCGATTTCGCCGGAGAGCATGGTGCCGACCGTGCGATGAACATTGCGAATCGGCATGCTGAGCGAGACCGGAGTGCGATTCTCGAGGGCCTCCTGCGTCATTTCAATCAGCTTGTAGTCGAGCGCTTTCTCGAGGCCGTGATCCTGCGCGATCAGGCAGCGGCGCCCGATGTGGCTCGGCATCGGCGGATCGTAGAGAACCGCGGAGAGGTCTATCCCCTTGGCTTTCCAATGCTCGATATCGGTCCGCTGGACCAGGCAATCGACGCGGCCGACCATCTCGTTGAGCGTCCGGAATCCCAGCTCCGCCATGATTCGCCGCAAATCCTCGGCGACGAAGAAAAAGAAATTGATCACGTGCTCGGGATGCCCCTGGAACTTCTTCCGGAGTTCGGGATCTTGCGTCGCGATGCCGACCGGGCAGGTGTTCAGGTGGCACTTGCGCATCATGATGCAGCCCATCGCCATGAGTGGCGCGGTGGAAAATCCGAACTCCTCGGCACCGAGCAGCGCCGCGATGGCCACGTCGCGCCCCGTTTGCAGCTTGCCGTCAACCTGGAGGCGCACGCGGCTGCGCAGGTCGTTAAGCACCAGCACCTGCTGCGTCTCGGAAAGTCCGAGCTCCCACGGAACGCCGGCATGGCGAATCGAACTGATGGGCGAAGCGCCCGTGCCGCCGTCGTAGCCGCTGATGAGGATCACGTCGGCGTGGGCTTTCGCCACACCGGCTGCCACCGTGCCCACGCCAGCCTCGGCCACGAGCTTCACCGAAATCCGCGCTCGAGGGTTGGCGTTCTTCAAATCGTGGATGAGCTGGGCCAGGTCCTCGATCGAATAGATATCGTGGTGCGGCGGTGGTGAAATCAGCCCCACGCCGGGAATCGAGTGGCGCACGCGCGCGATGATCTCGTCCACTTTGTGGCCGGGCAACTGGCCGCCTTCGCCGGGCTTCGCGCCCTGCGAAATCTTGATCTGCAGGTCGTCCGCATTCACGAGGTAATTGGTGGTGACTCCGAAACGGGCCGACGCCACCTGCTTGATCGCGCTGCGGCGCAGGTCCCCGTTCGCGTCCGGATGGAACCTGACTTCATCCTCGCCGCCTTCGCCTGTGTTGGACCTTGCGCCCATGCGGTTCATGGCAATCGCCAGAGTCTCGTGGGCTTCCTTGCTGATCGATCCGAAGGACATGGCCCCGGTTGCGAAGCGCTTCACGATTTCCGAGGCGGGCTCGACATCTTCGAGCGGAACGGGCGAGCCGTTCGGTTTGAAATCGAACATGCCGCGCAGCATCAGGAGGTCGCGATTTTGCTGGTTCACGACGTCCGCGAACTCCTCGAAGTTTTCGAACCTGGACTGCCGGACGGCGTTCTGGAGCTTGCTGACCGTCAGCGGATTCAGGAGATGCCGCTCACCGCGCACACGGTACTGATATTCGCCGCCCACGCGAAGTTCCGTCTCGGATTCACTCGGCGGCTGCATCGCGAACTCGTGCTTCAAGAGCGCCTCGAGGGCCAGGACTTCGATTCCCACACCCTCGATCCGTGAGGACGTTCCCGTGAAGTAGCGCTCGATGAGAGCCCGGTTCAAGCCGATGGCCTCGAAAATCTGGGCGCCCTGATAGCTCTGGAGCGTGGAGATTCCCATCTTGGAGAAAGTTTTCAGCAGGCCCTTATCGACGGACTTCATGTAGCGCTTGAAAACCTTGTCCCATTCTTCGCCGGAGGGGAAGCTGCCGTCCTTGTAAAGATGCTCGAGCGTCTCGATGGCGAGGTACGGATTGACAGCGCTGGCGCCGTAACCGAGGAGCAATGCAAAGTGCATCACCTCGCGGGGCTCGCCTGACTCGACGATCAGAGCGACCTGATTGCGCGTCTTTTCGCGGATCAGATGATTGTGAACGGCCGAGAGCGCGAGCAGGCTGGGAATGGGCGCATGGTGCTTATCAACGCCGCGATCGGAAAGAATCAGCAGCGTGTAACCGGACTTGATCGCGGCCGAGGCGCGCTCGCATAGCGTGTCGATCGCTTTTTCAAGTTCCTGCACTCCGCCTTCCACGCGGAACAGCGCGGAAAGCGTGGTGGCGAGGAAATCGCCCCATTTCACGCTGCGCAGCTTCTCGAGCCTCCAATTCGAAATGATCGGGTGGCGAAGCTTGAGCGTATGGCATTGCTTCGGCGTTTCATCGAGGAGGTTTCCCTCGCGTCCGATGTAGGTGTTCAGCGACATCACGAGATCTTCGCGGATCGAATCGATCGCGGGATTCGTCACTTGGGCGAACGTCTGCTTGAAATAGTTGAAAAGCGTCTGCGGCTTGTCCGACAGGCAAGCAAGCGGCGTGTCGATGCCCATCGATCCGACGGGCTCTTCGCCCTTTGACGCGGAAGGCTGGAGGATCGTCTTCAAGTCCTCATCCGTGTAGCCGAAGGCGCGCTGGCGCATCAAGATCGTGTCGTGATTGGTGTTGTTCACGTTGGTGGGGCTGGGGAGATGATCCAGAGTGATCTGGTTTTCCTTCAGCCACTCCGCGTAAGGCTGCCGCGACGCGAGCTGTTTCTTCACTTCTTCGTCCGCGATCAAGCGTTTCTGCACCGTATCGACAAGCAGCATGCGGCCCGGCGCGAGCCGTCCCTTTATGCGCACGTCTTCCGGCTTGACGGGGAGTACACCGGCCTCCGAGGCCATGATGACCAGGCCGTCCGCAGTGACCACGTAGCGGCCCGGGCGCAACCCGTTGCGATCCAGCTTCGCGCCGATGATGCGTCCATCGGTGAATGCAACGGCAGCCGGGCCATCCCACGGCTCCATCAGCGAGGCATGGTATTCGTAGAACGCCTTGACGTCCGGCGGCATGGTGGGATCGTTGTCCCACGCTTCGGGGATCAGCATCGACATCACGTGCGGCAGGCTGCGGCCGCCCAGCGCGAGCAGTTCCACGGCGTTATCGAGCATGGCGGAGTCGCTGCCGCCCGGAGTGATAATCGGCAAAAGTTTTTCGATGTCCTTGCCGAATAAAGGAGATGCCAGCACGGACTGCCGCGCGTACATCCAGTTCACGTTCCCGCGCAGGGTGTTGATCTCGCCGTTGTGACACACGTAGCGATACGGGTGCGCCAGTTGCCAGCTCGGAAACGTGTTCGTGGAAAAGCGTTGGTGGACCAGGCACAGCGCGCTCATCACCTCGGGATCGGAAAGCTCCTTGTAGAAGTTCGTGATCTGTGGAGCGAGCAGCAATCCCTTGTAAACAATCGTGCGCGATGAAAGAGACGGGATGTAAAAGAATTCCTTCTCCTTCAGGTCGGATTCCGCGACGGCGGTCTCCGCAGCCTTGCGCAGCACGTAAAGCTTCCGCTCGAGCGCGTCCTGATCCATGCCGGGCGAGCGCCGGATGAAAATCTGTTCGATGTAGGGCTGCGAGTTGCGGGCCACGCGCCCGATCATGTCTCCGTTGATGGGGGTGTCGCGCCAGCCGAGAACCTTCAAGCCTTCCGCGCGCGCGGTTTTCTCGACGATGCCTTCGCAGAGCATCCGCTCCTGAGGATCGACGGGGAGGAACACCATTCCGACGCCATATTCCCCCGGCGCGGGGAGAGTGAAGCCAAGCTTCTTGCATTCGCGCTCGAAAAACGAGTGGGGAATCTGAATCAAAATACCGGCGCCGTCGCCCGTTTCCGGATCGCACCCGCAGGCGCCGCGATGCGTGAGGTTGATCAGGATCTGAATGCCCTTCAGCACGATGTCATGAGACTTCTGGCCCTCGATGTTGGCCACGAAGCCGACGCCACAGGCGTCGTGCTCGTGCTGCGGGCGGTAAAGTCCCTGCGCTTTGGGTAAGCCCTGAAATGGGTAGTCTGACTTGATCTTCTTCCGCATGTTCGAAGTTCTGCCTGGGCGAGACAGCATTTTAACATCTTTTCGCACGGCTGTTCCCCCTGAACTGAGCGCCCGGGGATCCCAAGATTTTTCCGATTCAACATATCAAGAATTTCAATCCGGCTGAATTTGTGTAGATGTCCCGGCGAAATTGGGTTTTGAGATGGCTAGGACTGAGGCCGACGGGCTTCCAGCTAATTGCGGGACCGGCGCCTATTCCGGCTGGAGGTGGGGTTGGCGAGCGCCGCTGATGATTCCCGAAATCACGCAGAAGCCTGCGCCGAACAACAACGCGAGTTTGGCGCCGTGGAGCGTCGCGCCGCCGCGCGCCGAGAGGCTGAAAATGACGGCCACGACGGACACGCCGATCGATTGTCCTAGCAGCCGCGACATCGTGCTGATCCCGCCGGCGCCACCACTTCGTTCGCGTGGGGCGCTGGCAACCATTGCCCTGTTGTTGGGCGCGCCGAAGAAACCGAAGCCCATTCCTCCAAAAGCGGCCCTCCAAATAATCTGAAGGGGAGTGGGATGTGGCGGCAGCGTCGCGAGCAGCAAAAGGCCGATGGCCATTCCCGCCATGCCAACCGTGCCAAGGACCCTGATCGGATAGCGATCCGCGAGGCGTCCTGACACGTGAGACATGATGCCGCCGGCAAGCGGCCAAGGCGTCAAGAGAATTCCCGCCCACACCTGCGAAAATCCCAGACCGTCGATGAAATAGAAGGGAAGAACCACGAACGCGAGCCCCTGTCCCATGAACGTGCATAACGATGCCGCGCTGGAGAGGGCGAAGATCGGACGATCGAAAAGGTCGATCGCCAACATAGGGACGTCCAGCGAAATCTGCCGGCGAACCAACAGGAATCCGAATACGACTGAGCCGACCAACTCGGCCGCGACGATGGGGACGCGTTCGAGGTTGCCGACGCCGTCGATGCCCCGGATCAGCAGAGTCACCGTCGCGGCGTTTAGCACGGCGCTCCACAGGTCCCAGCGATGCCGCGTGCCTTCGGCGGGCGCGAGGAATCGTTCCGACATGCTGAGCGACAACAGGCCAAAAGGAATATTGATCGCGAACAGCCAGTGCCACGAGGCGACGGCCAGAATCGCCGAGGCGATCGACGGGCCGGCGGCCGCGGACGTGAACACGACCATTCCGCCGAGGCCGATGCCATGGCCGAGCACCGCGCGCGGGTACGTGTACCGCATCACTGCGGCGGACGTGCTCCAGATGCATGCGGCTCCGACCCCTTGGAAAACGCGCGCGAGGACCAGCGTGTTCAACGAGTGCGGAAGAGAGCATCCCACCGACGCCAAAGTGAAAAGCGCTAAGCCGGCCTGGTACACGCGCTTGTAGCCGATGATGTCCACAAGCGAGGACAGCGGAACCACACAGATGGCGACGGCAAGCAGGAACGCATTGACGACCCAGATCGATACGGCGGGGCTTGCATTCAGCTGCCGGGCAATATTCGGCAGCGCCGTGTTGGCGATATTCCCGTCGAGGACCGACATCGAGAGCCCGATGCAATACGTCAGCATAGCCCAGCCGCGGCGGCCTGCGGGCAGGCCGTCGGTCGCGTCCACACCACCGGGAACTGCGATCGTTACCTCGGACATTTCTTCGCTTTCAACTCTGACTCCAGCGGGATTCAGGCATGAGCCGCAGCGCGGCCGCCGGCTCGAAGCACGAAGCGTTCCCTGCGGATCGAGTCAGTTTCGCATATTCCTGAAATCTTGTGACGGTGGTACGGAAGCTCAAGTTCGCCGCTCGCGAATCATGCGAATTGCATCGGGAAGCCCCGCGTCTCTCGCGTTGGTGGCGTCAGGTCCCGCATTCGCGGCCGGGATTTCTTCCGGCTCCAAACCGCCTTCGCCGGGAGCGAGGAAGAGATTCGTTTCGATGCCGTGCTGTTTTGTGTAGAGGTCGTAGTAGCGCCCTCCGGCTGCATAGAGCGAAGCATGCGTGCCGCGTTCGATGATCCGGCCCGCTTCGACAACCAGAATCTGATCGGCGCGGCGGATCGTGGAGAGCCGGTGCGCGATGACAAACGTCGTGCGGCCGCGCATCAGGTAACGCAATCCCTCCTGGATCAGCGCCTCCGATTCGGAATCGAGGCTCGAAGTGGCTTCGTCGAGGATCAGGATGCGCGGGTCCGCCAGAATCGCGCGAGCAATCGAGACGCGCTGCCTCTGGCCTCCGGAAAGCTTGACGCCACGCTCGCCGACCACCGTGTCGTATTTCTTCTCGAACGTCTCGGCGAATTCGTCCACGCGCGCAATCCGGCAGGCTGCGAGAATTTCCTGCTCGCTCGCGTCGGGGCGCGAAAAGGCGACGTTTTCGCGGATCGTGCCGTCGAAGAGAAAAGTCTCCTGAAGCACGACGCCGAGCTGGGTGCGGTAGGAATCAAGGCGCACGTGCGCCAGATCAATCCCGTCGACCAGCACCCGGCCGGCTGTGGGGATGTAAAACGCGGCAATCAATCCGATGATCGTCGATTTTCCTGCGCCGGAGGGACCGACGAGCGCCGTCACGGTATCCGGCGCCGATTCGAAGCTTACTTCGCGCAGCACGGGCTTGCCGGGATCGTAAGCGAAGTCCACTCCGTCGAAAACCACGCGGCCTTCGACGCGATCGAGCCGCTCCGTGCGCCGCGGATCCTGATCCTCGAGCTGTTCGTTCAGCACTTCGCGAGTCCGTTCGAGTCCCGCCAGCGCCTCCGACATCTGGGGACCGATCGATGCAATTTGCGCTACGGGCGCGATCAGCATCGCGAGGAAAGCCATGTAGGAAACCAGAAGCCCTGGCGTCATCGTCCCGGCAAGAATGTTTCGCGCGCCGAGGAACATCATCGAAGCGCTGACGATTCCCATCAGCGCGGTGGCGGAAAAGCTCATCAGGGAAGTAGCCGTAAGCGTCTGAAGGACATTGTCGAGCAGCTTCTGGACGCCGCCTTGAAAAACCTTCTCTTCGCGCTCCTCGGCGTGATACCCCTTCACGACGCGCACTCCACCGAGCGATTCCGTTAGCCTGCCGGTCACCTCCGCATTGAGCTTCGGCCGAGCGCGGTACATGGGGCGGATTTTCTTGAGCGCCTGGCTCAGCCCGAGCCCAAAGATCAAGACGGCCACAAACGCCGCCGCCGTCATCGAAACGCTCACGCGCAAGAGGTAGCCCAGCGCCAGGATCGCCGTGATGATTCCGCCGAAAAAATCCACCAGACCGGTCCCGATCAGATTTCGCACGCCCTCGACGTCGCTCATGATCCGCGAGACGAGCACGCCGGTCCGATTTGCGTCGTAGAACGAAACCGGGAGCCGTCCGATATGCGCCTGCACCTTCACTCGCAGCTCCGTAATCATTCTCTGGGAGGACTTGGAGAGCAACTGCGTGAGCGAATAGGAAGTCAGTCCCTGAATGATCGTTGCGCCGATCACCGCCAGCACGATCCGCGGCAACAGTTGCGCCTGATGCTTGCCGATCACGTCGTCGAACAGATACTTGAGCGATCCGGGAGCCACCAGCCCCGAAACACGGTTGATCATCATCAGCACGAATCCGACGGCGAGAACCGCGCGCCGCGGCTTGATCAGCGCCCACACATCGGGCAGAAGCTTCCACACAGGCTGTTTTGGGGGGCTGTTCTGGCCGGCCGAAGCGGTACGCCCGAGCCGCTCGGCTCCTCTCGCCGCGCTGCCCGAGGGGGTTGTTGGGAAAGCTGGCATCCTAACCGATCACGTCCATTCCAAATGCGTGTGCCCGCAGTGATTTTTTGGCTGTTGAGATTATAGCGGAACCGGTCTTCGAGCGCGACGTTGGCCGGAGCAAACGGAAAGCCGAATGGATAAATCTGGGTTTCGGGAAGCCTTGCACGAGCGTCGAGTGCAATCGCACTGCGGCTTACAGCGTTGCGCTCATGTCGCTCGACGTGCCGCCCGCGGCTGGAACGTAACACTTCAGCGCGTAGTCCATTACCATGCGATCGGCATTGAACCGCCAGCCGAGCGTCCGGATGGTTCGCTTCATGCGCTTGATCCAGCCACGCGGCAGACCGTCGCGGTCGCGCTGATAGTAGAGGGGAATCACTTCTTCGCGCAGAACCCGGTAGAGTTCCTCGCCGTCGCGCGTGTCGTGGACGTTCATGTTCGAGTGGGTGCGGCCCGTCCCGATCGCAAAGCCATTCAGACCGTCGTACGCCTCCGCCCACCAGCCGTCGAGGACGGAGAGATTGAGGCCGCCGTTCAAGACCACCTTCTGGCCGCTCGTGCCGGAAGCCTCAAAGGGCCGTCGTGGATTGTTGAGCCACACGTCGACGCCCTGCACCAAATGGCGTCCAACGCTAATGTCGTAGTCTTCGACAAAAACGAACCGGTCGGCGAACTTCGAATCGCGCGTCAGTGCGGACACCTGCTGTAGCACGCGCTTGGCGGGCTCGTCATTCGGATGTGCCTTGCCGGCGAATACGAACTGCACCGGACGCTTCGGGTCGTTCACCATCGACGCCAGCTTCTCGATATCCGTCATCACAAGGTTGGCCCGCTTGTAGGTCGCAAACCTGCGGGCGAATCCGATCGTCAGCGCATCGGGACTGAGCACGCCGCTGAGCCGCTCGAGGTCTTCCGCCGGTTCGTCGCGGCGCACAGCCTGATCCACGGCGCGGCGGCGCACGAATTCCAGAAGCTGCAACTTCAGACTCAGGTGCGTCTCCCAGAGCTCGCCGTCGTCGACATTCTCGATGTTTTCCCAGATCTTCTGCTCGCTGCTGTGCTCGTGCCAGCCGGTGCCGAGGTGCCGGTCGTAGAGGCGAAACATCTGCGGCGCAAGCCACGTAGGAACGTGCACGCCGTTGGTGATATGCCCAATCGGAACCGCATCCTCAGCCTTGCCTGGAGCGAGCGCTTTCCACATTGCACGCGAGACTTCCCCGTGCAGTGCCGAGACGGCGTTGGCGCGCCGCGAGAGCTTTAGACCCAGGACTGTCATTGTGAATTCTTCGTCGCTGTATGAATCGACCCGGCCTATTGCCATCAGGCCCTCGTGGGAAAGACCGAGCTGATCCCGCAAGGGGCCGAGGTGTTCCTCCATGAGACCAGCGTCAAACCGGTCGTGGCCCGCAGGTACCGGTGTGTGGGTCGTGAAGACGACCTCTCGTGACACGCGGGGTGCGGCGTCCTGAAAGCTCAGGCCTTCATCCTGCATCCGCGTGCGGATCGCTTCGAGCACCGCAAATCCGCTGTGCCCTTCGTTCAGGTGCAGAACGCCGGGCGTGATCCCCATCGCCTTCAACGCGCGATAGCCTCCGACGCCGAGGAGCAACTCCTGGCGAATGCGAATGCGCCGGTCGCCGCCGTAGAGCCGTGAAGTGAGCTCGCGGTCCTCGGGGGCGTTTCCTTCGACGTTCGAATCAAGCAGCAGCAGATCGCAGCGTCCCACGTTGACGCGCCAGACCTTCGCGCGGATCGATCCGCCGCGCGTCTCGACCTGCACCATCACCGGCTCGCCGCTCTTGTTGATGGCGGGCTCCATCGGCAATTGACTGATGTCCGTCTGAAGATATTCCTCGCGCTGCCAACCGTCCCTGTCGAGCCACTGGCGGAAATAGCCCTGGCCGTAGTACAGGCCGATCCCGACCAACGGAATTCCCAGGTCGGACGCGCTTTTGATGTGATCTCCGGCCAGAACGCCGAGTCCTCCGGAGTAGATCGGCATCGACTCATGCAACCCAAACTCCGCCGAGAAATAGGCGACCGGGCGCGGCCTCAGAATTCCGGCGTGCCTCGCTCCCCACGTGCGGTCCTTCTCGAGATACTCGCGGTGGCGGCGGTACACATAGTTGATCCGGCTGTGCAGCACGAGCTCGCTCGCTCGCCGTTCAAGCCTCGCCAGCGGAAATTCGCCGAGGAGCGTGATCGGATTGTGATTGAGCTCGGTCCAGCGCACCGGATCCAGGTCGAGAAAGATGCTGGTCGAATCGTGGTCCCAGCTCCACCAGAGATTCAGAGCGAGTGACCATAGCCGCTCCTGAATCGGCGCGATGAAGCGATCGAGTGTGCGCGCTTCGCTCACCACCGGTGCGACCTCGGCGGCGGCCTCCACCAGATTTCGAATTTCGTCCTCTCGAAACACGCGTGGTTCGATTGTTTGCACGACCAGCACACCTTGCAACACGCCGCGGTCGATTAGGGGCACACCGAGAAAGGACTCGAACTTGTCTTCGTCAGCTTCCTTGAAATACTTAAAGCGAGGATGTTGCTTTGCCTGTTCGACCGCCACGGGCACCACTTGTTCCGCCACAAGGCCCGTCAAGCCTTCCTGAATCCCCATTCGCAGGGTGCCGATGCATCGCCGCTGGAGTCCGACCGTCGCTGCGAGCACCAGGTTTGCCCGGTCGGGTTCCAGTAAGTAAACCGAACAGACATCCGTTTTGAAGCGTTTGGCAATCAGCGCAACGACGTTCATGAGGGTCTCGGCCGGCTTTCCGCTCTGCCGGGTGAGATTGCCGATTTCCTCGAGAGTCAAAACGTGTTGGGTGTCGCTAGCCCGAGCACTCTGGCTCATGTGTGGAGTTCCATCCTGATACCGTTTCAATCGGACGCCTGGTTGTGCCATTGCGCCCACCTTTCTTTATCTCACGGCGGAAGGGCTGAGACGCGAGTCCGTCGTCGCGCGTCGCGGACATGCAAACCCCCGATGCCCTGCAACCGGCAGGAACCCGAGTGCAGCGACACGTTCGGTTGGGGAGCCGCCGTCTCCGGTGAAAACTCTAGAAGCCGGATGCGTGCCAAGTCCAATCGAAATTGTTGATTACCTACATCAATTGAAATCCCTGAGGCAAGACGCGGGCAAGCCACTCTTAATCAGACTACGGTGACAATCGAAAGACGAGACTGATATCTCGCTGCGTCTCAATAGGCTTGCCATTCAGCAGGGTCGGAGAATAACGCCACTGGCGAACAGCGCTCCTCGCCGCTTCCAGCAGAAGTTGCGGGCCGCCCAGAAGCTCGACGCCGCGAACGACGCCATCCTGGCCCACTGTGACATGAAGTTTGACGGTTCCTTCCACTCCTCGGTCCCTTGCAAGCGCCGGATAGATGGGATCAACGCGGTGGATCAATCCACCTTCCCTTATGGTTGTGGCAGCGTATTCCGATGGCTGGGCGGGAGGAGGTGGCGGGGGCGCCGAGATGTGGGAATCAGCCCACTTGGATGGATCGATGGCAGTGGGGCTATCGGGCGAGTCGGACATGGCTGGTGGATTCGAGTTGTCGGTTCCGTTGCCGCCCGTCGTCCCCCCCGGAAGATGGGGCGGAGTCAGAACCCACGTGCGGAACGTAATCTGCGGCTTGGGGGGCTGCGAGACCGGTTTGGCGGGTACAGGTTGGCGGGGCCTTTCTTCAGTTGAGTTCGCGGAGCCGTCGAAGGGAATCGTCCACCGCTGATTGCTTGCGTCCACGACTTCGATTTCGGAAACTGGCGCGACAACGACGGAGGAAGGCGGCGTCTCCGGCGCGCTCGCACGTGTACGCCCGGCGAGCGAATCGAATCTCTGAAGAACTTTATCCCATTCGCCGCGACCGACTGCCCATCCGGCGGCCAGTGAACCAAGGGCAAGGAGCGCCACCAAAGCACTAACGGCCGCGTAGTTACGAGAGGCTCCGCTAGCCTGCGGTGCCGCTTTGGCCGTGGAACCGGTTAAGCTCAGCGCCGAGTCTTGGGTCCGGCCGAGAGCCCGAATAGGGCTGCGTCCGGCTGAAGGCGCCGATACGTTCGTCGCACCGACAGCGGGTACAATCTCAAGAGTGGGCGCAGCAGGGGTTATATCGTGGCGTTTCTCTGTCGAAGGCCGGGGTGCCTCGACCGGATGCTTGTCCAGCGTGGCGTCACGGGATATCCACTCCCTGATCTGGCCTCGCGCCGGCTCGGGGAGGTCAACGAACGCCAGTCCTACGAGCTTTCTCGATTCGCCCCGCCAAGCGATGCGAGCGGGCGTTTCGATCCATTCCCGGGACTCCGACAACTGGAAACGCACGCTCGCCAGGACGTCTTCCACCAGACTGGTGACTGCCTGGACGGAGAAGCCGCCCTCGCTTATATTCAGAACGATTCCGCCATTGCCCTCGTCGAGGACGACGTACGCCAGCGACTTGGGCTGCTGGCGAGTGTGCACACGACGTTCGGATGACGGGAAAGAGTTTTCCACAGGTGCGAGAGCGCCAGACATAAGGAACGTAGTTTCCTTAGGTTGCAGGGGGCATTCCGCAACAAACTGCCGATTTGCGCTATTGTACGGCGTGATTACGAGCAATTCAAGTTCCCTATTCGCGGGGAAGTAGGCCAGGCCTCTTAGCTTGTTCAGTAACAGCGAAGGGTCAGTTCTGCCCGGACACGAGAGGCGGCTTTTCGAGCTGCGGCGAGACGGTCGGGAGCTCAATCTGATATCGGGATGTCTGGTCGAAGAGCACAAAACCTGTCAGGCCGGCCACTTGACTGGCGACCAATTGCCTGAGGCTCTGGTCCGCAGCGGCGTCTTTCTCCGCCGGCCAATTGAAGGATCGAGTCAGCTCGAGCGCTATGCGAGTCCTATTCCTTGCCGGAACAAACGCGGAGGACTCCAAGTTTGCCGGCCGGTCGGAGTTCAAAGTTCTATCGGCGGCCAGACGGCTCATGATGACAACATTGGGCCCGCTGGTGAGCTGGTAATCGGTTTCGGTCTTATTTTCGAGATCGTAAGAAAGAAGCACGGCCGCGTGGCTTGGATCGATTTCCCGTACGCTCACTCCCGCAAAGGTGGCTTGAATTGCCCCGGCGTTCCATGGCGCTGCCCGCGTGGCCCACTTGGGGAGTTTTCCGACAACGGAGAGAAGCAGAAGCAAGAGAAGACACGCGACGACGATCA
This sequence comes from Candidatus Acidiferrales bacterium, assembly GCA_035604415.1. Taxonomy (GTDB): domain Bacteria; phylum Acidobacteriota; class Terriglobia; order Acidiferrales; family UBA7541; genus Palsa-295. The sequence continues at coordinate 56,632 of DATNIN010000016.1, forward strand.
GGAGAGCGGTCTTTTTCCATCCTGCCATGCCGAAAGAATCTATCACATCGGCCCCAAGCTGTTGTAGCAACGTGAAAATGTCACCCTAATGGCCCGATGAAAATGTCACCCCCCCCTGTGAAGTTATCCACCGGAGTGGTGGAGTTTGGTATCTCCGTAATAGATCGCGACTTTTCCTTCGAGAGATTCATAGAGCTG
>DATNIN010000017.1:0-26524 GCA_035604415.1 Candidatus Acidiferrales bacterium
CGAGTGCTGGAACTCGGCGCAATCCACCTTGATCACCGCCCGTGGATCGCCGAACAGCACTTCGGCCGTGGCTTCGACCACGCGCGTCTTCCCCGCTCCGGTCGGCCCCAGGAACAGCAAATTCCCCACCGGCCGCCCCGGTGAGTTCAGACCGGCGCGAAACACCTGGTACAAATCGACGACGGCCTGCACCGCCTCGTCCTGCCCCACGATCTTCCGCCGCAGCCCTCCCTCGAAATCCCGCGACTCCACGCTGCGGAGTGTCGGGTCGAGTTGGTATGCTTGCGCGCCCATGGTCGTGCTCCCCTACCGGAACTTTCTTCCGCCCCCAGGATTGCTCGGTCCCGACCTCTCGAACTGATCGAGCTTGATGTCGAGTGTCGAACGCAGCAATCGCAATTGCGTGACCAGTTCCCGGCTCGAATTGGCGCGGTCTGCCAGCACCAGAAGCGGCGGCGACAGATCGGCCAGGTCCAGGTTAAGGTTTCGTAGCGAATGCATCAGATTTCGCACGTACGGCGACCGTATATCGAACAGCTCAACCCGGCTGCTCACCTGCTCGCGCAGGTACGACCAGTCCAGATCGAGGAAGGGGTGGTTCCGCGAAACCGTGCGGACCACTTCGTCGGTGATGCGCGGACGCTCGCCAAGCCGCGCCAAGTGTAATTGTTGCACTTTGCCTTGCCGGCGCACGTTGTGCACCAGGTAATAGGCATTGCCCTTGCGCCGAACGAAAGCCACAGCTCTCTCCTTTGGGCCGGGCGCTACGCCAATCCAGTGCGTAGTGTATGGGCCGTCCACTACACGGTCAATGGTACGATGCTCTCCGTGACGGAACGTTGCATCGAATTGGTTATTACTTGTGAGGAACGAGCACGAGGTGCGCGGACGCTCGAAACAAAGGCTTTGCGGCGCACAACGAGAGCGATGGTCAGGCAATACTCTATCGTAATCATTTGGATGCTGAATCGGCGCGCCGAGTAGCCTGTCCGCGGCGCCAGGAGGCCGAGCCTACTTGTCCTGGGAACCTGTCTATCGGTTGGTGAAAAAAATCCCGCGTGGGCGCGTAGTAACCTACGGCGAAATCGCGCGAGCGCTTCGCTTGACCGGAGGCGCGCGCGCCGCCGGCTATGCCCTTGCGGCGTGTCCGCGCGGACGGGGCATCCCGTGGCATCGCGTGGTCGGCGCAGGCGGGCGCATTCGAGTCCCCGAGCCGCACGCCGCATTGCAGCGCCGCCTGCTCGAAACCGAAGGCGTAACGGTGGATGGCCTGCGCATCGACATGCAGCTTTTCGGCTGGCAGCCGTCGAAAAGGAAATCCGCCCGCAGCAAGCCCAAGCGCGCGAAGGCCCGGTGATTCGCGCCGCCTTCGCGATTGTGATAGAAGTAGTCTTCACCAATCAAAGGGATCTCTTCCGTGGCCGAGCCGATCATCCAGGTCGAAAACCTCTACAAGAACTACGGCGCCGTGGAAGCACTGCGCGGCGTGAGTTTCGCGGTCGAAGAGGGCGAAGTTTTCGGCCTGCTCGGCCCTAACGGCGCGGGCAAGACCACGACCGTCGAAATACTCGAAGGGTTGCGGACTCCCGACCGAGGGATCGCCCGTGTCTGCGGCCTCGACCCCGAAACGACGGGCGAGCGCTTCAAGGAAACAATCGGCGCCGTGTTGCAATCCACTGCCCTGCCGGACAAACTGCGCGTGAAGGAAGCGCTCGATCTGTTCGCGAATTTCTACCGCCGCCACGCCGATACCGATCAGCTTCTCTCGCGATTCCAGCTCGACGAAAAACGTGACGCCTTCTACAGTCAGCTATCGGGCGGGCAGAAGCAGCGGCTCGCGTTGGCGATGGCGCTGGTCAACGATCCGCAAGTTGTATTCCTCGATGAGCCGACGGCGGGCCTCGATCCTCAGGTGCGCCGCGAGATCTACGACATCATTGAAGAGCTCAAGCGCGGCAAGAAGACAGTCTTGATCACGACGCACTACATCGAAGAAGCCGAGCGGCTCTGCGACCGCGTCGCCATCGTGGATCAGGGCCGCGTGATCGCGCTCGGCACTCCGCGCGAATTGAAGCAGCGCTCCGCCGGAAAGACGCGCATCGAAGTCCGCCTCGCCCGGCCCGTCGTGAACGGAACGCTCGGGCGGCTCGAAGGCGTATCCGACTGCCGCGAATTCGACGGCGCCTACGTGCTGCACTCCTCCAGTACGCCGCAGACGATCGTGGCGCTCGTAAAACAGCTCGAGGCGGAAAAGAACGAGTTGCAGAGCCTGGAAATGTTTTCGCCGTCGCTTGAGGACGTCTTCATCGAATTGACGGGCCGCCGCCTGCGGGAGTAGAGCGATGAATTCCGCGGCACCGAAAGGTGAGACGCTTTGAAGAATACTTGGATCCTAACGAAAGTCCGATTGCGCCTTGCAATGCGCAATCGTGCGTTCTTCTTTTTCAGCCTGTTGATGCCAATGCTGTTCTTGTTCGGATTCGTCGCCCTCTTTGCTCGCGGGAACAATCGTCAGTGGATTCCTTACATCCTCGGCAGCGTCATGACGATGACTGTAATGGGCAGTTTCTGGGGGCTAAGCGTGCAGCTCGTCACATTTCGCGAGCAGGGCATCCTCCGCCGTTTCCGGCTCGCTCCGGTGGGCGCCGGGCCGATGCTCGCCTCCAGCATCCTTTCGAACTACTTCCTCGTGATGCCGGTCATCGTCATCGAACTTCTCGTGTGCAGGTTTGCTTTCCACGTGTTGTCGTTCGGTAACCTGTGGGCTCTTTTCGCACTCGTCACGGTCGGCTCAGCCACATTTGCATCGCTGGGCCTCATCGTGGCAAGCGTCACCAACACCATGCAGGAAACCCAGATGATCAACAACCTCATCTGGATGGGTTTCATTTTTCTCTCTGGCGCCACGGTCCCGCTCGCGTTTTTTCCGGTATGGATTCAGCGCGTCTCGCTCTTCATTCCGGCGCAGTATCTGGCGACGGGCCTGCAATCCGCGGCAACAAAGTTTGCCACGCCCTATGAAGTGTTCGAGGACATCGCTGCCCTGGGCCTTGGACTCGTTGTTGCATTCGAAGTCTCCCGTCAGCTTTTCCGCTGGGAGCCGGAAGCGAAAGCGCCGCGGCGGGCAAAACTGTGGGTCCTCGCGGCGCTTGTCCCGTTTCTCGCCTTCGGAAGTTGGGAGTGCATCACAGGCAAGCGTCTGAATCATGTTAACCAGAATTTCCAGACTCTGACGGGCCGCATGTTAGGCGGCCAATCGCCACCGGCGCGCTGACGCGGTCTATTCCTGCGTCGTTGGTTGAATCAATTTTCATCCTGCTCACATCTCTCTATATGTAGCTCAGGTCTTCGAACCTGAAGGTTTGGTGGATTTTTCGAGTTTCAAAGCCGCTCGAAGAGGAGCCCACATGAAGGCCATTCGCGTAAAGGAATTTGGCGGGCCCGAAGTCTTGAAGCTGGAGAATATTCCAGAGTTGAAGCCGGGCGCGGGTCAAGTTGTGGTCCGCATGCGTGCGATCGGCGTCAATCCGGTGGATACCTACATGCGCTCCGGCGTGTACCCGCGCAAGCCTGCGCTCCCCTACACTCCCGGGACGGACGGTGCGGGCGTCATCGAGTCCGCCGGCAAGGACGTAACGCATTTCAAGCCCGGCGACAGGGTCTACCTTGCCGGAAGCTTGAGCGGCTCGTACGCCGAGGAATCGCTCTGCGAAGCGCGCTTCGTGTTTCCGCTGCCTGAGAATGTTTCGTTCGCGCAAGGCGCCGCCATGCACGTCCCGTATGCGACGGCTTTTCGCGCGCTCTTTCATCGCGCTCAGGCCCGCGGCGGTGAAACGGTGCTTGTCCACGGCGCGAGCGGAGGCGTTGGAAGTGCGGCCGTGCAGCTCGCGCGAGCCGCCGGGCTTCGCGTGATCGGCACCGTCGGATCGGATCGCGGACGCAAACTCGTCGCAGACGAGGGCGCCCATCAGGTGCTCGACCACAAGGCCGCCAATCATTTCGAGGAAGCGCTCGCGGCCACAGGCGGACGCGGCTACGACGTAATTCTCGAAATGCTGGCGAACGTCAACCTCGGCCGCGATCTTGGAATCCTGGCTCCCCGCGGGCGCGTCGTTGTCATTGGCAATCGCGGCAACGCCGAGATCAACGCCCGCGACATCATGACTCGTGACGGTTCCATTCTCGCGATGAGTCTATGGAACGCGTCGCCCGAGGATCTCGTCAGCATCCACTCGGCGCTCGTGGCCGGCCTCGAAAACGGTACGCTCCGCCCGGTGATCGGCCAGGAAATCCCCCTCGCCGATGCCTCTCGCGCGCACGTGGCCGTGATGGAAGCGGGCGCCTACGGCAAGATTGTCCTGATTCCTTAGGAGCGATGCTGTGATCCTAACCGCCGTAGCAGGCGCATTCATCGTCACGGTCGTACTGTGGGAGGCTTTCGAGACGATTGTCCTTCCCCGCCGGGTCGCACGGCGCTTCCGCTTGACGGTCCTCATCTACCGCGGCACCTGGATTCCATGGAGGACGATCGCTCACTGGATAAAAGGAAGGAAGTTCCGCGAAACGCTTCTGAGTTTCTATGGCCCGTTTTCACTTCTGATTCTTTTTGCCGTTTGGGCGGCCGCGATCATTTTTGGATTCGCCCTGCTCTATAAGAGCGGGTCCGCCGGCGACCCGACATCTCCCACGTTTGCCACATTTCTTTATATGAGCGGCACCACGATGTTCACGCTCGGCCTCGGGGACGTTGTACCGCACACCTGGGCGGAGCGTTTTTGGGCCGTCTCCGAGAGCGGTCTCGGCTTCGGCTTCCTCGCTCTCGTGCTCAGCTATCTGCCTGTGATCTATCAGGCGTTCTCCCGCCGCGAGGTCAATATCGTCCTGCTCGACGCGCGGGCCGGATCGCCGCCCACGGCGGCCGAACTTTTGCGCCGCCATTCGGGGCCCGGCGGCGCCGAAGGCCTTGAACGGCTCCTGCGCGATTGGGAGCACTCTTCGGCTGACATCCTGGAGAGCCATGTTTCGTATCCGGCGGTCAGCTACTTTCGCTCGCAGCACACCAATGAGTCCTGGCTCTCTGCTCTTGCAGCGATTCTCGATGCGACGGCTTTCTTGCTTGCTTGCGTCGAAAACACCTGCACGCGCCAGGCCCGTCTTACGTTCGCGATGTGCCGCCACACTGCCGTCGATCTGGCGCAGATGTTCCACGTGCCGCCGATCCACACGGCCGACCGTTTGCCTGCTCACGAACTCGAGCGTCTGCGCGCCGTCCTCACGAAGGCCGAGTTTAAGCTTCGCGACGATGAAGCCTCGCGCGCGAAGCTCGCCGAGCTCCGCGCCATGTACGAACCGTACTTGCACGCCCTCTCGCGCTTTCTCTATATGGACCTTCCGCCGTGGATTCTGGCGAAGGAGATCACCGACAACTGGCGCACCAGCGCCTGGGGCCGCATCTCCGGTCTCGCGCTCTCCGCAAACCAGGAGCCCGACGACCACTCGGATTGAGGCCGTCGGTCGAGTTGCTCCAAGGCGAGCCAAATTGGCCGTGCGGGAGTGGCACTCCGCGACACACGTTCCCTGAATAGTAAAAGCCGTGTGCTATAATTTTGGTTCTAGGCAGGTATAAAAGTTTCTTTGTGCGGCGCGGAGAAATTCATGACCCTCCCCAAGACCGAGAAGATCTGGCACAACGGAAAATTCATCAATTGGGACGACGCCACGATCCACGTACTCTCGCACGTCGTGAGCTACGGCTCGGCGGTCTTCGAGGGCGTCCGCTGCTACGAAACCGCACAAGGCTCCGCGATCTTCCGTCTCCGCGAACACATGCAGCGGCTGATCAATTCCGCCCACATCTATCGCATGGACGTTCCCTTCTCGCTCGACGAGCTCTGCCAAGCGAGCCTCGATCTCGTCCGCACGAACAAACTCAATGCCTGTTATATCCGGCCCATCGTGCTCCGCGGCTATGGCGACGTCGGCGTGAATCCGCAGAAAAATCCGATCGAGGTCTATTTCGCCTGTTGGGAGTGGGGGAAATATCTTGGCGAAGAAGCGCTGCGATCTGGCGTGGATGTCTGCGTCAGCTCGTGGAACCGTCCCGCGCCCAATACGCTTCCGCAAATGGCGAAGGCCGCAGCCAACTATATGAACTCGCAGCTCATTCGCATGGAAGCCACGATCAATGGCTACGAAGAGGGCATCGCGCTTGATAGGAACGGCTACGTCAGCGAAGGCTCGGGTGAAAACATTTTCGTCGTGCTCAACGGCGCCGTTTCGACCCCGCCGCTCGGAAACTCCGCGCTGCCCGGCATCACGCGCGATTCGATCATGAAGCTCTGCCACGAATTGGACATCCCTGTCGCCGAGCAGGTGATTCCTCGCGAGATGCTCTACATCGCCGACGAGGTCTTCTTCTGCGGCACGGCAGCCGAGGTCACCCCGATCCGCTCGGTCGACCGCGTCAAGGTCGGCGCTGGCGCGCGTGGCCCCATCACCAAACGCATCCAGGAAGAATTTTTCGCCATCACCAGCGGAAAGAGGCCCGATCGCCACGGCTGGCTCTCACCCGTCGGAGTCCCGAGCGCCGTTGCACGGTAACATCGCGATAAGCTAAACATCGTCATCTAGAGGTCGTCCACCGAGGCGGACGACATAAGGACTTCTCCTTCCGTCGTCTCCCGTTTTTTGACTCGTCCTCTCGAATTCAGTAGAATCCGCGCGTCCCCGGAGGGCGCGTGTACAATCTCCCGCAGAAACTTGTCACGGAATTCGTCGGCACCTTTACTCTCATCTTCATTGGTGCGGGTTCGATTTGCGCCGATCAATACCTGGTCGCGACCGGACAAAGTGGCGTGGGCTTGCTGGGCATCGCCGCGGCGCACGGACTGGCGATCGGCGTGATGTTCGCGGCGATGGGCCACATTTCCGGGGGCCACTTCAATCCCGCGGTCACGATCGGGCTCTGGGTCACGAAGCGCCTCAGCACGCTGCACGGCCTTTCCTACTGGGCCGCGCAACTGCTGGGCGGCACGGCGGCTGCCTATCTGATTACGGCGATTCTTCCGGACGCCACGTGGCGATCCAAGGCTCTCGGATCGATTACCCCGGATCTCGCCGGCGACTTCACCCGGACTCACGCCATGGCTCTCGAAGCCGTGCTGACATTTTTCCTCGTTTTCGTCTACTTCGGGACGGCCGTCGATGCCAAGAGCGCCTTTAGCAAGATCGCCGGCCTCGCCATCGGCCTTACGATTACGATGGATATTCTCTTCGGCGGCCCGTTCACGGGTGCCGCCATGAACCCTGCTCGCGCTTTCGGCCCCGCCCTAGCAACTGCCCATTGGTCGAATCATGGCGTCTATTGGGTCGGCCCGCTTTTCGGCGGCGTGATCGCGGGATTCCTGTATGACCGCCTCTTCCTCCGCGACCAACCCCCTGCCTAGCCGCCGTAAACTGAAACTGCGAGCTCTCGTGCGCCCCGCCCGTTGCGCCCCTAGAAACCTCTTCGCGTGGCTTCCTTGCCAGGTACTAGGACGCATGTTAGCTTGGCCTTCGAGCTCGAAAACCGAGGAATTCTCGCCATGGCCCTCAATATTGACGATTTGCTGCGCCGCGCCGTCGACAGCCGGGCGTCCGACTTGCACTTGAAGGTCGGCAATTATCCCTACCTCCGCGTCGATGGCCTGCTGAACGGACTCACCGATGTCCCGCGCATTACGCCGGAAGAGATGCTGTCGATGGCCTTTAGCATGATGACCAACCGGCAAAAGCAGAAATTCAAGGAGACGGCCGAGCTGGATATGGCTTACGGCGTGGCGGGCTTGGGGCGGTTCCGCGTCAACGTTTTCCAGCAGCGCGGCAACGTCGGCATGGTTCTTCGCGTCATCCCGACCAAGATCCGCACGATCGAGGAACTCGAGCTTCCCCGCATCCTTTCGCAAGTCTGCGAGGAACAGCGCGGCCTGGTTCTCTGCACGGGAACGACCGGTTCCGGTAAGTCCACGACGCTCGCGGCCATGATCGACCGCATCAATTCTCTCCGCGCCGAGCACATCATTACGATCGAGGACCCGATCGAATATCTTCACCGCGACAAGAAGGGATTCATCAACCAGCGCGAAGTCGAAGTGGATACGTCATCCTTCTCGACCGCGCTCCGCGCCGCGCTGCGCCAGGACCCCGACATCGTCCTGGTCGGCGAAATGCGCGACCTTGAAACGATTTCCACGGCTCTTCTCGCCGCCGAAACTGGCCACCTGGTGCTTTCCACATTGCACACTCTCGACGCCACGGAGACGATTCAGCGCATCATCGCCGTCTTCCCTCCGCCGGAGCAAAAGCAGATTCGCCTGCAGCTCGCTGGGACGCTCAAGGCTGTCATCAGCCAGCGCCTGGTCCGCAAGAGCGACGGCGGAGGCCGCGTGCCCGCGGTCGAGGTGATGATCACCACCGGCTACATCCGGGATTGCATCATCAATCCCGACAAGACTCGCATGATCCGCGACGCCATCGCCGCCGGCACCAGCCAGTACGGCATGCAAACGTTCGACCAGTCGCTTTTCGATCTCTATTCGCGCAACCTCATCACCCTCGAGGAAGCTCTCTTGCGCGCCTCGAACCCGGACGATTTCCACCTCCGCGTTCAGGGCATCCGCTCCTCCGCCGACTCAGCCCGCGAGGATATGGAGCGCGCCATGAACGAATTCGAGCGCCTCGGCAAACGCTGACGATCCGTGTTGATTGCGCGCCGGATGGCTTTGCGGAGCGGCGAGGATCGTCATCCCGCTTGCCCTGAGTGTTGTGGCGAAAGGAGTGAGTCGCAGTCGCGGACGAGTCGAGGGATCTCTCTTCGAGTCTTCTAACGCCTCGTTCCTTGCTTCCCTGCTGCCTTGCTTCTATGCTTCATCCGTGTACTCGCGTTCATCCCCCCGCAAGCTTTCGACCGAACAGGAGCTTTACACCTCCGCCGTCCGCGCGCTGATGCGTCGTGCGCACTCGATCCACCAGATGCGCGAGTATCTCGAGCGCCGCGCCGAAGACAAAGACTTGACCTCGCCGGTTATCGCAAAGCTGCGTGAACGCGATTATCTCGACGATGCCCGCTACGCCCTCGACTTCGCACGCCTGCACGCGAATTCGCGCCGCCAGGGACGCTTTCGTATCACGCGCGAGCTGCGCGCCCGCGGCGTACCCGATCGCCACATCGAGACCGCGCTGGACGCCGTCTTCGCCGAGACAGATGAGGCTGAGCTCGTCCGCGCCCGCCTCAAGCGCCACCTCTCACACGTTCGTGGCGCCCTGGGGCAGCAAAAGATCGCTTCACTCTATCGCAGCCTTCTCCGCGCCGGATTTTCCTCGGACGTGATCCGTGCCGAGCTTCGCGGCATCACCCACGGCGACCTCCCCGATCCCCCTGATGGTCCGGCCCTAGAGGATTGATTCCTCGCCGGTACTTTTCCGCGATTTTCGCGCGTAATGTTTAGTGGAGCGGGGTTTAATCTGATAGACGCCATGCGCAAGGCCGCCCTCATCATCGCAATCATCATCGCCATTCCACTGCTTGGGGTGGTAACCATTGCGGGCCGCGCATTGAGCCTGCGCGCGAGCCTCCGACAGGCGGCCGCAGCCGATGAAAAACATTCCATCGTCGTAGATGGGGCGACGCGCCACTATCTCCTGCATGTTCCCAAAAATTTGCCATCCAAGGATCCTGTGCCGCTCGTCCTCGTATTTCACGGCGGCGGTGGTCACGACTGGAACATGCCCGGCTTCACACATTTTGACGAGCTTGCCGACGACGAAGGCTTCCTCGTCGCCTATCCCGACAGTTTCAACAAAAACTGGAACGACACGCGCGGCCTTTCACCCTCCGACGATGTCGGCTTCATCCGCGCGCTGATCGACGAAGTCTCGCGCTCGCATCCCGTCGATCCGCACCGCATTTATGCCACGGGCATCTCAAACGGCGGCTTTTTCTCGAACCGGCTCGCCTGCGACCTCACGGACAAAATCGCCGCCATCGCGTCCGTCGCTGCCACGATGCCTCAATCGCTCGTTCCCGCCTGCAAGCCTTCGCGCCCGATCTCAGTCCTCTACATGCACGGAACAAATGACCCGCTCGTGCCGATCAACGGTGGCAAGATCGGTTTCCAAGCTGGCCGCGCTCGCGGTGACAATATTTCGCTCGCCGACGCCGCGCAATTCTGGCGCGCACAAGATCGCATCTCATCACCGCCCGTCAGAACTGAGCTGCCCGATCGCTTCAACGACGGCACGCATGTTCATCGCGATATCTGGACAGGCGGCGCGGACGATACCGAGGTCGCTGTTTACACGATTGAGGGCGGAGGCCACACCTGGCCCGGCGGCCCGCAGTACCTGCCGATTATCATCGTCGGCAAGGCCAGCCAGAATCTCAACGCGACTCGCACCATCTGGGAATTCTTCCAGTCGCAAGCTCTGCCTTAGCGCTTTCTCTCCATCCTTCGCGTCTCCACGGTGAATCCGTTTCGATGGTTCCTTCCGTGTCTTCCACGTTCTCGAACTCCAGTCGCTTTCACGCCTCAAATTGGGTAAAGTCTGTCCGGTCGATTTCTTTTCAGGGGGAATAAGGAATGAAGAGGCCGTGTCTTTTGCTTATGACTCTCGCTCTAGTTTTGACCGCAGGAACGACTCGGACGTTCGCGCAGGCCGCACCATCGGCCGATAAAGCAGCGTCGTATGGCTTCCGGCAGCAAGCCGTGAACGAGCTAAAGGGCGTGCAGCGGGAAATTGTCAGCCTCGCACAGGCGATGCCCCAGGAGAAATACACGTGGCGCCCAGCCGAGGGAGTCCGCTCCGTCAGTGAGGTCTACCTGCATTTGGCTGGTGCCAATTTCGGGCTGACGGCGGTTGCAGGCGCGCCACCCTCTCCAGGGTTCAAATTCCAGGGTTTCGAAAAATCCACAACGGATAAGGCCAAGATCGTCGAGCTGCTGAACCAGTCGTTCGAATACGCCGAAACCAGTATCGGCAACATGTCCGATGCCGATTTGCTGAAGCCTCTCAAGTTCCAGGAGTTTAACAGCGTCGGCGACGTCGTGTTTCACATCGTTTCCCACGCTCACGAGCATCTCGGTCAGTCCATCGCCTACGCGCGCATGAACGGCGTCGTCCCGCCGTGGACTGCCGAGCAACAACAGAGGCAAGGCCAGCAGGCCCCGCCGCGCCCGCCGCAGAACTAGCAGGTATCAGCCAGATGGTCTTTAGCGGTCCGAGCTTGGGCCCGATATAACCTGCCGCCGCGAAGCGCTTGTCACCATCCGGAAGGGCGGGGTTTCAACCCCGCCGCAAACCGACAGCGCGAAGCGCTTCCCACTGCACAGATTCACCCGCAGCAAGTCGTCCGTCGGCGCGCCACGACACGCTCGCGCGTTCGGCGCTATGATTGTGGGTATAATGGTTTGCTCCGCCTGAGGGCAAATTGACCGGCAACGACGTCCGCAAAACATTTCTGCGCTTTTTCGAAGAGCGCGCCCATCGCGTCGTGCGCACCAGCTCACTCGTCCCCGCGAGCGACCCCACGCTGCTTTTCACCAACGCCGGGATGAATCAGTTCAAGGACGTTTTCCTTGGCCTCGAGCAGCGCGAGTATAGAACAGCCACCTCCTGCCAAAAATGCGTCCGCGCCGGCGGCAAGCACAACGATCTTGAAAACGTCGGCTTCACGAACCGCCATCACACCTTCTTCGAAATGCTCGGGAATTTTTCCTTTGGTGAATATTTCAAGAAGGAAGCGATCGCCTACGCGATGGAGCTGGTCACTTCCCCCAAATGGTATGGCATCCCGCTCGACAAGCTGTACTTCACGGTATTCGGCGGTGCGGAAGTCGCGCCCGGCACCGCGCTGGATACGGATAGCGAAGCGGCGGCGCACTGGGCCAATGTCGGCGCGCCAAAAGACCGAATCATTCCCGTCCCTGGCCTGAAGGAAAATTTCTGGGCCATGGGTGAGACCGGTCCTTGCGGTCCGTGCAGCGAAATTCACTACGATATGGGTCCGGCTGCGTCCGATCAGGGCCACAAGGATTGCCTGTTCGGCTGCGAATGCGGCCGCTACGTCGAAATCTGGAACCTCGTCTTCATGCAGTTCAACCGCGACGCCGAGGGCAAAACCTGGCCGCTCCCCAAACCTTGCGTGGACACCGGCATGGGCCTCGAACGCGTCGCCGCAGTCATGCAGGGGAAAGTATCGAACTTCGATACCGACCTCTTCATGCCCCTGATTCACAAGGCCGAAGAATTCTCTCTAGCAAGGTATGGCCGCGACCCAAAGTTGGACCCGTCATTTCGTATCGTCGCCGATCATGCGCGCGCCACGACATTCCTCATCGCCGACGGCGTGATGCCCTCGAACGAAGGCCGCGGATACGTGCTTCGCAAAATCATGCGCCGCGGCATGCGCCACGCGCTCCTGCTCGGGCCGGAGAAACCATTCTTCACCGACTTGGTCCTTGCGGTCCGCGAACTGATGGCCGATGCGTATCCCGAGCTAATGGGCTCCGCCGGCGCGCACGTTCCGAAAGTGGTCTCCGAAGAAGAGCGTCGCTTCACGCGGACGCTTTCGGTCGGCCTGGCGAAACTCGACGAGGATCTGGCTCCGATCATCCAGGCGATGAAATCAGCGCCGCGGAATTCGGCCGTCTACGACGGCGCCCGCGCGTTCAAGCTCTACGACACGTACGGCCTGCCGTTGGACTTCATAGTAGATGCCATTCGCGACCTGGGCATCGCATTCGACCAGGCGCGTTTCGACGCGGCGATGGAAGAGCAGCGGACGCGCGCGAAAGCCTCCTGGAAGGGCGTCGCCAGGGACATCGCGAATCCCGCATACGCAAGGCTCGCGGAAACATTCAGGACCGAGCCGGATTTTTACTTCGGCACCAGCACGCGCGATTGCAGAATCGAAGCGATCATCACGAAATACGGCCCGGTAAATGAAATCGCCAAAGGTGCCGAGGCCGAAATCGTCCTCGATCGCACGTCGATCTACTCCGAATCGGGCGGGCAGGTCGCCGACACCGGCGGATTCTACGACGATTCCGAATCGCTGGAAGTCGCCGAAGTCAAAGGCGCGTACTACCCTGTCACCGGCCTCATCGCGCACCGCATCGTCGCGAAACAGGATTTGCATGTCGGCGACCGCGTCGCCACCGTCGCTGACGCCGAGCGCCGCGGGCGCAACATGCGCAATCACACGGCCACGCACCTGATGAACGCCGCACTGCGCAACACCCTCGGCACGCACGTGAAGCAGGCCGGCTCGCTCGTTGCACCCGATCACCTGCGCTTCGATTTCTCGCACTTCGCCGCCGTCGACCCGTCTGAAATCGCCGAGATCGAGCAGCAGGTCAACGAAGAGATTCGCAAGGATCTCGAAATTCGCACCGACATCATGAACATCGACGAGGCTCTCGCCTCCGGCGCGCTCGCCTTCTTCGGCGACAAATATCCCGAAGCGAACGTCCGCGTCGTCACGATTCCGGATGCCGCCTCGTCTCGCGGCTTTTATAGCAAGGAACTTTGCGGCGGCACGCACGTCGGCCGCACCGGCGCGATCGGCCTGTTCAAGATTCTCGCCGAGCAGTCCACTGCCGCGGGCATCCGCCGGATCGAGGCCATCTCCGGCGACCGCGCCCTCACAGATTACCAGCGGGCATTGCAAACCCTGCGCATCGCGGCGGGCCTTCTTAATGCCTCTGAAGACGGCTTAATTGACGCAATTGAGCGCCAAATGGACGCCTTGAAAGCCCTTGAAAGGCAGCTCGATGCGCTCAAACGCAAGGCGGCCGGCTCGCAGGCCCAGGGTCTTCTGGAGGAGGCCCGGGAGGTCAAGGGGGTCCGGGTTCTGGCCGCCCAGGTCAGCGGTTTAGACCGCGAGGGCATGCGCCAACTGGTCGATTCTCTGCGCCAGAAGATCGGCTCCGGCGTCATTGTCCTCGCCTCCGCGGAGGACGGCAAAGTAGCTCTAATCACAGGGGTTACGAAGGACCTCACATCAAAGCTCCATGCCGGCAAGATCGTCCAGGAACTCGCCAAGCTGGTAGGCGGTTCCGGGGGCGGAAAGCCCGATTTGGCGGAGGCTGGCGGAAAAGACACATCCGCCATAGAAAAGGCCTTGAGTACTGTTTACCCCCTCGTCGACCGCCTCCTATAATCCCCGTAGCGCCAGAAGTTTACGCCGGAAAAACCTCTTTTCCGTGCGTGGGCGCCTGCGTCTTCTGACTGATTTAAGTTCCCGTTCGGAGGTGCAGCGTTTTGCCTTCCCCACGGGCCGGGAGCGGACGGCACAAAATGACCAGGACATCCATCACCGTTGCGATGTTGGCGGTTGGCGCCTGGCTTTGGCTGTCCACCCCGACCCGAGCTCAAATTGCATCGTATGTAGATGAGCACGGCAAGCTCACTTACATAAACGGGGATTCCCGGGTAACTCGCAATGGGAGTACTATTAGTTCTCCCTCGGTCGCGTCGCAGACTCCGGCAGTTGCATCGCCGGGATCGTCGGCACTGGCCGGTGGGTCGCCCACTCCGTTGGCCTATCACGCAGAAGATCGGATGGATCGCATCGTCCGGGAGGCTGCCGAGAGGCATAAAGTGGACCCGGCGCTGGTCAAAGCCGTGATCAGCACCGAATCCGGGTGGAATCCTTGGGCGGTTTCCCGCAAGGGAGCCGTCGGATTGATGCAATTGATTCCTGAGACGGCACAACGCTACGGCGTCGGCAATCCTTTCGATCCGGCCCAAAACGTGGAGGGCGGAACGATGTACTTGAAGTGGCTGCTTCAGCGGTACAACGGCGATTTGGCGAAAACGCTCGCGGCATACAACGCCGGCGAGCACGCGGTCGATATCAACCGCGGCGTGCCGTGGTACCCGGAGACGCGCAGGTACGTTCGAAAGGTGACCGACGCGTACTTCCAACCCAGCTCGGGCCGCGACCGATCGCTCTGGGACCAGCCAAGGTCTCTGGTGCGAAAAGAAGTGGATTCGAATGGCCGGGTAGTTTTCACGAACGAATGAGACGCAGGTTCTTGGGGGAATCACACTTCGCTGAACAGCTCTTCCGCGCGATTGCAATCGTCGCCGCGCTCGCGGTGTGCCTCGTTCTTCCGGTCCGCGCGGACAAAATGTCCGATGCTCGCGAGCAATTCGAACGCGCCGTCAAGATGCGCACGATGCTCGAAGGCTATCTCGAAAAAGACCGCACCCTTTCCGACTATAAGCAGACCATCGCGGCCTATCACAAGGTCTATCTGATTACGCCTCAGGCGGACGATGTCACGCCGGCGCTCGTCGCCGAGGCGGAGTTGTATCAAGAGATGGGCCGGCTGTTCGATTCCAAGTATTTTCAATCCGCCATTGATGTGTACAGCTTTCTGTTGAAACAGTATCCGGGCAGTCGGTATCGCGGCGGAGCCTTGCTGGCCATCGCCCAAATCCAGAAAGATGACCTGAAGAAACCTGAGGACGCGGAAGCGACTTACAAGGAATACCTGACGCGCTTCCCGCGTTCGGAAAAGGCCGCCGATGCGCGCGAGGCGCTGAAAGAAATCGCCGGCGAGCCTGCGCCGTCCGCGACTGTGCAACCCGCCGCGCAGCCTGCCAATCAGCCGCCTGATCTGCAAGGACAGCGCGTGGAACCGCGCGTCGCGGACAAGAACACGCCCAGCGTGACGGACATTCGCACGTGGAACTCGCAGGACTCCACGCGCATCGTCGTCGCCCTGAACGATACGATCCAATACAACGCGGCGCGCATCTCTTCGCCCGACCGGATTTACTTCGATCTCTACAAAGCCAAGCTCGGCCCGAAGCTTCCCGGGAAGACGCTCGACGTCCAGAGCGGCCTGCTGAAATCGGTCCGCGTAGCGCAAAACAAGCAGAGCGTCGTCCGCCTGGTCCTGGACGTGAATGGCGCGAAGGATTTTTCGACCTTTCTGTTGACGAATCCGTACCGGCTCGTGATCGACGTCCATTCCGAAGCCGCCATGAACGCGAAGCGAACTTCCGCTCCAGCTCCCTCTTCCGAAGCGCCGGTGAATCCTGCCGCGGAAAAGCCCGCGGCCAGTTCCCTGCCGACCAAGGAGACTGTATCTGTAGTCACGGTGAGCAGGGGCGCAGGCATCTCGCCTCTGGCCAAAGCCGCCGCAAAAGTTGCGGCCAAGACCTCTTCTCCGGCCTCGAAGCCGAACGCGAACAAGACCGTCGCCGTTCAGCCGCCCACGGAACCGAAGCCGACCCGCGATGGCGAGCGCTCCCTGACGCGGGCGCTGGGATTGAAGATCAGCCGCATTGTAATCGACGCCGGACACGGCGGCCACGATACGGGCACGATCGGCCCGCACGGCCTGATGGAAAAGGATCTCTGCCTCGACGTGGCGCTTCGGCTGGGAAACATCATCGACCAGAAGCTGCCGGGGGCCGAAGTGGTCTACACGCGGAAGGACGATACGTTTATTCCGCTGGAGCAGCGCACTGCGATCGCAAACGAAGCGAAGGCGGATCTTTTCGTCTCGATCCACGCGAATTCGAGCCACGACCCGGCGGCGCGAGGCATCGAAACCTACTACCTGAACTTCGCGACGTCCCCGGAATCGATGGAAGTGGCGACCCGCGAGAACGCGAATTCGCAGGAGTCGCTGCACGATCTTCAGGACCTGATTCAGAAGATTGCGCGCAACGAAAAGGTCGAGGAATCAAAGGAGCTCGCCGGCGACATCCAGAGCACGCTCACCCAGCGGCTGCAACTGGTGAGCCAGAGCGAGCGGAATCGCGGAGTGAAGAAGGCTCCCTTCGTTGTGCTGATCGGGGCGAACATGCCGTCCGTGCTCTCGGAAATCTCGTTCGTCAGCAACCCAAGCGACGAGCGACTGCTCCGCAAGACCGACCAGCGCCAGCGCATCGCCGATGGTCTCTACCGGGGAATCGCGGCCTATCTCGACAGCTTGAACAGCCTCTCCTACAACAAGCAGAAGCTCGTATCCGACAATCATGTCTCCGATGGCCGTCTCGATCCCGGAACAGTGGCATCAACCGGGAATCCAAAGTAGAATTTCGGCGTCTAATCTACATACGCTGATGCGCCGAACCACGCTACTTATCACCGCTCTTCTGTGCCTGGCCGCATTTCCTGCGGCGGCCCAGGGTATCCAGCCGACTTCGCTGGCCGGTTGGTCGGACGCAGGGATGCCTCCCGCCGCCGATTTCCCCGAGCAGAGCCAGACTCAGGTTCTTGCAGAGTATGGATTTGCTAGCTTCGACTCTCATCGCTTCACACGCGGTGCGGACACTCTGGAAGCCGCCGTCTACAAGTTGAAGGACCCGAGTGGCGCCTATGGCCTGTATTCATTCTTGCGCACGCCGGACATGGCGCACGCGGACTACACGGAACATTCCTCGATGTCGAGCGAACGCGCCCTCGTACTCTTCGGCAATCTGGTGCTGGACATTCGCGGGACGAATCTCGCCAAGTTTGAGCCTGAAGTGAAGTCCCTCGTCGCCACGATCGCACCGAAGGCCCATGAAGGGCCGTTGCCCACTCTCTGGGAGCACCTGCCTCAAAGGGACATGATCGAGCGCACGGACCACTACATTCTCGGCCCGCGGACGTTGGACCAACTCTTCCCGGCCGGAGTGGGCGATTCGCTCGGATTTTCGACAGGAGCGGAGGCCGAGCTGGCGCACTATCGCCTGAGAGGGCGCGACGCCACGCTGCTGATTGCCGATTTTCCGACTCCTCAAATCGCTGCGCAGAAGCTGGCCGATCTACAGAAGAAATTCAACGTGAACGGTTCCAATTCCAGCAGCGGCTCCCCGGTGCTGTATGCCGGCCGCTCGTTGACTCTCCTTGCGATCGTTTCCGGCGCATCCACGCAAGCGGAAGCGAATCATCTGCTGAGTCAGGTTCAATCCGGCACGGAGCTCACGTGGGATGAGCCGACCTTCCAATTCAAGGAACCAACCATCGAAGCCATGATCGTCGGCACGATCGTTGGGGCGGGAACGATCTGCATGTTCGCGCTGGTCGCGGGCGTGTCATTTGGGGGCTTGAGGCTTGTCGTGAAGCGCCTGTGGCCCGGAAAGATCTTCGACCGCAACAATCACCTCCAAGTTCTTCAGCTGGGATTGGGCAGTAAACCAATCAATTCAGACGACTTCTACGGCTATAGTGCCCCGACGGCTGGAGTGAAACCGGTGGACAAGAATCTGCCCGACCGGGTCGCTCTTCGCATATTCCGCTGAAAATAAATGGGTTACGCGAAAACCGCATTCTGGGTTTCGCGCTTGACTTCGAATATGCCCCGCCACTAGACTGCGGTCGAGGAAAGGGTTCTGTGGCCTACCGCGCATTGGCCTTGGAGCTTTCTCCCCTCGAAGGCCCGCTGCAAAGCGGGCCTTTTGTTTTTCGCAACTCCTTGGCGCGCTTGTTTGAAAGGTTTTGGAACTTCCTCTCCAATTCATGGAAATAAATAGAGTTGTCAACCTTCAGGCCTAGAAACCTTGACATACGAAGTTCTCACGCAGGCTGGCAATCTGGGCGACAATCGGAATCCGTGAAACAAGTGCTATCACAAGTGTCTAGACGAATCTTCGGCAGGATCGTGGTCGTGGTATCCCTGTGTGCCCTTCCCGTTCAGGCCCAGCAGCCGCAGCAAGCTCCTCCCGAAGCTTCGACAAGCGGCCAAACCCAAACGCAAGACAAAACCAGTGACAAGCCGGGCGGGCAGATTCCCGCGCAAGGCCAGGGATCAAATACGCCTAAGAACGACCGGCTTTTCGGCGTCCTTCCAAACTACACTACCGTCGAGAATGAAGATCAGTTCGGACCGCTTTCAACGAAGGAAAAGTACAAGCTTTCGGCGGAGGCCATGTTTGACCCGGTCACATTCCCGTTCATAGGTTTTGTAGCCCTAATTGGCCAGGCGGAAAACACCGAGCCCTCCTATGGGCAGGGCTTGAAAGGCTACGCGAAACGCTACGGCACGTCGTACGGGGACGCCGGAATCGGTACGACGATGACGACTTCCGTTTTCCCGTCGCTGCTCCGGCAGGATCCCCGATACTTTCAGCTCGGAAAAGGCAGCATTTGGCACCGCTCGCTCTACTCCGCGAGCCGCATCTTCGTGACGCGCGGGGACTCTGGAAGCAAGCAATTCAATGCTTCGGAGATTTTCGGCAATCTCGCCGCTGCCGGAATTTCCAACGCCTATCACCCCAGCGATGAGCGCACGCTCGGAAACACTCTGAGCGTTTGGGGCACGGACGTCATGTGGGACGCCACGGCCAATGTGGCGAAAGAATTCTGGCCCGATATCCGCCGCCATTTCTCCAAGAAAAACCGAACCTAGGCGCGGGCAGCGATGCCGGAAGAGTTCAACACCTTCCTGTAGTAAGCCTCATAGAGCGGGATGATGTCGTTCGAGCAATACTGGCGGCGGGCGTCGGTGCGAGCCATCTCGCCCATCAGGCGGCCGCGGTCGGGACGCGAGAGAATCTCCAGCGCATACTTGGCGGCCGTTGGGACATCGCGCGGCTCGAAGAGATAACCGTCCGCTCCGTGCTTGACCACTTCGGGTATCCCGCCCACGTTCGTCGCAATTACCGGAACTTCGCAAGCCATCGCCTCGAGCGCTGCAAGCCCAAAAGATTCTTCGTCGCTGGGAAGAAGGAAAAGATCGGCCAGCCCTAGCTTTTCGTGTACGCGGTCCTGCTTGCCCAAGAAAAACACGTCTTTCGAGAGGCGCTTCTTGCGCACCACGTATTCGGCAGCGCCGCGGTCGGGCCCGTCGCCGATCAGGACAAGCTTGGCGGCCATTTTTTCGCGCACCAGCGCGAAGATTTCCACGACGTCCGTGAGGCGCTTCACCGGCCGGAAGTTCGAAAGGTGCATCAGGATCGGTTCGCCGCCGGGGGCCCATTGCGCGCGGGCCGATGCGTCTTCGGACCGCTTGTAAAGGTCGCAGTTGACGAAGTTTGGAATCACCTCGATGGGCCGCTTGATTTCAAATTCCTTCAAAGTGCGATCGCGCAGGTAGTTTGAGATGGCCGTCACACCGTCGCTCTGCTCGATCGAAAAACGCGTGATGGGCAGATAGCTCCGGTCATTGCCCACGAGAGTGATATCGGTGCCGTGCAATGTGGTGATGAACGGCAGGCGCCGGGGCGCCGCCATCATGCGGGCGAGTAGCGCGCTCACGGAATGCGGGATCGCATAGTGGACGTGCAGCAGGTCGAGCGACGCCCCCTCGGCGACCTCGGCCATTTTGGTCGCAAGCGCGAGCGTGTAAGGCGGATGATCGAAAAGAGGATAGGTGGTGACTTCCACCTCGTGAAAAAAGATCCGCTCGCTCGCGCCGCTCAAACGAATCGGCATGGCGTAGCTGATGAAGTGAACTTCGTGGCCCCGCGCCGCGAGTTCAATGCCAAGTTCTGTGGCCACCACACCGGAACCGCCGTACGTCGGATAGCAGGTGATTCCGATTTTCATGGTGGTTGTGGCGCGTGGCTGGCGGCCTTCGGCAAACACGGATCGGCGGCTAGGAAACTCGTCTGTGCAGATTCCTACTGGCCGTTCGTGCCGCCTTGAGCTGCGTCCTCGCCTTCCTTATAGAGGTATCGGATGACGTGCTTGTAAATGAGCAGATTCGGGCTGCCGTAGCGCGTGAGCTTGATGCAATCCCGGTCGTACCACTCCACCGTGCCGCGAAGGACTTCGCCATCCGTCAAGACCACGGCAACGGGCGTTCGCGACTGCATCTGCTTCACGTAGTAAAAATTCTCCGCGAAGGTTTGCTCGGGTGGCGCGGGTTTCTTGCGGCCGGGGGGCGCGGATTGCGGTGCGGGCTGCGCCGACCGTGGAACGTATTGATCCTTCATGTCAGTTAGGGCGGGGCGAAACAACTTGCGGTTTACCATGATTGCTCCTCAGTTTGCTATCCCTTTATGACTACGGAAGAGGACGTTCGGTTGCAACAAATTTTGCGAAAAAGGCTTTGGGTCGGGCCGGGCGCCTCAGCGGACACTGAGCGAAGCGATGACGGCGTCCAGACCCAGTTGACGGCCGATATTGCGGCGAAGCCGGGCCTCCAGCGTATCCATGCTGCGGGTGGCCCTCAGGACCCACTCCCAATCGATCTTCTTTCCAAGCAACTCCACTTCCCGTCGCAGGTCAGGGTTGCGAGGGAGACTGCTCTCGGGGCCCAGGGAGGACTCGAGCAAGTCTGTGAACACACTATAAAACAGCTCCAGAATGTTTTCAAACGATTCCTGCTCCTGCTTGGCAAGCTGAGCGGTGGCGGCGAAGATCTCTCCGTACTTCTCTCCGGTCACTGCCTGCTCGAGAAGCCGGAGGACACTCCTCCGAAGACGGGCCGATTCCTCCAGGTCGAGCGAAAGCGCCGCGCCCGGGCTGCCACCGGAGAGCCGGGCGGCGAGCTTCCGCTCCGCGGATTTTGCATCGGTGCGATCCGCGAGAAACGCCTCGATTTTATTGGCGGGGACTGGGGCGAAATGGAACTGCAAGCAGCGCGAGCGGATCGTGGGCAGCAACGAATCGGGCGTCGGCGCGAGCAGGATGAGCGTCGCGGAGTCGGGCGGCTCTTCGAGGATTTTGAGAAACAGATCGGCGTCATTCCAGCGCATCGTGTCCGCGCCATCGAGTATGAAGACGCGGCGGCGGCCCTGCGGCTTGAAATAGGCCGCGCGCTGCACCGCGCGCAACTGGCCGACGCGAATCATCGGCCGGGCGACCGGGGTGCGGAGGCGCACCGGATCCGGGACGATCAGCCAGACGTCAGGGTGCGTTTCGAGGAGCAGCGGCGTACGCTCGACCGCGGCTGCGTCAGCCGATTCGCCGCGCTCGGCTAGGCCCGCTTCGATGAGCGGCGCGGGGTCCGCGAGGCGCGCGATTTTCAGGCACGCGGCGCACTCGCCGCAGAAGTCGTCTTTCAGGCGCTCGCAGTTTGCGGCCTGCGCGAACATCCGCGCGAGCGTATATTTCCCGATACCGCGCGGCCCGGTGAAAAGCAGCGCGCTCGGCACGCGTTCGCGGCGAAGCATGCCGCGCAACGCGCCGACTATGCGTTCGTTGCCGCGAAATTCGCCGAATCCCATTCGATTAACCGTTGGCGTGAAGCGCGGAGTGAATGCGCGCTTCCACCGCCGCAAGAATTTCCTCGTGAATGGCCGGCGGCGGGCGAAGAGAGCCGGACGCCGCGTCGAAGCATTCGATCGTGATCCAATTGGGCTGCCGCGCCAGCTCGTCATAAACCTGCGAGGCCGCTTCGAGATGCGCGACGTCGGCTTCCTGCAAATCGCGCCGCGAATTCGTGTACGCGCGCGCGCCCTTTTCGCCGACCAGGCGGTGCGCCTCGGCCACGGGCAAGCGTAAATAAACGACAAGATCCTCGGCGGGCAGCGCGTGGATTTCGTATTCGAGGTGATTCAGCCATTTGAGAAATTCGTCGCGCTTTTCGCGCGGCACGCGTGAGCCTTGATGCGCGAGATTCGAGCCGACGTAGCGGTCGGCGAGCAGGATCTTGCCCGTGGCGAGCGCCGCTTCGATGACGGGCTTCGACTCCAGGCGGTCGCAGGCGTAGAGCAAAGCGGAAAAGTGCGGATCGACGGCAGCGAGCGGTCCGAATTCGCCGTTGAGGAATCGCGCGACGAGCTTGCCGAAAAAGCCGCTGTAATTGGGGAAGCTGATCTGCGAAAGCGCAATTCCCTTCCGCGTGAATGCGCGAGCGAGCGCTTCGAGCTGCGTGCGCTTTCCGGAGCCGTCGATTCCCTCGAGAACGATGAATTTGCCGCGCGCTGGCATGGAAGAGGCGCTCAGTCTAGCATGGGAGCATCGTAGGGGAGCAGAGGAGGCAGGGGAACTGCGTGGAAAAGTGGTGTGCGTGGCCCCCTCAAAAGTGTGTCGAGTAGACAGTGGCCCGATGCTTTGTTTTGAACGAGTTAGCCGGTTTCTTACTCGGCAAGGTGTGTCGAGTAAGAATGTCGAATTTGCGCCGGAACGGAACCTAACGGAAGGTCCCGAAGAGACACACCCGTGACGCCCCGCCGCGGCGGGAGAAAGCGTCCGTCGTCCGTTTGCGCGGTCGCTGCGCATCGCTTCCACGCTAGCAGGCGGGAAGAACGTGTCAAGTACCAGGGCGTGTGGACTGGACCGCGAACCGGAGGCGAAGTGTCGCGCATGCTAGAATCGCGGCGAAATATGGCGCAAACCAGTTCCATTGCTGAAAATCTCGAGCGCGTGCGCGAGCGGATCGCGCAGGCGGCTGGTCGTGCGGGGCGGCGCACGGAAGAGATCACGATAGTCGCGATTTCGAAAACCTTTCCGGTGGAAGCAATTCGCGCGGCTCATGAGGCGCGACTCCGCCACTTCGGGGAGAATCGGGTGCAGGAGTTCGATGCGAAGCGCACGAAGCTGGCGGGACTCGACGCGACGTGGCACTTCATCGGGCACCTGCAAAGCAACAAAGTGCGGCGCGCGGTGCACCTGTTCGACCGGATCGATTCGGTGGATTCCCTGGAGCTCGCGCGGAAGCTCGATCAGGCGGCCGCGGAGGAAAAGAAGCGTCTGCCGGTGCTGATCGAGATACACCTCGGGAATGAGACAACGAAAAGCGGCGTGGCTGAAGCGGATTTGGGAGCTCTCGCAGAGGGTTTCTCGTTGCTGCCACATCTGGAGCTGCGGGGACTGATGGCGATTCCGCCGTATTTGGACGATCCGGAGCAGGCGCGCCCCTATTTCACCAAATTGCGCGAATTGCGGGACGACTTGAGCGGCCGGCTTGGAAGTGCGCTGCCGGTGCTCTCGATGGGGATGAGCCACGATTTCGAGGTCGCGATCGAGGAAGGCGCGACGGAAGTGCGAATTGGGACGGGGCTGTTTGGAAAGCGGAGCTAGGAATCCGAGAGCAGCGGTTCAAGGACAGGGGACTTCGCGGTGGTCGTGCGGCTTAGGCGGCTAGGACCGAGAGAGTCGAATACTTGCTGCGAATGAGACTGCGCAAAGGAAGGCGCTCTGCGCGGGTCTGTTTATGTCGGGGCTGGAAGCCCCGACCCACAAAGCAAAGGAACGCACTTCGCGCGGCGGTTTTCGGCGACGTGGCACGCACGAAGCCAGTGCCGAAGGGGCGGCTGGAAGATGTCCCACGAATGCGTGGGACCGCTTGCGGCAGGTCATTCGCCCTCAGAAGTCAAAACCCCTGAGTTTGGGCTGCCGCTCACTGTTGCCTGGCTACGAGGTGCGGCAAATATTCCGATCATGCGGTCTTTCGGCGAACAAGTTTGAGCAACCGAGTGAGGACTGGGACCGGGGATAGTGGAGCGTAGATTCCGCTTCCGGCCACTTTTTCGTATGGGGTTGTCCATTGGACTGTGGCAGTTTCTCCGCCCGAACCGTGCTGCGTGACTTCCAGCACTTCACCTTCACCCCCACTACCTTGCACAACATCACCTACCATAGCCATTTTCCTGCTGGCGTACATTTATGCCCCTCCCGGATCGAGAGATCTTTTCAGCGGACACGGTTCTGAGCCGTTCATCTTTTTTCTCCTGCGGCCTTTCCGGCCGTCGCCAGTGCGCACCATTTTGGGGGAGTTTGCGTGCCGTCAAGCTCCATGTCGAAGACAAACATACTCAGATGGTGGGAACAGAAGGTGTCACGGTTCTGTTGGAAAGCCATCCATATAGCCCCGATCATTTGCGCCGCTCCCGTGTCTATGCTTCGAGTCGCCGATTGTTGATTCTCAATCACACTTCGGTAGGTAATGGCATTGCCCCATTGAATTTCCATTTTCCCGAGAAGTTCGTCATCTTCAGGTAAACGTCCTTCGAGCAAACGAGCATCTTCGGGAGCGAGAGGAAGGCGAACAACAAACAAAGTGCAGGCCCCTCCAGGGAGATACGTGAATGGTCCCGTTTCAACGGTGTTGAGCATGCCGTCCAAGCAAATCTGTTTCTTCGACAAGAAACCTGTCGAAGAAACTCCGTCTCTATTAGTTTCGTTCGGAAAATCGCGGACCTTAGAGTTAGCCAGGAGCAGGGGTTTCGCATCGTTAATGGGGATTGCGAAATTTAGATTCTCTCCGCCTTTGATATGCAAGGTCGTAATCCCGACCACTTCTCCCGTTACGCTGAACAACGGGCCGCCACTGCTGCCGGGGGAGATTGGTGCCGTGACCTGCAAGAACTTGCCGCCCTCTTCCTCAACAGTTCGGACCCCGCTGACAATGCCACTAGAAACGGTTGATTCGAGGGAGAGAGGGTTGCCTATCGCGATGACGTCCTCGCCGACTTGGACTCGGTCGGAGTCTCCGAGAGTGACTATACTGAAGTTCTCGCCGTGGGCTTTGATGACAGCAATGTCGCGGGCCTTGTCGAACGCAATTACCCCATCAACCACAAAAAAGGCGCCGTCGGGCAGTTTAACGATAGCGGAGCTACCGCTCTGGATGACGTGATAGTTGGTCACTATACGGCCGTCCTTGCTTACGAAGAAACCGCTGCCTTGGGCTACAGGACGACCGTCCTTGTCCGACATGATGATTGACACGACGGCGCCATTCGCGGCCTTGGCGATCGACGGTATGTCCTTTCGAGGTGGTGCCGACTGCGCCCCAAGAAGGCCAGCCACGAGGCCGATTAGGAGGGGGATATTCACGCTTTTTCCCGAAGGAGATCGTAAATGTGACGAAGGTCCCGCTCGTCGTAATCCGTGGAGAAGATGAATCTGCTATCTTTCACACAGAAGCCAATTTCCCCCTCGATTAGGACGCAATCACACCCGACAATCAAGATCGCTTCCTTACCTTGAAGCCGGCCGTCAGGAATTATCATGCTCTTTCTCCTTGAAGTGCGACCCTGGCCTCGCCACGTGCGAAATGTTCTAGAACGCCACGACTTCCTCATTTGCTTCCGTTTCCCTCTCAGACGGCAAGGCTCACACGGCGTTGATTCATGCTAGCAATTACGGACACCTTCTGGGATGGTACATGTTCTCAAGTAGTAAAATCGGCGCGTCAACGTTAGCGGGTGAAGCCACATGGACCTTGCGGCGGTTCGGGCGCGCTGATCGGTATGTCAGGGCTGGAAGCCCTGACCCCCTAAAAATCTGACGTAACAGTAACGAAACGCGGATGGGTTTGGCGGAGGTGGGGTGGCTGCCATGCGACGAAAGTAGAAGCAGATCCCTCCCTGCGTCCCGCGCCCGCAAACGACGCGGGCAAGACCAAGAGACGCGGGACTCCGCTCGGGATGACAACGCTCCAGACCGGGGTCGGCTAAGAATAGCGGAGCCAGCGGACGAGCTCGGGGAGCGTGGGGCGCTTGCCGTACATCAGAACGCCAACGCGATAGACCTTCGCCGAGGCGTAGATCACGCCGACCGTCGTGAGCAGCAACAGGACAACCGACAGGGCCGCCTGCCAAGCGGGCGGCGCCTGCACGGACATGCGCAGG
This sequence comes from Candidatus Acidiferrales bacterium, assembly GCA_035604415.1. GTDB lineage: Bacteria > Acidobacteriota > Terriglobia > Acidiferrales > UBA7541 > Palsa-295. The sequence goes on from DATNIN010000017.1 coordinate 26,509, forward strand.
GGCATCAGCACCGGCG
>DATNIN010000018.1:0-58257 GCA_035604415.1 Candidatus Acidiferrales bacterium
CCGGCGGGCTGGCTTGCAAGGATCGTATAGGGGACGCAAGCCGTCGTGGACGTGGGGAGCGGCGAGCAGGGATTCCGCACGAAAATGTTCTCGATGCCATTCGCGACGCTCGGCCCGAGATTCGTCGCGAAAGAGGCGAAGGCGATGAATTGACCCGAGGCGCAGCTGATTGTGGCGGTGCCGCAGTTGTTGATGCTCGGATTCTCGCTCAACGCGTTCGCGGGAGTGGTGCCATTGGGCGTGGACGCAAGGTAGATCGAAGCGGTGCAGGTGGGAGGCGTGGTGACCAGAACTCCCGTGCAGGTGTCGCGCACATACACTTGTTGGGTCGGACCTACGCCGGTGATGAGCGTGGTTGCCTGGGAGGCGAAGGCAACGAAGCGGCCGTCGCTCGAAATCGCGGACTCGCTGCTCGTACCATCGGCGGGCGTCGTGCCGTCAGGCGTGGAGATGAGGCTGGTCACGGGAGCGCATATGTTGCCTACCAAACCGATGGTGGTCACGCACGTGGACCGCTCAAAGATTTCGTTCGTGGGAGGGATGGTCGCTGGCGCTCCGAGATTGGGCGCGGAGGAAGTGAACGAAACAAAAAGGCCCTGGTTGGCGATGGCCGGATTCGCGCTGGCGCCGTTGGCGGAAGTCGTGCCGTCGAGCGTCGAAACCAGGTAAGTCGTCGGCGTGCATGACCCGCTAGCCGCTGGCGGCACGATGCTGCACGTGTCCCGCAGATAGACTTGCGGCGTGAGGCCGTCCGCCACAGGGCCGAGATTCGTCGCGAGCGAAACGAACGCAACGTAGCGTCCATCGGCGCTGATCGCCGGGTTGTAACTATCGGCGTTGCCCGGAGTCGAGCCGTCGGGGGAGATGGAAACGAGAGCCGCCGCGTTGGTGCCGGAAGCGCAGCCCCCAACTGCCGTGGTTGTGCAGACGGGCTGCCAGTAAACCTGGCGGCTCCCATTCGTCACGTTCACGTAGTTCACCAGATTGCTGGCCGTTGAAGTATAGGCGACGTGCGCGGCCGTGCCATCGAGCGAAGGCTCCGTACTTGCGCCATTGGGCGCGCCGCCGCTGGGCGTTAAGCTGACGACGGAAGTCTTGGGTATGCAGCTGGCAGTGCCCAAACCGGTTGCCTTGAGGCACGTGTCGCGGAGAAAGATATCGCTCGAAACGTTCACCGGGCTCACTGCCAGATTCGTGGAATTGGACGCGAAAGCCACCAACTCACCGGACTGGCTCACCGACGGTCCAGCGGCCGCGAGAGCTGGAGGTCCACCCGGACAGGTTGTGCCGCAAAGCCCATCGTTTGCCTGAGTGCCGTCGGGCGCGAGATCGACGAGCACCGGCAGTCCGGCGAGCTCGGTCGGGGTCACCGCAAACGTCACGGTGTTGGATGTGCCGCCGCCCGGCGCGGGATTCGTCACCTGCACCTGGCTGATACCGCCGGTCGCGAAATCGCCTGCGTTGAGCGTGGTCAGGATCTGCGTCGAGCTGCCAAAAACAGTGTCGCGCTGCACGCCGTTGACGACGATCGCGGAGTTTGAAACGAAGTTTGCACCGGTCACGGTAAGCGCCGTACCCGCGCTTCCGGCGAAGACGGCAGTGGGCGTGAGCGACGTGAGACTCGGCACCGGATTCTTGATGGTCAGCGGCAAGATATTCGAGCCCCCTCCGCCCGGCGGAGGATTTACCACGGCGATCTGAATCGTCCCGGCGCTCGCGATATCAGAAGCGGGGATGCCCGCCTGCAAGGATGTGGAACTAAAGACGGCTGTCTGGCGATTGGCACCGTTCACCGTCACCACGGATTTTGAAACAAAGTTTTTCCCCGTCACGGACAGCGTGAATTGGGGTCCGCCGGTAAGGACTCCGAACGGAGAAAGCAATGTAATTTGCGGCACGGGGCTTGGGATCGGGTCGATCGTAAACGTCTGCGGCTGAGTGGTTCCGCCACCCGGTGAAGGTGTGGATACCACGATCGATGCCGTACCAGCAGTCTGGATCAAGCTCGCGGGAATTTCCGCCGTCAGTTGCGAGGTGCTGATGAAGATCGGGCTGAGTTGAGACTGGTTCCACCCTACGACGGACGCCGGCGTGAAATGCGAGCCGTTGACGGTCAGCGTAAAGCCCGGCTGGCCAGCCTGAATATGCGTGGGGAAAACCGATGTGAGAGCCGGCGTGGGGTAATTGATCTGCGCCTGGCAGGCGGCGAACAGCAACGCCAGAAGGCAGATCAAAAAACAATGAATGAGACGAGCTTTGCCCCGCAAGTTCCTCACCTCTGGGTCCGCAGGTCGCCCCGGCGGCTTGAGCGCAATCGTAGAGACTACTAGAGATGGCCCCAACGGGCAATCGGGATGCCTGCCACGCCGGGGACTGCAGGCGGGAGAACAGAAAACGAACCGGACTGGCTCCGTCGCGCTCCATAGAGCGAACGCAGACGCCGTCCGGGACTGTGCTAAATCCGTCCCTCCAGCCAGTAGCGCTGAATGCCGCGGAAGGCTAGCCTGTGCGTCTGGAGTCAAAAAAACCATGACTGTTCCAGAACGCTCGCTCGCGCTCCATCGCGACGTGCTGCGTCGCTCGAAAAAGCATCCCACTTGTGGCCGGGCGGCCGCGATTCTCTCTTTCCTGCTGGCGACGCTGGGCCTGACGAGTTGCACGGGCACAGTTGGCGCGCCCGGGTCGAATCCCGGCGGTCCTTCCGGGACTCCTATAGTTTCCATTTCCGTCAGTCCGCGCTCGGCGTCGGTCCAGGCCGGGAGCATGCAGGCGTTCACGGCCACGGTGACGGGGGCATCGAACACGAGCGTCACATGGTCCGCTACCGGCGGGACGATCTCCGCAGCCGGGATGTACGCGGCGGGGAATTCCACGGGTAATTTTAGCGTCACGGCTACGAGCGCGGCGGACACGTCCAAACAGGCGCAAGCGCAAGTGACGATCTCCGCTGCGCCACCTCCTCCGCCTCCGCCTCCGCCGCCGCCACCTCCCGGAAACGCGACTTCGATCACGAAAGACGGCATCACGTGGACATTCAGCCAGGCCGTGCCGGTGGGGCAATTCGTGAACGGCGACTACTACGTGGTGGGTCCGGTGACCGTCACCGCGATCGATCCGGCGCCGACGAATTCCTCGCCTTATGAAAACGGCTCGGTGGTGGATCTGCCCACGGCGAACGGAAAGAGCGGCTTCGATTCGCGGCTCAATGATGGAACGGACGAATCATGGTGGTTCGATGCGTCGCTGCGGTCATATCCGCCGATCGCGCTCAAGCCGGGCGACTCGCTGGTCTCCTCGATCAGCCTGGCGCGGATTCATTCGCTTCCGGAAGTGATGCGCGCTTCCGACATGAGCGCGAGCCCGGTGCGGACGATTTCAGTGCTCACGGTGCTATCGGCCGCGCCCTCGGCGGATGAGTTCCGGCCGTCCTACTGCGACCGAAGCCAGGCGATCTATCACGCAAGCTCGTTGCAGAGAAATCTGCTGCCCTCTCTCGCGCCGCCCACGCCTTCGGACCCGAATGCGGGCACGCTGACTCTCGCGCAATTCGAAACCCTATACCGCAGGCCGTGGATCGATACGAACGCGTTCCTCTTCGATGCGCCGGCCGAGTACATGCCGAGCTACGGCCAGCACATCGCGTTCGCCGATTCGTACGCGTCGCTGCTGCTGATGCTGAATTTTCCCGCCGAACAGAAAGTGAACCTGACGAACTATTTCGTGCAGTACGGCATCGATTTGTACGGCTGCGTGCAGGCGGGTTACGGTTGGCCGGCGTTCGGAGGACATCGCAGCGGCAGAAAGCTGCCGATCATCCTGGCGGGAATTCTCTTGAACGACAATGGCATGAAGAATGTGTCGGCGCTTTATCCGAACAAGTTCGGCGAGGACATGCAGACGGTTTACGTCAATTTGATTCCTCCCGCGGGGACTTACACGCACGCGTGGCAGGGCGCGACTGTAATATATGGCGGGCATTACGGCGTGACGACCGACGGCCAACCCGTAAGCGCTGGGCTATACGGTCCATACGAGCAGCTGCAACCGGCGAACTGGCCTTTGATCAACGGCAATGAACAATTGGGCGAGGCGTACCGGAGATGCTGCACGTCCGTCTCGTGGGTGGGCGAGGCGCTGGCGATTCACATCCTGCAAGCGGAGAGCGTGTGGAATTATCCGGCGTTCTTTGACTACGTGGATCGCTGGATGACGGAAGACGACACGCAGGCCATCGCCGAGATCAAAGCGCAATCCGGCTTCGATTACAGCGCCGACTGGGAGCGACAGGGACAGACCCGATTCTGGCTTCAGGGAGAATTCCCGCAGTACACCTTCATCGACGATATGTGGAAGGCGTATCGCTAGGGGCGAGCGCGCCCGATCACTTCTTCGCTTTGCCGAAAGACAAATTCTTCGAGAAAAACGGCATGACGTTTTGCTCGAGCCGCGTCTGGATTCCGCTGATGTGCGTGCCTTCGTAGGTTTCGAACGTGTGCGCGATCCCGAAAGCCGTCATGCCGCGATCGAGCTCCTGAACCGAGGCCATGAGCCCATCTTTGGTGCCTACGTCGAGCGCGATGGCGTGGGCCTGCTTGAGATTCGGCACGTATTGGTCGAGCATCGCCAGGGGCGCGTTCGCGTCCCATTTCGCCGCGACCAGCGGCTGCGGCTTTCCGTCCGCCGTGGGAAGATCGAGATAGAGCGGCGGCTTATTGGGATCGGGAGACCAAGCGGCCGCCGAGGCGATCATGGCCCGCGTGCCGAAATCGGCTTTCGCGAGATCGGCGGCGCTCTGGATGGCTTCGGCCTTGGCGGTCGCCGGATTCGGCGAACCTGCGCTCGGGGCCAGGCAGCACGCGCTCATCGCATACAGGCTCGAGAAAACCTCGGGGTATTTCATTCCCAGCCGGATGGTGCCGTATCCGCCCATCGAATGCCCGGCTAGGCCGCGGCTGGCGCGATCGGGAATCGTCCGGTAGTGGGCGTCGATGTAGGAGACCAGATCGCGCACGATGAAACTTTCCCAATCTCCGGTGGTGACGGAGTTCGAATACATGCTGCCCATGTAAACCGTGTAGGCGCTGGGCATGACGACGATCATCTCGCGCGCTCCATCGGCCGCGATTGACTTGTCGATGGCGGCGGGAGCGTCCACGAAGACGTGCTTCGCGCCGAACCAGTTGTCGTCGTTGTCGGTATAGCCGTGGAGCAGATAGACGACGGGGTACCGCTGCTTCGCGTGAGTCTTGTAGCCCGGCGGCAGGTAAACGGAGACGTCGCGATCGGCAGGATCGCCCTCCAGATTTCCTTCGAGCGATTTCCCGTGGACCTTCACGCGCTCGACCGTGCCGTGCGGCGAAGGCGCGGTCGCTTGCGCGCGGAGCGGACCGGCCGTCCCGATGACGAGGGCGAATGCGAGCGCTGTGAAGAATGCCAGGCGCCGAACACGCCAGCGATTCGATTTCATTGTGCTGACCTCCTGCTCACAAAACCGCGTAGTACGTGAAGATCGTGTGATCGGGATTCGCGTATCGTTTTCCGCTTCCCACGATGACGGTTCGCGTGAGCCAATCGTGCGGGCCGATGGGAGCATCGAACACGGGCGTGCAGCGGAAGTAGAATTCGCGGTCGCCGCCCCAGCTCGGATCGTTTCGGTCGATCGGCTTCCCATCGATGGGGTAGAGGTAGCCCATGTTGTTGATATAGATCATCGTGCCGTCCGAGGCCTGGAGCATGTAGTGTGCGTTCAACCGGCCGTTGGCCGCGTAGTCCGCGCCGCTGTGCGGCACGACGCGCCCCTGAAGCCGCGGGCCTTCAATGGCACCCGAGATCGCGGGAACGTAGGCGCGGCTTCCCGTCGGCGTCTTCAGCGACACGCGCTCGCTGAAGTCGATGCGCACCTGAAACACGTATTCGAGCTTGATCGGCGCGATCTCTCCAAGTTGTTTCGCGGTTGCGTCACCCGCGGGCTTGTTCGCGTCTTGTGAGTCGCCGGCAGAAACGGCCGAGGCAAGCGCTGCCTTGGTGAGTGGTCCGCCGAAGACGCTTTCGGCGAGCATCGCGCCGCCCAGCACTGTGCCCTTCAACATCGAACGGCGATCGATTGCGGTTTTCGGGAGTTCTCCTGCGCAATTCTGGAATTTGCTCTTCATCGTCCGATTCCCTCCTCTGACTCGATTCGCGCTATTGAACGCACTCGAAATTGCTCGCGTCTTCCGGATTGCCCTGGCCCTTGTATTGGGCGTGCTTCGGATAGGGGCACAACGGCCGCGTGCGGTCGGGAAAGGCCTTTCCCGTCGCGGTCACGGAATCGGGCGCGGTTCCGTGCTCGACCCAGTCGACAGCGGCTCCCAGGAGATCAAATTTGTCGAGTGCGGCAGGACCACCGCGGCAGTGGTTCATGCCCGGCACGAAGTAGAAACGGCTCCATGCCTGAATTTGATCCAAACCGCCGTTGTCCTGTGCCATGCGTTCGTAATAGGCGAGCGTGTCGAAAGGTGAGAACACTGGATCGCTCGTCCCATGAAAGAAAAGCAGCTTGCCGCCATGACCCGAGAATGTGCTGAGATTCGTCCACGTCGTATCCGTGAGAGTCTCGTTCTCGTCGGCCCGGACCCTGGCGACGAGCTTGTCGATATCCATGTCGGGCGGCGGAAGCACGGGAGCGATTGGATTCGGCCCGACGCTTGGCAGGAAGCTCGTGAATGTGCCGCCAGCGCCGACGATGTACCCAGTGTCATATGGGAAGGCGGCATAGACTTGATTCCCGTGCGAATCCTTCGGCCCAGCGAACGCTTTTTCAAGAGCGCCCACCTGCTGCGAGCTCAGGCAAGCATCCGTTTTCGCACCCTTGCACGTGAGAACGGCGGGATCGAACTGGCAGGCCCGCGGGTTGAAGATCATCCCGTCTTTCAGCCCGTCCTTGTCATCACAGGAATTCATGATGGCATCGGCGAGAAGTTTCCTGTCGCTGTCCGAAAAGTCTTTGTTGGGGTCGGGCTTGCCGGAGGCGTCCTTCGGCGCGATTGCAGCAAAAGCGACTCTCGCCCAGGTGAGTCCGATATTCGAGTAGCCGGTACGAAAGGCCGGATCGCCGGCGACGATTCCGTCGAAATACGTGGGATAGCGCTGCGACATGAGCATGCCTTCGCGCCCTCCGGTCGAGCAACCCACGTAGTAGGAGTGCTTGGCCGGCTGCCCGTAATATTGCGCGATGATTTGCTTGGCAAGGAGGGCGACCCTTCCGACGGCGATGTACGCGAAATCGAGACCGGCGAGCTGATCCTTCATGAAGGACGCGTCAAAGTTAGCGCCCTTGTGGCCGGTGTCGGTTGAAACAACGGCAAAACCTCGCGCGAGCCCGGGCATGTTTCCGGCGGCCTGCGAACCGAAGGGCGGATTGACCGCTCCGTTTAACCCACCTCCACCTTGAAAGAGAAACCGGCCGTTCCAGTTGTCCGGCAGAGCGATGGCAAAGCCGATCGCGTACGGCTTTCCGTCTGCGCCTGTGCGCTGATCGATCATTCCGTCCGCGCGACAGTACGATGGGATGGCGACGGCATTTGTATCGGGGTAGACGGCCGAGAGTCGCACGGTCCCAGCGGGCACAGTCGGTACCGCCTCGGCCTTCGTGATCACCACGGCCGTACCGGGAATCGTGAGGTTTACGAGGTCGGCGCATTTCTCGGCTGGAGCAATGCCGCTCGCCGCGGCGTTCGACGCCTGGCCGCGCGACGGCGAGGAAAGCGCGAGCGACGAGCAGAGTAGTCCGCTCAACAGTGCCGCCCTCTGGAAGTGCTTCATGATCGGGCCTCCCAAACCGACGCCATTGTAGTCGCCAGATAGGCGGATGCAAGCAGATGTTAATCCGACAAAGGGAGTTTCAAACCGCTAGGCGGCTAGTTCGCGGGAGCGGATGGAGAGCGCGAAGGCCAGTCCTTCTGCGCGAATTCAACGCCCCAGAAGTGCGGGCTGGGCGAAAGGAACTCCACACCGACGCGCGTGCCCTTGTCGGAGGTGTCGCCCAGATAGACGATGCGGCATTCCTGCTCTTCTTCCGTCGCGGGATTCATGAGGACGAGCTCGGCGCCCAGTTCGAGCGCCTGCTGCAAATAGAGCAGGCCGCCGTGCGCGTTGATTACAATCGTCTGGCTGGTCTCGCGGAATTTGCGCCCCTCGACGTTCTTTCCCTTCGCACTCACGGGAATGCGCGTGAAGACGCGGGAACTGCGGCGCTGCGTGCTGGCTTGTGCTTCGAGCATCGTCACAACCATCGTGCAATGCCGTCATCAGCGAGTCAATCGCGCGGCCATCGCGCGTGCCCAAAGAAGCAGTTCGAGAAAGATTGTTGAATTCCGCCGCGCTTGGGTAGTATGTGAATTCAACGGCTGGGCGCCGCGCGATCACCTTCATCCCCGGGGCAGGAGCTCTCCATGGACCTGATCGGCTATATCGAATCAAAACGCGAAGACAATCTGAACGAGCTGAAGGAGTTTCTGCGCATCCCCAGCGTCAGTGCGAAGAGCGAGCACAAGGCCGATATCGAGCGAGCCGCGCAGTGGGTGGCGGGAAAACTCCGCGCTGCGGGCCTGGAAAACGTCGAAATCGCGCCGACGAAGATGCATCCCCTCGTGTACGGCGAATCGCTGCGCGCGCCGGGCAAGCCGACGATCCTGTTTTACGGCCACTACGACGTGCAGCCCGCCGAGCCGCTCGAACTGTGGACCAGCCCCGCATTCGAACCCACGGTGCGCGACGGCAACCTCTTCGGCCGCGGCACGGCCGATGACAAAGGCCAGGTGCACATCCATATCAAGGCGCTCGAAGCGCTGCTCAAGACGGCTGGAAAGCTGCCGATCAACGTGAAAGTCATGATCGAAGGCGAAGAGGAAGTGGGCAGCGTCAGCCTGTGGGACTTCGTGCGGCAGAACCGCGAACGATTGAAGGCCGACGCGCTCGTCGTATCGGATACGGCGATGCTCGCCAAAGGGGTTCCGTCGATCACATACGGGCTTCGCGGCTTGAACTACTATCAGATCGAGATCACCGGCCCCACGCAGGATTTGCACTCCGGAGTGTTCGGCGGCGCCGTTCCGAATCCGATCACGATCCTCGCCGAGACGATCGCGAAGCTCCACGACGCAAATTTCCGCGTAACCGTTCCGGGCTTCTACGATGATGTCGCCGCGCTCTCGCGCCAGGAACGCAAAGCGCTCAATTCCCTGCCGTGGAAAGAAAAGGAATTCCGCAAGACGGTGGGGGCGCCGGCGCTGTGCGGTGAGAAAGGCTTTACGATCGTCGAGCAGCTCTGGGCTCGCCCGACGCTCGAGCTGAATGGAATCTGGGGCGGGTACATCGGAGAAGGCGCGAAGACGGTGATCCCATCCAAGGCGCACGCGAAGATTTCGACGCGCCTCGTTCCCAATCAGGATCCGGCGAGGATCGCGAAGTTGGTCGAGCGGCACATTCGCAAGCTGCTGCCGAAGACGGTGCACTGCAAATTCGAGGTTCTGAGCACGGGCAAGCCGTGGGTGGCGCCGTACTCGCATCCGATTTTTCAGAAGGCGATTCACGCGCTGGAAGCGGGCTTCGGGAAAAAAGCCGTGTTCATCCGCGAAGGCGGCTCGATACCGTTCGTCACGCAGATGCACGACACGTTCAAGGTCCCGTGCGTGCTGATGGGCTTTGGACTGCCTGACGAAAACGCCCACGCGCCGGACGAACACATCGCGCTCGAGAATTATTTCGGAGGCATCAAGTCGATCGCGCTGTTCTACGAGCAGCTTGCGACGCCGTGACGAGCGGGCCGCGCTCGTGCGATGCGCAAAATCCCCGGTTTTGCGGGCCTTTTTTAAGGTTTTCGCTTGCGTTCCCCGGGTGGGACGGCTATAGTGCACGGCGGCATCCGGCCCCCCGCGGCCGACCAGCAATCACACCTGAGGAGGAAAAAGAATTCAATGGCATCCCCGCTGAGCAAATCCAAAATAATCGCCCACATCGCCGATAAGGTCGGCACGCCCGAAAAGCCGATTTCGAAGAAGCAGGCTGCGTCGTTTTTCGACGAGTTGTTCAAGCTCGCCGTGAAGGAAGCGAAGAGCTCAGGCAAGTTCGTGATCCCCGGCATCGGGCGAGCCGTGAAGGCGCACCGCAAGGCGCGCATGGGCCGCAACCCCGCCACCGGCGAAGCGATCAAGATCAAGGCCAAGACCGTTGTGCGCCTCCGCGCGGCGAAGGCGTTCAAAGACGCCGTTTTGAAGTAGTCCGTTCGGGCGCTCAATCTGGCCAAAGGGTTCGAGGCGAAACCCCCATGTGCGTCCCGTCCCGTCTGGCGGGAGGGACGTGCGGGGGTTTTGTCTTTTCATCCCCCGGGCATCCCTGCGGCGAATCGCATGCGCGAACACTCCGGCCTACTCACCGATCTCTATGAATTGACGATGGCGGCGGGTTATTTCGAGACCCGCTTCGACGCACGCGCCACGTTTGAATTGTTCGTCCGGCACCTTCCGCCGCGGCGCAACTACCTTGTCGCCGCGGGCCTCGAGCAGGCAGTCGAATTCCTGGAACACGTCGATTTCGCGCCCGAAGAAATTGGCTATCTCCGGCAGCACCGCGTTTTCGGCCACATCCATGGCGCGTTTTTCGACTATCTCGCAAAGTTCCGCTTCACCGGTGACGTGTGGGCCATGCCCGAGGGGACGCTCGTGTTTCCGGGCGAGCCGGTGATGCGCGTGACCGCTCCGATCATCGAGGCTCAAATCCTCGAAACCTATCTGCTCGCGACGCTCAGTTACCAGACGATGATAGCGAGCAAGGCGGCGCGAATCGTCACGGCCGCGCAGGGCCGGCAGGTGGTGGACTTCAGCGCGCGGCGGGCCCACGGCGGCCCGGCCAGCCTGCTTTCCGCGCGGGCATCCGCGATCGGCGGTTGCCAAGGCACTTCCAACACGCTCGCGGGCCAGCAATTCGGCATCGGCACGTACGGGACGCAGGCGCACTCCTGGGTGATGGCGCACGAGGACGAAGGCGAGGCGTTCGGCCACTTTCTCGACGCGTTTCCCGAGGGCTCCGTCCTGCTGGTCGATACGTACGACGTGCGCAACGCGGTGAAAAAGATCATCGCGATGGGCCGCAAGCCCGCCGGAATTCGCCTGGACAGCGGCGACGTTGGCGGAGACAGCCGGTGGGCGCGGCGCGAACTCGACCGCGCCGGCTGGAAGGAAGTGAAAATTTTCGCGTCCGGCGACCTCGACGAATACAAGATCGCGGAGCTGCTTCGCGCGGGCGCTGCGATTGACGCGTTCGGCGTGGGCACCGCGCTGGGGACGCCGGGCGACGCGCCGCACATGAACCTGATCTACAAGCTCACCGAAGTCGAGCGCGGCGGCAAGGTCCGCGAGGCGGCGAAATTCAGCCGCGCGAAGGTCACTTATCCTGGGCGCAAGCAGGTGTTTCGCTATCGGAACGCGGCAGGCGAATATGAAAGCGACGGCATCGCGCTCGAAGACGAACCACCGAACGGCGGCGAGCCGCTGCTCGTCCAAATCATGCGCGGCGGACGCCGTATCGCCCCTGCCGAATCCGTCAGCGCCCTTCGCGACCGGTGCACTTCCGGCCTCGCGCGGCTCCCGAAGCGCTATCGCCAGATCGGCCGCACAGCCGTCTATCCCGTTCACTACAGCAAGCGGCTGCAAGCCCTGCTCGAAGAGGTTCGCAAGCGCGTGCGGCGCTTTGCGGTAAAATAGTGTTCGTAGCGCTCGGGGGAGTCCAAGCGTATGGCGCCGCCAAGAATCGTTTTCTGGGAAGTGGACGCGCAGGCCGACTTCATGCTGCCGGGAGGAAAGCTCTACGTTCCCGGCGCCGAGAAGATCATTCCCAACATCCGTCGCCTGGTGACGGCGGCGACCGAAGCGGGCGCGTTCCTGGTCTCGAGCGGCGATGCGCACCCGGAAAACGATCCGGAATTCCGGAGATTTCCGCCGCACTGCCTGCGCGGGTCTCCCGGGGCGCGAATCGTTCCCGAGGGACTAACCGGCGATTTCCTCACAATCCCGAACGACGCGTCGCAAAAGCTGCCGGAAGATGTGCTCGGCCGCGCGCAAGTGGTGCTTGAGAAGCAGACGCTCGACGTCTTCGACAATCCGCACGCGAGCGAGCTTGTCGAGCGGCTCGGCAGCGGCGCGGAATACGTCGTCTTTGGCGTCGTCACCGAATACTGCGTGCAATGCGCCGCGGAAGGCCTGCTCGAGCGAGGCCGTAAAGTCTCGATCGTGAAGGACGCGATTGAAACGCTCATGCCCGAGGACGGCCGGCGCGCGCTCGATGAGTTGCGAGCCCTCGGCGCGCAGCTGATCACGACCGATGAGGCGCTCGCGATGGTGGGCGCTTCTGCGCCCCAAGCCGCACTGCGAGCACCGAGCGCTAACTAGCCCCGACGAAGTAGACATGCCAGACGACAAGAGAAAACAAGCCCGGGAGTTGTTCCAGCAGGCGTACGAGGCTCAGATGCAAGGCGAGCTCGACCGTGCGGCCCAGCTCTACAAACACTCTCTGGAAACGTTCCCCACGGCCGAGGCGCACACGTTCCTCGGCTGGACCTATCACTTTCAGGGCAAAGTCGAGGACGCGATTGCGGAGTGCAAGCGGGCGATCGAGGTGGACCCTGAGTTCGGCAATCCTTACAACGACATCGGCGCGTATCTGATCGAGCTCGGGCGCCCCGATGAGGCGATTCAGTGGCTCGAGCGCGCGATTGAAGCGCCGCGCTACGACCCGCGGCATTTTCCCTATTTCAATCTAGGCCGCGTGTATTACGCAAAGGGCTTGTTCAACCGCGCACGCCAGTATTTTCAGGAAGCGCTGCGCATCGAGCCGCGCTACACGCTGGCGCGCCAAGCGATCGAAAATCTCCGCCGTATGGTGAATTAGGCGGCTGCAAGCTGCGGGCGCACTTGCTTGTGAAGCGCCAGCACTAGCGCGCCGAGCCCCCAGATTCTGATGATGAGCCCAGCCAGCGGACCCGCATAAGGCAGCATGAGAAGGACGTGAAGGACCCCCAAGCCAAGCGCCAGCCTCCCGATTGCTGGGCCGACTCCGATTCCGGCACCGAGTAGTTTCTCTCCGAGCCACGCACCCACGAAGACTTGAGCCGCATAGACGGCGATCGCATAGAGCAGGATTGTGGCGATGCCGACGCCGAGTCCCACGATCGTGAAGCAAACGATGATGGCGACGGTCGGGACGGCAAACATGAACAGCGCGCCGAAGCCAAGCGCCGGGCCGATTCTCTTGCTGGCCTGACTGGTATCGAAGAAGAAAGCCGGCGCGGCCAGAAGCAACGTAAGGCCGAACAAGAAACTCGCTCCCCAGAACAGCACCTGATGCCAGTAGTAGGCAAGATGGCTGTAGTCCGGGCCGGGCCTGCGCAGCGTGACATCGATGGGACTCCCAAGCTTTGCGCCCGGGGAAATTTCCGGCTGGCGGTTTCCCGTGTACTTTGTCTGCCCTTTGATTTCGGCGCTGGGTCCGATGGTGAGCTGTCCTCCCCGTATCGTCGCGTCACGGCCGAGCGAGCCGTTGATGCTGAGGTCGCCGCTCAGCACGAGGAGATCGCCCGCGACCTTGCCGCTCAGCTCCGAGGTGCCGGCGAGCATCGTCATCGTGCCGCCCACGGTGGCCTTTTCATCGAGGTAGCTCTCTCCCGTCAAGGCCAACACGTTTTTTCCGACCGGCCCGCCGAGCGAGAGAGTCTGGGCCCAGGCGCGCACGTTGCCATCCACGGTGCCGTTCACTCGCAGTTCCTGCGCCCAGCCAAGAATGTCGCCCTTCACGTGACCGTTCACCGTGACGTTCTGGGACCACACGATCAAATCGCCGTCCACGTCTCCATCGATCCGCGTGCGCACCGCCCACACGATGAGGTCGGTTTTCACTTCCTGTCCGGCGGGCAGGGTGTAGCTCGGGTTGCCGCGCTCCACGTCAGCGGCCTGGGCGGCCGGAGGCAGCGCCAGCGCGCACACGATCGCGCCCATCACGAGCGCAATCGCCGTGACGCGCTGCCAATGTCTCCTCAGCAGCCAGATCGCGACCGTTCCGAGAGTTGCGACCGCCAAAAATTCCGTCAGGCTTCGCATTGCATCCCATCCTTTCCAGAAAGCGCCGGTGAACAAGAGCATGGTGAGAACATTTCCTTGCGTGAAGCCGGCTTGCGATGCCTGCGCGATCCACGGCTCGATGAAGCCGCTCCAGAGCGTGTAAGCCCCGCCGACGCCGAGCCCGAATGCCGCGATCCATCCCCAATGCGCCCCGCCGCGCTCCGGTGCCGAGATCAGGTGAGCGGGAATCGATTCGTCTTCCGCGACGAGCGCCTGCCGCAGCCAAACGCCTTCGCTTTCGAGCGCGTGGAGAAGTTCGCGGCACGCGGCGCACGAAGCCAGATGCGCCGACACCTCGCGCGCGCGGCTCTCGTCGAGCTGGCGCTCGAGAAAGAGCAGGCCGGTCACTTCATCGAAATGGTCGTCGAACTGGCTCATGACTTGCCTCCCGCAGAAGCTCTCTCGGCGCCCGCGCCGCTTGCACTCAGCGCGTCGCGCAATTGATGCCGCGCTCGCAGCAGCAACACGCCCACGAACGCGCGGCGCACGCCCAGCGTGTCCGCAATTTCGTCGTAACTCATATCCGCGTAGTAGCGCAGCACGAGCGCCATCCGCGCGCGGTCGGGAAGTTTGGCGAGGCCCGTGCGCACCTCTTTGCTGGTGTGCTCGGTCTGGAGGCGTTCGAGCTGGCTTGGATCGGGGTGCTCGAGCGGAAGAGTATCCAGATCGCCCGTCTCGAGATCCTGCCGGATGCGCCGGCGGCGCAGCGTGTCCCAGCAGTGATTGCTCGCGACTTTGTAAAGCCACGCCGTGAATGGGCGCGACGAATCGTACGTGCCGAGTTTCTGTCGCACTTTCATGAAGATTTCCGTCGTCGCGTCTTCGGCGTCCTCGCGGGCCGGGAGCAGCCGCCGGCAAAACCGGAAAATGGCCGGCGCGTACCGTCGATAGAGCTCGCCCCAGGCGTCGTTATCTCCCGCCCGGACCTGGGACAGCACTTGCGCCAGTTCGGCTTCGCTCATCGCTCCGGTCGTCGGATGTCTGTCCATTGTTTGATACGCAGGGGCGCTGGGAAATATTTCACAAGTATCACAAATCAGCCCACTTGTCTGCGAAACCTAACTCCCGGCACGGGGGCCGGAAGCCGCGCACGCGGTCTGATATACTCCCCTGCCTGTGCGTCACCTGCCTCGAAATTGCACGCTGCGCGGCAGTTGACGCCAATCATTCGATTCGCATGCCCGCCAAGGAATCAAAACGCCTGTTCCTGATCGACGCGATGGGCTACATCTTCCGCGCCTTCTACGCACCCATGCCTCAGCGGCTGCGCAGCCCCTCAGGCGTGCCGACCAACGTCCCCTACCTGTTCGCGAATATGATTCGCAAGCTCGTGAAGGATTGGAAGCCGGACTACCTGGCGGTGGTCTTCGACGTTTCGGCGCCAACGTTCCGCGACAAGCTCTTCGCCTCGTATAAGGCGCAGCGCCCGCCGATGCCTGAGGATCTCGCCCTGCAATTGCCGTACGTCCGCCGCTATTGCGAGGCGATGCGGCTGCCCATCCTCGAATACCCCGGATACGAAGCTGACGACGTGATCGGCACGCTCGCGCACCAGGCGGCCAAGGAGGATCTCGACACCCTCATCGTGACGAGCGACAAGGACCTGATGCAGCTCGTCGGCAAGCGCGTGCGAGTACTGAACCCCGCCAAGGGCGACCTCGTGATCGACGAAAAGAAGGTCGAGGAGCTCATGGGCGTCCCGCCGGAAAAAGTGCCGGACGTCATGGCGCTGATGGGCGATTCGATCGACAACATTCCCGGCGCGCGCGATCCCAACGACAAGCCTGCTCCCGGCGAGCGGCGAAAGGCGGGAATCGGCGAAGTGGGCGCGCGGCAGCTGATCCAGCAGTTCGGCAGCGCCGAAGGGGCGCTCGAGCACGCCGCCGAAGTGAAGCGCGCAAACTACCGCGAGGCGCTCGAAAAGCACGGCGAGTTCGTCCGGCTCAGCAAGCAGCTCGCTACGATTCCGACCGATGCCCCCGTGCCGCTCTCGCTCGATGCGCTGCGGCTTCAGGAGCCGGACTCGGCCGCGCTGCGCGAACTCTACGGCGAGCTCGGCTTCACGTCGCTGCTCAAGGAGCTCGCCCCGGCGGCGGAAGCACGCGCAACCGACTACACCGCGCTCGATTCACCGGCGGCGCTTCGAAAGTTCTTGGAAGCGATTTCTCGCGGTCAGGACACGGCCGTCTGGCTTTCGCTCGACGCCGAGGAGCCGGACGAAGAAGGTTTTGGAACGCATGTCCTTGGAATCGAAGTTTCGACGAAGCCCGGCTCGGCCTGCACGGCAACAAATGACGCCGCCAACAAGACACTTGAGGCGATGCGCGATTGGCTGGCCGATCCGAAGCGCTCGAAAGTCGTGCACGACCCAAAGCTGTTTCATCTGCTGAGCGCGGGCGATGCCGCGTGGAGCGCCGAAGCCGTCGGCGGAATCCGCCACGCAACGATTCTTTACTCCTACCTCCTCCGGCCCACAACGTCGAATCACGCCCTCGCCGAGGTGGTCCTTCGGCACTTGAATCAGACGTTGTCCGGCGCGCCCGGCGAGCGCGCGGATTTTCTGCTGCGGCTCGCGCCCGTTCTCCGCGCGGAAGTCGAGAAGCAAGGCCTCGCAGAAATTTACGATAAGATCGATCTGCCGCTCGCGCCCGTGCTCGCCCGCATGGAAGCCACGGGCGTCCGAGTGGACTCGCACGAGCTCGACAGAATTTCAGCGAAAACACAAGAAGAGATCGGCAGATTGGAGAAAGACATCTACGAGCTTGCGGGGTTCGAGTTCAACATACGATCCACCCAGCAACTCGCGGAAGTGCTCTTCGACAAACTGAATTTACAAATGCCGCGGCGCATTCGCGCCAAGGCCCGCTCGACCGCCGCGGAGGTGTTGGAAGAGCTGGCGCTCGTCCACGAGCTGCCGAAAAAGATCCTCGAACACCGCGAGCTTGCGAAACTGAAATCGACGTATGCCGATGCGTTGCCGCAGCTGATCCATCCCTCGACGGGCCGCCTGCACACCCGGTTCAGCCAGACGGGCACGGCGACCGGGCGGCTGAGTTCGTCGAACCCGAACTTGCAAAACATTCCCGTGCGCACGGAGCTCGGCCGCGAAATCCGCGCCGCGTTCATCGCCTCCCCAGGACGCTTGCTGCTTTCCGCCGACTATTCGCAGATCGAGTTGCGCATCCTGGCGCATCTCTCCGAGGACGCGGTCCTCGTGGAAGCGTTCCGCCGCGGCGAAGATATCCATTCGCGCACGGCGCAGGAAGTATTCGACGTGGCGCCCTTCGCGCAGACGCCCGAGCACCGGCGCGTCGCCAAAGTGATCAATTTCGGCGTGATCTACGGCCTTTCGGCGTTCGGCCTCGCCCAACAGCTCGGAATCGACACGCGAGAAGCCTCCAAGTTCATCGGCGCGTACTTCGAGCGCTACAGCGGCGTGAAGAGGTATCTCGACGCGCAGATCGCCGAAGTCCGCAAGGCCGGATTCACGCGCACGCTCTTCGGGCGCACCCGGCCGATCCCCGAGATCAATTCGCCACAACCGAACCTGCGCAGCTTTGCCGAGCGCACCGCGATGAACACTCCGATGCAGGGCGCCGCCGCGGACCTGATCAAGCTCGCCATGATCGAGCTCGACCGCAGGCTCGCCGGTGAATTCAAGTCGCAGATGATCCTGCAAGTCCACGACGAATTGCTGTTTGAGGCGCCCGAAGAGGAAATTCCGCGGCTGACGACGCTCGTCAAGGAAGTGATGGAGGGCGTGCACCAGCTGTGCGTCCCGCTCATAGTGGATACGAAGGCCGGTCCGAACTGGCGCGACATGAAATGATGGAAGGAATTTGTGTTAATGTTTTTTATCTTCCGATCAAATGACGAGGTGAAGCGATGGCACCGGATCACCCCGAAGGGTTCCTGAAACTCGTGAGGGACGCGAAGTCGCGCATTAAGGAGGAGAACTTCCGCGAGACGAAAAATCGGATGGACGCAGGCGAGAGAATCATCCTCGTGGACACGCGCGAGGACGCCGAATGGGCCCGCGGCCACATTCCCGGTGCAGTCCACCTCAGCAAGGGCATCATCGAGCGCGATATCGAAAAGACCGTCCCCGAAAAGGAAGCGCCGATCGTCCTCTACTGCGGCGGCGGATTCCGCTCCGCGCTCGCCGCGGACAATCTTCAGAAGATGGGTTACCGCAACGTGATCTCGATGGACGGCGGCTGGCGCGGCTGGACCGAAGCCGGCTTCCCCATCATCCGGGATTGAGATTCGCCGCTTCTTCGCGCTCGGAGAGAGTTGGCTGGGGCGGTTGGACTCGAACCAACACCGTCCTCATTAACAGTGAGGTGCCCTACCAATTGGACCACGCCCCAACTCGGTTGCGGATGACTCTATCTGAATTTACACGAATCTAGCGCGGACGTGAATCCGCATCGAGAAGTTTTTTTGAGCGCCACCGCGCGAGCGGTGCGGCGAAGAGGAAGTGAACGCGCGCACCCCCGCCGCGCGTTTGAGAGGGGTAGGTAAAAGTCACGGCCCGGCGGAAGTGGTCCGGGGAAGGAAGCCGGCCCAGCCCTCAATCCCCGAAGGGATCCTCGGCTTTCCTTCCCCTGACTCCCATACATATGGCACGCCAAAAACCAAACCTAAGCTGCTGAAAGCACACGCGTTTCGTTTGGAGTCCACGGTAAAAAGTCCCCGGCGCCAGTAAAAATTCCGGCTGCCGCGCCAGGCGAAAAAACTTTCCGCCAAAGGAAAAGCGAAGAAAGGAATTCCGCGCATCGTGTGCCCCGCTTGACCGCGGCGAGGCGTTCTTGCTACGTTGAAGGATTACACTGGGCTCATTCTACCCAGTGTAGAGACGGCCTCTCTGTGCAGGGGCACTCCATCCATGGGTCTGAAGAAAATCATCATCCGGGGCGCCCGGCAGCACAACCTCAAGAACATCAGCCTGGAAATCCCGCGCAACACCCTGACCGTCATCACAGGACTCTCCGGCTCCGGCAAATCCTCGCTCGCGTTCGACACGCTCTATGCCGAAGGCCAGCGCCGCTACGTCGAATCACTCTCGGCCTACGCGCGCCAGTTTCTCGACCAGATGGAGCGCCCCGAGGTGGATTCGATCGAAGGCTTGTCGCCCTCGATTGCGATCGAACAAAAGACCACCACGCGCTCGCCTCGCTCGACCGTCGGGACGATTACGGAAATTTACGACTACCTGCGCGTCGTTTACAGCGCCATCGGCACGCCGCACTGCCCAAAATGCGGCAAGCCGATCGCCAGGCAGTCCACCGAACAGATCGTGCAGGCCGTGATGGCGCTGAAGCCGGAAGACCGCATCATGGTCCTCGCGCCGGTGGTCCGCGGACGCAAGGGCGAATACAAGAAAGACCTCGAAAAGTACGCGAAAGAGGGCTACGTCCGGGCGCGCATCGATGGCGAGCTCGTGAATCTCGACGAGCCGCACGCGCTCGACCGCCGGAAAAACCACACCATTGAAATCGTCGTGGACCGCCTGCTGCTGAAAAACGGCATCGCGCACCGCCTCGAGCAATCGATCGAAACGGCGCTCAAGCTCACGGATGGGCTCGTCACGATCGCCATCGTGGGTGGCGAGGAGCGCGTCTACTCCGAAAAGCTCGCATGCCCCGACTGCGGCATTTCGGTGCCGCTGCTCGAGCCGCGCTCGTTCAGTTTCAATTCGCCGTACGGCGCCTGCACGGAGTGCCACGGCCTCGGCTCGAAATACGACTTCGACCCGGCGAAGGTGATTGTGGACTGGACGAAGCCGCTCTTTGACGGCGGCCTCGGTCCGGGCTCCGGTTCGGCGAACCTCCAGCGCACGCTGCGCATCGCCGCCGCCGCGCACGGATTCGATCTCGACACGCCTTTCGAGAAAATGCCGCGCAAGGCGCAG
This sequence comes from Candidatus Acidiferrales bacterium, assembly GCA_035604415.1. Classification (GTDB taxonomy): domain Bacteria; phylum Acidobacteriota; class Terriglobia; order Acidiferrales; family UBA7541; genus Palsa-295. The sequence goes on from DATNIN010000018.1 coordinate 20,065, forward strand.
AACCTGGTTCTGCGCGGGAATCCTTCGAACGGAGGTCCGGACAAGGGTTTGCACTTCCAGGGAATTCTGGGGCACCTCGAAAGCAGCCTCGGAGATTCGAACTCCGACAATTACCGCGAATGGCTCACGCAATACATGTCGCCCGCGCCCTGCGCGGCCTGCAACGAGCGCCGGCTGCGGCCCGAAAGCCTCGCCGTGAAAATCGCGGGTCTCTCGATCGCGGACTTCACCGCGCTCGCGCTCACCGAGGCCCGCCCCGCGGTGGATAAGATTCGCAGCCGCCTCACGCTGCGCCAGCGCAAAATCGCGGGACGCCCTCTCGCCGAAATTGCCGAGCGAATTGATTTTCTTCTCGCGGTCGGGCTGGGCTACCTGACCCTCGCGCGTTCCGCCTCCACGCTTTCAGGCGGCGAAGCCCAGCGCATTCGGCTCGCGACACAAATCGGCTCGCGCCTGCGCGGCGTGCTCTACGTCCTCGACGAGCCTTCCATCGGCCTGCACGCCCGCGATAACGGCCGCCTGCTCTCGACGCTCGAAACGCTGCGCGACCTGGGCAACACGGTCCTGGTCGTCGAGCACGATGAGGAGACGATTCGCCGCGCCAATTACGTCGTCGACCTCGGTCCCGGGGCAGGAAAAGCCGGTGGGTATCTGGTCGCATCCGGGTCGCCTGCTGAAATCGAGGCGAATCCGGCGTCGCTCACCGGAAAATATCTTTCCGGACAGATGAAAATCCCCGTTCCGGCGGAGCGCCGCAGCCCGAACGGCAAGTCGATTACGATTTTTGGCGCGCACGGCAACAACCTGAAGAACATCGATGTCGCGATCCCGCTCGGGCTTCTGACCGTCGTCACCGGCGTTTCCGGCTCCGGGAAATCGACGCTCGTGAACGATATTCTCTATCGCGCGCTCGCGGCGAAACTCTATCGCTCGATGGAAAAGCCCGGCGCGCATCGCGCGATCCTCGGCATCGAACACATCGACAAAGTGGTTCAAATCGACCAGGCGCCCATCGGCCGCACGCCGCGCTCGAATCCCGCCACGTACACCGGAGTCTTCGCTCCCATTCGCGAGCTTTTCGCCATGCTGCCCGAATCGCGCGAACGCGGCTACAAGCCGGGGCGTTTCAGTTTCAACGTGAAGGGCGGCCGCTGCGAGGCGTGCCAGGGTGGCGGCCAGCGGCGGATCGAGATGAACTTCCTGCCGGATGTGTACGTGACTTGCGAGGTCTGCCGCGGCAAACGCTACAATGCCGAGACGCTCGCAGCCCGCTATAAGGGCCTGTCGATCTCGGACCTGCTCGATCTGCCGATTGAAGAGGCACTCAAGGCGCTCGAAAACATTCCCGCAATCCAGCAAAAGCTGCAAACGCTCGCCGACGTCGGTTTGGGTTACGTCCAGCTCGGGCAATCGGCGACCACGCTTTCCGGCGGCGAGGCCCAGCGCACCAAACTCGCCCGCGAGCTTTCCCGCCGCCAGACCGGCCGAACGCTTTACATCCTCGACGAGCCGACCACCGGCCTGCACTTCGACGACGTGAAGAAGCTGCTCGACGTGCTGAACCGCCTCGTCGGGCTCGGCAATACCGTACTCATCATCGAGCACAACCTCGACGTGATCAAACAGGCCGATTGGATCATCGATCTCGGACCCGAGGGCGGTGAAGCGGGCGGACGCGTCGTGGCGCAAGGTTCGCCGGAGCTGGTCGCGCGGAGCAAGAAATCGTACACGGGCCAGATTCTCGCCCGCGCGTTCAGTGGCGCGAACGGACACCGCTCGTGCTGAGCGCGATGCCTTGCGCCGGAACAACTGTCCCGGTAGAGTGCGGTGACCCATCGCGGCCGCGAACGGCGCGCCGCCAACGATCATGACCTTCGACGAAGACCATTCCCTGCCTCCCGAAGCGCCGCTAGCGGTTGAACCACCGCAAGAGCCTCCGGTCGCGATGAACCAAACTTTGCCCGAAGACCTCCGCGTGCCATGGGGCTGGGTCGATCTGCTGATGTTTGCACTGATTTCCATCTTCGGCACGCTCCTGCTGGGCATCGTTCTGGTGATCGGTTTTCATCTTCTGGGCGCCAGCCGGGAACAGGCTCAGAAGATTTTCAGCGAACGGACCAGCGTCAGCGTCTTGCTTCAGATCGCACTCGACTTTGCCTTGCTCGGATTCCTCGCCGCGCAAGTGCGATTGAAGTTCCACGCTCCGTTTTGGCGGACGATCGGCTGGCGCCCGCTGGAAAGCGGCGGCAAATCTCGTGGCCGGGCGGTTCTCTTGCTCATTTTGGCGGGGCTCGTTCTGGACGTGGTGGTCACCCTGGCATCCGCCATCTCTCCCCCCAAGCAGGAGCTGCCCATTGAAGCGCTATTCCGGGATACGCGCACGGCGCTCTTGTTCATGCTGGTGGCGGTGGTGGTCGCTCCGGTGATCGAAGAGACGATTTTCCGTGGCTACATCTATCCCGTCGTCGCGCGGAGTTGGGGAGTGCCGGCGGGCGTGCTGGTGACGGGCGTGCTCTTCGGCGGTCTGCACGCCCCGCAACTGTGGGGCGGCTGGGCGCAGATTGCGGCGCTCGTGATCGTGGGAGTCGCACTGACGCTCGTGCGCGCGGCCACGCGCACCGTATTCGCGAGCTTCATCGTTCACACGAGCTACAACTCGTTTCAGGTCCTCGCCATTTTGATCGGCACGCACGGGCTGCGGTATTTCCCGCCCATGCATTAGTGCCGTTCCAACTTGTTTCGATGAGTTTGGTTGCCGGCCCGGTGACCCGTTTGCGTGCCAGTCAAATCGAACTCATTTGGTCAGAAGAGTTGGAACGGTACTAGCTAGGCGTCCTTGCGTCGCTGCGAAATCAGTTAGAATGAAAGATGGTTCGGGTCGCGCTGGGTTCCGGGCGCCGCGCATTTCACGGAGAAAAGTCTTTGCACACAGTTGAGCCCATTCGATGGACGGCCGAAGGTGTGGTCCTGCTCGATCAGCGGCGCCTGCCGGGCGAAGTGATCTACCACACCTACACCGATTACCGCGAGCTGGCCCGCGCGATCAAGGACATGGTCATCCGCGGCGCGCCTGCCATCGGCGTCGCGGCGGCGATGGGAGTGGCGATCGGCGTCCAGCGGTCGAAGGCGAAGACGCTCGAGGAATTGCGCGCCGAATTTGCAACGATCTGCGAGACGCTCGCGAAAACGCGTCCCACCGCTGTGGATCTTTTCTGGGCCATCGACCGGTTCAAGCGCCGTTTCGAGGAGCTTTCGCTCGCCGCCGCGAACGACGGCGAGGCCGGACTCGCCCGCATCCGGACCGCGCTCGTTGAAGAAGCGCAGAAAGTCCATCAGGAACGCCGCGAGGCCGACGAGCGCATCGGCCGGCTCGGCGCGGAGCTTATGCCGAAGAGCGGCCGCGTGATGACGCAGTGCAATGCCGGGGCGCTCGCGACCGGAGGAATCGGCACCGCGCTGGGCGTGATTCGCATGGCGGTCGAGGGCGGCTATCGGATCGAGGTGCTGGTTCCCGAAACGCGTCCCTACCTGCAAGGGGCGCGGCTGACGGCGTGGGAGCTCCATCAGGACCATATTCCGCTGACCCTCATCACCGACAACATGGTGGGACATTTCCTGAAGACCGGAGGCGTCGCGGCCGTCGTGGTCGGCGCGGACCGGATCGCGGGCAACGGAGACACGGCGAATAAGATCGGCACGTATGGAATCGCCGTCCTGGCGCGAGAAAACAAGGTGCCGTTCTACGTCGCCGCGCCGATCTCGACTCTCGATCTTTCGCTTTCCTCGGGGGAGCTGATTCCCATCGAAGAGCGGTCGGAGGAAGAAGTCCACCATCTCGCCGGCGTGCGCATTTCACCCGACGTCCGCGCGGCGCATCCTGCCTTCGACGTGACGCCGGCGCGATTCATCACCGCGATCATCACCGAGCGCGGCGTTGCGCGTCCGCCATTCAAAACGTCGCTTGCGGCGCTGGCAGCTCACTCGTAGCGGAGAGCCTCGACCGGATTCAGGCCAGCGGCTTTCCACGCAGGATACACGCCGAAGAAGACTCCGATCGAACCCGCGACGATAACGGCCACAGCAACCAGTGACAGGGAAACCGCGGCGGGGAACGACGAGAACGCAAGCCGTATCGCGAGGACGATCAATCCTCCCAGTATCACCCCGATCACTCCTCCCAGCGCCGCCAGCGTCACCGCTTCCAGTAGAAATTGCGTCAGTATGTTCAACCGCCGCGCCCCAATCGCCTTGCGCACTCCGATTTCGCGCGTCCGTTCGGTCACGCTCACCAGCATGATGTTCATCACGCCGATGCCCCCCACCAGCAGCGCCACCGAGCCCACCGCAAGCATCACGATGAAGATACCGCTCGAAATCTCGTTCCACAGATCGAGAAACGTGTCCGTCGTCATGATCGCAAAGTCGTCTTCCTTGTCCGACGGGATGCGCCGCATCCGGCGCAAGTATTCGCGCACCTCGTCGACCACGATCGGCATCGTCTTGGCATCGTCCGCCTGAACGAAGAGCACATAATCCTTGTATTCAGGATGCAGCTTCCGCATCGTCGTGAACGGGACAATCACGATGTTGTCGTTGGGATTGTCCCCGGTCCCCATAGCCTGTTTCTGCTCTTGCATCACGCCAATAGCCGTGAACACCTTCCCCTCGACAAGAATTTCCTGCCCCACGGGGTCCTCGTGGTTGGGGAAGAGCTTGTTCGCCGTCGTATGACCCAGCACAGCAACGGATGAACGATGATCCTCATCCGTCTGATTGAAGAAACGCCCGCGCTCCACTTCGAGGTTGGTGATCGACATGATCGAGGGTGTATTCCCCTGCAAGATCACGCTCTTCGCGCGATAATTCCCGCGGCGGACGCTGCTCGATCCTACGCCGATCTCGAAATTCTGGATTCGCGCTTCCGGCGCCGCAGCCTTCACGTGCGGCAGAAGCGCCAGGCCGTCGGCCCACTCGGCTTTCAGCTCTTTCCGCTGGAGCTCCTCGGCCGGCCGCCGGCCGAGCGTCGCGAAGGAGAACCGGTAGCAGATGATCGTATTCGATCCGAGCACATCGATACTGCCGAGCACGTTTGAGTTCAGTCCGGTGATCACGGCGCCGATCACGATGAACGTGGTCACGCCGATGACGATTCCCAGGACAGTCAGAAACGACCGGAGCGGATTCCGCCGTAGAACATCGAGGGCGAGCAGCACCGATTCCTTGAATCCGTGGAACCGCCCTTTCTGGCTCGTCAGCTCGGCCATCACTCGTACCGCAGGGCTTCAACTGGATTGAGCCGTGCTGCCTTCCACGCGGGATAGACGCCGAAAAAGACACCGATCGATCCCGCCACGGATACGCCGAGGGCCACGAGCGAGAGGGAAATGGCAGCGGGGAACGACGAGAACGCCAGCCGAATAACGAGAACGATTAATCCTCCCAGGAGCACGCCGATCACGCCTCCCAGCGCCGCTAGCGTCACCGCTTCCAGCAGAAACTGCGTCAGTATATTCAACCGGCGCGCTCCGATCGCCTTGCGCACCCCGATTTCGCGCGTCCGCTCCGTCACGCTCACCAGCATGATGTTCATCACGCCGATGCCCCCCACCAGCAGCGCCACCGAGCCCACCGCCAGCATGGCGATGAAGATGCTGCCCGAAATCTGCTTCCATAGCTCGAGAAACGTATCCGTCGTGAGCAGCGCAAAATCGTCTTCCTTGTCCGACGGCAACCGCCTCACCCGGCGCATGTATTCGCGCGCCTCATCCACCACGAGCGGCATGTTGTTCGCGTCATCCGCTGCAACGAACAACACGAAGTCTTTGAACTCGGGATGCATCTTTCGCATCACGGAGAACGGAACAACCGCGATATTGTCTTCGGGGTTTTCCCCTGTTCCCAGCGCTTGCTTCTGCGCCTCCAACACTCCCACAACCGTGAAAGCCTGCCCTTCGAGCAGCACTTCCTGTCCCACTGGATCGTCACCCTTGGGAAAGAGCGTGTTCACCGTAATATGGCCCAGAACGGTGACCGGCGAGTGATGGTCTTCATCCGTTTGATTGAAAAACCGCCCGCGCTCCAGATTGAAGTTGCTGATCAGCGCGATGGACGGCCTGTCCCCCTCGAGGATGACGTTCTGCGCGCGATAACTTCCTCGGCGCACGTTGCTCGAGCCCGCATTCAGATTGTAATTCTCGATCCGGGCAGTCGGAGCGGCGGCCAGCACGTGCGGCAGCTGCTCCAGGCCATCGACCCATTCCGCTTTCAGCTCCTTCCGCTGGAGCACGTCCGCCGGAAGTCTGCCCATCGTGGCCCAGGAGAACCGGTAAATTATGATCGAGTTCGATCCCATCGATTGGATGCTGCCGAGCACGTTGGAATTCAGCCCTTGAATCACGGCGCCGATCACGATGATCGTGCTCACGCCGATCACAATGCCGAGAACCGTCAGCGACGATCGGAGCAGATTTCGCCGCAGAACGTCGAGCGCGAGTGCGATCGACTCCCCTATCCCGGCGGCTCCGCTCTGCTTGCGCACTTGTCTCCCTTTATTCGGACCGCAACGCCACTACGGGATCGAGCTTCGCCGCTTTCGTCGCGGGATACACGCCGAAAAAGAGCCCGACGCTGGTCGCCACGATCAGTCCCATTGCCACCGACCAAAGCTGGACCGAGCTCGGCAGCGACGTCGTCCAGGTCACGATCTTCGCAAGCAGAATGCCGAGAATCACCCCGCAGATTCCCCCGACCGCCGCAATGGTGGAGGATTCGATCAGGAACTGAAGCCGAATGTCGGCCTGGCGGGCACCCAGGGATTTTCGCAGGCCGATCTCTCGCGTCCGCTCCGTCACGGAAACGAGCATGATGTTCATGATCACGATGCCGCCGACGATCAACGCGATCGAGGCGATCCCGATCGTGACGCCGAAGAACGTCCCGCTGATGCTGCCCCAGATCTCGAGAAACGAAGCGTTGGTTTCCATCGCAAAATCGTCCTTATCCTGGTAGGCCAGGTGTCGTCGCCCGCGCAGGATCATCCGCACCTCATCCATCGTGGATTCGAGCGCGGCGGTGCCGGCCGCCTTCACCCACAGGCGCACGGAATCGTCGCTCCCGTAGATTCTCTGAAATGTGGTGAGTGGCAGGATCACCCAGCTGTCCTGCGACTGGCCCATCGAGGAGCCGCGTTTTTTCCCGACGCCGATGATTTCGCACTCGGCCGTATCCACGCGGATCGTCTTGCCGATCGGGTCGGTTCCCGGCAGCAGCTTGTCCACGATGTCGAAGCCCACGTCGCAAACGAACGAGCCGCGCGCCATATCCTGTCGATTGAATATCCGGCCTTCGCTCAGCTCGCGGTCGAGCACCTGAGGCATCTCGTACGTGAAGCCGAGAATGGCGGCGTCGGACAAATATTCCGTCCCGTATTTCACCTGTCCGACGTGGTTCAGGTTGCCGGCAACGGCCACGCACCTCTGGCAGGTGTCGCGGACGGCCTCGTAGTCGTCAAAATGGAATCGCCTGCGCTTCTGCGCCTCTTCGTATTCCTCGATCGTCGTGATCACCGAGGGCCCTCGGTTGATCATGAAAACGTCCGGGCCCAGGTTGCTGGATATCCTATCGGCGACGAAGCCGTTCAGCCCGTTGATCATGCTCACAACCGCGATCACGGAGGTCACCCCGATCACGACGCCCAGCAGCGTGAGCACGCTGCGCATCTTGTGCGCCCACAGGCTGGCGACGGCGATGCGCATCGCCTCGCCCAGCGTCATAGAGGTTTTCCCAGCCATGTCTTGATGGTCCGCCCGGCCTAAGAATTATACGCGCGCCGCCCGCCCGAAGTTGCACGCGAAACGAGAGCGTAATCGGTTCATTTTCCGGCACCTGCACGCGTCGCGCAAACGCTAGGCCGGTCGTCCGAGGGCGTCGCGAACGGGAACGCCACTGTACTCAGCCTGGTAACCCAAGTGCCGGCAACCCGCATCAAATAATCTCCCAGCGCGAAACGGCGCCCGAGACCTCTGCGGAAGCCTTCGAGCTCGCAAGTCGGTAGGGCTCCAAACCCCAACCAGCGGGGCGAGCTTCAAGAAATCCAACTCTTCCAAGGAGGAAATGTCCATGTGGCGCAGACTATATCTGGTGGCCGGTTTGGTTCTTTTGGCTTCGGCATCGGCGCGGGGGCAGGGGTTCGGAGACAAAGTGGAGGCGTTCGGCGGCTATTCCTACATGCATGCCGATCAATCCACGCCGTCCAACCTGAACGGTTGGGAGCTCGCGGGCGAATACAAGTTCGCCGACTGGCTGGGCGGAGTCGCGGACTTCGACGGACACTACGGTGGCGGCGCTTCCGTCCACACATACCTGTTCGGGCCGCAGGTATCCTGGCCCGCGCGCGTTTCCCCGTTCGCGCACGTCCTGATCGGCGGCGCCCACGTCAGTTCGGGCGGCTTCTCCGACTCGTCATTTGCAACGGCGATCGGCGGGGGAATCGACACCGAGCTGGTGCATGGAATCTACTGGCGCATCATTCAGGGTGACTACCTTCCCACGCATTTCGGAGGCGCCCGGCAGGATAACGTGCGCGTCTCGACCGGAATCGCATTCCACTTCTAACTCCTCATTCGATACTCGCAATTCAGGAGCGGTCCGCCGCGTGCGCGGCGGCTCCCGCCGGATAGACCATAAGCGACTGTGCGGCAATGATTTACAGCTATTAGTACTACCGGTGCATCACTCCGGACGGTTCGTGCGTCTAAGGTCTGGAAGGTACCCCGATTGGGGTCATAGAGGTGGTCATCATGAAGGGCTCTTCTCTTGAGACAGTAGGCGTTCGCTACACCGGCTGGGCCGCGCTGCACCGCGACCCGCTCGAGGATCTGGTCGAGTACACGTGTCCACATTGCGGGGTACACGGCACCAAGGCCGCGCGCCGTGCCCGCTCCGAGTATCACTTCACCGACGGGTTCGTGCAGGACCTGCAAGGTGAGATGAGCACGTGCCGGAATTGCAAGCAGTCGCTGCGGGTTTCGCCCGTGGTCCTGCTGCACGACCGGGATGAGCAGCGGCGGTTCAACGCCGTCTTCTCGGCCGATCTGGGAGTCTCCAAGAACTAAGCCTCGGGGCCGGATTTCCTGACGTTGCAGCTCTTGCGTTGGTCGTGTGCCTGCGCGCGGCGCTAGTGCCGTTCCAACTTCTCTGACCAAAGCAGTTCGATTTAGCTGGCACGCAAAGGGCGGACCGGGCTGACAACCAAACTTGTCGAAACAAATTGGAACGGCACTAGTCCGCGTCGAGCGCGAGGTGATGGGTTTCCATCTGAGTGCGGACGCGGTCGAACGCGTCGTCCACATTGTCGGCAAACTGAAGCAGTTTGTAGTCGTCTTCGGACATGGTTCCCGCATGGACCATGTGCCGCCAGTTCACAACCTTGTCCCAATATTCGCGGCCGTAGATCAGAATCAGGTGGTGCCGGGCGAGCTTGCCGGTCTGGAGCAACGTAAGCATTTCCCAGAGCTCGTCCATGGTCCCGAAACCGCCGGGGAAAACGATCAGGGCCTTGGCCATCTGCGCGAACCACAGCTTGCGCATAAAAAAATAATGGAAGCAGAAATTCAATTCGGGGCTGATGTAGGGATTCGGCCGCTGCTCGTGCGGGAGCTGGATGCTCAGCCCGACCGAAGAGCCGCTCGCCTCGGCCGCGCCGCGGTTGGCCGCTTCCATGATACCGGGGCCGCCGCCCGAGCAAACCACGAACCGCCTCGGGTGCACGCCGAGCGTCATAGCCCAGGCCGTGATGCGCCGTGATAGCTCGCGCGCGTCTTCGTAATACTTCGACATTCCCAGATGCGACCGCGCGGTGCGAATCTTGCCGCGCCATTCGCGCGTCCGCCGGCCGCGCGCTTCTTGTCTGATCCTGCGAAGCTCGGCGAGCGCATTGTCGCGCGACTTGATGCGCGCCGAGCCGAACATCACAATCGTGTCGCCGACCTTCGCCCGCCGCAGGCGGTTGAGAGGATCGATATACTCGGCCAGGATCCGCAGAGGCCGCGACGGCTTGCTTTCCATGAAAACCGGATCCTGGTAGGCCAGGCTCGCCATCGGAAGATGGCCGGAACGCTTCATGATTCCCCCTCGCAAATTGTGTAGACAAGCATTCTAGCCCGGTCGCCGCACGCCCGCGCGGCCACTTCGCGCGGACATGTGCGATTCCACAACACTCCGTGGAATCGGCGGAAAGGCTGGCGCGGCGCGCCAGCAGAGCCCTCGGATCTGTATCGATTAGAATGAGCCGCTCTCCCTTCGTTTCAATGAGTTGCGGGCGTTTCTAATCGGCAGTGTATCGATTAGGATTTGAGCGCTGGAGCGCCCTCGCCCGCGGCTGGATTCGAATTCGTGCTTCTCGCGCATGTTCGAGGCGAAGCTAGCACAAATGCGGCGGGCGAGAAGTACAGAAATGGAACAGAAAAATGCCGGGGGCTAGTAGTCGAGTTACAGGACTGGACCAATGTACAGGAAGCGCCGAACTACGAAGCGGTGCGAGCCGTTCCGGCGGATTTCGGCTCTTCGGCAAGAAGCTCGCGAGCGGTGAAAATCGAGCGGTAGTTGTATTTCGCGCGCAACATCTCGGAGCCACCCTCTTCGCGATCCACCAGGCTGATCACGGCGACGACTTCGCAGCCTTCGCGTTCGGCGGCGGCGATGGCTTCCTGCGTGGAGCCGCCCGTGGTGCAGACTTCGTCCACGATCACGACTTTCTTCCCGCGCGGATTTTCCATTCCTTCGATCTGCTTCTGGCGGCCGTGCTCTTTCGCCTTCTTACGAACGAGAAAACCGGGCAGCGGCCGCTTCTCGATCGCGCTCACCACTCCCGCGGCGGTGACCAGCGGATCGGCGCCCATGCTGAGGCCGCCGATCGCGTCGGGCTTGACGCCCATCTCGTCGAGCAGCTCGAGGACGCAGTAGCCGGTCAGCAGCGCGCCTTCCGGATCGAGCGTGGTGAGCTTGCAGTCGAGGTAGTAGTTGCTCTTCTTGCCCGAGGAAAGCGTGACCTCGCCGCGGACCAGTGATTTCGTCCGCAACAGGTTCGCGAGCTGTTCTCGATGGCTCATCGCTGTGCCAGCACGACCTTAGTGGACCGTTTCAAATGGAGCGTGACTAGCGCGAGTACAGGATACAGAGTAACGATCTGCAAGGCGATCGCGCCGTTCATCAAGCCGACCCATATCACGAGCGGCGAAACGACAAAGAACGGCCTCCATCGCGCGCACGCAATAGTGATTACGATGATTTCAAGCAGGAAGAACGCGCTGCAGAATTCGATCGCATGCTTTTTCTTTCGGAGAAGCATGAATCCGGCGATTGCGAGACCCGCAAGAAGAAATGCGGCGACCATGGACATGGCCGGGAACCGTCCGCGCATGAACGGGCCGTACTCATCGATGAAACTCTTGGGAAGTGAGTAGTAGCCGACGACATTTACGGCCAACTGGCAATATCCCAGACCGGCGAGGATCAAGTTGATCCAACCGATCACTTTGGGCCCTCGATCAGTCATCGAGATTCTCCCTTCCGCATTGCGTCAAAACGTCACTTCTTCTCCGGTTCAGCGGGGCCAGCGACGGTTTCCTCTTCGAGGATGGCTGCCGCGGCTGCGATGCGGTCGCCTTCGTCGAGGCGCAGCAGGCGGACGCCCTGCGTCGAGCGGCCCGCCTCTCGGATTTCACCGGAGTGCACGCGGATCACCTTGCCGTGGCCGGTGATGATCATGACGTCGGAATCCTCGCGCACCTGGAGCGCCGCAACCACCGGGCCGTTGCGGTCTGTCGATTTCAGGTTGATCACGCCCTTGCCGCCGCGCGACGTGACGCGGTATTCGGCGAGCGGCGTGCGCTTGCCGTAGCCCTTTTCGGCGACGGTGAGCATCAGCGACGTGAGCGACTCGCGGATCTGGTCGCTCTCGAGTTCGTCGAGGTCCTGCGTCTCCTTCTTGTACTCCTTCTGGATAATCCCGAAATCGGGCTGCGCGGCGTCCATCGAGACCACGAAATCGCCCTTCCCCAGATCCATGCCGTTGACGCCGCCGGCGGCGCGGCCCATGGAACGGACTTCCGTCTCGCGGAAGAGGATCGCCTGCCCGTCGCGGCTTGCGAGGAAAATCATCTGTTTGCCGTCGGTGAGTTTTGCGCCGATCAGTTCGTCGTCCGAATCGAGATTGATGGCGATGATGCCGGAAGGCCGCGGGTTTGAAAATTCCGCGAGCTCGGTCTTCTTCACCGTGCCGTTTTTCGTGGCGAGGAAAACGTAGCGGCCGGTCTCCTCGAGATTGCGCGTGGGGACCACGGCCATCAGAGTCTCGCTTTCCTGGAACCGCACGAGATTGTTGATCGCCTTTCCGCGCGTGGCGGCCGCGGCCTCGGGGATCTCGTACACCTTCAGCCAGTAGACGCGGCCCTTCGACGTGAACAGCAGGATGTAACTGTGCGCCGAGGCGACGAAGAAGTGCTCGACGAAATCGTCCTCGCGCGTTTTCGCGCCGATGCGGCCCTTGCCGCCGCGCGACTGGTGGCGATAAGTTTCAACGGAAGTGCGCTTCACGTAGCCCGCGTGGCTCACCGTGATGGCCATCTCCTCGTCCTTGATCAGGTCCTCGAGCTTGATCTCCTCGACGCGGTCCACGATCTGCGTGCGGCGCTCGTCGCCGTAGGACTTCACCACTTCGCGCAGCTCGGCGACGATCACGGCCTTCAGCTTTTTCTCGCTCGCGAGGATTTCCTGCAGGCCGGCGATGCGCTCGCGGATCTGCCCGAGTTCCTTGAGGATTTCGTCCACGGAAAGCTGCGTCAGGCGGTGCAATTGCAGTTCGAGGATGGCGTCGATCTGAATGTAGCTGAGGCCGAGCCCTTCGCCCGAGCCGGCGACCGTGATGCCGTATTTCTTGGCGTCGAGCTTGACGCCGCGAAGAGTGGTTTCCTTGCCGCCCACCAGAACGCGTACCGACTTGTTTTGGAAGAATTCATGTAAATTCTCACGGGCGTTGGCGCGGTTCGCGGACCCGCGAATGATTTTGATGACGTCGTCAACATTGTCGAGGGCGATGTGGTAGCCGAGCAGGATGTGCTCGCGCTCCTGCGCTTTGCGCAGCTCGTACTGCGTGCGCCGGCGGACCACGTCCACGCGGTGCTCGATGAACAAGCGCAGCAGGTCGAGCAGGCCCAGCTCGCGCGGCTGCCCCGCCACGATCGCAAGCAGGATCATGCCGAACGATTCCTGCATCTGCGTTTGCTTGAACAGGTGAGCGAGAATGATCTGCGGCTCTTCGTCGCGCTTCACTTCGATCACGATGCGCATGCCGTCGCGGTCGGATTCGTCGCGGATGTCGGCGATGCCCTCGATCTTCTTGTTCTGGATCAGCTCGGCGATGTGCTCGATCAGTCGCGCCTTGTTCACCTGATAGGGCAGCTCGGTGATGACGATGTCCTGGCGGTCCTTGCCGCGCTGCTCGATCGCAGCCTTCGCGCGCACCTGGAACGATCCGCGGCCATTGGTATAAGCCTGCTCGATTCCCTGGCGGCCGTAGATGTAGCCCCCCGTCGGGAAATCGGGGCCGGGGACGAGCTTCATCACTTTTTTCAGGTTCGCGTCGGGCTCTTCGATCAGCAGGATGGCGGCTTCCACAATTTCCTTCAGATTGTGCGGCGGGATGTTGGTCGCCATGCCGACGGCGATGCCGGAGGAGCCGTTGACGAGCAGGCTCGGAATCCGCGTCGGGAGAACCACCGGCTCTTGCTCGCTCTCATCGAAGTTGGGAATGAAATCAACGGTTTCCTTCTCGATATCCGCAAGCATTTCCTCGGCGATTTTCGAAAGGCGCGCTTCGGTGTACCGCATCGCCGCCGGAGGGTCGCCATCCACCGAGCCGAAGTTTCCCTGGCCGTCGACGAGCGGGTAGCGCATGTTGAAATCCTGCGCCATGCGCACAAGGGCGTCATAGACGGGCGAATCGCCGTGCGGATGGAATTTCCCGAGCACTTCGCCGACGATCTTCGCGCACTTGCGATAAGCCTTTGTCGAGGTGAGCCCCAGCTCGTACATGCCGAAGAGAATGCGGCGGTGGACGGGCTTCAGGCCGTCGCGCACGTCGGGCAGCGCGCGCCCGATGATTACGCTCATCGCGTAATCGAGGTACGACTTCTTCATTTCCGATTCGATATCGACCGGCGTCAATATCTGCTGGTTCTGCTCGTCAGCCATTAGGACCCCTCAGTGATTCGCGTCCCGGCATCGCGCTGAAACCGCGCGCCGGGATCCCGGTTCGTGGTCCGAACCGGGAACTTGTGATTCATCCGCGATTGAAAACTATTTTTCGGCGCTCGCGCGTTTCGCACGCGGCCACAGGATCAGCCAGAGGGCTATCGCCACGCCGAGCACCACGCCAATCTCCGTCACATCCATGTAAAAGGCCGTCCGCCAGAATTCCGCCGCCGACGGGTCGGCGGGAAGCGCGCGGCGCCATTGGCTGTAGTTCTGCCAAGTCTGCGGCGCGTCGTACGCAGCCAAGGCCAGCGCCAGCAGCAAGAGCCCCCACCGGACCGCGTTGCGCAGAGATCGCCCGCCCGTGGCCACAAATTCCCATTTCCACGCTAGATGTCGAGATTCACGACATCGAGAGCGTTCTCTTCGATGAACTTGCGGCGCTCTTCGACGTTTTCGCCCATCAGCGTGCTGAAAATGGTTTCGGCGGCGACGGCGTCCTCAAGGCGCACCTTGAGCAGCGTGCGCGTCTCGGCGTTCATCGTGGTGGCCCAGAGCTGCTCGGGATTCATTTCGCCCAGGCCCTTGAAACGCGTGATCGTGAATTCCTTTTTCGCGTCCTCGAGGACGTAATTCAGGAGCAGTGTCGCGCTGTCTTTCGTGGTCTTGTCGCCATTGTGCGCGATGGTGAAGGGCGGCTTGTCGTTTTCCGCGATGGCCTGGCGTAGGGTGCGCAGGCGCTTGTAATCGGGCGAGGCAGCAAGCGCCCAGTTGACGCGGCGCTCTCCCCCGTTTTTCAGCACCAGCTCGTGCAGGCTGTGTTCTTCGTCGTACTCGAGTTTGGCTTCGAGCTCGAGCTTCGCCTTCTCGATGGCTTTCACCAGCTCCTGAAGCTTCTTCTTGTCCGCGAAGTCGGTTTTCTTGTCGAGCTCGGCCTCGGCAAGCAGTTCGACCAGTTTCGGCTCGCGCAGCCGGCGGCCGAGCTTGGCCGCGACCTGATCGAACTCCTGAATGTTGAGAAGAAACTGCGTGAGGTCGCCGCCTTCGAGCGATTTCCCCGTCTTGCCCTTCACGACGTGCTCTTCGGTGGCGCGCTTCATCAGCTCGCGCGAAAATTCGCGCTCGTCGCGGATGTAGCGGTCCATCTTGCCGCGCTTCACGCGATAGAGCGGGGGCTGGGCGATATAGATATTCCCTTTTTCGATCAGCTCGCGCATGTGGCGGAAGAAGAAAGTGAGCAGCAGTGTGCGGATGTGGCTGCCGTCCACGTCCGCGTCGGTCATCAGAATAATTTTGTGGTAGCGAAGCTTGGCGGCGTCGAAATCGTCCTTGCCGATGCCGGTGCCGAGCGCCGTGATGATGCAGCGAATTTCCTCGTGGCCGAGCATCTTGTCGTAGCGGGCCTTTTCGACGTTCAGAATCTTGCCCTTGAGCGGAAGAATGGCCTGGTAGCGGCGGTCGCGCCCGCCCTTGGCCGAGCCGCCGGCCGATTCGCCCTCGACGATGAACAGCTCGCACCGCGCGGGATCGCGTTCCTGGCAATCGGCGAGCTTTCCGGGCAGGCCACTCGAATCGAGCGCGGACTTGCGGCGCGTCAGCTCGCGCGCCTTGCGTGCGGCTTCGCGAGCGCGGGCGGCGTCGATGCACTTGCCGATGATTTTTCGCGCGATCGAGGAGTGCTTGTCGAAATATTCGCCGAGCTTTTCGTTGACGAGCGATTCGACGAGACCCTTGATGTCGCTGTTGAGCTTGCCCTTCGTCTGCCCCTCGAATTGCGGCTGCGGCAGTTTCACGGATACGACGGCGACCAAACCCTCGCGCACGTCGTCGCCATTGATCGAGACTTCGTCCTTCTGCTCCTTGAGCATGCCGGCCGAGTTCGCGTAGTAGTTGATCGTGCGCGTGAGCGCGGAGCGGAACCCGGCGAGGTGCGTGCCGCCATCGACCGTGTTGATCGTATTGGCGAAGGCGAAGATGTTCTCGGCGTAGCTGTCGTTGTATTGCAGCGCGATTTCCATGTCCACCTGGCCGCGCTTGCCTTCCATGTAAATCGGCGAATCGTGGAGCGTCTGCTTGCCGCGGTTCAAGTGCTTGATGAATTCCGTAATGCCGCCCGTAAAGCGGAACTCGGCTTTCTTGCCGCTGCGCTCGTCGTCGAGCGTGATCTTCAGGCCCTTGTTGAGGAAAGCGAGCTCGCGCAGGCGCTGCGAAAGCGTGTCGAAACCGTAGTCGATGGTCGTGAAGATCGAAGGGTCGGCGTGGAAGGTGACTTTCGTGCCGGTCTTTTTCGTCTTGCCCGAGGCAGTGAGCTTCGTGGTGGGAACGCCCTTTTCGTACGACTGCTCCCAAACCTCGCCGTCGCGCCAGATCTCAAGATCGAGCCAGTCGGAGAGCGCGTTGACCACCGAGACGCCCACGCCGTGGAGTCCGCCCGAAACTTTGTACGTATCGCTGTCGAATTTTCCGCCCGCGTGCAGCACGGTCAAGACGACTTCGGCGGCGGGCTTCTTTTCCGTGGCGTGCATATCGACGGGGATGCCGCGGCCGTTGTCGGTGACGCTGACGCTGTTGTCGTCCTGCACGACGACGTTGATCTCGTCGCAGTAGCCGGCCATCGCTTCGTCAACCGAGTTATCGACCACTTCCCAGACGAGATGGTGGAGGCCGAGCTCGCCCGTCGAACCGATATACATCGCCGGGCGCTTGCGGACGGCTTCAATTCCGCCGAGCACTTTGATCGATGTCGCGTCGTACTTGTGCCCGGGGCCCTTGGCGGCCGGAGTCTCTTTGTCAGCCATGAATCGTGCGTCTCCCCTCAGATGGCGAGTCGTGCAGCGTGCTGCTGTGATGATCGAGTCGTGCTAGGGAAGGCGGTCGCGCGGAATGTGCCCGACACTTGCCTTGCCCATTGGCCCCGCTCTCGCGAACAGTTTCGTTCGAGCCGGGACTCGAAGGGTTCTTCTGAGCTCCATCCCGCCCCACGCCGAATTCTCGGAGGGACGCGGCGAAGCCTGTTTCCCCGCGGAAGGGGATGTTCGTTGCTTGCTGCCCCGCGAATTTTAGCCGCCAGTTCTGGCGCTAGCGGGCCTTGCGTGGCGCAAGTTTCATTCGAACAAAGTGCCGTTCAGGAGGAATCCGTTACATTCAAATTTTACTGGAACGACGAACATTTCACAAGGCGATTCTCGACGGCGCATGTGCCACTAAATAGCCTCAATCGAATAACTTACAGGCGTGTTGAGGAGCTTGTGGCGGGACTTGTCGGAAGTGTGAATTTGGCCGCGAGAAATCTGAATTTTGCGGCCGCAGCGCGCGAATACCGTGATGAAGACGGCGCTTTCGCGCGCTCAAATCCGCATCGGCATCACAACGTAGCGGTAGCGGCTGGACTCGTCGCCGAGCGGGCGGAGCTGGCCGGCCGACTGATCGTCCTTGAGCTCGAAACTGATCGGGCCATCCGCGGCGGCGGCGAGAAAATCGAGCAGGTACTGCGCGTTGAATCCGATCGCAATCGGGTCGCCCTTGAATTCTTTTTCGATCACTTCCTTCGCCTCGCCATATTCAGGGCTCGACGCGGAAATTTCGAGGCCTTCTTTCGCGAGCACGAACTTCACGGCGTGCGAGCGCTGGTCGGCAAGTTGCGAAACGCGCCGGAGGGCGTCCTGGAGTTCGGCGCGCTCGAGCACGACCGTCTTGTTGACTTCGCGCGGAAGGACCGCTTCGTAATTCGGGAACTGGCCCGTGAGTTTGCGCGAGGTCAGCAAGCGGCCGCCAAACTGGAAGAAGAGGTGGCTTTCGTCCTGCCCAAATTCCACGACTGCTTCGTCGCCCGATTCAGCAGCCAGCCGCTGCACTTCATTCATCGCCTTCTTGGGAACGAGCACGCGCGTCTCGGAGGCGAGGCCTTCAAATTTGTGGTCCGTCTCGACCATGGCGAGGCGATGGCCATCGGTCGCGACCATGGTCAGCGACGTGGGCTTGAGCACGAGCAGCGCGCCATTCAGCGTATAGCGCGATTCTTCGAGCGAGATTGCAAACGTGGTCTTGGCGATAACGCTCGCGAGCAGCTTTGCGGGAATTCGCACAAGCGCATGAGGAAACTCCGGCAGGGCTGGGAAATTATCCTTCGACATGCCGACGAGTTTGTAGTTCTTGCGATCACAACTGATCTGGACCCAGTGATTTTCGAGTAGCTTGAAGCGAATCTCCTCATCCGGCAGCAACCGGACGAGCTCGAGCAACTTCTTGGCCGGTATCGTGCCGGAGCCGTCTTTCTTCACTTTCGCTTCGCATGACGTCCGGATGCTCAACTCAAGATCGGTCGCCGTGATCGTGAGCCGGTTCCCTTTCGCCTCGCACAGAAGATTCGACAGAATGGGGATCGTCGTCTTGCGTTCAACGACGCCCTGCGTCAACGAGAGTTCCTCAAGTAAGTCGAACTTCTTTACGCTGAATTCCATTTCCTGTGCAGTCCTTGCGCTGGTTTCTGGGCTCATGTTTGTGTTGGGCCTACTGTACTGCTTTTTCTTATTTCTATAAATAGATATAGATAAGAGAACCGTCGCCGTCGCCGCATCTGTGGATTTCGCCAAAAGCAGCCCAACTGACGCTCGACACGGCCTTTAGTAAGGCGCAGCTTCTGTGGAAAGCCATGCGCCCTTGTGCAAAATACCCTACTACTAGCGGGTTGAGGACGTCTTCGAACGTCTTGCACAATTCATCCACAGCCGAAACTCACAGACTCACCGCCAACTACTCCCAACATCATCCGAATGAGTCGAGTAGCCTGTTGATCGTCTTGTTCAATTCCTTGTCCACCTGGCGCTGCGACTCAATTTTGTTGATCGAGTGGAGGACGGTCGTGTGGTGTTTCCCGCCGAACTGCTTGCCGATCTCCGGAAGCGAGGCGGAGGTGAGCTGCTTCACCAGGAACATGGCGACTTGGCGCGGGAACGCAATCACCCTCGTATTGCTGCGGACCTTCAAGTCCTGCGCGCGGAGCCCGAAGTGTTCGCCCACTCGCTTCTGGATCTGCTCGATGGTCACCTTTTTTTCCTGCGTCTCGATGATGTTTTTGAGCACCTGTTGCGCGTTCGATAGGTTGATCTCCACGCCCGTCAGAGAGGCGTAGGCCATCAGGCGGATCAGCGCGCCCTCCAGCTCGCGAATATTCGACTTGATGGACCGCGCGATGAATTCGGCGACTTCATCCGGCAGACGGACCCGCTCGCTATCCGCTTTCTTCTGCAAAATCGCGATCTTCGTTTCCAGATCCGGCATCTGGATATCGGCGATCAGCCCCCATTCGAATCGGGAGCGCAGCCGTTCTTCAATGGCCGAGATTTCCTTCGGCGGGCAGTCCGAGGAGATCACGATCTGCTTTTGCTGGTCGTAGAGCGCGTTGAAGGTGTGAAAAAATTCTTCCTGCGTCCGCTCGGCTCGCGCGATGAACTGGATGTCGTCCACCATGAGGACGTCCATGTTGCGGAATCGGTCGCGGAAGGCCGGCATGCGCTCGAAGCGGATCGAGGCGATCACTTCGTTGGTGAATTTTTCGGCGCTGATGTAGGTGAGACGCAGCGACGGGTTGCGCCGCTTCAGCGTGTGGCCGATCGCCTGCATCAGATGCGTCTTGCCCAGGCCCACACCGCCGTAGAGGAAAAGCGGGTTGTAGGATTTCGACGGTTGCTCCGCCACGGCCACCGCCGCCGCGTGCGCGAATTGATTGGAGGCGCCCACGATGAATTTGTCGAACGTGTAGCGCGGATTCAGCTGGTGATCCGAGGAGTCGAAGTCGAGCTTTGCCTGCGAAGATGCGGCCGCGTGCGCGGGAACGGTTTCCGGATCCACGCAAACGAATTCAAGCGCAAGATCCGGCCGGCCGATTTCCGCAAGCACGGCCTTCAAAAGCTCGCCGTAGGTTTCCTTGAGCCGCTTGCTGAACAGCCGCGTGGGGACGCGAATCACCAGGCGATTTTCGTCGGCTCTCTCCTGCCTCGTGGGACGGAACCAGGTGGCGTAGCTGTGTGGATTTACACGCCGCTCCGCGTGCTGGAGGACTTTGTCCCAGAGATTCATCGAGAAAATCAGCCCCTAAGCAATTTCCACTGACGTGGAAATGCTGTGGAAATCCCCCCCCTGCGAGAGGGGCGTTGAGTGGTCTAGCCTTTCGGGCTCGATGGTACAGGAACGGACCCGGCGCTGGCGGCATCGCGCTTGCTGGCTTTCGATTGCGACGGCCTCAAACACGCGAGCCGGGATTCTGCCTAAACGCAACGCGATGAGCAAGAGAAAATTACGCGAAGAAGAGTCGCACTCTCCACAAACAATCCACAGTTTTTCCACAGCGAGAATTGACGCGCAATTGCGCTCGAAAACTGGCGCGCGCATGCCGTGAAATGCACCCAATGAGCGTCCGATGGCGCAATGCGCGCACGCTATTTTCCACAAGCAGCATTTCAACAGGCTGCCTTGAATTCACTGTTGCGATGGCGGGGGTAGCTGTCTTTCGGGCAGAGCAAAATCGAAAACGCCGAGCGGATCGGCGGCGATCAGCATGCGATCGTGCTCGATGAGAATCGCACTTGCCTCGATGGGCGCGCCTTCTTTCGTGGAAGTGAGATACGCGGCGCGGCGGTTGCCGTCCCGGTCGAAGTGCACGAGCTCGTCGCCGATCGCGGCCCAGACCTCGTGCGTCTCCGGATCGATGCCCAGCGCGCGGATCACGGGCTTCGTTGTCGCCGCTGCGCCGCCCTCTTCGATCGTGATCGAGTTCCAGCGCCGCGCCTCCGTCTGCGGCGTGAACTCGGACGCGGGCAGCGAGATTTCATACGACGCGTAGCCGAAGCGGTCGTATTTCCGGATGGTCGGATCGGGCCGGTCGGTGAACGCGAAATAGATGTGTCCGGTCGAATCGCCGTAGAGGCGGCCCCGGCCCAGCAATCCGCTCTTTTCGGCACTCGCGGGCGCGCCCTCGACTTCGCCGAACCCACGCAGCAGCTTGCCGTGCAGATCGAAGATGCTCACCAGGTTTTCCGAGCGCAACACCGCGACGGCAAATTCGTTCCCCGAAAGCGCAGCGAGTGACATGGGAGCCGTCACCGGAATCGTCGCGTTGAGCGAACCATCGGGCTCGAATATTTTCAGGGCGTTCGCGCCGCGGTCCACAACGACCAGCCGTCCCTGTGCGTCGAGGTCGATGTCCTGCGCGTAAACGATTTTTGCGCCGCGCGAGTTTGCGTTGGGAATCTGGCCGACGCGCGCGCCATCCGCTCCATAAACCACGACGGCCTTCGCCGGCGCAGCGAGCACGTAGTAGCGGCCCGCGGAATCGCGCCTCAGCGCGGCCACGCCCGGGCCGATTTCGGGAAAGACGCGTCCGCGCGCGAGGATCTGCCGCGCAAAGTTCTCTTCTTGACCGGCGGCGGGCGAGAGATGCAATCCCGCGGCCACGAGGGTCAGGACGGCCAGCGACACGCCGAGTTGTGCGCGGCGAAACATGGACTGGGAGATTTTATCCGTTGTAAATGCCAAGAGATGCGCCGCCCCGCCCGAGCGTTGCTTGAGCGGAACCTGGCCGGAAGGCGGGTTAGTCGAGGCGGAAATTCAGGCGGTCGATCGAGCGGGCGCGGCCGGTCGATTCATCGACGTCGATCAGCACGGTGTTCATCTGAATGTCACCCTCGGCGACCACGAAACGCGAGGGCATGGTGTTATCGAAAAAGTGTTCCAGGATGCCCTGTTTTTCCATCCCGATCACCGAATCGTGCGGCCCGGTCATGCCCACGTCGGTGATGTACGCCGTCCCTCCGGGCAGAACGTGAAAATCAGCGGTGGGCACGTGCGTGTGCGTACCGAGCACCGCGGAAACTTTTCCGTCCAGGTGCCAGCCCATGGCGATCTTTTCCGATGTGGCCTCGGCGTGCATGTCCACGACGATCACTTTGACGTCCGGCGGAATTTTGGCTAGCTCGCGCGTGGCCGTGAGGAAGGGATCGTCAATAGGGGTCATGAATGTGCGCCCCTGCAAATTAAGGACTGCATAGCCCGCGCCGCTCTTCGTGCTGCCGACGTAGAGACCGCCGCCGGGCGAAATGCTGGGAAAATTCGCCGGGCGCAGCAGGCGCGGCTGCGTCGGGAAATATTCAATGATTTCCCTCCGCTTCCAAATGTGATTTCCGCTGGTCAGGACGTCGGCGCCTGCGGCGAAAAAATCCTCCGCGATTCGCGGTGTCACGCCGAAGCCGGACGCGGCGTTTTCGCAATTGATGATGCAAAGGTCGATCTGCCGCTGCGCGAGGATGTCCGCGAGCCTGTCGTGAACGATCTTGCGGCCGGGCGAGCCTACGATGTCGCCAACGAATAGGATTTTCAGATCAGAACCTTTCCGGAAAGAAATTGCGCTCTCGGCGAAATTGCGCCCCTCGGCTCACTTCGTTCGCTCGGGACTTCGATGCTGGTCGCATCGTAGGAGCGGTCCACTCGGCCGTGCGTTGCTAGGCCCTGAACCCCACGAATAGGTGGGTGCCCCGCGCCTGCTTTCAGGCTTTCCCCCACCGGCAAGCCGGCGCGGGACGTGCACAAGGGCAGGACGACGCGGACTCCCTGGGATCCAGTGTTGGTTCAAAAGGCTTTCGCAACATCACCTGCTTCGCAGGCCGGCTCCGCGCTTCATTGTAGCAGGAATCGAACGCGCGACGATTCGAGCTGAACGGTGCCCCGCGCGAATGTTACGCGAGGCGAGCGATCGCGGGCGCTCTTCAGCGCAAGGTCTTGACGTAGGCGACGATCTGCCAGCGGCGCTGCTCGGGCAGGCCGGACCAGGATGGCATCCCGCGCACGAGGTTGCCGTTGCGGAGGAACCAGACAAGCTCGCCCGGCGTCGCGCCCTGCACGTAGGCCATGTGCAGGTTTGCCGCGCTGCCGGTGCCGCGCGCGTCCTCGCCATGACATTCCGCGCAATGCTGGCGATAGAGCTTTTCGCCGGCCGCGATCGCATCGGACTGGCCTTCGTAGGGATTCTTCCAGGTCCGTGTCTTGACGGGCGCGCGCGCGATCGCGACCAGGACGCCGCGGTCATCTATCTTCCAGTCGCGAGCGGCACTGGCGCCGGCAGCGACCATCGTAACGAGAAGAAGTATGGGAATGAGCGCGCGTCTCATCGGAACAAGCCCCTCAGCTTGCGGCCGAAGCCGGTGATTTCGTAGGAAAGCCCCCATCGCAGAATGAAGCGATGGCTGTCGTCGTTGAGGCCGAAGCCCGGTGAGAGCGTCATGTTGACCCCGTTGGGGAACTGCCAGGCGGCGATCGGCGCGAAATAGTGAGATGTTCCGGACAAGGAAAAGGCGGACGCGGTCCCGAGCCCGCCGTACATCTCGGCGCCGAAAACAAAATTCTCTCGGCAGAAGTTGCACAGGCGCGGAGTTGCAGCCAGGCGCAGCGGCCGGCTCACTCCTACCGCATATCCGAATTCCCATGGCGCGTGACCCAGATTTTTCTCGCCGATGAAATTCTCGGAGATGTTCCAGCCTTTGTAGTCGCTCGAAAGGATCAGCTTGGTTTCGATTTCGTGCGCGTGCTCCTGGCCTGCTTCGGAGTTGGGAATGGCGTGATCGAACTGGTTGTCGGACCCCACCACCTCTTTGAGCGTCTTGTCCGCGTCGGTAGTGTTTTCGAATTCGACGTAAAGGACTGGATTGATCCAGTGCTCGCGCATCAGCGGGCGGAAGCGGTTCTCCCAGCGCGTGCCGGTGAAGACGGCGCTGTCGCCGAACGTCGCCTGCGAGTCCAGATAGAACTCGGTGGTCCACCACGCCGTCACGCCGTATTCGAATTCCAGCCAGGGCGCGACGAAGTCGCCGCCGCCTTTTTGCGTCGCGTAATTCGAGTAGAACTCGATTTCAAGGTCTCCGGGCTCCTCCAGGTGGTGCGAGTACGTGACGATGTAGGGGGTCTCCTGGGCCCCAGCACGCGGGCACGCGCACGCGAAGAGTGCCGCAAGGCCTAGAAGCAGGATCGAGCTGCGAAGCACTCGGTAAGTCGCCTTTCTAGTTGCAAAGGTTTATCAACTGAGAATCGAGAGGTTATTTCAGTTGACAACTTGTGTCAAGAAGATTTCTTTGGAAATTCTCCCGACTCACCACCGGCGGATCGTTTTTCAGTGATCGTTGGCGCTCGCTATCGGACAGGCCTTAGCGGCCCGCGGGGTGATCCGCACGGTCGCTGTAGATCGGATCCAGCAGCCGGTAGAGCAGAAACATCGGGTCGCCCGCTCGTGAATCCCGCAAGGCGGCCCGGAAGGCGGGAGTGGCTTGGCACCGCTCCAGCAGGGTCAGGATTCGAAGATGGATCCCGTGGGGAGCAGCCGATCCGGATTCCCAGCGGTTCACGGTTGTCCATGTCACCCACATGACATGAGCGAAGTCCTCTTGCGAGAATGCGAGCGCCTTTCGGATCTTCCTCACGCGGGCTGGTGTCATCTTGAGCAAAGGGCATCCCTCCGGGTGGCTTGAGCGCTTTACGAAGAACTAGGGGAGAGGCGGCCTGCTTGATCGCGTCTCCCCTTCGTTCTCAGAGGCTAGAAATGGAATCCGATCTCGCCCGTCACCGCACGCGGCGTCACATAATGCGTTCCGCTGAACGTTGACAGGAAGTTGTACAGCGCGTACTTGTTCGTCAGGTTGATCACCGTGACGCGGGCACTCCATTTGTAACGTTCGCCTTTGAACAGGTTGTCGTCGCCGACAGCGAGATCAAATAGGCTGCGTGGCTGGATCCGCTGCGGATTCTTGTCATCGTTCTCTGTTCCAGGAGCAGGTACTTGGATCAGAGTCGACCCGAACTGCGACGCGAGGCATACGGAAGGCAGCGCGACCGTTGGCGTTGCGTGCACACCATTGCATGTGAACCCGGCCTGGAATTCCTGATCCGCGGTTAGGGGTGCCCCTGTAATGGTGTTAATCATGTTTATAGCCGGTTGGCCACCACTCATGGTTGACGCCCCAGCGCAAGTTGCAGTTAGCGGGTTATAGCAAGGCGTCGCCCCGGCTACCAGTCCGCTGTCATATCTCCAGTTGAAGCTGAGCCATGGCCCGGTTTTCCAAGGCTGGTACTGAAAGTGTGTCGTCTCGTTGAATTTCTCGTCGTGGTCAATGCGGAACACACCCGTGGCTGGAGGGACGATGGGCAGCCCCGCGACTTGTGGCAGGAAGAATCGCGCGGCGACGCTGGACATCACCACCTGCGCCGAGAATCCGCGATAATTCGGGACGCTCACGCGGATCGCATACCCCGGAATCTTCGCGTTGTGCCACTCAATGGGGAAGGTAATGGGTGTACTGCCCACGGTGCCGAAATCGTAGCCGCCGTGCGTCTCCTTCCAAATGTATTCGCCGTCCACGACTAGATATCGTCCGAATGCTTGCTGAAGCCCGGCGTGAAATTCATTGCGGTAGCCCGGAGTAATCGATCCCGAGTTACAGGGGACACCGGGTGGCGGCACAAGCGTGGCAAGAAATGGAATGCTGCACCCTGTGCTGGCGATGACCAGATTCTCGTTGAACGGCGTTTCCATGGATCGCGCATAGGAAACGCGAAGCACCGTGTTGCTCGGTTTGATGTTGTAGGCGATACCGAGGCGTGGCTCCGCCTGGCGGCCAATGGACAAGCCGTTGTAGAGATCACCGCGTATGCCGAGGTTAAAGTTCCAGTTTCCCTTCGTAATCGCGTCCTCCACGAACAGAGCGAGCTGCTTCACGTCCGTGTGGCCGTCGAAGGTGAAGAGACTGCCTCTGGCGTACAGACCTCCTCCGCCCGTCAGGTCATAGGGAGCCAGGATCGCGCAGGGTGTCCCGGGAAGGGGCTGATGTGTCACCGCATCCAGACAGGAAGGAGTGATTCCCGTAACCAACCCTGGATCGACGATGCCGATCCCGTCATCCTCCGTCAGGAACGTCTGCTCGTACGTGACTCCCGCCTTCAAGTTGTGGATTCCTTTTACGTAGGACACGTTGGAGCGGACGCCGGCGTTGGTAAGCTTCCGGTTCTGAACGACGGTCTGGCCTTGCAGATCCGGAGAGAAATCGTCAAACGGGTTAGCGCTCGGGTAATAGTTGTATTGGTCGCGTCGAACGAAGCCGCCTAAAGTAAACACAGTGTTCGAACCGATCAACCGTGTCCAGGTCGGCGAAATGTTAAAAGTTTTGATTTGCGAGCGCTGATCTGTCGGCCCCAGAGGGTTGCCGGTCACCGGGTCGGTGAGTTGAACGCCATTGACGTCATGAAATTGCTGGTCAAACGAATTTGGATTTTGAAACCAGGAGCGAGAGTAGCCGAGATTAAGATGAATGGAGTCCGCGGTTGAAAGCTGATAGTCGAAACGGTCAAACACGTTCTCTTCGTTCCCCTTGTCGTGCATCACGACGAATTCTGCCGGATCGAGGAACCGGCCAGTGTTCAGCCCATTGGCGGAAATGAAATTCCCCCACTTTTCGCCTCCGTAACCGAGGTTGAAACCGCCATTGACGGTGCCAAATGAGCCGTAGTCAGCCGTCACCGTGCCATGGGGCGTCGTCATGCCCTGCCCAGAGCGCGTTGTGACATCGATTACGAGGCTCGTCTTGTCTCCGTATTCGGCCGGAGGCGCGCCGGAAATCACTTCCATCGATTGAATCGCATCGACCGGAATCTGGTTCGAAAAAACCTTGCTCTGCTGATCGGTGATCGGCTGGCCATCGACCGAAAATGAGTTTTCCGCGTGGTCGCCAAGTCCGTGAAAGAGTCCGTTCGAGTCCGCGGCCACGCCGGGCGTCGAGAGCGTAACGAGCGAGCTCACTGACGACGACGCACTTTCGAGCGGCAGCTTATCGAACAATGCCCGGTCCACGTCCGTGTGGAACGTCGAATCGGTCTCGAGCAGGTCGCCCGCGGCTTCCACGGTCACGACGCTGCTCGCGCTCCCCAATTGCAGGCTGATCTTCAGGCTGATTGGCACCGACGACCGGACGTCGACGTCCTGCACATTGGTGGCGAAACCTGTCGCCGCGGCCGTCAGGTGATAGGGGTTGAACGGAACGTTAGCGATGCTGAAATCTCCGGACGCGTCCGTCGTGGCCGTGCGCTCAAATCCGCTGACCGGATTATGCATTGTTACCGTCGCGCCGGGGATGACCGCTCCCGAAGGGTCTGTGACGGTTCCGCCGACGCTCGTTGAGTTTCCCGCGTTCTGGGCGCGGGCTGTCGCTGTGAATGTCAGCAGGCAAAATACAAAAAGCAGAATTCCAAATAACGCTGTCGCAAATCTCATGAGTTCTCTCCCTGTATGAATGCGGCCGCTGCGCGTCTCCGCGCTGTGGCTAGGAATGAATGTGGAAATCCGCACGCGCCGCGCAAAAGACGCCGCGTGCCGGGAGTAGGCTATTTTTTGAAATTGCGATTAGGCGGGAGGGGCTCGCGGAATGCTGAGGCTGCGAGATTCTTCGAGATCGAGGTGAAAGTCCTCAGCGGGCGCAAATCTTGCGACGGGTAGAGGCGCCTGCGCCGCCACATGAACCGTCGGCTGCGGAATTGCAGCGTGCCCAACGTGGCAGACCTGGCAATGCTGCTCGTCGCCCGCCAGCGTGTGCCAGTGGCTGACCGCGTGCGTGGCCAACAGGGCCACCGCGAGCACCAGCGCTGCGCCCAGCAGACCTTTTGTGATCCGTTTCGCCATGCTGAACTCGACGGAACCTCAGCCAAGATTCTAACTCCGATGTTATCCGGGCGGCAATCGTGGCGTTGCCGCATGTCCCATCCGGCAATATCAGGCTGCCGGGATCACACCTGCAAGACATCGCCCTCGCGGGCGACTGCGCGGTAGAGAACGGGGTCCACGAAAATCGCGATGCAAAGCCTGGAAATAAGTCCCGCGACGATCACGATCGCGAAGGGCTTCTGCGTGTCCGAGCCGATGCCGGTCGAAAGCGCGGCGGGCAGCAGGCCCAGGCAGGCGACGAGCGCCGTCATCATGATCGGGCGCAACCGCATCAGCGCCGCCTCACGCGTGGCGGTGCGAATGTCCATGCCTTCCTGGCGGAGCTTGTTGATGAACGAGACGAGAATCACGGCCGTCTCGACCGACACGCCCATCAGCGCGAGCAGCCCGAGCACCGACGACACGCTGAACGGCGTGTTGGTCAGCTTGAGTGCAATCAGCGCGCCGACAGGCTCGGTGATCACGACGCCCAGCGCGATCGCGAGCGGAAATTTGAAATTGCCGTAGAGCGCAAACAAAATCATGAAGATCAGGAGCACGGCCAGCGGGCCGATGATCTCCATCTGGTGCTTCGCCTCGAGGAATTCGCTGTACTCCCCGCCCCAGGACATTCGGTAACCCGCGGGCAGCGATTTTTGAATGTCGGCGATCACCTGCTGGCCCTCGGAGACCGCGCTCTGCAGGTCGCGCCCTTCGATGCTGTACTGCACGCCGATATAGCGCGAATTATTCTCGCGGTAGATGAACGACGCCCCGCTGGCCTCGCGGATATCCGCGAGCTCGCTCAGGGGAATCTGCTGGCCCGATGGCGTGCCGACAAGCAGGTTGCCGATCTGCTGCGCGTTTTCGCGGAACTCCGGCTTCATGCGCACCACGAGGTCGAACAGCTTTTCTCCCTGAATCACCTGCGTAGCCGCCTGTCCGCCCACCGCGGCTTGCACCACGGCTTCGACGTCGGCGACGTTGATGCCGTACCGGGCGATTTTGTCGCGGTCCGTGTCGATCAGCAGGCTCGGCTGCCCGAGTTCGCGCACGACCGTGAGTTCCGCGAACCCGCGTATCCGCGAAAGCCGCCGCTTGATCTCGAGCGCTCTGTCCTGAAGCACGTTGAGGTCGGGGCCGTATATTTTCACCGCCAGCGAGCTTTTCAGGCCCGTCAGCGCTTCGTCCACCGCGTCCTCGGCAGGCTGCGTGAAATTGAAAATCACGCCGGGAAAGGCATCGAGTTGCTTCTGAAGATCTTCGGTCAACTCAGCTTTGTTGTGAATCGAGCCTTTCTTCCAGGACGAATCGTCGTAAGGCTTCAAGCCGACGTAAAACTCGTCGTTGAAGAATCCGGTTGGATCGGTGCCGTCATCGGGCCGGCCGAGTTCGGAGCCCACGTCCGTCACCATGGGATACTTCATCAGGATGTTGCGCACCTGCGGGCTGAACTTCGCCGCCTCCTCGTAGGAAATCGTGTACGGCATCGTGGCGCGGACCCACAGCGCTCCTTCGTCGAGGTGCGGCATGAACTCGCCGCCGATGAACGGAACGAGCAGCATCGTCGCGCCGAAAATGGACAGCGCGACAAGGATAGTGGTCTTGGGGCGATCGAGGCACCGGTCGAGGTACGTCGCGTACTTCCGGCGGATCCACCCGAATGGCCGGTTGACGGCTTCATGCACGCCTCGTTTAAACCAGTAAGAGCAAAGCACCGGCACGAGCGTGAGAGTCAGCACGAGCGCGCCGATCAGCGCGATGGACATCGTGTCCGCCATCGGATGGAACAGTTTTCCCGAAGGCCCGCTCAGCGCGTAGATGGGGATGTAACCGGCGATGATGACGGCCACGGAGTAGAAGATCGGGCGGTCCACGTCTTTCGCCGCCGCGAGGATCACCTCGTGCAGGTCGTACTCCTGCCCTTCGCGCAGGCCGAGCTCGCGGAAAATGTTTTCGACCATCACCAGCGTGCCGTCGATGATGATCCCGAAGTCGATCGCGCCGATCGAAAGCAGGTTGGCCGCGACGCCGCGCGCGTGCAGGAAAATAAACGAGAAGAGCAGCGCCACCGGAATCGTCAGCGCGACGATCACCGCGGCGCGGAAGCTGACCAGGAAGAAAAGCAGCACGAGCAGGACGAGCACCATGCCGCGCAGCAGATTGTTTTCAACGGTGTTGGTCGTTACCCGCACCAGGTCGCTGCGGTCGTAGAACGGGCGCACTTTCACGTCCGGCGGCAGGATGTGTTCGTTCAGATCCTTCGTTTTCTCCTCGACGCCCTTCAGCACGTTCTGCGTCTGCTCGCCGCGAAGCATCAGGATTACGCCTTCGACCGAGTCGTCGCTCTTGTTGAAGCCGAATTCGCCCAGCCGCGGCGCGTTGCCGATCGTCACTTCGCCGATATCGCGGACGCGCACCGGCACGCCGTTCTGCGATCCCACGATCACGTTGCCGATGTCTGCCGTGTCGCGAAGCAGGCCGAGCCCGCGCACGTAGTAGAACTGGCCGCCCTGCGAATAGAACCCGCCGCCGGTGTTCGCGTTGTTCACCGAGAGCTGCTGGAGCACTTGCGGCAGCGGAATGTGGTAGCCGTAGAGGCGCGCGGGATCGAGCAGCACCTGATACTGCATCACCGTGCCGCCGAAGCCTGAATCGTCCGCCACGCCGGGAACCTGCTTGTACTCGCGCTCGATCACCCAGTCTTCGTAGGTCTTCAGCTCCTGCGGCGAACGGTCGGGGCTTTCGATCACGTAGCGGTAGACGAGCCCCGACGGGCTCGAGAGCGGAGAAAGCGACGGCGTCACGCCGGAGGGATACGCCACCTCGCTCAAGCGCTGGAAGACGATCTGGCGCGCGAAATAGTTGTCGGTGTCTTCCTCGAATGTGAGGATTACGTCCGAGAGGCCGTAGAGCGAGATCGAGCGCATCACGCTCATCTTCGGCACGCCATTCATTTCCACTTCCGTCGGCAGCGAAACCAGCCGCTCCACTTCCTCCGCTGCGTGACCCGGCCATTGCGTGATGATCTCCACCATCGGCGGAGAGAGATCGGGATACGCGTCCACGGGCATGCGCTCGAACGAGACTGCTCCGCCGACGGCGATGAACACCGCCATGATCAGGATCATGAAACGCTGCCGGAGCGCGAATTGGACGACGCGATGAATCATTTTTCGTTAGGCCGTTGTGCTAGTGCTGGAACGAATTGGCGAATTGCAGGAACAGGCTGCCATCGCCCACCACTTTTTCTCCCACCGATAGCCCTTTCAGAATCTGCGTTTCGCCGCTCTGGCTCTGGCCGATCTCGACGCCGCGCCGCCCGAACTGGTTCGATCCGGTAGCCACGTAAACGAACGGCTGGTTTTCGTCGTCGCGCAGCACGGCGGCATCGGGCACGGCGATCGCGTTCTGAATCACGCCCGCCGTCACCGTGGCCGTGCAGTACATGTCCTTCTTCAGCTTCTCGCCGGGGTTTTCGACCGCGATGCGCGCTTGTAGCGTGCGCGTGTTCGGGTCGAGCGCGGCCGAGACGTAGGAGATTTTTCCGCGGAAGGCGCCGGGGTACGCATCCGTCTGCACCACCACGTCATCTCCGGTCTTCACGTACGCAAGGTCCCCCTGATACACATTCGCGAGCACCCACACGGTGCTCATGTCCGAAATAGTGAACGCCTGCGTCTGGCCGGCCTGCATCACCTGTCCGGGCGACACGAGCCGCTCCACCACTTGGCCGCCAATCGGCGCGATCACCGGGATTTCGGCGGAGGCGGGCGCCTTCGCCAGGTCTTCCGGATTCTTGATCCCGAGGATTTTCATCGATTGCTCGGACGCGTTCAGGTCCGCCTGCGCCTGATTGCGGTCGGATTCGGCTTGAAGCAGGTCGCGCTCGGCGATGGCGTTGTGCTGGTAGAGGTCCTGCGCGCGAGCGTAGTTCTTGTCCGCCACGCGGTAGACCTCGCGCGCTTTCAGATACGTGTCGAGGAGTTGCGAATAGTCGGGGCTGGCGACCTCCAGCATCGGGTCGCCCTGGCGCACGTGCTGGCCCGGCACCACCAGAATCCGGCTCACGGGCCCGCCGACCTGCGTGATCACGGGCGTCGTCTTGAACGCGTTGTAGGCGACCGCGCCGGTGAGCCGCAGCGTCCGCGTGAGTTTCGCCGGCTGGATCGTGACCACCTGCACGTGCGACATCTGGTCCTGCGGAATCGTGAAGAGCTCCGGCGTCGCGGATTTCGATGCCCCGGAGGAATAGGACGTCATTTCGTTCGCGCGCTCGTTCCGGTCCGAACTGCATCCGGCGAGGGCGCATGCGATGGCGAGTGCGGCGAAAGTGCCGAATGAATGGACGCGATGTGTGATTCGTGTAGCGCTCATGGCAGGCTCCTCGTTCCCACGGCTTCACGGAGCTGCTCGAGCGCGAGCAGGTATGACGCGAGCGCCTGCCGGTAGGCAAGCTGCGTCGCGCGATAGCTGCGCTCGGCGTCCAGGAAATCGAGCAGACTCGCCGCGCCGCGCTTGTAGGCGTATTCGCTGATGTCGCGGTCCTGCTGCGCCTCGTCGAGATATCCGGAGCGGTAGAGCTGGATGACCTGGTCGTTTGACCGCAGCGCCTCGTAGGAGTCCTCGACGTCGGTCAGCACCTGATCGCTCGCGGCTTTCTCCTGCTCCTGCGCCTGCGTGATGGCGTAGCTGGTGCGCGCGATCTCGCCCTGGTTGCGGTCGAAAATCGGCAGCTGGATGCTTCCGAAGAGAGACGCCGTGCTGAGAGCGGCGACGTGCGTGTAGTTGATCTGGCCGGTGATGTCGCGCTTGCCGTCGGCCTTGGCCAGAGCGTTCTGGCTGTTCGCGGCGGTCACGCCCTGCTGCGCGGCGCGCAGGTCCGGGCGCGTGGCCAGGGCTTTCGCCTGCAAATCTTCCATTTTCGCGCTCACCGGCTGGTAATCGAGCGAGCCCGCCACGTCGTAATCGAGCGGCACCGATTCGCGGCCGAGCAACTGCCTGAGGTCCGAAAGCGCCTGGACTCGGGCGAGCCGCGCCTGGAAAGCGTCGCTCTGGAATTGCAGGAGCTGGAGCTTGATTTTGATCAGGTCGTCCTCGCTGATGTCGCCTGCTCGATAGCGCTCCTGGCTGACGTCGACCGTGTTCTGAAAGCTCTTCAGGTCCTGCTCGGCGAGATCGAGCGTCGATTCGGCGAGCTGTGCGTTCGTAAAGAGCGTAGCCACCTGGAATGTGAGGCTGCGCTCGTTATCCGCCACCTGCGAGCGCGTTACGGCCGTCTGGTCTTTCGCCGCCTCGAGCCGGTGCTGGCGCTTCTTCCCGCGCTCGAAGAGGTAGCTGATCCCGAGATCGAACTGTGCTGAATTGTCGAGGTAGGTCGAGTCGAACTGATCCACATTGAAGACCGGCAGGAACTGCGCGTCGCCAAGCAGCACGGGATTCGGGCGCAGATTCGCCGTCGTCTCGGCGGCTTCGCCCTCCTGGATTGTGGTCCGCGCGGCCAGCAACGTGTGATTGTGCGCAAGCGCCATCTGAATGGCGTCGTCGAGCGTGATCTTCACCGGGCCCTGAGCCTGCGAAGCGGCTTGCGCGAGACCAGATGGCGCGCACGCGACCCCGGCAAGACACACTGCGAAAATCGGAATTGCAAACTGCAAAGATAGAGTACGCATAGGCGTTTAGCCCTCAATCGAAAAGACAAGTGTGGATCGGTGTGCCGCGAGCGGCACGGGACGCGCGAGGATTTACGCGATGGGTGGGGCTCGAGCGGGAAGGGGCCGGAAGACAGGAGCGGGCGCAAGCCCTGTATCTTGAGGTTCCGGTGTGGGCGCTACAAGTGCCAGCGTGGGCGCTTGATCGGCGGCAACCGGACGGTCAATCGGCTGGTGGTTCAGATGGCAGATCGGGCAGGTCGACTCGGACGAGCCGTTGTGATGGTGCCAGACGCTGCCAAGCGTCATGCCGACCAGCAGCAGCGCGAGCAGCGCTACCGGAATCACCAGATACCGAATTGGCTTTGGCTCGCTCATACCCAGGGCCGGCCTGCAAATGGGCCGACTCCAATGATATAGCAGATGTCGGCGAGGTCCAATGGGTTGCGCTCAAGTTGCGCAGGAGGTACTAGGAGCCTCCTGCCTGGGGCCGCGCGGTCGGAGCCGGTCAGTTGGATTGTTCGAGGGCTTTTTCCACCAGCGCGACGCATTTTTCGACGCGCTTGCGCAGCGGTCCGTCGATCTCCTGCTGGCGCGCGCGCAGCGTAAACAGCTCGTCGGCGATGTTCAGCGCCGCAAGCACGGCGACTTTCACGGAGTCGACCATGCGCGTTGCCTGCGCGACCTCGCGCATTTTGCCGTCCACGTAGGCCGCGAGCTCCTTCAGTTGCTCTTCGTTCTGTCCGGCCGAGTTGACGTTGTAGCTCTGATCGTAAATTTCGATTTTCATGGGTTCAGCCCCCGCCCTCGTTTTCGGCTGAGGCCGCCATTGTCGGCCATTGGCGGTGCCGACGCAACCATCTCGTTTGTGAAAACGGAGCCAGAAAAATGCCTCCAGTTAGAGCGATTTGATGCTTCTGCACTGGTGGCAATTTTGGCGCTTTTCGGCCGCCTTAACGGGCCTAAATCGGCAAATCGGGGCGCTCCGCTGTAGGGGCGGGCCTAACTTGCGCGGAGAGTAGCTCCCAGCTTCGTTTCCAGCGCGGCGACGATGCGGGAGGAAAAGTCGGCGATCTGTGCGTCGGTGAGAGTCGAGTCCGCGCTCTGAAACGTCACGCGAATCATCAGTGAGAATTTCCCGGCAGCAACCTGCCCGCCGCGGAAGATGTCGAGCGCTTCGATGCGTCGCAGCTCGCCGATGCCGAGCGAGCGAATCGCGCCGGAAACTTGCGCGAACGTCGCGCCGTCCGCCAGCACCAGCGAAAAATCCCGCTCGACGGCGGGAAAGCGCGGAATCGGCGTGAATTTCAGGGTCGCGCGCGCGGTTTCCATCGCCGCAAGCAGCGGCTCGAGGCGCAATTCGGCCACGAAGATTTCCTGCCGCAGCTTGAGCTGATCCGCGATCCGCCGCGCGAGCTGGCCGGCGACACCCAGCGCCGCATTCCCTGCAAAAATCTGCGTCGCGCGGCCACCCGCGAGCCACGCCGTCCCGCCCGATTTCCAGGCGAACGTTCCGGCGAGCGCGCCGATGCTATCGAGATCGCCCTTCAAATCCGCGAATCCAAAATCGCGAGCAGCCTCGTGAATCGTCTTTTCGCGCGCCAGGCCCGTGGCGCCGAGTGTGAGCACGCGCGTCTCGACCGGCTCGCCGTCGCGCATCTCGTACGCGCTTCCGATTTCGAACAGCCGCAGATTGCGCTGGCCGTGGTTCAGGTTCCATTCGAGCGCGCCGATCATGCCGACGATCCCGTTCGAGCGCATCAGCGATGCGTCCTCCGCCAGCGGATTGCCGATCACGGCGGGTGTGACGCCGACTGCGCGAAAGAGCTCGTCGCGGCGCGCATCCACCAGCGGAATCGACACGATCTCCTGGTAGCCCAGCGCGATCACCTGCTCGCGCAAGCGGTCGAGCACTTCGGCGTGCGCCAGGCGGCGCGCCGGCTGCTTTGCGGGCGGCAGCCGCGGCGGAAATTTGTCGTAGCCGTAATGCCGCGCCACTTCCTCGATCAGATCGATCCCGCGCGACGCGTCCCGCCGCCACGATGGCTGTTTGCATTTCCACGCTGCGAGCGGGCCATCGCCCGCGCGCGAGGGCTGAAATCCGAGCGCGCCCAGAATTTCCTCGATGTCACGGTCGGGGACGTCCGCACCCATCACGCGCAGCAATTCCTTGCGCGAAAGCTCGATCGCGAGCGCCGGCTCGCGGCCCGGGTACGCGTCCACGACGCCCGCGAGAATTTCGCCTCCGCCCAGTTGCTGGATCAGTTCCGCCGCGCGGCGCGACGCCATCTCCGCCATCTCCGGATCGGCTCCGCGCTCGAAGCGGTAGGATGCTTCCGTGCGCAAGCCGAGCGCCTTCGATGTGCGCCGCACCGAAACGGGGTCGAACCACGCCGATTCGAGCAGAATGTTGCGGCTGCTGAAGCCGATTTCACTTTCGGCGCCGCCCATCACTCCGGCGATCGCCACCGCGCGCGAGGCATCCGCGATCACGCACATGTCTTTCGCCAGCGACCGCTCCGCGCCGTCGAGCGTACGGATCTTTTCGCCTGAACGCGCACGCCGCACCACAATCCGACGTTCGCTGAGCTTGTCGAGATCGAACGCGTGCAGCGGCTGGCCAAGCTCGAACATCACGTAATTCGTGACGTCCACCACGTTGTTGATCGAGTTCTGGCCCATCGCTTCGAGGCGCTGGCGAAGCCAGTCGGGCGAAGGCTGAATTTTCACTTCGCGCATGAGCCGCGCTGTGTAGCGCCCGCACAGTTCCGGCGTCTCGATTTCGACGCGCGTCGCGTCCGA
Source organism: Candidatus Acidiferrales bacterium (assembly GCA_035604415.1). GTDB lineage: Bacteria > Acidobacteriota > Terriglobia > Acidiferrales > UBA7541 > Palsa-295. The sequence continues at coordinate 56,497 of DATNIN010000018.1, forward strand.
TGCTTTTATCGCCGCTTCCTTCAACTTCGGCTGGAACGGCTTCACCGGCAGCCGGTAGATCGCCGCCACCTCGCGCGCCATTCCGTAGTGGCCCAGGCAGTCGGGACGATTCGCCGTTACTTCCGCGTCGAGCACCGGCCCCGCCGCCGATTCTTCCACCGAGTCGATGGCGGTGCCGGCGAGCGAAAGCCGCGATCGCAGCTCCGCCGCCGGCGCTTTCACGTCGGTGAACTCCTTCAGCCAGTTGTAGAGAACCTTCATCCGCCCTTCCGTCCCGCACTCGGCCCGAGCCGCCCCCAGTAAATGCGCGCGCGGTAGAGAATCATCACGCGGCCGCCGCTCTGATGCGCCGCGAAAAGTCTTTCGAGGTCCCTGATCATCGGCTCATGCTTCGGATCGCCTGGGCGCGGCGCGTACGACGCGCTCATCAAGCGGCCCCTGAGGCCTTCCCAATCGACGTGCTGCTGATTCTCAAACTCGCGCGTGCGCACTTCCCCGGACCCGTAGAAATCCTCGAGCTCGGCCTGCTCGGAATACACGTGCTGAATCGTGGAGTAACCCGTCCCGTGGCGCTGCAACAACCGTTCGTACTCGGTCATGAACGGCGTCGCGCCCACGGCGCGCTCGTTCCAGACCAGCGCGACCCATCCCTGCGGTTTAAGGATGCGGGCAAATTCACGGCGCGCGGCGGCGCGATCGAACCAGTGAAACGCCTGCCCAGCGACCACAAAATCCACGCTCGCATCCGCGAGCGTCGTAGCCTCGGCCGATCCCGCCACGCTGCAAAAGTGCCGGTGTTTTTCCAGTTGCTGCTCGCCGGCGTCGCGCATCGCTGCGTTCGGCTCCACGCCGTAAACGACGTTGCCGTTTTCAAGAAAAAGCTCCGCGAACAGCCCCGTGCCCGACCCGATGTCCGTCACCACCGACTCGGGCGTGAGGCCGCATTCGTCGCGCAGCACGTCCAGAATTGCGCGCGGATATCCCGGCCTGTAGCGGACGTAATCCTCCACGCGGTTCGAGAATCGTTGCTTTGGGTCCACGGCAGGCATGGCGATCGTCATGGAAACTGGCGCAGGAAGCGCACGTCGTTCTGAAAGAAGAGCTGCACATCGTCGATCCCGTATTTGAGCTGCGAAAGCCGGTCCACGCCCAGCCCAAAAGCAAAGCCGGACAATCGCTTGGCGTCATAGTTCACAAAGCCGTACACCGCGGGATCCACCATCCCCGCGCCGAAAAGCTCGATCCATCCGGAAAATTTGCATAGGCGGCAGCCGCTTCCTCCGCATGCAAAGCAGCTCGCATCGATCTCGACCGAAGGCTCGGTGAAAGGGAAGTAGCTCGGCCGCAGCCGCGTTTTGGCCGCCGGGCCCAGAAACTCGCGCACGAAGTACTCCACAGTGCCCTTGAACTCGCAGAAGGTGATGTCGGTGTCCACGGCCAAGCCTTCCACCTGATGAAAGACGTACGAGTGGGTAGCGTCTGGATTGTCGCGGCGATAAACCTTGCCGGGCACGATGATGCGCACCGGCGGCGCCTGTTTCTCCATCGTGCGCACCTGCATCGGCGAGGTGTGCGTGCGTAGCAGCCGCTGCGGCGCGCCCGCGGGGGTTTCCAGGTAAAACGTGTCCATGGTGTCCCGCGCCGGATGGTGCTCGGGAATGTTGAGCGCCTCGAAGTTGTAGTAAGGCGTCTCGATCTCCGGCCCTTCCACCACGGTGAAGCCCAGCGAAAGAAAAATACGCTCGATCTCGGCGAAGGTCT
>DATNIN010000019.1:0-13601 GCA_035604415.1 Candidatus Acidiferrales bacterium
ACGCCAGGTCTCCCTTGATGCAGGATGAAATCACAGCCACTCGTTGCAACTCTTTCTGGCTCAAGCGAAATGTCTCCCGGTTCATAGGGTGACATTTTCACTGGGCCGTTAAGGGGTGACAGAATTATTGGGCTAAGACACACTCTCAAAACCCCGCTTTACACGTTCCGTGCACCGTGCTACTTTCTTCTTCGTTAACCGCCGATCCGAAAGCGCCAGGCGGCAGGGCCACTGATATCGACCCTCCGAACGTTTCTGTCTCGACTGACCTCCACCAAGGAATAAAATCGAAGCTTCTCTTGCCGAAGGCGCATGAGGAGCGAACCACGCGAGGAGCCGGGTGCTAAAGCTTCGTAAAGTCGAGCTGCTGGGCTTCAAATCGTTCTGCGAGAAGACGCCGATCACGTTCAGCGGCAGCGGGATCACCTGCATTGTCGGCCCCAATGGCTGCGGCAAGTCGAACGTGGTGGACGCCATCTCCTGGGTGCTCGGCGAGCAGAGCCACAAAATGCTCCGCGCCGAGCGCATGTCCGATTGCATCTTCAACGGCACCGCCAAGCGCCCGCCCATGGGCATCTCCGAGGTGACACTGACCCTCATCGATCCGGAGCTCTCCGAAGCCGTCGCCAAGGTGATCGATGGCGGGCAGGATCCGTCCCTTCAAGCGAGCGAAGCGCAGCCGGCAGATAACGACGCTGACGCCGCGCCGCAATCACTCGAAGATTCTCCCGAAGCAGTCAGGGAGGGAGCCCAGACCGGCCGCAAGGCGTGGAAGAAACGCGCCGCCGAAAGGCCGGCTGTCACGCTGCGGCCCGGCGAGGTCGTCGTCGGGCGCCGCCTGTATCGCTCCGGCCAGAGCGAATACCTGATCAATGGCCGCGTCGCCCGCCTCCGCGACGTCCAGGAAATTTTCATGGGCATCGGCCTTGGCCCCGATAGCTACGCCATCATCGAGCAGGGCCGCATCGGCCAGATTCTGAACTCCAAGCCGATGGACCGCCGCGCCATCATCGAAGAAGCCGCCGGAATCACGATGTACAAGACGAAGCGCCGGCTCGCGGAAGCGAAGCTCGAAGCCTCCAAAATCAATCTCTCGCGCGTCAACGACATTCTCGTCGAAGTGGAAAAGCAGCTCGCCTCGCTCAAGCGGCAGGCCTCGAAAGCGCGGCGCTACGCCGAGCTGCGCGAGCAGATGCGCGGGTTGCTCCGGATCGTCCTCGCCAGCAAGGCCGAGCACCTCGATATCGAAGCCGCGCGCCTGGAAAATTTGCTCCGCGAGATGGACGCGGCCGAGGAGCGCGAGTCCCATTCCGTGCACGAGCTCGAATCCGAGCAGGAGCGCTTGAGCGCTCGCACCTACGAACTCGACGCCGAGCTGCGCCAGACGCAAAATCTGCTCGGCCAGACCGCACTCGATCTCGATCGCGCCGAAAACCGCATCACGTTCAATCGCGAGCAGGCGGCCCAGCTCGAATCGCGCGCGGCGAGTCTGACCATCGAACTCGAGCAGGCCGAGCGCCAGGCATCCGATCTTGCCGGCCGCATTTCCGCGCAACGCGAGTCCGTCGCGGCGCTTCGCGATCAGACCGTTTCGCTCGAAGCTGGCCTGCGCGAAGCGGCCGAACAAGTTTCCGCGAGCGCGGCCGAGCAAGGCCACCTCGAAACGCGCATGGAAGAGCTTCGCCAGTTCGCGAGCCGCCTGGTTGAGGAATCCGCGCGCGGGCAGGCCGAATCGCAGCAGGCGGAGGAAGCGGCCGCGCGGCACACGGCTGCTGAAGAGCAGCGCGCCGCGGCGATGCGCGAGATGGAGCAGGAATCCGCGGCCCTGGAGGCCTGGGTTGCCACGGCCGATTCCGCGTACCAGAGGGCGGAGCGCCACGCGCAGGAAAGCGGCGACTCGGTTCGCGAAGGGCAAGCGCGCCTCGCGGGCCTTCGCCATACGCAGCAGGAGACCAGCCGCCAGTTCGAACACACGCGCCAGGAGCTTTCCGCCGAACGCGCCCGGCACGCTTCGATCGAGCAGATTCTTCGCGACCGCGCGTACACGGCCGACGCCGTGCAAAAACTCTTCAACGCCGGCGGCGAAGCGGAGTCGCGCGGCTTTCGCGCCGTCGGCCTGCTCGCGGACTACGCCGAAGTCCAGGAAGAATACGAGACGGCAATCGAGCAGTTTCTCCGCGAGGAACTCGAATATGTGGTCGTCGAATCGTTCGACCAGGCGCGCGCCGGCGTCGCGCTCTTGCGCGATGAGGTCGGCGGCCGCGCCACCTTCTTCGTTGATTCCGTGCGCAGCCTCGACGTGGACAAAATGGAAAATGGCGCGTCGATGCCGGGAAATTTCATCGCGCGGCTGGACCGGCTCGTCGAATTCCGGGAGCCGCTCGGTCCCGCGACGAAGTATTTCCTGAAAAAACTTCGCACAGCCTACATCGTCGAGAATTCGGAAATCGCCGAGCGGATGGCTCACGACAATCCGCACAGTTACTTTCTTACGCCGGACGGCACCTGCTACCACGGTCGCACGGTCTCCGGCGGCCGGAAGGGCGAAGCGGGGCCGCTCGCGCTCAAGCGCGAACTTCGCCAGCACGAATCCGAAGCCGCCAGGCTCGATGTGCTGGCTCGCGAGCAGCAGACCGAACTTGCCCGCCTCACCGATGAGATCGTCGCGGAAGAAGCGCGCCTCTCAACCGCCGCAGCGCAGCACATGGAAGCGGAAAAGTCGCTCGTCGCGGCCGCGCATCAGCGCGATCAGGCTCGCGGCGAATCCGCTCGCATCGGACAGCATCTCGCCGCCGAGCGCGAAGAAATCGCGCGCCTCCGCGCGGAAGCGGAAGCCGCCCGATCCCGCGCCGATCAGGCGCGCCGCGCGCATGCGGACGCGCTCCAATCGCGCGCCGCCGCCGAAGCGGAAACCGCCGAGGCCGCCGAGACGCTCGCGAGACTGCGCGGCGATTTCCACGCATTGCAGGAGCGTGTCGTCGCGCGCCGCGAAGAGCTGGCCGCGATAACGGAGCGCTTCGCGAGCGCCGAGGAAATCGAACGCCGCCTCGCCGATGAATTCGCGCAGATGGGCGAGCGCATGAACTCGCTCCGTCACCAGCATGCCGCTCTTCTCGACGAGCGAACCGCGCTCGAATCTTCCTGCGAGGAGCTGGCGCGGCAGGCGGAAGACCTGCGCGGGGAGAAAACCCGCCTCGAGGACCGCAAGGCGGCACTCGAAAGTGAATGGGGCGAAGCACGGTCGCGCACGGGCCAGATCGACGAAACGCTCCGTGGCCGCCGCCAGTCGCTCGACGAGCTGCGCGCCGAGCGCAGCCAGCGCCAGATCGAAAAAGCGCGCAACGATGCCGACCGCGATTATCTTCGCCAGACGTGCGTCGGCGAATTGAACGCGCAGCCCGAGGAGCTGATCGCGCAGGAATCTCAGCTTCTGGTCGGCGAGGATCTCGTGGCCGCCGAAACGAACTACAACGAGATGAAGGCGCGCGTCGAAGCCATGGGCCCGGTCAACATGATGGCGCTCGAGGAGTTTCAGGAATGCGAGCAGCGCGAAAGTTTCCTGCGGCGCGAGTGCGACGACCTCGTCCAGTCGATCGAAAATACGCAGCTCACCATCACCGAGCTCGATGAAGTTTCCCGCAAGAAGTTTGAAGAGGCCTTCAACTTCATCAATGCGCACTTCGCCATCGCGTTCCAGTCGCTTTTCGGCGGCGGCCACGGCGAGATGCGTCTCAGCGAGCCCGATAGCTCCGGCGAGGCCGGCATCGACATCGTGGCGCAACCGCCGGGCAAGCGCCTGCAAAATATTCTGCTTCTCTCGGGCGGCGAAAAGGCGCTCACGGCGCTCGCGCTGCTGATCGCGGTCTTTCGTTACCAGCCCAGCCCGTTCTGCATCCTCGACGAAGTGGACGCGCCGCTCGATGAAGCCAACGTCGGGCGCTTCAATAAAATGCTTGCCGAAATGTGCGGGCAGACGCAGTTCATCGTCGTCACGCACAACCGCAAGACCATGGAGATGGGTTCGGTGCTCTATGGCGTCACGATGCAGGAGCCCGGCGTCTCGAAGCTCGTCTCCGTCAAGTGGGAAGAAGACGTTGCTGCGGCCGAGCCGAAGGCCGCCAGCGCCGCCAGCAACGCCGCATGACGATGCGCTCCTTTGGCGTCCCGATGGATTATGTCGGGACGACGAGCCCGCCGCGGCGGGTCATCCCGAGCGACCAACGGGAGCCGAGGGATCTCTCTTCGTCTCTCTCGCTCCAACTCCTTCGCCGCCAACGTTCATGAAATATTTCGATTCATTCCATCGTTCTCATAGCGGTTGACAACAGTCCGTCCTGCGCTAGAATACCCGCCTCTCTGCACTGAGGACGTAAGGCTCGTGGCTTCTTCTCAAATGCACGCAGTCATATCGCAGACGGATTTGCCCGGACTCAAACTTCGCGGGCGGGGAAAGGTCCGCGACATTTACGAGCTGGGCGACCGCCTGCTCATCGTCGCGACGGACCGTCTGTCCGCTTTCGACGTCATTCTGCCCACGCCGATTCCCGATAAGGGACGCGTCCTCACCCAGCTTTCGATGTTCTGGTTTGAAAAACTGAGCGGCATCGTCCCGAACCATGTCATCTCGGCGAGCGATTTTCCGCCTGAGCTCGCTCCGTACGCCGATGCGCTCGCAGGCCGCTCGATGCTTGTCCGCCGGACGCAGCCGGTTCCGATCGAATGCGTCGTCCGCGGATATATCTCTGGATCGGGTTGGAAGGATTATCAGAAGACGGGCGGGATCTGCGGAATTCCTTTGCCCGCCGGCCTGCGCGAATCAGACCGCTTGCCCGAGCCCATCTTCACGCCTTCAACGAAGGCCGATGTGGGTCATGACGAAAACATTTCTTTCGATGAGACCGTTTCTCGCATCGGGCGCCCTCTGGCGGAGCGCCTGCGCGATACGAGCCTCACGCTCTATCGCCGCGCCGCTGAACACGCCGCGGCGCGCGGCATCATCATCGCCGACACGAAATTCGAGTTCGGGCTGCTCGGGCAGGAGCTCATCTGGATCGACGAAGCGCTGACTCCCGATTCTTCCCGATTCTGGCCCGCGGGGCAGTACTCGCCCGGCCAGCCGCAGCCCTCTTTCGACAAGCAATACGTCCGCGATTACCTCGAGCGGATTGGCTGGAATAAGCAGCCCCCGGCGCCGGCGCTGCCGCCGGATGTAGTGGCTGCCACGCGGGGAAAATATCGGGAAGCGTATCAGCGCATCACCGGCCACGCACTCGACTGAGCCACCGGGGGACCTCACCAAGCGTCATTGCGGAGCGTGCACACGTGAAAGAGGAATTGGAATCGCTGGTCGGAATGATGGTTGAGCGCGGCATCCTGCTCGAAGAGGCCGTGACGGAATTCGAGAAGAAATTCATCAAGCGCGTCCTCGAGCACGCGCGTGGAAATCAGTGCCGCGCCGCCAAGACGCTGGGAATCCATCGCAATACTCTGAGCCGCAAGATCACCGAGTACCATCTCGACCACTCCGGCCGCCGCCGCTGACGATCCGACAAGGATCGTCACCCTGAGGAGTCCGTTTCATAGGACGACGAAGGGTTGCCAACCTCATCTTTCGTCTTGCAGGGAGAGCGCACAAACAAAAATGGCCGGCCCGTTGCCGGACCGGCCATCTGAACCCGTAAAATATTTCCTGGAGTTGTTAGTTGCCCGTCGGTTTCGGCGCTGGTCTGTGTGGAGCGGCGTGCTTCGCAGGGGTCTTCTCGGTTGGGATCGTGCTCGGATCGACTTTCGCCAGGTCCCAGTGCAGCAGGAAAGGCGACGGATCGTAGCTCACCAGCGTTCCGGAGAATCGAATCTCGTCGTCCTTCTGTACGCGAGCGGCGTCGGGCTGCGGCGTCACTTGCGCGGTCGTCGCGCCCGCCGGTGGCGGAGCGGTCCAGACCTTCACGTCCATGTTGGCCGTCGTCGCGGCCTGAATTTCGTCCGAGCTGGCGCTCGTAAACACGAGAACATCGACGAAGTTGTCCGACTTCTTCACGTCGATGATTTTTCCGACCACTTCCGGAAACTCGGCTCCGCAGATCGCAAGCCATGTCAACTTGGCTTTGTCGCCGCCGCCGCTCAGATCGCCGATCACGCTGATGATCGTGCTCGCTTGGGCGACCTTCTGAATATCTGCCGCGCTCGGAATCGTGTAGGTGGCGGGCCGATCCTGCGCGCCTGCGGCAAGCTGGAGCATCTCGCTCAACTGCGCGTCCACCAGGCTGTCGCAGTTCGGCTGTTCGTAGTTGATCACCGACTTCCGCAGATAGTCCTTCACTTTGTCGGCGTCGGGAATCTTCAGGCTTACCGCCCGCGCGAGCGCCCAGAAGCCGTCGAGCGATTGCGGAGGAGCCGATTGGAGATACGCCAGCCCGATGCGGTAGCTTGCTACGGCATCATTCGGATTGAGCGCCAACTGGGCTTTGAATGCCGTCACAGCAGGGGCGTAGTCCTTCATCTGCATGCTGGCAGTGCCCGCGGCTCCCTGCATGGCGGAGGTGAACGTCTTCAACTGGTCGTCGGTGATTTTCGGATTCGCCTTCTGAAGGTCGGGAAGCAATTTCACGCCGAGCAGCGCCGCGTCCCGCTCTTTCGCAAGCTGATCGCGCGCATCGGCGGCTTTGGCGTCGAACGCCGAGGGAAATAGCTGAATCCGGGCCTGGATTGCCTGCACTCGCTGCGCCACATCCGCCTTGTCGCCCATTGCGATGAGCTTGTCCGCGTATTCGATCGCCTTGGGATAATTTTTCAGCTGGTAGTAACTCGTGTAATAGAACTGATAGATGTATTGGATCAGAGTGGAATTGGGAAACTGGGCGACGAAAGCATCGAGTAGCTTGACCCTTGTCGCCGGATCCTTTTCGGCCGCACCCGCTTGCTCGGCGTTGTACTCCGGGAGCGTATAGCTCGGCTGCTGGCTCGGTGTCGCGCCCTGCGCGGCGGCCGGCCGTGCAGCCAGGGATGCCAGGATCAGAGCGGCGAGAACGATCGCCATGCGATTGAGATGATTTCGTGTGGTCACTTCTCCGCCTCCTGGGCTGACTCCGGGTGACTGGTCAATCTAAGGACCGCAATCACTGCAGGGAAATCGTTCAACATTCGGAAATCCACGGGATTATAGGGAAAGCAACTTACCCGCGCAAGTGCAAAACCGACCGGTGCATCCAATCCGTTCGTTCCCGCCGAGCCACCCATCTTAGGACGCCCTCGTCTGCGTGATAGGATGGTCATTCTTGCCGTCATGTCGCCTGCGGGAGGCAGCTCATGATCACTGAAAAACCGCTCCAAGGCAAAGTCGCCCTTGTCACCGGAGCAAGTCGCGGCATCGGGCTCGCCATCGCCCGAGCTCTCGCGGGCATGGGCGCGAAGCTCGGCCTCTGCGCCCGCGACACGAAAAGGCTCGAAAGCGCGGCGAGCGAATTGAAGAGCGCTGGAGCCACCGCCGAGGCCATCCCCGCGGACGTCACGCGCCCGGGCGACATCGCCTCGCTCGTTGCGAAGACCGAGCGTTCGCTCGGCCCCATCGAAATTCTCATCAACAACGCAGGCATCGGCTACTTCGCCCCGGTCCAGGACGCATCCGAAGCAAATTGGGATGCAATGTTGGACACCAATTTGAAGGCGGTGTTCCTGTTGAGCAGAGCCGTGGCACCGGGGATGATCCGCCGCGGCAGCGGCCACATCGTCAACATCGCCTCACTCGCCGGCAAGAACGCCTTCGCCGGCGGGAGCATCTACTGCGCCTCGAAGTGGGGCGTCCTGGGTCTCACGGCGTGCATGGCGGAAGACCTCCGTTCTCACGGCATCCGCGTCGCTGCAATCTGCCCCGGCTCGGTCGCCACCGATTTTTCGCCTCACACGGGGCGCGACACCAGCAAGATGCTCCAACCCGAGGACGTCGCCCACGCCGTGGAAATGATCCTCACGCAGGCGCCGCAAAGCTTTATCAGCGAAGTACTTCTCCGCCCCGCGCAGAAGCCTTGACCCGCGTGGAGAATCCTTTCCGCCCTGCCTGCATCAAACCTTCCCGTAAGGAGTAACCACCATGATCGAAATTCGTCCCAGTGAAGATCGCGGCCACAACAAGCTCTCGTGGCTCGACTCCCGCTTCACCTTTTCTTTCGACCAATACTACGATCCGGAACACACGCAGTTTCGTTCGTTGCGCGTGATCAATGAAGACGTTGTCGCGCCCGGCGGCGGATTTCCGACGCATCCGCACCGCGACATGGAAATCCTCACCTGGATTCTCGAAGGCGCGCTCGAGCATCGCGACAACACCGGCGGCAGCGGCGTCATCCGTCCCGGCGAACTCCAGCACATGACGGCCGGGCGCGGCGTGATGCACAGCGAGTTCAATCCGTCGCCCAAGGACGCGACTCACTTGCTCCAGATATGGATCTTGCCGGAGCGCAGAGGCCTCGATCCCAGCTACGAGCAGCTCTCGTTTCCCGACGCCGAATTGCGCGGCAAATTCAATCTGGTTGCGGGCCCGGAAGCTCCGGTCACCATTCATCAGGACGCGAACCTCTACATTGCGCGTCTCGACAAGGGCGCCGAAGCGAAGCACTCGCTCGCTGCCGGGCGTCACGCGTGGGTGCAGGTCGCGCGCGGCGGCGTGCGATTGAACGGCGCCGAGTTGAACGCGGGGGATGGCGCGGCCATTTCGAACGAGAAGGAAATCCGCGTCGAAGCGCGCGTTGCTTCCGAGGTCCTTCTCTTCGACCTCGCCTGAAGTGAACCGTCCGCTTCCTCCTGCTTGCTTCGGGGCTCGAATTCGGTTACAACGCGTCTCACGAACTCGGCCCCGAAGGAAGATACCTCTCGCAAAGGAGAAGTCCTCATGTCCAATTCGTCAGGCAGCGTCGTGCCATTGTTCGGCCGTATCCTGATCAGTCCGGTATACATTTTGAGCGGAATCTTCAAAGTCGCGGCGTTCTCGATGATGACGGGTGTCGTGGCCGCCGCGCATCTTCCCCTGCCCAAGGTCTCTCTTGCGTGCGCCGCGGCGATTGAGATCCTCGGCGGCCTCGCGATCCTCACGGGCTTTCACACGAAACTCGCTGCCTGGATCGTGTTCCTGTTCATGATTCCGACCACATTCCTCTTCCACAACTTTTGGACGATGCAGGGAGCCGACTTCCAGAACAACATGAGCCACTTCGAGAAAAATCTGGCGATCATGGGCGGCCTGCTGATCCTCGCCACTTTCGGCGCGGGCGCCTATTCGATCGACTCCGCCCGCGCGCCCAAGAGCTAAAAAGGGCTTCGCCGAATATTCGGAGTGGGCGCTCGCATCCGATTTGTCGCTATAATGCTGCCCTAATTCCAAGGAGAAATGATGCCTGATTACAAGAGACCCGCTCTAGCCGCCGCACCAATTCACGATTTGATCAGCCACCGCTGGAGCCCGCGCGCATTCGACTCGCGGCCCGTCGAGGCGGAAAAATTGCGCAGCCTGTTCGAGGCGGCGCGCTGGGCTTCGTCGTCCTACAACGCCCAGCCGTGGTATTTCATCGTCGCCACGAAGGACGATCCGGAGAATTACAAGAAAGTTCTCGAATGCTTCGTGGAATTCAATCAGGGCTGGGCGAAGAGCGCGCCTGTGGTCGCGATCAGCGTGGCCGCGCATAAAATGCCGCACGACGGGTCGCAGAATCGCCACGCGTTCCACGACGTCGGCCAGGCCGCCACGACTCTCGCTCTCCAGGCAACGGCCCTGGGCTTTCAGGTTCACCAAATGGCCGGGATCATTCCCGACAAGGCGCGCCAGATTTTTTCGATTCCCGCGGACTTCGAAGCGGTCGCCGGCATCGCGCTCGGCTATCCGGGCGATCCGATGACTCTGCCCGAGGGTCGCCTACGCGACAACGAAACCGGCGCGCGCCAGCGCAAGCCGGCGTCTGATTTCGTCTTCACCGGCAAGTGGGGCCAGGTCTCTCCAATCGTTTCTAAGTGACAATCCGGTTAGGATTGTCATCCCGAGGCGGGCGTATTTGGTCCGCCGAGGGATCTCTCTTCCTTCAATCCTCGCTGGATTGCCATCTTGCGCGCTGCACCCCTCGTTGATACTCTCCCGCTCGGCTCGTCCTCCCAACGGAAGGGCGGGCGAAACGGGGGGAGGCATTCTCGACATGAAGATGCGATCTGTGCAAATCGTTCTCGCGCTTTTGTTCGTCGTCGCAGTCGGAGTTGCATTCCCGGCCGGAGAGAAGAAGGATTCGTCGGCCGAGGTTGCAGCGCTGAAGGCGCAAGTCGCGCAGCTCGCCAAGCAGGTCCAGAATTCGCAGGACTACATCGCGATCTCCAACCTCCAGACGGCTTACGGCTACTACGTCGATAAATGCCTGTGGGACCAGGTCGCGGACCTCTTCTCGAAAGACGGCACGCTCGAGATCGGGCTGCGCGGCGTGTGGGTTGGCCAGGACCGCGTGCGCGCGTATCTGCACACGCTTACCGATCTCAAGTACGGCACGCTCTTCAACCACATGCAGCTCCAGCCCAAGATCGATATCGATCCCGACGGCAAGACGGCCAGGGGCCGCTGGCGCGCATTCGAGCAGTTCGGCGTGCTGCACCGGAGCGCGCAGTGGGCGGAGGGAACGTACGAGAACGAGTACGTGAAGGAAGATGGCGTGTGGAAAATCAAGAAGCTGCACTACTACATGACCTATTACGTTGACTTCTACAAGGGCTGGGATCAGGGCGGCAATCCGCCTCCGGGACCCATTGCGGGCTTTCCACCGGACCAGCCGACGACCGAACCCTACAAGCTGTATCCGGATGTCTTCGTCCCGCCGTATCATTACAAGAATCCGGTTACGGGAAAGTGACGACCCAATGAGGGTCGTCATCCTCAGGACGGCGGTGTTGGCCGGACGAAGGGCCTCTGTTCTGGCAATCCGATCAGGATTGTCATCCCGAGCGAGGCCGCATTTAGGCCGACGAGGGATCTGCTTTGGTTATGGCGCGGCCAAGAAGGAGGCGTGGTTCATATGAAGATCAAATCTCTGGGGATTCCGATCGCGCTTCTGCTTCTTGTCTCGGCCGGAATTGTTGTCGCTGCGCGCGGTGCGGACAACAAGAAAGACGCTGCCGCGGAAATCCAGGCCCTGAAGGCGCAGGTCGCGCAACTCTCGCGGCAAGCGCAGAGCTCGCAGGATTACATCGACATCTGCAATCTGGAAGACGCCTACGGCTACTACGTCGACAAGGCCCAGTGGGACCAGGTCGCCGATCTCTTCACGAAAGATGGAACGCTCGAAATCGGGCTGCGCGGCGTGTACGTGGGACAAGACCGCGTGCGGGCGTATCTCCACAAGCTGCCCGACCTCACGTACGGCTCGCTCTTCAACCACATGCAGCTTCAGCCGATGGTTACGGTCGATTCCGACGGCAAGGCGGCCAAGGGACGCTGGCGCGCGTTCATCCAGGTGGGCCAGTTGCACGGCAGAGCGCAGTGGGGAGAGGCGACCTACGAGAATGTGTACGCAAAAGAGGATGGCGTGTGGAAGATCAAGAAGCTCCACGCGTACTTCACCTATTACGTTCCCTACAATAAGGGCTGGGACCAGGGCGGCGATCCTCCGCCGGCCGCGATTCCCGATCTTCCTCCGGACCAGCCTTCAACCGAAACCTACAAACTCTATCCGGACGTTTACATCCCGCCCTACCACTATAAGAATCCGGTTACGAACAAATGACCGTCCGCTCACCGGCACTTGTCCGCGTGGGACCTCAACCTTGAACGAAAGGAGTCGTCATATGACCATCGACCGCAGGACGTTCCTGGGAAACTCTTCCCTCTTGCTATCGGCAGCGGCGCTCGGCACCACGTCGGCAGAGGCCGCGCAGCAACCAAACACTCCCAATCGCAAATATCGGCTCGTGGCCACCGAAGAGGCGTTTGCGACGCCCGAACAGGTCGAGGCTTTCCGCAAGTGCAAGGATACCCTCTGGCACGATCCGGATGTTGACCTGTGGAATCTGTTTCTCACTTCAGAGACGCTGATGCGGCGCCTACTCGATGTGGATCATGAGCGGATCAGCATCATGGACCAGGCGGCAATTGACATGCACGTGTTGTCCCTGACGTCGCCCGGCGTGCAGTTGCTCAACGCCGATACGGCCACTTCGCTCGCCACGCTGGCGAACGATCAATTGGCCGACATGGTCAAGCGGCATCCCACCCGCTACGCCGGCCTCGCAAGCTTTGCGCCTCAAGATCCGGCGCGTGCCGCCAAGGAAATCGACCGGGCGATCAACAAGCTCCATTTGAACGGGCTCATCGTCAATTCCCATACGAACGCCGAATACCTGGACAATCCAAAATTCTGGCCGATCTTCGAGGCCGCCACAGCCTGCAACGCGGCCATCTACATCCATCCGCGCAATCCACCCGCGGCGGCCGCGGAACTGCTAAAGGCCGACGTCAATCTCTGGGCGGCCATCTGGGGATACCAGCAGGAGACGGGGCTTCACGCGATGCGCCTGATCGTGGGCCGCGTTTTCGACGAGTTCCCGAAGCTGAAGATCGTTCTCGGGCACATGGGCGAAGCGCTTCCCTACTGGCTCTACCGTCTCGATTACATGTACAAGAATGCGACCATCCTCTACACCAACGCCAGCGGGCACCGTTTGAAGAAACTACCGAGCGAGTACATCAAGGACAACTTCCTGATTACGACGAGCGGAATGAATACGCATCCTGTGTTGCAGTACTGTCATTCCGTCCTGGGTCCGGACAACATCATGTTCGCGGTCGACTATCCGTATCAAGAATCGATGGAAGCGGCGCGGTTCATGAACTCCGCGCCGCTGCCTGAAGCGGACGTCGAGAAGATCGCCCACGGGAACGCCGAGAAGCTATTTCGCATCGCCACAACGTGATGCGCCGGCCGTGATCGCGTGTCGCGGCCCACACACGGAGTTTCGAGAGGCGAAGGCTGGCGGGTGGCCCGCTTGCCCTCAGCGGAACTTGTCCCAAGCTTGCCGAGGGAGCCGATGGGTCCTTCGCGCTCTGCAAAACGCGGGAGCGTTCCATCGAAGCTCCCGGCCATTCGGCTAAATAAGTTGGAACGGCGCTAGTCGAGAACGAACGTGACCTCCATGGTCACGCGGTATTCGACAACCTTGCTCTTCTCGACTTTTCCCTTGAGAGAGATCACCTTGAAACCGGTGATGCCTCGCAAGGTCTTTGCGGCGCGAGTCATACCCTCATCGACCGCCTCTTTGAAGCCCTTCGAAGATCCAGCTGTGATCTTGGTGACGCGAGCGACAGCCATAAGATTCCCCCCCTTTTTGCGTCCGGCATATTTTCCGCCGGAGCGCGTCGTGAATCGAGCGAGCAATTCTCCAGCCGGGGATTGCCTATCTGAAATAGGTTTTCCGTTTTTGCAATTCGGCCGGCCCGTAACCTACACCGGGCCGCCCCGGAACGCAAGGTTCCATCCAGTTTTCAGCGCTGGCTGCTTCCACGGACCACGAAAGCCGCTCCGCTCGTATCAAGCGACGAGGGTTGCTTTCCGTTGCACCACTTCTAGGAGTTCCCCCCGATAAAG
>DATNIN010000020.1:0-12979 GCA_035604415.1 Candidatus Acidiferrales bacterium
AGCACCGGCGCGCAAAACGGTATTTCAGACAGGATGATGGACGCCGTGGACGAGGGGTCGCTGAGAACCGTCCAGTAGATGGCCATGGTAAAGACCAGCGGTCCCATGGCAAGCCACTGCAATTGCTGGGCGTCCTCCTCGGACGAACACGCCGCGCCAATCGCGGCAAACATCGCGGAATATAGAAAGTATCCGCCAAAGAAAAAGCATACGGCCCAGATCAGCAGAGAAATGGGAACGTGAATCCTCGGAAACGAGGAACCGGGGTTGAACATCGCGGCCATTACCGCGCCGTACGAGAGAAGCAGGCCGAGCGCGACGATCCAGATCAGGAATTGCGTAAAAGCCGCTCCTGCCACGCCTAGGATTTTCCCAGCGAGAAGCTGAGCGGGCCGCACGGACGAAATGAGCACCTCCATCGTGCGGGTCGTCTTTTCCTCGAGGACGGAACGCATCGTGGTGATGCCGTACATCAGCAAAGACATGTACAGCAGGATTACGAGGCCGATCCCGATGCCCATTGTCTGACCTCTCTCGACGGATTCTCCAGACTTGCTGACCTTCATGACCTGGAGGTCCGCACCGAGGGAGAGCTCGCCTATGTCATCCACACGGATGCCGCGCGCGCGCAAACGCGCTTCCATCAATGTCTGATTCACCGCGGTGTTCAGCGGCCCGAGGAGCGCGAAATTGTTTGGATTCTTCGTGTGCAGCTCAAATGGCTGCGTGAGATCACCGGGAATCACGAGGTAGGCGTCAAGAGTGCCGGAATTGATGCGCGCCCGCAGGCCCTGTTGGACGGCGTCAAGGGACGCAGGGCGGTCGATAGTTTCCGAGATCGTGAACTCCGGCTTGCCGTTTTCGCGGACGGCACTCAGACTGCGGGCGGCTGATTCGGCCAACCCGCCGGCATTGTCCACGATCGCGATTCGAACGTTCTGGTCCGACCTGTGGGTGGCAAGAAACGCAACGAGGACAACTGTTAGCACCCCAATCAGCGGCACGATCAGAGTGGCGATGACAAATCCCTTTGTCTTGACCCGCGTGACGTACTCGCGCTTGACGACCAGCCAGATTTTACGCATTGGCGGTTTTCTCGATGAAAATGTCGTTGAGCGAAGGCTCGAGCAGCTCAAACCGGGTGATCTGCGCGCCGGACTGCACGGCAGCCTTCAGGATTTCCTGGGGGTCGGCGCCGGGCTTGATTTTGGCTTCCACGCCCGTTGCAAAGCGATTGAGGGCGGCGACCGAAGGATGCTGGAGGAACGCGTCGGGACCGGCGAATTCGATGTGCACGGTATTCTTGCCGTAGGACTGCTTGATGGCGCGGAGGTCGCCGTCGAGAACGCTGCGGCCGTGATTGATGAGGCAGATCGAATCGCACATCTTCTCGACCTGCTCCATGCGGTGCGTGGAGAGGACGATCGTGCAGCCCTGATCGCGCATCTCCAGCATGATGTCCTTCACCGTGGCGGCGTTCACCGGATCCAGGCCTGAAAACGGCTCGTCCAGAATCACGAGCGGCGGCCGATGGAGAACGGACGCGATGAACTGGACCTTCTGCTGCATGCCCTTCGAAAGCTCGTTGACTTTCTTTTCGCCCCATTCGCCGAGCTCAAAGCGGTCGAGCCATTCGCGGGCGCGGCGATCGGCCTCCGCCTCCGAGAGACCGTGGAGAGCTCCAAGAAAGACGATCAGTTGACGCACATGCATGCGCGGATAGAGTCCGCGCTCTTCGGGCAAGTAGCCGATCGAGTCGCGCGATTCGTCGCTGACCGGCCGGCCCAGGACGTGGATCGAGCCCTCGTCGGGGACGAGGATATTCATCACCATGCGAATCGTGGTGGTTTTGCCCGCGCCGTTGGGACCCAGCAGGCCAAGAACCGCACCCTGGCGAACGCGCAGGGTGACGCCGCTGACGGCGGTCACGGAGTCGTACGACTTGGAGACGTTTTCAAGCGAAATGGCGTCCAAGGATTCGGCCTTTCTTCCAAGACTGCGTTGCGGCTTCTGCCAAACAATTACGCGAGGCGAGGGCCCCGTGTTTCAGGCGTCGCCATAAAACCGTGAATTCAATCGGATGTCAACCGGCGGGCGCTAATCCGGAAGGGGCTGGCCGGTGGTCTCGAGGCCGAACGGGATGAGCAAAAGGCCGAAGAGAAAGGCCAGCGAGGTCAAAGCGACCGGAACGCCAATCGTGTGGAAATGGGAGACGCCGGCGCCAACCAGGAAAGTGAATCCGGCGCCAATGAACCGTCCGACGGACGTCGCGAACGCGAAGGCGCTGCCGCGGCATTCGGTCGGATACTGTTCCGGCAGCCAGAGGGTGTACACGGCAAAATTCGCGCCGCCGATTCCGAGGAAGAACAAGCCGACGAAGAACCACTTCATCGCATCCTGAGGAAGGTAGAAAGCGAATCCGAAGCAACCGGTGATCGAGACCGCCATGAGGACGAAATAGATGGCGAGAGTCCAGCGGCGGCCGATCCGTTCCGCAACCCATGGCAACGGAAGACAGCCGAGAATCGTACCGAACGACAGAACCATCGTGGCATACGTGCTGAGCCGAGGCGCTATGCCGACGGCCAAATGCAGCCGGCCGGCGATTTCCGCGACCGAAGTGGGGACATAAACCGTGCCGGCCCAGAGCCCGATGATCGAGACTAGAACATAGGTGGAGTTGAGCAGCGTGCGGCGGCGGAATTCCGGTTTGAAGATCGTGGCGAAGGGGTTCACGACTCGTTTTGCGCGGGCCTTCCAGCGTTCCGGCTCCGTCACGCTGTAGAGAATGAATCCGATCAATATTGCGGGAGCGCCTCCGATCATGAACATGGGCCGCCAACCGTGCGTTTCGCCGATGAAGTGGTTGGCGAGCGCGGCGAGAAAAAATCCGAAATAGTATCCGGTGTGCATGTAGCCCGCGCCCATCTTGCGGCGGTCCTCCGGCCACTCCTCGGCGACGAACGTGCCGCCCATGGCCCATTCCCCTCCGATGCCGACTCCCGCGAGCAGGCGGCACACGGCGACCTGCCAGATGTTTTGGCCGAAAGCGGCCAGGAACGTGAAAAGCGAATAGCAGAGGATCGTGAACGCCAGCGTCCGGACGCGGCCGAATTTGTCCGCTACCGGTCCCCATACGAGCGCCATGCCCCACCCGACGAGAAACAGAGCGAACAGCAGACCGCCATAGAAGCCGATGTTTGCAGGAGTAGCCGGAATACCGGATTTCGGCAGAAGCTCTCGCATGGCGGGGACGAGGACCAACGCGTAGATGAACGAGTCCATGCCATCCAGCGCCCAGCCAGCCCAGGAGGCCCAAAAGCCGCGGATCTGGTTCTTGTTCAGCGGTGTTTTGGAGGCGGATGGCACAAGGGGACGGATTGTACGGGAAAAAAGTCCGATGTGCGAGGATTTTGGATGAGACAATTCGACCCGCAATGTTACGAGACGATGGCATTTTTTGATCGAATCGGGAGCTTGGGCGTGGAGATACGGGAGCAAGAAGGAACGGTAACTTTCGCGGTGCGGGTGTCGCCGCGGTCGAGCCGGGATGCGATCGAAGGCGAATACCAGGGCGCGCTGAAAGTGCGGCTAACGGCGCCTCCGGTTGACGACAGGGCGAACGAAGCGCTGCGGCGCCTGCTGGCGGAGCGTTTGAAGGTGCCTGTGTCGGCTGTTAGAATCGTCGCCGGGGAAAAGAGCCGAACGAAACGCGTGGCGATTGCGGGAGTTTCGCGCGCGCAGGTTATGAGCCTGCTGAGCTAGCTTGACCATGCCGGATATCAAAGCCATTCAGGCAGAACTGAAGGCCAGCAAGATCGACGGCTGGCTTTTCTACGACCATCACCATCGCGACCCGATCGCCGGGCACATCCTCGGCCTGGGCGAGAATGGGCTGGCGACGCGGCGATGGTTTTACTTCATTCCGTCGAAGGGCGAGCCGCGGAAGCTGGTGCACCGGATCGAGGGGGGCGCCCTCGATTCG
This sequence comes from Candidatus Acidiferrales bacterium, assembly GCA_035604415.1. GTDB lineage: Bacteria > Acidobacteriota > Terriglobia > Acidiferrales > UBA7541 > Palsa-295. The sequence goes on from DATNIN010000020.1 coordinate 3,986, forward strand.
CTCGCGGGGCGAAAACAGATGTATGCCGGCTGGGAAGAATTGCACAAGGGGCTGCGGAAGTTGCTCGCGGGAAGCAGGAAGATCGCGATGCAATATTCTCCCGAAAACAACATTCCGTACGTCGGGCTGGTGGACGCGGGCACCGTGGAGCTGGTGCGGAAGATGAAGAAGAAGGTGGTCACCTCGGCGGACCTGGTGCAGAAATTCGAGGCGGCGTGGACGCCGGAGCAGCTGGAATCACACCTGGAAGCGGGCCGCATCGTGGATCGCATCACGCAGGCCGCGTTTGAACGCGTCGCGGCGTGCGTTCACGAAGGCAGGCCGCTGACCGAATTCGAACTACAGCAATGGATTCTCGAACGGTTTCGCGCGAACGGGCTCACGACGGCCGAGCCTCCCATGGCCGCGGTGCAGCCGAACAACGGGAATCCGCACTACGAGCCGAAGGCGGCGACTTCGAGTCCGATTCGCGCGGGCGATCTACTGCTGCTCGATATATGGGCGAAATGCGACCGGCCCGGCAGCGTCTATTACGACATTACGTGGATGGGCTACCTCGGCGAGCGAGTGCCCGTCGCGTACGCGAACGTATTCCGCATCGTGCGCGATGCCAGGGACCGCGCCATCGCGTTCGTGAAGGAGTCCATAAGGAAGGGCCGCACGATTCACGGCTGGGAAGTGGACCGCGTTGCGCGGGAGAACATACGCAAGGCCGGCTACGCCAAATACTTCGTGCATCGCACCGGCCACAGCATCGGGCAGGAAGTGCACGGCAACGGCGCGAACATGGACGGTCTTGAGACGCGCGACGACCGCAAGATCGTGCCGCGCACCTGCTTTTCGATCGAGCCCGGAATCTACTTGCCGAAATTCGGGATTCGCAGCGAGGTGAATGTGTACGCCGGCGAACGCGAGGCACGAGTCACAGGCGCGATCCAGCAAGAAATCCTGCCGCTGCTCGCCTAACCCATGGCGAGCGAAGCCCCTTTGACCGAAAACAGCCGCAAAGTGCATCCGGCCCGCCCGCTCTTCATCGCGTTCGCTGCGTGGATCGTGCCGGGCCTGGGGCATCTGCTGCTGCGGCGCTGGGGCCGCGCGCTGATTTTCTTCGTGGCGGCCGGGGGACTTGCGGTGGTGGGTTACGGGATGAGGGGCGAGGTCTTTACGCCGCTATCGAGCGATCCCTTCGGGGCGCTCGGCTTCCTGGCGGACGTTTGTTCCGGAGTGTTCTACTTTTTGCCGCGCTTTCTCGAAGCCTCCGGTCCCGATATTTCTCGGGCGACGGGCGATTACGGCACGCGGTTCATCGCCGCCGCCGGGATCGTGAACCTGCTGGGCGTGCTGGACGCGTACGCAATTGCAAGCCGGCGGAGAAGCTGAGTGCTTCGAAGCGCGTTACATCTGAGCCATTTCACGGCGATGATCGTTTTCGCGCTGCTCGTTTCGATCGTGCTGGCGGGCCTCGCACGACGGACCGCGGCGGAGCGAATCAGGTACGCGCTGTGGACGCTGATGATGTTCCTGCTGATCGGCGTGGGAATCGCGTGGCTGATGTATCCGTTTTCTCAGTAGAAAAGAAAAGGGCGAACGCCGCAGCGTCCGCCCCGTTTCTTAGGAAAATGCTTTTCGCCTAGACCACGTCTTCGGGCTTGATCGGCAGGTGGCGGATGCGCTTGCCGGTCCCGGCGAAGATCGCGTTGGCGATCGCCGGAGCAACCGGTGGCACGCCTGGCTCGCCCAAACCCGTGGGAGTCTCCGTGCTCGGAACGAAGTAAACCTCGATCTTCGGCACTTCGTTCATACGCAGCGTCGGGTTGTCGTTGAAGTTGGTCTGGACGACGCGCCCCTTGTCGATGGTGATTTCGCTCTTGAGGGCCGCCGTGATGCCGTACACAACCGCGCCCGAAACCTGCGCTTCCGCGGTATCCGGGTTAATGACTCGGCCGCAATCGACGGCGCAGACGACGCGATGGACGTTGACGGTGCCGTCCTTGTCGATCGAGATTTCGACGACCTCGGCGACGTAAGTTGAAAACGCCTCTAGCACGGCGATGCCCCGGTAACGGCCCTTTGGCAGCGGCGAACCCCATCCGCCCTTTTGCGCGGCGAGATTCAAGGCACCCAGGTGCCGGGGCTTCTTCGAAAGGAGATCCCGCCGGAATTCGTAGGGATCTTTCTTAGCCGCGGCAGCCAGTTCGTCCACGAAGCTTTCGCTGAAGAAGCCGTTCTGGGAGGCTCCGACCGAACGCCAGAAGCCCATCGGGATCGGGCCGGACATCAGGTGATAGTCCACAAGAACGTTGGGGATATCGTACGCGATGTCAGAGACACCTTCGACGCTGCTGGCGTCCAAGCCGTTCCTGATCGAGCCGGGGAAGAACCAGTTCATGATCGAATCGCAGGCGACGCGGGCGGTGAACGCCGTGGGCTTGCCATTGGCGTCGAGGCCTGCGGACATCTTAATGTACGAGGCGGGACGATAGTAATCGTGCTGCATGTCGTCTTGCCGCGTCCAAGTGACCTGGACCGGAACGCCCATGGCTTTCGAAAGCTGCGTGGACTCGGCGACGAAATCCGACCAGCCGCGCCGTCCGAAGCCACCTCCGAGGTAGGTCGTGTGAACGTTGACGGCTTCCGGCTTCACTCCGGCGATGCCAGCGGCGGTGCCCTGAGCAGGCGTTTGAAACTGAGTCGGAACCCAGAGGTCAACACCATCGGCGCGCACGTCCGCTGTACCGTTCATCGGCTCCATCGTGGCGTGGGCCTGATAAGGAGCCTCATAAACGGCCTCGATCTTCTGCGCCGCGCTCGCGAGGCCCGCATCCGCGTCTCCTTCTTTGCGCGAGACCACGCCGGGCTTCTGGACCGCGTCCATAAAGGTCTGGCGGATGCTGCCGCTCGAGACGCCGGCGTTCGGGCCTTCGTCCCATTTCACATCGAGAGCCTTGCGGCCCTGGAATGCGGTCCACGTGTTGTCGGCAATGACGGCGACGCCCGTCGGAATCTGAATCACGTCCTTGACGCCCGGAATGGCTTTCGCCTTCGTGGCGTCGAAGCTCGCGACCTTCCCTCCAAACACCGGGCAGTGCTCGACGGACGCGTGCAACATCTTCGGGAGGCGGACGTCAATGCCGAAACCCGCGGTGCCATTCACTTTCTTCGGCGTATCCACGCGCTTGGTCGGTTTACCGACGATCTTGAATTCGCTGGGATCCTTGAGCTTGACGTTTGTCGGCTGCGGAATCTTGGAAGCAGCCTCCGCAAGGCTGCCGAACGTCGCGCGGCGCTTTGTCGCGGCGTGGACGATCGCGCCATTTTCCGCATGGCATTCCGAAGCGTCGACGCCCCACTTCTGAGCCGCGGCTGCGATCAGCATCTCGCGGGCGGTTGCGCCGGCCTTGCGCATCGGCTCCCAGGCGGAGTGAATGCTCTGGCTGCCGCCGGTGCCCTGCATGCCGAACGCCGGATCGAAATAGACCTTATCGGCCGGGGCAAATTCGGTGTGGATCCTTTTCCAATCGCACTCAAGCTCTTCGGCGGCGAGCATCGCGAGGGAAGTTTCAACGCCCTGACCCATCTCCGACTTGCTAATGAGAATGGTCACCTTATCGTCCGGCGTGATGTGCACCCATGCGTTGAGAATAGCGGGTGTGGCTGCGGCAGGCGTGGCGGCCAGGGCCTCACGGCGTCCGGGCAAATAGAAACCGATCACGAGCCCGGTGGCTCCGGCGAGGCCGGTCTTCAGAAAATTGCGGCGATCGAGTGGGTTTGTGATGGCGCTCATTCCGCACCTCCCACGAGAGCAGTTTCTTCGCTCGGGACTACTTCGGCGCCGGTGGCGGCCGGCTTCGCAGGGGAGGCGCTCAACTGCGCGGCGCGGTGAATCGCCTTGCGAATTCGTGGATACGTGCCGCAGCGGCAGATATTGCCGCTCATCGCGTCGTCAATCTGGGCGTCGGTCGGCTTCGGAGTCTTCGCGATGAGCGCCGCGGCTGACATGATCTGGCCGGACTGGCAGTAGCCGCACTGAGGTACGTCGATTTCCATCCATGCTTTCTGCACCGGATGGCTGCGGTCGGGGGAAAGCCCCTCGATCGTGGTCACTTTCTTGCCCGCCACACTCGATACCGGGGTGATGCAGGAACGCGTCGCCTCACCATCGATGTGGACCGTACAGGCGCCGCAGAGCGCCATGCCACATCCGAACTTGGTGCCGGTCATATCGAGCGTGTCGCGGAGAACCCAGAGTAGCGGCATGTCGGGATTGACGTTGACCGTCTGGGGCTTACCGTTCAGAGTAAAGTGAGTCGCCACGAAAACCCTCCCTCAGAAATCGGGAAAACTGCGGCGAGCGGAGTCCCGCGCGTCAATTTTCTCGTCGCGCCCAAGCTACGCCATGGGTTGCCGAGTGTCAAGATCGAAGCGGCAGTGTGTGACACAGATGTTTCATGATGGATCATTCATCCTGCAGAATTTGGGGCGTTGTTTGACAGTTTTTTCGCGGGAATGTTACAGTCGAAGACACCGCCGAGGTAGCTCAGTTGGTAGAGCAGCCGATTCGTAATCGGCAGGTCGCGAGTTCGAGTCTCGCCCTCGGCTCCAGAATTTTAACGTACATGCCTTCAGTCAGTTCCATCCCGATTCTCTACGGCCGCCGAAAAGTCGGGAACATTGGGGAACAATAAGCCGACCACTTTCTCGGCGGCACGTTCTTGTGATTCACGTATCGCCTGCGCGTAGACGTTGACTGTTGTCTTCAGGTCCGAGTGCCCAATCCTGGCACACTGCGGATTCCATGCACCGATGACAGCGCATGACCAATCGCACCAGCTCACCTGGTGGAACGGCATATCGGCGGTCCGGCTCCGAAGGAGCGAAACATGGCAAGAAACTTTAGTGAGTTGCGCAAGAATGAAGATGTCTCCGCAGGCCCGCGCTCGTTCTGAGACTACCGCGAGAAAGATACTTCAGGCACTGCCTTTGGCAGAGCTCAGAGACGCGCAGAACATCACTCAGGTAGAACTCGCCAAGCGGTTCGATATAGATCAGAGCGTAGTTTCAAGGATCGAGCACCAAACCGACGTGTACTTGAGCACCTTGAGCGATGTGATCCGAGCCAGGGGAGGTGAGCTGGAATTGATAGCGAAGCTCCCACACGGAGACATTCACATTCGCGCGCTTACTGGAAGTGAGACGAAGGGCGAGCCCGCCATCGCGCCGTGAGCCTCACTGCGGGAATCCCGATCAGAACAAATGACCACGCGAGGAAGAAGATATTCTCGGTGATCGAGCCCCAATAGTTACCTTGCTGCCATGGATTGGAAAAGCCGCGCAGAGCTTCCAGCAGAAGAACAATCCCCATCAGCAGCAAAAGCACGTGCCAAATCATTCTGCCGACAGTCATGCGCCCTTCGTTCGCCCCACCTCTTGCGATTCGGTCGAGTCCCGCACCCACCAAGAACCAGAGTACGGCTACGCCAAGAAAGCGATCTCCGCGGGACTGTAGCGAGCCAAAAACCCGGGCGGTTGCGCCATTCGGAAAGGGTAGACAACAATTCTCGAAAAAACCGCAGGTGCGTTGATTCCATAACAGATCAAACCGCTGGTAGGCCAGGGGAAGGATGCCAAGCTGCGAGCCCGCGGTTCATACCTGCTCCACTCCCATAGCGCAATCGCCAGAGGGACTTGAACGGACGGCAAGATGATCGAGTATCTCGTCAATTGCAGACGCTGATGGTCCCCGTCCATGTTGCCCCCTGTTTTGGAGGCCCTGATTCTACCTAACTGAGATGTCCAGTTTTAGCGGGGAGCACTACAGTTCCGACACATCTCAAAGCACCTGCTTTTGCAAAAAGTGCTTTAGCCAGAAGCGCATCTCCGAAGTGAATTTCGGAATAGTTCTGACATGCGGGACGAGGACCCGACTGAACCCCGTTGAGTCTAGCTCTTCCATTAGCAACAATGGTGCCAAGCACTCCATCCACCATTGACTCCATGGGCGGCGTGCAAGTCCAGGCACGGCAACTAGTGCAACGCCCCGATCTGATAGTTCAAGGCCGAGATCTGCGTCTGATAATCGTATTTGGCGCTGGCGGATTCGAGTTGGGCCTGGGTCATATTTAACTGCGATTGGCTGAGCTCGATAATCGAACTCAAGCCCAGCTTGTACCGCGCCTGCGCGAGATCCATCGCATCAGTCGCCTGCTTCAAGAGCTGATCCGTAAGCGCGAGGCGCTGAAATGCGGAATTCGCATTCAGCCAGGCGGTGCGAACGTCGCGAACGACCCGGTTTTGCAGATCGCGCAGATACTGCTCCTGTGCGTTCGCACGCGAATTCGCTTCCGAGTGCAGCGCTCCGAACAGACGCCCGTTGAAAATCGGAATATTGACGTTCACACCCGCGGCCGCATAGCGAGGCGCGAGTTGATCTGCGCCGTACGGGGTGAGTCCGGCGCTTCCCGCGGCCGATATTGTCGGAAACCACAAGTCGCGTTCGGAAGTCGCGTAGCTGTGTGCCGAGGCTGCGTCTAGGCGCAGGCTGATCAGATCGGGCCTGCTCTGGATCGCTTGCTGAAGGAGGCTGGAGAAGTCTGCTGGCGGGGCAGCAGGCTGTGGCTCGTCCGTCAGCTGAAATGTTCTTTGGTCTCCGTAGCCGAGCGCCGCAGAAAGGTCCGCATATGACGTGTCGAGATCATTTTGGGCTTGGAGCAGCAGGAGTTGGGCCTGGGCAAGGTCCACGTTCGCAAAGCTCAAATCGAGTCCAGATTTTATTTTGTTCTTTTCGAGTTCGCCTACCTGGTCGGCGACGAGCTGACGCTCCTTGACGGTTTCCTGGGCGACAATCAATACCGCTTGCGCCCTGAGCGCGACAAAGTACGCACGGTCCGCCCCAAGCAGAACGCCCGCTCGCGTGGCGACCACTCTTTCTTGATCCGCCTGGGCATGCAAATTAGAACTCTTAACCAGCTCGTGGGTGCGGCCGAAATCCGTGACCAATTGCGAAACGGTCAGGCCATTGGCGTAGCGTTCGTAGATGATGGGGTTATTCAATCCACCGGCCGTTATTCGGCTATTGTTTTCCGAATCCACCGCCGTGATGCTTCCGTAGACCGTCGGGTAATATACGGAGCGGGCCTCCGTCACCTGCGCCTTCGCGGCGGATGCCACGTCCGTTGCGGCCTGAATCTGCGGGTGATTCTGAATGGCAATTTTCTCTGCTTCCTCCAGGCTCAATTTCTGCGCACTTTGGGCGGCGACGGATCCACAGACGAGCGCGGCGAAGCCGGTGATCGCTAGCAGGCGTTCCGACATTCTCATTGAGCGCCCTCCGCGACCGGGGCAGTTTGAGTACCTTTGCGGCCCTGGTAGATCAGCAGATAGGCAGCCGGAACCACAAAAACCGTGAGAGCCACCGAAGTAATCAGGCCACCAATGATTACACGCGCGAGCGGCGCATATTGCTCGCTTCCGGTGCCCAATTTCAGGGCCAGCGGAAACAGACCGATGATCGTCGCCAGGGAGGTCATCAAGATGGGACGCAGGCGGATCCGGCACGAGGCGATAATCGCATCGCGAACCGCCATTCCGTTCTCTTCCAACCGGTGTGCGAATTCCACGATCAAGATGCTATTGGAGACGACAATCCCGACCATCATGATCAAACCCATCAACGACATCACGTTGAGCGTCGTGCCCGTGAGAAGCAGGACTAGGAGCACGCCGATAACTCCGGTTGGCACAGCAAGTAGGATAAGGACCGGGTCCAAAAATGATCGGAACTGAGCGACCAGGATTAGATAGAGAAGGACGAGCGAGAGCGTGAGACCCAGTCCGAAACTGCGAAACGAAGCCTCCATCCCCTGGACCATCCCGCGGAGATTCACGCGCGTGCCTTCCGGCAGGTTCGTTCCGGCCAGGATCTTGCGAACCGCACTGGCGATGCGGCCAAGATCTTCCGTTGACGGATTCACATACACGTCGAAGGATCTCTGAACTTGGTAATGGTCAATTTCAGTCGGAGCGTTGAAACGCGTAATCTTGCTGACGGCGTCAAGAAGCGCGGGGAACTGCGCTTCAGGCGAACGAAGAGGGATGTCTCGGAGATCCTGCAGGCTGCGAACATTCTGTTCTGGATACTGTACCGTCAGCATGTAATCGTTTCCGGACTTGGGGTCAATCCAGTAACTGGGAGCGATCATTCCGTTGGAGGTGAGCGCGGTGATGACGTTGTCGACTACTTCCCTCTGATTCAGCCCAAGCTCGCTTGCTCGCAGCCGATCCACATTGAGCTGGAGGGACGGGTAATCAAGATCCTGAGGAATATAGACGTCACTCACACCCGGAATCTTGCGAATCCTGTCGGCCAACTGCGTTGCGACCGCGTAATCCGAGTCCAAATTCGATCCGCTCACTTGAACGTCGATAGGAGCCGGCAGCCCTTGATTCAAAACTGCATCCACCATGCCGCCAGACTGGAAATAGGTATTGAGTTCCGGCATTTCCTCTTCGATTTTGCGCCGCACTCGATTGATGTACTCGAAACTGCTGGTGGAATGCTGTTCGGCGAGAGCTACCTGCACCGTGGCCGTATGCGGTCCGGCATTTGACGTATAAATCGAGGAAAATCCGGAGACCACGCCGATGTTGGACACGATCAGTCGCAGGTCTTTCGGATCCACAGTCCTTCGAATAAGATCCTCGACCCGGCCGATCTCTTGATTCGTGATTTCGACGCGCGTGCCCGAGGGAGCCTTTACGTTTATGACAAACTGCCCGGCGTCGGTCTGCGGGAAGAATGCTAGGCCGAGAAACGGAAATAACCCGAGGCTAACAATGAAAGCCACGAGCGTCCCGACTAAGATCCTTTTGGGGTGTTCGAGGGCCTTGTGCACGTAGCCGTCGTAGACCCCGAGAAACCGATGAAACCCTCGAGCGAACTCTTCGTTGAAACGAGCACCCAAGGCAAGTAACCCTTTGCTTTGAACTGGAGAAGAC
>DATNIN010000021.1:0-7092 GCA_035604415.1 Candidatus Acidiferrales bacterium
GGATCGGCCGACTGGGTTAGCGCGCATGCTGGGTATGTTTCTCCGTTCGTGGACCTAGACGATTCGGGTCGCCTACTCCACGACCAACCAATCCCGCTGAGTCTGAAGCCCGTTCTGCTCCTCCGCGGCAGCCGGCCCGGACGAAACCCTGCCTGGCGCTGACCACGGGAACGGGAGAGAAAGTTTACCAATCGAGTCCTCTTATTGTCCAGAGTACCCGCGGACAGCCCGGGAGCTGCCCTATTGGCTCCCAAACGAAGGCAGATGCTGTGGGCTACAGCGTGTCGCGTCGCTAGTACCATCCTTTGCCCGGCACGGCTAGAATGGCTCTCGCTTCCGGAGTGATTCAGATGAGATTTGGATTCATTGCCAACCCGGCTACCCACCAGATCGGCGCAACGGCGCGACCAAGAGATCGATTCGGGCGGAGGCTGTGGCGGGCGTTCCGGTGCGGGTTACGCCGGACGGGCGCAGCAAGCCGCGCCCCTACGAATCCCTCATTATTGGCGGCGGTTGGATTCTTGGCAGCGCTGCTGGGATTGGTGATTTCGCCGCCCTCGCCAGCGCAGAGCACACCGCCTCAAAAGGATCTGACTGTCGAGCGCATTTTCGGCGCGCCTGGCCTAAGCGGCCAACTTACGCGGGGGATCGCCTGGGGTCCGGATGGCAAACGGCTCAGTTATTTCGCGGCTGCAGGATCGGCAAAGGCCGCGAAGACTGAATTGTGGGAGATGGATACGCAGACCGGCGAGCGGCGGCTTCTGATTGCCGCCGAGAAGATCGAGACCGCGCTTCATCCTTCTACCCGCGCTGCGTCGCAGGCTACCGGCCTCGCGCGCCACGCCGCGGCGCAATATCTGTGGGCGCCGGACGGCAGCGCGCTGCTGTTTATCGGCGAGAGTTCGCTCACTTGGTTTGACCTCAAGACGCAATCGGCGAAGGCGCTGGTGTCCGGCGATGAGCCGATCGCGGACGCGAAAATTTCGCCCGACGGGCGTTGGGTCAGTTTCGTGCGCGACCACAATCTCTGGCTCGCCTCCGTCGCGACCGGCGACGTTCGCGCGCTGACCAGCGGCGGCCGCGAGGAATTGCGCGAAGGCGAGCTCGACTGGGTTTATCCCGAGGAATTGGGCATCACGACGGCCTACTGGTGGGCGCCGGATTCTTCAGCTATCGCGTATCTGGAGATGGACGAGAGGCCAGTGGCGAAATATCCGATCCAGAACTCGCTCGGAGAGCCAAGCGAAACGGAGTGGGAGCGCTATCCGGCGGCAGGAAGCGCCAATCCGATCGTGAAGGTGTTCATAGCGAACGTGAAGGGCGGAGCGCCGCGCGAAATGGATACGGGGAAAGACACGGACATCTATCTTCCGCGCGTAAGCTGGCTGCCGGACGGTCATCGCGTAGCGATCGAGCGCATGAATCGCGCTCAAGACACGCTCGAACTTCTCACGGCCGACGCCAAATCCGGCTCTTCGCGCGTGATTTTGACGGACAAGGACGCTTACTGGATCAACGTCAGCGACGATCTGCGATTCTTGCGCGATGGTAAGCGCTTCATCTGGTCAAGCGAGCGCACCGGCTACCGTCATCTTTATCTCTACGACCTCGAGGGCAAGCAGCTCGCGCAGCTTACCCGCGGCGAGTGGGAAGTCACCGGTCTGATTGGCCTCGATGAAGACGCGAAGTCCGTCTTTTTCACCGCGACGGAGAAAAGCCCGCTCGAGCGGCATCTCTATCGCGTGAGCCTTGATGGCTCGGGATTCTCGCGCGTAACGCAGGATGCCGGCACGCACGAAATCAATATGGCGGCCGGCGCCCGCGCATATCTGGACACGTACTCGGATGCCGGGCATCCACCACGCCAGGACCTCTATCGCGCGGACGGAACGAAGATAGCCTTTCTCAACGAAAACGCCGTTCCCGAGCTTGCCGATTTCGCCCTGTCGCCGGTCGAATTTCTCACCTTGAAGACCCACGATAACGTCACGCTGAACGCCATGATGATCAAGCCCGCGGATTTCGATGCCTCGCGGAAATATCCGGTGATCGTTTATACCTACGGCGGCCCGCACGCACAGGTGGTGCGAAATGCCTGGGGCGGCGCCAACTATCTTTGGCATGAAATGATGGCGCAGAAGGGATTTCTGATTTTCGCCGAGGATAATCGCGGCTCCTCGGGGCGCGGACATTTATTCGAGGAGCCCATTCATTATCGCCTGGGCGCGCAAGAGCTCTCGGATCAGCGCGACGGCGTCCGCTATCTGCGCTCGCTTCCCTACGTTGACGGCGCGCGCATCGGCATCTGGGGCTCGAGCTACGGCGGCCAGATGACGCTGCACGCCATGTTCCGGGACGCGGGCGATTTCAAAGCCGGCTTTGCCGGTTCGCCGGTCTCGGACTGGAAGCTCTATGACACGATTTACACCGAGAGATATCTCGGGCAGCCGGCGCAGCGCGTAGAGGAATATGAGGAATCCTCGCCGGTGAAAAATGCCGCGGGATTGCAGGGCAAATTGCTGATCGCCGCCGGAACGGGCGACGACAACGTGCATTTCGCGAATACGCTCGAAGTGCTGGATGAGCTGATCGCGTCGAAGAAGTATGCCGAGGTAGCCGTCTTCCCCGGCCGCGGCCACGGCATCAGCGATCCCCCCGCACGAGTAGTGCTGTTCCGTCGCGCAACGCAGTTCTTCCTAGAGAATTTGGGCGAGCCTGCCGGGAAGTGAAAGTAGCGCCGGCCTCCCTGTTTACCCCGAGCCGCGAGGGGCCCGCATCTTACGACTTCAAAGTCCATCAAAGGCAACCGTCACGCGCGGACTACCCAGCCGCAACCGCCGCGATTTAATTGACACCGCGCTCCGCTCACAATAACGGCCCTCGCCGACGCCCGTATTCGTAAGATGCCGGCGAGACGCCAGCGCTACCGAAGCCCCCATCCCGTTTTCCATATCTCGCCCGACAATTCTTGTAGACCGAGGCGCGAATCTTCGCCCGAAAAATCAAAGAAACGCTCCTCGTCATTCCTGCATCTCATCGTCAGTGATTTAAGCTCCCAGCTGCTTATTTCTTGAGTCACTTTTTGAATTCTGCTGGACAACAACAACGGGCATTGGTGTTAGTATCCAGTAATCCTCGGGCCGGAAAACGGTTACGGAGCGAAGTTGAGTCCAAGTTCGTGGAAGATCCCGCCCGCGCTCCACGAAACTTCGCAGTGTCCGGCCGGGCAGCGATTGCTAGGCGATTCGCAGCGGAGCAATACATCTCTCTCACGTCAGGGGTCACGCAAATGAAAAAGTTCTGGAATGGCAAAGCCCTTCTTGTGTTCGCACTCTGCCTGTTTTGCGCGCAGCTCGCGCTGGCGCAGCAGTCGCAGACGATTGCTCCGCGAATCACCGAAGCCGTGGACGAAACCAAACTCGTCACGCTCACGGGCAACACGCACCCGCTGGCGCAAGCGAAATTCGATCAAGGCCCAGCGCCCGATTCCCTTCCGCTGAAGCGGCTAATGCTTGTGCTCAAGCGAAGCCCGCAGCAAGAGGCGGCGCTGCGAACGCTGCTCGATGAGCAGCAGGATAGGAGCTCGCCGAATTTCCACAAGTGGCTGACGCCCGAGCAATTTGGACAACAATTCGGCCCAGCGGATGCGGATATTCAGGTTGTTAAGGGTTGGCTGGAGTCGCACGGTTTCCAGGTCACGAGTGTGACCAAGGGCAAGTCGGTCATCGAGTTCGATGGGAGCGCGGGCCTTGTCAAACAGGCATTTCACACCGAACTGCACAACTTTGTCATCGACGGCCAGGCGCACTGGGCGAATACGAGTGACCCGCAGATACCGGTCGCGATGGCACCGGTAGTTGACGGCATCTCCTCGTTGCATAATTTCTTCAAGAAGCCGATGCACAGGCTTGTGGGAAGCAGCGCCAGGGTCGAAGTACATCCCAGCCCAAGACCAGCCGCGAGTTTCGGCGACGGGAGTTTCGGGATTGCGCCGAGCGACTGGGCCACGATTTATAACGTGACTCCCGTCTATACAGCCAACATAACGGGGTCAGGCACGACGATCGCAATCGTAGGTCGATCCAACATCAATCTGGCGGACGTTTCTGATTTCCGGACATTATTTGGCCTTACTCCAGCGAACAACATACCTCAGGTCGTCCTCAACGGACCGAATCCCGGAGACCTCGGAGGCGGCGAAGAATTTGAAGCGCTTCTTGATAACGAGTGGTCCGGGGGCATCGGCCAAGGTGCGACGGTAAAGTTTGTTGTGTCCGAATCGACAGAGACGGTCGACGGTACCGACCTGTCGGAAGTCTACATTGTGGACAACGATCTCGCGGGAATTATGTCCGAGAGCTTCTCGATTTGCGAAGCTGTGGTTCCTATGTCGTACGCAGACGCTGAAGCAGGGCTTGCGGAACAAGCAGCGGCGCAAGGGATTACGTTTGTGGCGGCAACCGGGGATTCGGGCGCCAACGGGTGCGATAACCCCAACACCGAAACGACCGCTTCGGGGCCGGTTTCGGTGGGCTTGCCGGCTTCGACGCCGTTCACGACGGCCGTCGGGGGAACGGAATTCAATGACCATGGGGACGATTCGCTTTACTGGAGCGCCGCGACGGGTGGTGCTACTCAGTACATCCCGGAGTTTGTGTGGAACGAAAGTTGCGTGGCCGCGAACTGCCCTACAACAGTAAATGCTAGTGGTTTCAGCGAGAGCCCAAACATCGGGGCGACCGGTGGAGGAAAGAGTTCGATATTCACTCCCAAACCGCCGTACCAAGCCGGCGTGCAGGGAATCCCGAACGATGGTTTCCGCGATACTCCGGACATCTCGTTCAATGCCTCCGGCGCTATCTGTGAGTCGAACACCGGACCCACTTGCACGAGCGTTAATCTGATCTTTGGCTACCTGCTCTGTCAGGGTGGATCGTGCAGCGGGGCACAGCCAAAGGTATTCCGCATCAGCGGAACCTCGGCGCCGACGCCTTCGTTCGCCGGCGTGATGTCTCTCGTTGACCAGAAAACCGGCTCGCGTCAAGGGAACGCAAATGTCGTTCTCTATCATCTCGCAGCCAGCGAGACGTTTTCGCAATGCAACGGCTCGACGCTCGAGCCCGGGGCACCCCCAGCCAACACTTGTGTGTTTAACGATGTCACAGTTGGAAATAATTCTGTGCCGAAGCAAGGCGGAGGGGAGACTAGCGGATTCTCGGCGGGAACTGGATACGACCTGGAAACCGGCCTCGGCTCCGCGAACGTGGCGAATCTCGTCAACGGTTGGGCTGCGTTCTCTCGTACGGCGACGACGACAACTCTGACAATCGCACCTGCGTCGAGCATGCACGGGACGACTGTGACCGCAAACGGTACAGTAACCGGGAACGGAGGGACGCCAACGGGCGACGTCTCATTTGTTGCCGCTGGTACGACACTCCCTAGCGTAGCAGGCCAAACTCTCTCAGGCGGCAACTTCAATGGCACTCAGATTTCCGATCTGCCGGGCGGAGGGCCGTATAACGTAGTGGCCAAGTACGCCGGTGACGCGGTTTTCGCGCCGAGCACGTCGACTCCGTTCTCAGTGACGGTTACGCCGGAGGGTAGCACAACGACCATATCAGCCATCAACGGGAACACTGGAAATCCGCTTGCGGCGTCGGTTCCATCGGGAACTCTGATATTCCTGCGGGTTGACGTCGCCGGCAATTCCGGTCAGGGGATTCCGACGGGCAATGTGACTTTGACGGACGCCGACGCGAACGATGGGGCCACGCTGAAGTTGAATAGTTTCGGGTTTGCAGAGTTGCAGACCTCGACGCTCGCATCCGGAAATCATTCGTTCTCAGCCTCGTATTCGAGCGATGCCAGCTTTAACGCGAGTTCCACTACGACACCTGCTGCTTTCATGATCACTGGCGGTGGAGGTGGCGGATCGTTCAGCATCAGCGCGAATCCTACTTCGATGAGCGTGGCGCCGGGATCGCCGGCTTCGACTACCGTCACGGCGACCGGCAGCGGCGGATTTGCCGGGAGCGTAGCGCTGAGTTCGAGTATCGCGGGGCCTGCGGGAGCTGTTGATCCGCCCGCTTGCTCGTTCAGCGCGGGCTCGATCGCGCTGAGCGCAGGAACTACTACCGGCACCTCAACTCTGACTTGCACGACGGTGGCGGCATCGCACGTGATGTACGTGCCGACGCGGGGACCGATTCGGCCAGTGTGGCTGGGCGTGAGCGCAGCGTTAGCGCTGGCTTGCATCTTCCTGCTGGGTTTGCCGATGCAGAAGCGCCGCTGGGCCACGGCCTTCGCGCTCGTCGTCCTTGCTGCTGCCACGGCTGTTGCTGGCTGCGGCGGCGGTGGTGGTGGCGGAGGCGGTAACCACAATCCGGGCACGACTGCAGGAACTTACACTGTGACCATCACCGGCACCAGCGGATCGTCGCACACGGCGACATTCACGATCACTGTCAATTAGTTCCACGATCGCCCGCGCGGATCGATGAGGTTCGCGCGGGTGATTCCCCAAGTAGCGCCGGCGTCCCTGTTTACCCTGATCCGCGAAGGGCCGGCATCTTACGACGACAATCGTCCGCCAGGCCCGCGATCAAGCGCGGACCGGCCAATTCAATTCAAGGCGGTTCCAGCTCCGCCCGCGAGCATGCACGTAGTTTTGCGCTTGCCCGTCGGATGCCGGCACGGAGGCCGGCGCTACTCGAGGCCGATAAGCAGATGCCCCATCTTGTGCTTTTTCGTGCGCAGGTAAGCCCGCGAGCGGCGGCTGGTCCGCGGCTGGCACGGAACGCGTTCGGCGATGCGGATGCCGGCGCGCTCGAGCTGCTCGACCTTGTCGGGGTTGTTGGAGAGCAGGCGGACATTGCGCGCGCCCAGCAGCTTGAGGATCGCTGCCGAAAAAGCGTAGTCGCGCGAATCCGCCGCAAAGCCGAGGCGCCGATTGGCTTCGACGGTGTCCATGCCGGAATCCTGCAATTGGTAAGCGCGCAGCTTGTTCATCAGCCCGATGCCGCGGCCTTCCTGCGGCAAATAGAGCAGCACGCCCGCAGGCGCCTTCGCGATCTTCGCCAGCGAATATTC
>DATNIN010000022.1:0-105299 GCA_035604415.1 Candidatus Acidiferrales bacterium
GGAATTTGGGAAATGTTTGTGCTCGTACACCTCTCGCAGCTCTCGCCCCCTACCCACAGCAACACTTGAACTCAATTCTGTAATATTGCTGTGACGGCGGTCACAGACCTTTAGGAGTGGACTGGATCGGCATTTCGATCGCTATGATCCGAGAAGCATCTAAAGAATTAGCCCGTTGGTCGCGGAGCCATCGTCCGTTACAGGCCAACCGCGGCACAGGACCTCATTAGAATTGGTTGTGCCTGATTAATGCGGTTACCGGAAAAGTTGGTACTGGGACCAAGATGTCCGGTAATCCGGGTGGTCTCAATGGGTCGACGCAACAATCGAGTCGAACCCGACTTGCATTGAAAGTAAAGGCTAAATCGCTCGGTAGGGTTAGATCAGCCGGAACGCTGCCCTGGCTAGGTTTTGACCGAGGACAGCCAAACAGATCACTTCTCCCCGGGAAGCATTGTCGAATCAACGCATTGGATGGTGTTGCATCGACCGGTTGAGCTGGCACGATTTATCAGGAAAAAACAATCCCCGATCGGTGAGAAACGATGGAGAACCCGCCCAATCACGGCTCTAGCAAGTCGAAAGTCAGCTTGAGCGGAACAGCGTCCCGAGATCCTAATTAGAAGGCTGTCGGATCCTGAGCCCGTCTCAGGGAGGCATCATTCCATAACGGATCAACGGGTGAGGTCGCGAAGCCAAGCCCCGATTACGTAGGCTACGGCGGCAGCACCTCCGCCAATAGCAAGAGTTCCGAGGCCGGAATACCACCATGGCCGGATCGACCACCGACTCTTGAGCGCGCCGATCATGACGAATATCAGGCCGGTTGTCGCCGAAGCCACCCAGAAGGCGCTTTTCACGCCCGCCACGAATGGAAGAAGTGGGACGAGACCGCAGAGAAGAAATGCTCCAAACGTCGAGCCAGCCGCCCGCCACGGTGAACGCACCGCAACTGGTAGCCCATATTCCTCCCGAATCATTATGCGCACCCAACGATCCCGGTCCGCTGTGATCACCGCGACCACCCGGTCGAGCAGGTGACCTACAATCCCTAGTCCCCGCAGAATCTCGCGTACCTCTTCCCGCTCACCCTCCGGAACTACTGCGATATGGCGGCGCTCAACCGCTTCAGCGTGGTGGAATTCCTCTTGCTCCGATCGAGTAGCTAGATAGTTTCCCGCCGCCATGGCGAAACCGTCCGCAATCAGATTGGCGCTACCGAGAATCAGGATGATGCGTGGTGACAGGTGAGCCCCAACGACTCCCGCAACGAGCGCGAATGTAGTCACGGTGCCATCGATGCCACCATAGACCCAATCCCGGAGATAGCTGTAATTGGGTCCAGCCGCGAGTCGTTGATGGATGGCCTCGCGAGTATGCTCGTGTTCCATCTTGGGCTCTCGCTTTCTACGATCCCGTTTGGTTCCCCAGGAACAATGAGGTCTTCCTCGACCACCCGCGCCAATCGGCGCGAGGATCTCGTAGGGGCCGAATAAGCAGAAAACTCCACGCCGGCGTACTCATCGGGTCTTGTATTTCACGTGCGACTTGTCTTTGTGAGAAGCGGTTACAATCGGGACGAGGACCCATAGCAGCCCGGGGTTCTTTCTGAGCCGATCAATATGGGTGTTCGGCATAGCGAGGAGTCTACCATCCGACTATTTCTCCTCAACTCCTGATTAACGCGCTAACCGGACAAGTGCCCGCAGTTTTCGATTGTCTAACTCCACGTCTATCTACGATCCTTCCCAGCTCTTCCTGCATTTTTCGTTAGATGCCAAGCGTTACACCAGGAGCATAGATAGGCTCGAAGTTCCTTTGGCGCATTGGCGGTTGCGATCTGGTGTGCAGCGGTCGCCAGCGCTTCACCTTCGCTTGCATAGATTCGCTTCCCGCTGACCGGACACTTTGATTCGTTGTCCACCACGAGCCTTTCTGGAGGGTCTTCGTCGCAGTGATCTAGTCATTCGCCTTTGTGACTTTACCCTTCTGTTCGGGAAACCCCAATCCAAGCTACAGTTCGTCCGGCAGCGGCGGCCTAACGTTCGAAACAAACTTCTGATGCGAAGCTCCGAACTCGCCAAAGTTGAGGCGTGCCTGTCTTAGACTAAGTCGGCCGTTTGGTCCTCCACGCACCTCGTCCGCGTCATGGTCATCTTGGCCATCATCTTCCCAGAAGCACACTGGGCAGATTTCGTAACCACCGCGTCCGTGAAGGGTCTTGTAACGACAGCATGGGCAACGGTACGTCTTTCCCTGTTTGGTGGGTTTAGAGACGTTTTCGAACACGCAAGGATTTTACACTCGACTTGGTCAGCTTTGAGACCGGAGTGTGCTACCAGATGTGGCCTTTTGGCCTATGTTTCGGTGCCGGTCGGCCAAGTCCTGATTAACGCGCTAACCGGACAAGTGGGTACTGGGACCAAGATATAGGGTAATCCGACCAAGCTGGAGCTATCGATTCGGATGGCTAGCGGGAAAACGCTCTCTACATTTCCAGCTGAGGCAGGACGCAACGCGCGAGGCCAAAACTTCTAATCGGATAGACACCTAGTTAGACCCACCGACTCGATTTGCCTAGGACATTTCGAGCCCCGGTGGGTCTTTCTGCGTTCATACGCAGGGAAAGGAGCGCAGTACAAATCCAACACAAAGGAGAAGTCTATGCTGTTGACCCCAACATTTGTGGGTTTGTTGCTTGCCGGCGCCGCATTCTGGACGCTGATCTGGGCGGCGATCCACAAGCTGGATGAGATTCCTTGTCTCAAGGAGTTCACATCCACGCAAGAAGTCCTCGATTGGATTGGACAACATGAGGGTCTGACACTCGTGATCACGGAAGGAGTTAACTTTCTTCTGCACGGGCTGTCGCCTCACGGTGTGATGTTCACTCTAGGAGGAACGATCATCAACTTCCTGATGGTGTTTTGTTACGTATCAGGAAGGCAAGTCCTGGCAGTTATCTCCGAGAAGATCCGGAGAAACAGTCCAGTCCTACCTCAGTAGCAAATCCCAACACAAATAAAGGAGAACCAGGATGCGCATGTCTATTGGTGTGCCCGGAGTTGCCTTCTATTTCGAACATCATGAAGTGAAGCCGTTCGTCCAGAAGCAAGTCAAGAAGATACGGCCAGCCATAGTCAAAGCTACCTGCAAGGTGTTGGAAGTCGTAGCCAACAACACCGCAGATGCCCATGACTACCTGATCCGGAGGGCCTCATGAGGATCAGAGGCGACAAGCTGGCCGTCAGCTGCTACGCACTGCACGGAGATATCTGCACCAACGCACCACACTGCAGAGCTCTTGGCTGTGCTAGCGGGTTCTGGGCCGATGAAAGAACGGAAGGAGGAACATATCCACACGCCACGTCCGGAGTGATGGCAGCCAGCGAAGAGATAGCTGATGCTCTTGCTCGGGATAATCATCGATTCAACAAGCAGCACTTTCTTGCCGTGGTTTGCGGCGAGAAAGATCTTCAGTCACGTCCCAGGAGGACCCGATGAAAAGCAGCTCACAACAGAAATTCCTGGTGGTGATCCATGAGCAGACGCGGAGGTCAAAGCGGTACAGTTGTAAAGAAGGGCAATTGGTGGCACGGCCGGTATTACATTGACGTCGCGGATAGCACGAAACGGGCCCGTAAGTCCGTGGCGATCGGCCGATGCGATGAGATGACGAAACCGGAGGCGAGACGCAAACTGGGTGTGATGCTGAACGAGCTGGGAGTGAACGACAATTCCTATCTCGAAAAGGCACTCACTCCAGTCAAGCTTTTCTCCGAACATGCTGAGTGGTGGGAAGCGAATGTCCTCCCCCTGCACAAGCGTTCGTCTCAAAACTCAAGCCACTACATCCTGAAGAAGCACCTGATTCCGTACTTTGGAAAGATGCCGATGGATGCAATATCCGAAAGCACCGTCCAGGAATGGATTTCAGGATTGAAGCTTCAGGGTAAGTTGCAACCGAAGACGATCGGAAACGTGTGGAAAGTCCTGAAACTTATCATCGGGAAACCGACACGCGAGTGGACGATTCGTCTGCCGGAAATTCCTGAAACAGAGCAACGCTACTTCACACCCAAGGAGATGCACAAATTGATCGAAGCGGCCGAGGGCCAGTACAAAGCTCTATTCGCATTGCAATTTGCGACAGGCATGCGATTCGGAGAGATGGCTGGTCTTCACGTCGAGGATCTGGACTTCTCGGAGCTCATCGTTTACATCAGACGGTCCACTTTCAAACACGAGGAAGTGACCCCGAAGAGTAAAGCGGGCCATCGAGAAGTAGACGTAGACGCCGGCACAATGGCGATGGTCAAGGAATATCTCGGCGATCGTACATCGGGTCGGGTCTTCCAGAGCCGCAACGGAACTCCGCTGGTCAATGGGAATGTGAATCGCTATGTTCTGAAGCCACTTTGCAAGAAGATCGGAATCCCTGTCGGGACGACTCATGCATTCCGACACGGGAGAGTCTCCGCTCTCCAACAGAATGGTGTTCCTGGTGATTTGATCAAGCGTTGGGTTGGGCATTCCTCGCTCAAGACAACGAGCAAGTATAGTCACTTCACTCGGGAATTCAGGAAGGAGATCGCTTCGAAATTGGGATAAATGCGACCGATCATGGTCCCAAGTGGTCCCAACTTGAAGCATCTAAGGCGCTGATGTAAAGTGTTTTAACCTGTTGAATCGGAGGGCGTGTAGCTCAGTTGGGAGAGCGCCTCGTTCGCAACGAGGAGGTCAGGGGTTCGAGCCCCCTCACGTCCACCATTTGAACGTCGGGTAAGAGTTCCGTCGCGTTTCTAGATGTGCTCGAATTCGGAATCCATCGTGTGGCTGGATTCCTTCTTGCTCTCGGGTTTCATCGCGCCTGCTCGATCGAACGGGCTGTCGTCTTGCGGTTCGAGCAAGTCGGCAAGTTGAAAGGCGGGCGGTGTTTTCAAAAGACTAGGTCTGCCATCCCGGCGCAACTCGCAGCGCGATCAAACCGGTTTCCCCTCCGTTGTTTCTGTGCCTCAGCGAGCTGGGATTGAAAAAAGAAGTTGCGCCGCTGGGACGAAAAAGGCTTACCATCGACTCACTATGGCAGCGACCGGAGTACGGCCCGGGACTTCCGCTGCGAACCGGTTGCACGGCGGCCGGCATCGCCTGTCCCGGCTTGCATCTTTTCGCCATGGGTTGATCTGCGCGTCCCTGATCGCTTTCTCCGCCGGGACCGCCATGGCCCAGAAGAATTCTGGAGTCCCTCCCGAGGGTGGCAGGTCCGCGTCTCAGATTCCCCCTGCACCTTCATCGGCTCCCACGTTTTTTGACGTGGCCAACGAACGAAGTATGGCCGTTTTCGGAGGCGCTGGAAATCCTCCCACTCCGATGGAAGCGGACGCGATCGCAGGTCTCGAGTCCTGCAATACCTGGACCGAAGCCGCGGTGCACAGCCCTACCGTGAGCACCGCGAGACTTGCGGTCCCCGGCAAGGCGAGTGGCGAATACCAGAAGGGCTGCGGAGCTTTCAAGGGCAAGAGACTCGAGGATGCCGAGGAGCACCTTCGCAAGGCTATCGAGGTTTATCCGAATTACGCGGCGGCGTGGGTCGTGTTGGGCCAGGTGTTGGACGCGCAACACAAGAAAGACGAGGCTCGCGATGCCTGCACGCACGCCCAGACCGTCGATCCGGAGTACGTGCCTCCCTATCTGTGCCTTGCCGATTTTTCCGCCAGCGAACAGAACTGGGATCAGGTTGCGAGTCTATCGTCGCGCGCCCTGGAACTCGAGCCGCTGACCAACATATACTCGCTCTACTACGCAGCGGACGCCGCATTTCACCTGAAAAACTTGCAGGACGCGGAAACGAAGGCGAATTCGGCGGTCAAACTGGATACGTGGCACCACCTGCCGCAGCTGCGTTTGCTGCTGGCTCACGTTTACGAAGCTACAGGCGATTCGCATTCCGAGATCGCGCAACTCAAGGAATATGTGAAGTCGGCGCCCAACGGTCAGGAATTGAATGACGCGAAAGCGACGCTGGCCCAGCTGGAAGCCCAGTCCCCGAAATAGGGTAGCCCGGACTTAAGGACGCGCAGCCGCGCCCGCCTCTCGCTCCGCTACGATCTTCCGCGCGTTCGCGTAGAGCGCCTTGGCCTGCGGGATCGACTCGATGGCCTTGTCGAGCTGCGGGTCGTTTTCGAGCGCAACGCGGTATCCTTCGTTCACGCCGAAGACGGTGGTGAACACCTCCCGCTTGATCTCCCACTTCAGCCACGAGAGGTTGTCCTGAATTTGCTGGTCGGTGTAGGGAACGTGCTGTTCGGTGAGGTACTTCTTGAATTGCGCGATCACGCCGTCGTCCACCACGAAGTCTTTCGTGACGGTTGGCCTTCCGCCGAGATAATAGCGCGCGAAATCGCCCACGCTTTGCGGCGCTGGATAAACCATGCCCCGGCGCTCGAGCAACTCCTCGAACTCGTTTGGCTTCGGCGCGGCAACGGGTACATCCGGCGTGATACCGCCTTGTCCGAACACCTGGCGCCCGGTGTCCGTCAGCTTCACTTCGGGGGCCTTCGGCGGCTTGGGATTGTAGTGATAGTCGTAAAGCGTTTCGTTCTTATAGTCGCGCTGGATCAGGCGGCCGCTCGGCGTGTAGTACCGCGCCGTGGTCAGCAGCAGCGCCGTGTTCTCGGGAAGCGAGAACTGGGTCTGCACGAGGCCTTTCCCGAAGCTCGTCTCACCGACGATTAATCCGCGATCGTGGTCCTGAATCGCCCCGGACACGATTTCGGACGCAGAAGCGCTCTGCCCGTTGACGAGCACGATCAGCGGCACGTCGACCCCCTGATTCCCGCGCACGGCATAGTAAGGCCGCTCCGGAGACGACCGCCCGCGGTGCGAGACCACCAGCTCGTTCTTGTCGAGGAACATATCCGCCATGCCGACGGCCTGATTCAGCAAGCCGCCGCCGTTAGTTCGGAGATCGATAATAAGGCCGTCGAGCTTGGGGAAATCGAGGTCCTTCAACGCGTCCGATAGATCGCTGTCGGTCGTCTCGTTGAACGTGAAGACGCGCACGTATCCGATCCCGGGCTTCACCATTTCCGAGAATTCCACGCCTGGCCGCGGAATTTCATCGCGCACCACCATCACTTCGATCGGCTTGTCCCATCCTTCGCGCCCGAGCGAAATGTGAACCGGCGTGCCCTTGGCGCCCTTCAGCATGTCGGCGACTTCGGTTGTCGTCAGCCCCGTGCAGGTCTTTCCATCGACCTTGAGGATGGTGTCTCCGGGGCGGATCCCGGCTTTGTAGGCCGGTGAATTCACGAATGGGTATTGGACCACTGTCTGATTCTCGCGCTGCGACACGACCATCCCGACTCCGTAGTAACGCCCCTCTTGCTCCTCGCGGAACAGCGCGTATTGCTTGGGATCGAAGAAATTCGAGTGAGGATCGAGCACGTGCAGCATGCCGGGGATCGCGCCGTCGTAGATCGCCTTGTCGGTGTCCACGGGGTCGGCGTAGTTGCGCTCAACCACCGAGAGGACGCGCGTGAAGCTTCTTACCGAGTCCTGCGTGTCGTCGGAGCCGTATGCCGTCGCGCTCGCCGCGGGCCCGTAGAGGCCCCCAAGCAGCGCCGAAACCACCAGCACCAATCCAAGCAACACGATTCCGCGGGTCGATGACCCAAAGGATTCCGGGGATTGCGCCTGGCCGTTTGGCATTCCCGTTCGCGACGATTTCATGCCGCCTCTTTCCGCCCCTCAAAGTAAAGTATAGCATACCCGGTTTGGGCCGTTTGACACGCCTGAACGCCTCTTCTATGATGCGACAACGGCCCGCATGCGCGCGCCGCAGAGCCCTGAATGCTCAGCATCCCTCATCTCATCGTCATCTTTATCGTCGCTCTCGTCGTTTTTGGACCAGAGAAGATACCGGAGCTTGCCCGCAATCTCGGAAAGGTGATGGCCGAATTCCGGCGCCACACGGGCGATCTGCGCTCCACCTTCGAAGGGCACCTCCGCGACCTTGAGCGCGAAGCCGACACCCGGCGCATCGCTGCGCCATCTCCGGCGCCGGCTCCTGCTCCTGCGCCCGCCGCTGAACCCCAGCCCGCGCCTCCGGCGCCCGGAACGGTTCCTTCTGCTCCGCCGAATGCTTCGGCTCTCGCGACTCCCAATCCGCCCTCGATCGACCCGTACACGCACGAGCCGATGGAGGACCCGCTCCTGAAAACGGTGGATTTCGAGGCGCAGAGGAATGAGCCGGCTCCAGCATCGGAACCATCCGCAGAAGAAAAGACTCCCGAACGAGTGACCAATGGCGACGTCCGTCCCGCCTGAGCGTACGGCGCGTCAGCGCTCCGAGGAAGAGTCCGGCTCGGCGATGTCGTTTTTCGACCACCTCGTAGAGCTGCGCAAGCGGATCATCAGCGCGCTGCTCGCGATCGGCGTGGGAATGGTTCTCGGCCTCCTGGTCGCCAAGCGTTTCATCAACTTCATCATCCAGCCGATGCTCGCGGCGCTCCGCGCCAATCATCTCGACGACAAGCTGTATTACACCAGCCCTGCCGGCTACATCGGCCTGGTGATCAATCTCGGCCTCTATCTCGGCGTCGTCCTTGCCATGCCGTGGGTGCTGTACCAGATTTGGCTCTTCGTCGCTCCGGGCCTCTACAAGCACGAGCGCCGCGCCGTCGCGAGCTTTATCGGCTCGTCCATGCTGCTGTTTCTGTGCGGAATTGCCTTCGGCTACTATGTGATGTTGCCGCAGGTGCTCACCTTCGTCGTCGGCTTCGCCAACGACGGGCCGGTGAAGCCGCTCATCAGCATCAACGAATATTTCAGCCTCATTCTGCTCGTTCTGATCGGCCTGGGAATCATTTTCGAAATGCCCGTGGTGATCTTCATCCTTTCGCTCTTCAATATCGTCACGCCGAAATTCCTGCTGAGAAACTTCCGGTACGCCATGCTGTTGATCACGGTCGCGGCGGCGATCGTCACGCCAACTCCCGACGCCACCACGATGTTGGTCTTCATGGCCCCGATGGTGGTCTTGTATTTCGTGGGCGTCCTCGTGTCGTACGTCGTCTTGCGCCGCAAGCGCGCCCGCGCGCTCGCCGAAGGCGAGGCCCACTAGCGTGCGGCGGCCGCTGAAATCCAATTGTGTGATTGGCGCTGCCGCCATCGCCGCTCTTTTCGTTTCCGCATGCAGCCACGACGCCGCGCGACCCAGCGCATCCGTCGATGCATCGTCCTCGAATGCCGCGCCCGCTGCGGCATCAACCCCTGTTTCCGCGGCTGACGTCGCGCCTCCCGCCGCGCAGACCGGCGGCTTTGACGGTGCGAAAGCCTACGATCAGGTGGCGAAGCTCGTCAGCTTCGGCCCGCGCCCCCCTGCATCCGACGCGATCCGCGCCACGCAGAAATACATCCATTCGCAGTTGCAGGGTTTCGGTTGCGCGGTTGACGATGACGACTTCACAGCTCAGACGCCGATCGGGTCGATGGCGATGAAAAACGTCGTCGCGAAGATTCCCGGCACGGGGCAGGGAATCATCCTTTTGCTCACGCACTACGATACGAAGCGCGTGGACAACTTCGTGGGCGCGGAGGACGGCGGCTCTTCCACCGGCCTGATGCTCGAGATGGCTCGCGTCCTCTGCGGCGGACCAAAGCAGGCGAATTCCGTATGGATCGCGTTTCTCGACGGCGAAGAAACCCAGGCGACGTTCGATTGGTCCGATACGGACAGCGTGTATGGCAGCCGGGAGCTGGCCGCGCGCCTCGCGGTTGCGGGCGAGCTAAAAAGCGTCCGCGCCGTGATCCTCGCCGACATGGTCGGCCAGAAAGACCCCCACTTCCTGCGCGAATCGGATTCCACGAAATGGCTCAAGGATCTGGTTTGGAGTACGGCGGCGCGCCTCGGTTACAAGGACGTCTTCGTGTCGCGCGAGTCGGAAGTTTCGGACGACCATCTCCCGTTTCTCCATCGCGGCGTTGCAGCGGTTGACATCATCGACCTCGACGACTACACGAATGAAGGAAACTGGCACACCGCGTCGGACACCCTCGATAAGATCAGCCCGCGCAGTCTCGCGATCACCGGCCACGTGATCCTCGAATCCGTAAACGCGCTGCAAGCCAAATTCCGCTGATGATTTTCCACGACGTTCGTTGTCGAAGATGGTTATGTAGCGGCCGACCCCTGCATCATCAGGGGTCGGGCGGGTTTTCTCTTGGGGTGACTATGCGCTGCGTGGGCCTCGCAGGATTCGCGCCGGCAGCATGATGATCGACCTCACCAATTCGAGGACGCCCTCTACGGCAATTCCCGCGATCCGGAACGGCAACAGAAGCAACCAGACGATCGGGTACAACACCAGCGCCACCAGCGCCAGCGGCCAGCAGAGGATGAGAAGAATGAACCACAGGATAAAAGTGAGCATTTTTGTCCGTTGACCTCTCGCACTCTAGATACGCACTGAAGTGCCAATTCGTTTCGCGGTGCGCCATCATTCGCGGAAAGCGCCCTCTCGAACTATGCTACATTTTCTTTTGCGATCATGCCGACTATCCGCGTATCCAGCTCGTCTGGCCCCTATGACGTCGTCTGCGCCCCGGGTGCGCTCTCTCGCGCGGCGTCCCTGATCGCTCGCCTCGGAGACTCAACCGGCACCTTCATTCTTTCGTCTCCGCGCGTGTGGCGGAATTGCGGCCGCGCAATCGCCTCGAAGGTTCCCGGAAAAGCTGCAAAACATCCGATCTTGTTCGACGACCGCGAATCCTTGAAGCGGCTCCAGGCGGTCGAGGCAATCTCGCGGCAGCTGATCCGTGCGGGCGCCGACCGCCGCGCCGTTATTGTTGCCGTCGGCGGCGGCGTGGTCGGCGACGTCGCCGGCTTTGCCGCCGCGAGCTATCTTCGTGGCGTCCGCCTCGTTCACATCCCGACGACCGTGGTCGCGCAGGTGGACAGCGCTATCGGCGGCAAGACGGGCGTGAATCTCCCCGAAGGGAAGAATCTCGTCGGCGCGTTTTATCCTCCGAAGCTGGTGATCGCCGATCCGGTGCTGCTGGGCACGCTCCCGCATCGCGAATACCGCTCCGGACTCTATGAAGTGATCAAATACGGCGTCATCGCGGACCGGCAGCTTTTCGTGTTTCTCGAGCGCCACATGCCTGCCGTGCTCCGCCGCGATCCCGAGGCGCTCGGCAAAATCATCTCCCGCTCGATCGCGATCAAGGCTCGCGTCGTCGGCGCGGACGAGCGCGAAGGCGGCCTCCGCCAGATTCTGAATTTCGGCCATACGCTCGGCCACGCTCTCGAAGCCGCCACCGGCTACCGCCGCTTCCTTCACGGCGAAGCCATCGCCTGGGGCATGATTGCCGCCACGATGATGGCTCTCGCCACGGACCGTCTCGCGCTGATGGAAGCGTTCCGCATCGTGCGCCTCATCACCTCCGTGGGCCCGCTGCCGGATGTACCCGCGATCCCCGGCGCGAAGCTGCGCTCCATCCTGGCGGGCGACAAGAAGGCACGCGGCGGCCGCGTCCTGTGGGTTCTCCCGCGCCGCATCGGCAAGACGGAGTGGGGGATCGAAATGCCGTGGCCGGTGGTCGAGCGCAGTCTGGAAAGCCTGCCGGAAATCATGGCTGAGACGCGAACCGGCTTGGCAAACGCCGACTCCCATCGCGCGAAATCGTGACACGCCCCTTTCGATGGCAATGACTGTTCAAAAGTCGTCTCCTCTCCCCGGCGCACGATGGAAGGGCGGGGTTTTAACCCCGCCAAAACAGAACGTGGCGTGGAACGCGCACCTTTGCGCTGTGTCTTTCGCGGCATGCAGTCATTCGGTCCGCTTTGCGTCTCATTTCAATTCTGGTCGATGATCGCGTCTCAAAAGTCGTCTCCTCTCCCCGGCACTCGTCCTCCAGGCACGAGCGGCGAACGCGAAGCTGCGGTGCGCGTCCGCGAAATGTTCACGCGCATCGCCCCGCGCTACGATTTCCTGAATCATCTGCTCTCGTTCTCGCTCGACCGCATCTGGCGCCGCCGCACCGCGAAGCGCTTCCTTCACATCCTTCGCCGCCCGGACGCGCGCGTCCTCGATCTTTGCTGCGGCACCGGCGACCTCGGCTTCGCGCTCGACCGCGCGCGTTCGGAAGGGCGGGGTTTCAACCCCGCCGTTACCGGCACCTCTGCTTCAGGGGTTTCAACCCCTGAAGCAGGCACTCATCGTGTGCCCATCATCGGCAGCGACTTCGTCGAACCCATGCTGACGCGCGCGCGCGAAAAGGCGCAAGAAGGTCACCGCAACGCCGTCTTCGCCGCTGCCGACGCGCTGCACCTCCCTTTCGCCAATGCCAGCTTCGATCTCGTCACCACCGCCTTCGGTTTCCGCAACCTCGCAAACTATGAAGATGGCCTCCGCGAGTTCGCTCGCGTACTCAAACCGGGCGGGGAACTGGGCATCCTTGAATTTACCGAGCCGAGCTCTGGCCCACTGGGGGCGCTTTTTCGCTTCTACTTCCGCCGCGTGCTCCCTGTCATTGGCGGCGCCATCTCCGGAAACCGCGAGGCCTACGCCTACCTCCCGAACTCCGTCAGAAAGTTCCCGTCTCCATCCGATCTCGCTGCGCTGATGGAAAGGACCGGCTTCACCGATGTCCGCATCGCTTCTTGGAATTTCGGCAGCGTCATCCTTCACTCTGCCCGCCGTTCATTGCCTCAAGCGTAGCCCGGCGTTTTTCTCGGTGTTCTCTGGTCTTGCTCTGCGTTCTCTGGGTCTCTGCGGTTTGCCTTTGCCTCTCTTGTTGGGATCTGTCTCTGTGTTTTCTGTGGTCTGGTTTTGACTTTCGCCTTTCAACTCGCAACTCTGAACTCCCGTCACCTCAGGTATCATGGTTTCGCGATGTCCACGGCCTCCGAAGTGCAACCGATCGTCGACCTTCGCAGCGACACGGTCACGCGCCCCACGCCCGCGATGCGCCGCGCCATGGCTGAAGCCGAAGTCGGCGACGACGTGTACGCCGAAGATCCCACGGTCAATCGCCTGCAATCCCGCGCCGCCGAAATCTTCGACCGCGAAGCCGCTCTTTTCTTCCCCTCCGGCTCGATGGCCAACCTCACCGCCATCAAGACTTGGACGCGCCCCGGCATGGAAGTGATCTGCGAAGCGCAGGCGCACATTTATCTCTACGAAATGGCCGCCGTGGCCGCCGTCGCAGGCTGCATGCCCAATATCGTGCTTGCGCCCGGCGGAATCCTCACATGGGACTTGATCGAGCCGCTGATCCGCCCGCACATCTACTATCGCTCGCAGACAGCGCTGATCGAGCTCGAAAACACGCACAACATGCACGGCGGCACGGTCTATCCGCCGGCAATCTCCGAAGACATCTGCGAGCGCGCGCACGCCGCGGGCCTCCCGGTGCATCTCGACGGCGCGCGCATCTTCAACGCCTCGGTCGCGCTCGGCCGCAGCGTCGCCGACCTCACCCGCAAATTCGATTCCGTGATGTTCTGCCTATCGAAGGGACTGGGCGCTCCGGTCGGTTCGATGCTCGTCGGCTCGCGCGACTTCATCGACAAGGCGCGCGTCACTCGGAAGCTTCTCGGCGGCGGAATGCGCCAGGCTGGAGTGCTTGCGGCTGCGGGGCTCATCGCGCTCGAAGAGACGCCCAAAATCCTGCATCGCGACCACGAAAACGCCCGTCACCTCGCCGCGGGCCTCGCGCGCATTCCGGGCGTCTCGATCGATCCGAAGAAAGTCGTCACGAACATTCTAATCTTCGACGTACACGGCACTGGCCGGACGGCCGCGGACATCTGCGCGGAACTGGCGAAAAAGAACGTCCTCTGCTCCCCGACCGGCAAATTCACCATCCGCATGGTCACGCACTACGACGTGGATCGCGCCGCCATCGATCGTGCTCTCTCCATCATCGCTGACGTCGTTTCGCAAAGCTGACCGTTGCCCGTCTTTTCTCTGTGTTCTTTGCGCCTCAGTGGCGCATTCTTCTTGCGCTTTGCTCTTCGCCTTGCGCCTTCCGCTTTGTTAACATCTTGTGTGTTCACGAAAGGGAATAATTCGAATTGAAGACTCGGCCTTTGTTGTTGGTGCTCGCGCTCGCCCTGCCGCTCGCAATCATCGGTTGCAGTAAGAAAGAATCCTCGGAATCCGCCGAGCCGCCGGCCCCCAAAGCGGTCGTGGACCAATCCACCGCTGGCTCGATTACTGGGGCTGTGAAGCTCGACG
Organism: Candidatus Acidiferrales bacterium; assembly: GCA_035604415.1. Classification (GTDB taxonomy): domain Bacteria; phylum Acidobacteriota; class Terriglobia; order Acidiferrales; family UBA7541; genus Palsa-295. Next base: position 14,244 of record DATNIN010000022.1, read on the forward strand.
GTGCGGCACCCGCGTTCAAGCCCATCGACATGAGCGCCGAAGCCGCCTGCGTCCAGTCAAATTCCAAGCCGGTGCTGCCACCAATCGTCATCACCGGTGACAAGGGCTCTCTCGCGAACGCCGTGGTTTACGTGAAGTCCGGTCTCGGCAGTTACCGTTTCGACGTCCCCGCATCGCCGGCCACCCTTACGCAAAAGGGCTGCATGTACGAGCCGCGCGTCGTCGCCTTGATGACGCGCCAGACTCTCGAGATCAAGAATGATGACCCTACGATCCACAACGTTCACGCGATGCCGCGCGAGAATCGCGCCTGGAATAAGTCCGAGCCCGTGGGCGATCCCCCGATCGAAGCCAGTTTCACGAAACCGGAGCTGGCCATTCCGGTCGCGTGCAACATCCACCCGTGGATGCGCGCGTATTTCTTCGTCTTCGCGCATCCGTATTTCGCAGTTACCTCAAAGTCGGGGGAATTCGAGCTGAAGAATCTTCCGCCCGGCACCTACACGATCGAAGCCTGGCACGAGCGCTTCGGCACGCAGGACGTCTCCGTCACCATCGCTCCGAAAGAATCGAAGTCCATCTCCTTCACGTTCAAGCCCGCCGAATCTCACTGACCCGCTAGCGATAGTGGCTCAGTCTCCGACTGGCGCGCTTACGAGGGACTAAGCCGCAATCCTGCCACGCGAAGACAGTTGTCCAGGACTGCATCTCATTTTGTGGGGAATGGGATCAGTACATTCGCCTCATCGAGACGGAAGAAGCCGCTGGCTGAGGTTTGGCACCTCGGCCCGGCTTGTTCGTAGCGTCGCCAGCCGGCCACAAAGTTGCACCGGCCCGGCGCCGCTCAACTTTTGTCCCTTTGTCGGACGCCCGGTATGTTTTGCACAGCGACGTCGCTTGAGATCCGAAGTTGTGCAAACTCGACCGTGAAGCCGTCTGTTACTTCACCTGCAACGACTCCAGGTACTTATTCAGATTCGAGATCCGCAGATCAACGATGGCTTCACTCGAGCTTACGCCGCGGAGCACGGGCCCCCAGACGGGCATTTCCTGATCGCCATGAGCCACGAGTGCCTCTTTACCCCGCAGGATACTTGTCACCCTCAGGGCGGGGTACTTTCCGTCGTTCCGCTTGGCGAGAGTCGTCAAGTCGGGTAGAGCTGCCTTCAATGCGGGGGCAGCAGGGCCATCCCCTTTGGCGTCCTTTCCGTGGCACGAAGCGCAGTAGCTCTTGTACATTTCGCTGCCGGAAGCCGCGGATGTTACCGGAGCCGGTTCATGCTGGATGACCGTGCTCTGCTGCGCGGCGGTACAGACCGCAACCATTGCAAGGAGCCCAGGTACGCAGAGTTTGTGAAATGTGTTCATGATCTTCTCCTGTTACCACGAGGATTCCCGGGGGCCGAAGCACATCGAACCTTCGCGCGATGATGGTCTCCAGGCACAGAGGGACGCAGTGACGGGCGTCACAATTCCCCAAATGTTTATAGATGGTGGCGCGGCAGGTTGGAACAGAGAGGCCGATTCCGCGAAGCAGAGGCTAGGCAGGCTGAGGGGAAACGGCGCAACTTAGGGGGCGGAGCTTCAGCCAACTCCCGCTAGGTTGGCCAACCGGACATGTCCGCTTAGGGCGTTTGTCGGGAGTTGGGCGACGTGGAAATCTCGACCCGTGGTACTGGCGCAGTGTCTGAGAAATGGCTTACCGAGCAGCAAGCGGGGCTCGTCCGAGGGCAAAAGGGAGCGTCTGGATGCTGCGATCTCCCTGGGGCCTGCTCCGGTGGCAAATTCGTTGTGTCGAGCGCAGGAAAAACGTACGATCCGCGAGACACAGGTCCAAATCGGAAATTCCGGATGAGCTTAGCGACGAATCGCAACGCTCCGGCTGGAGCTGCGAGGCGCATGATTCGGAGGCGGCATGGCGTCAAGACCAAGCTTGTGGGAGCGATTGCAGAAGCGCCTGGCGAAGTATCACTTGGGAGTCACCCTGCAGCTCTTGGGCGTGATCGCGGCTGCGGGGATTGTTGCACTGGTCTATACCTTCTTACGAAGGAGGTACGTGTGGTTGCCTCAATTCTCTCCCACAGATGTGCTTGCCGTCCTCGCGATCTCGTTCGCCATCGTTCAGTTCATGGACGCCAAACGGCAAGAACGCGAAATTACCGCCATTGAAGGGGCAGTGTCCACTCGATTCGTTGGTCTGTTCCCGAAGAACCTGCGACATATTCAAGAAGTCATATCCAAAGCAAATCGCTACGTCTATGTCATGGTCGATTTCATCGGCTACGGTCAGTATTCGGCTCCGGAGGAACATCAAAAGTATGTTGCGGCACTGCAAAGTGTCATCAGGAAGGATCTGGACGTGAGGCTCATCTGCTATAACGCGAAGCTTGGGCAAGATGAGCGGAAGCTGCAATTCCCCGACGATCCCGCACCGTTCGAGGGGATCCGAAACAAAAAGGTGTTCGAGACATTTTGTGCGAGGAACAAAATATCCCCTTTGCCGGAGACCAACGCCGCATTGCGCGAGGTTTTGGAACGTCGCGACGCATCCGTTCGTCCGTCGGTCTCGAACATCAAATACTTGGATGAGTCTGCCGCGTTCTTTGTGTGGCTGGAGGATGACGAGGACGCGGTGTTCACCTTCAAGAATGTCGGTAACCGCGAGCTTGGTTTGTCATTTCGGACGCAGGATGCGAACTTGATCCGGCAGTTTAAGGAAGTTTTCAACGAGGCGTGGACCACCGCGAGCTTGAACTATGGCGGTTCAGATGCGTCCACGCAAAACGCTCAAAGCAAACCCGATTTGTCCAATTTGTCCGGTGGCATGTCTCCGAAAAAAGCATAGAGACTGAATTTTATGCCTCTTAGCATGCTTTCTGTTTCGTCCGTCGACCAATAATCATCAAATAGAACCCCCTGAAGCGATTGTCATCAAGTCCATTCTCGCGAAAGGTAGAGAACCCATCACACTGATCAGGATATGAGTCCCGAGAAGTCGGATAATCGGAAACTGACTCACCGCCTGGCCAGCGCTCCTCTTGACAACTCAATCGCCTGAGTGTTTAGTGCGGTGGTTGACCGAAGGAGGAACGAACCATGGCCGAAGCCACGCAGCGAAAACGATCCGCGGACGGCGGCGCCTACGGCAGACCTCCGCAGCATCCCGATCTCGAACTCACGCAAGTGGGCCCCGGCACGCCCTGCGGCGAACTCATGCGCCGCTACTGGCAGCCCGTCGCGGTCTCCGCTGACGCGACGGACCGCCCTCAGAATGTCCGCATCCTCGGCGAGGATTTGATTCTCTTTCGCGACAAGAAGGGGCGACCTGGCCTGCTCTATCCCCGCTGCATGCATCGCGGTACTACGCTCTTTTATGGAAAGGTTTCCGAAGAGGGCATCGCCTGCTGCTACCACGGCTGGCTGTTCGACGTGGAAGGCCGCTGCCTGCGCCAGCCATGTGAACCCGACGGCGGCCGCAATCTGGACGTGGCGCGCCAGCCTTGGTATCCGCTCGAAGAGCGCTACGGCGTTGTCTTCGCCTACATGGGTCCTCTGGAGAAGAAGCCGGTCCTGCTTCGCTACGACATTCTCGAAGATCTTCAGCCGGGGGAAGAGTTGCGCGCCGATATGGGCGCCTTCGGTGCCACGGGGGACAACACTCTCGCCGTCGCGCCGTACAGTTGGCTGCACATGAACGACAACGTGATGGACCCGTTCCACGTGCAGGTGCTCCACTCGACGTTCAGCACCGTGCAGTTCGTGCCGCAGTTCGCGCTAATGCCGAAGGTCGAATTTTTCACGACGGACGACGGCGTGTGCTATTCCGCGAAGCGCACCCTCGACGACGGCCGCGAGTACGATCGCGTCTCTTCGTTTCTGATGCCCAACGTCATGTGCGTTCCCAACCCCATCGATATCTCGCAGGTTCGGGCGAACCGCATCACGTGGTCGCTGCCCGTTGATGATTCGCATTTCACGATGGTCACCGTTTCCCGCATGCCGAAGAACGCGCCGCCTCTTGGAGGGGTGCGCTTCAAAGGTAAGCTGTGGGGTGAAATGACCGAGCAGGAGCGCCAGGAAACGCCTGGCGACTACGAAGCGCAAGCCGGACAGGGCGCGATCTCGCTGCACTCGGAAGAGCATCTCGCGTCGAGTGATCGCGGCATTATCCTGCAGCGCCGCATGTTGAAAGCGCAGATCAAAATAGTCGCCGAGGGCGGCGATCCGATTGGCGTCACTTTCGATCCGGCCAAGGCGCTCGTGAAGCTGCGCTCTGGAAACTTCTACAACGCGCCGCAACGCGCCTGACATGGGAACACAACCGACTGCCACCACCGTTGCCGCGAGGCGCCCCGCGGCGCTCGCCGACCGCGAGTTCAAGCTTCTAATCGACGGCGAATGGAGGCCGGCCACATCCGGCAAGTTCTTCTCTTGCGTCGATCCCTACACCGAGGAATCCTGGGGCCGTGTTCCGTGGGCCGATCCAGCCGATGTCGATGCGGCCGTCAAAGCAGCGCGCCGCGCATTCGATCGCGACGGCTGGCCGGAGACCCCGCCCGCGCGCCGTGCCGCTCTTTTGCGCCGCCTGGCGCAGTTGATCGAAGAAAACGCCGACGAACTTGTCCGCCGCCAGATATGGGAAAATGGCAAGCTCATCTCCGAGATGGGCCCGGGCATCGTCGCGCTTGCGGGAGATTGCCATTACTACGCTGGTCTCGCTGAGACGCTGCATGGCGTAACCATCCCATCGAGCGTGCCGAATTTCGTGAGCTACACGGTGCGTGAACCGATCGGCGTTGTTGCGGCCGTCACGCCGTGGAACACGCCTCTCGGGCTGCTCGGCTGCAAGCTTTTTCCAGCGCTCGCCGCGGGCAACACCGTCGTTGTAAAGCCGTCCGAGATCACTCCGACCTCAACGCTGCTGCTCGCGGAGTTAGTGCTGCAGGCGGGATTCCCGCGAGGCGTCGTGAATGTCGTCACGGGCTATGGCGATCCCACGGGCTCGGCGCTCGTCAGCCATCCCGGCGTCGACAAAATCGCGTTCACCGGCTCGACAGCCACCGGAAGAAAGATCGCTACGGCGGCGGCCCAGCGCAACGCCCGGGTATCGCTTGAGCTTGGCGGCAAATCCCCCAACGTAATCTTCGCGGACGCCGATTTGAGCAACGCGGTGAATGGCGTGATGGCCGGTGTCTTTGCCGCGACGGGCCAGACTTGCATGGCCGGGTCGCGCGTGCTGATTCAAGGCGAAGTTTTCGATCAGGTCGCCGAGCTTCTCGTGTCTCGCGCCCGCAAGATGCGCGCCGGCGATCCTCTGGATCCCGCCACTCAGCTCGGTCCGCTCGCCTCGCGCCCGCAGCTTGAAAAAGTTCTCAGCTATCTCGACCTCGGCAAGCGCGAGGGCTTGCCGCTTCTCACGGGCGGCGCGCGAATGGATCGCAAAGGCTTCTTCGTCGAGCCGACGGTTTTTGGCCCGGTCGAGAACTCCTGCCGCGTGGCGCGCGAAGAAATATTCGGCCCGGTCGTTTGCCTCATTCGATTCGAGGACGAGGACCATGCCGTCGCGATCGGCAACGATACGTCGTACGGCCTTGCCGCGGGCGTGTGGACGCAGGACGTCCGCCGCGCGCATCGCATGGCCTCGCGCCTTCGCGCCGGCACCGTGTGGGTCAATAACTACCGCGTCGTTTCGCACGCGCTTCCGTTCGGAGGGTTCAAGGCGAGCGGACTCGGGCGCGAACTTGGCCCCGACGCGCTGCACGAGTACACGGAAGTGAAAAGCGTCTGGATCGATACGGGCAATCAGGTCAATTTCCCGGTCGGGTGAGAATAGCGACATGGTCCAAGTGATCGATCTCGAAAGCGTGCCGTTGGTTGAGCGGCCGCACGTGCGCGAAGGAGTGTTGCGGACGCGCAGGCTTCTTACTGGTGAGCCAGGCACTCCCGACAATTTCTCCTTGCAGATGTCGTCCACGCCCACCTACTACTCTCCCAGGCACCGCCACAATTTCGACCAGGTGCGTTTCCAGCTCGAGGGCGTTTTCGACTTCGCACTGGACGGCTCGATGAAGCCGGGCACGGTCGCGTATTTTCCGGAAGGCACGCACTACGGGCCGCAATCGTGCCAGACCGGCAGCACGACGCTGGTGCTGCAATTCGGCGGCGCAAGCGGCAGCGGCTATCTATCGGCGGAGCAGTACGAGCAGGCGGCGGCCGACCTCGCCAAGCACGGCACGTTCGCCAAGGGCGTCTACACGGAGCTCAAACCCGACGGCAGCAAGATCAACAAGGACGCTTACGAAGCCGTCTGGGAGCAGGTCAACGGGCGGCCGTTAAAGTATCCGGGCGAGCGCTATCTGCGTCCCGTGTTCATGGATCCCGAGAGCTTCGAGTGGATCCCGATTGAGGATCAGGCCGGAGCGAGCTGCAAACAACTGGGCGAATTCTCCGAACGCCGCACGCGAATCTCGCTGTATAAGATCGCGCCGGAGGCCTCTCTCTCGCTCGATGAACATTCGATCTATTTCGTCCTGGCCGGGGCCGGCACCGTGGATTTAAAAGCGTTCAAACGGCACACGACAATCCATCTCGGGGTTGGCGAGCAGTTAACCGCGATTGCGAGTGAGCCGACCGAACTTCTGCAAATCGGCTTGCCGAGTTTTTGGTAACCCATCGGTAGCGCGGCGTTTGCGGACGTGATATACAATCGCGCTGATTTAAGAAGACGCGATCAAACTGGAGGAAAGCGCACGATGCTCTTCAAGAACCGACGTCCTTTGATGGGAATTGTCTTGATAGCGGCCGCGATGGTGCCGGTCGCAGGAGTTGCCTTGCGAGCGCGGGCGCAGGCTGCGAGCACGGACGAAGTGCTGCGCCTACAGAAGCAGTTTCAAGATGGATGCGTCGCGGGCGATACGAAAGCGGTCGCCGCGTTGATGACGGACGAAGCGCTCTTCGTTCACGGCAACGGCGCGATGCAGAACAAGACGGAATTTCTGGCCGCGATCACCAACGGGCAGCTGGCGCTTTCGGCGTACGATTTGAAGGACCCCAAGGTCGTGCTGTTTGATGGCGGGGCGATCGTCACCGGGCTGGTCGATATCGCGTTCAAGGCGCCGCCGGGCGCGACGGCGCCGGCTCGCGTGCTGCACATGCGCGGCTCTTCCGTGTGGGTCCACAAGTCCACGGGATGGCTTCTGGTGCTTGATCAGGACACCACTCTCGCCGGTCCGCCCCCGGCACCCGCCGCGCACTGAGCGTTTCGCGGCGTTTCCAATCTTGTATAGCCGCCGTTTGCCGGTGAAAAATCGGCGACCGGCGGCTTTTCATTTTGCTCCTACGCGGTCGCAAAACCCTTCCGAAGTCTTTTGCACTCGAACGATCAGTTGTTTCGAGGTGAAGGCAATTTTGGCCACCTAAACGCACTTATAGCGCCCGCAACACGCACTTTTGTCCAAGAATTCCCCGGTTTGCAGTGGGCTAGTTTACGGATCTGACGGAATCGAGCGGAAGCATGACCAATTCGCAACCTGACAGCGGAGTGCATGCGAGGAGTCCTCGCCGCACCACCCTGGCTGAACTGCCTTTAGGAAATGCCATTTCGAAAGTGACATGATTGAGATTGAGAATGTCTTCCGCTGGCTTTAGTTCCTCTGATCCACTCACAAACTTTGCGTCCTCGACTTTGGGTCCCGGAGCGATTTCCAGAAAGAACTCGGCAGTCGCAGTACCCGGCACGATCCGTGGAAGCTTGACGGTGCGCAACTTGGTCAATTCCTCGTCCGGAAAGGTTTCGCCGGGGCGGATCCGCAGCAGATCCTGACCGGTCGCATTGGTTCCCGGCGCGAGGACTTCCAAGTGATCCCGTATTTCCTGCTTCCGGCCCTGCGAAAGCGGGCGCTCGGTGGTGGCCAGAGTGAGGCGATACATGTGAATCGCCTCCTGTTTTTTCTGTTCTTTTTCGTAAACCTGACCCAGGTGATCGCCCACGACTCCGTACTGGCAGAGCAGCCAGGCGGCGCGCAGGTAGTCCTCGGCTTGATCGAGATGCCCGAGGCGAAAATGTACCCAGCCCAACGTGTCCCAGAAGCTGGCCAACGATAGGGTGTGTCGCAAGTCCGGGACCGTCAAAGAATCGAGTTGGACGCTTCGCGACGATTCCTCTTCGCGGCGAACCGCTTCTTGCGCGTAATCCAAGGCAGCGGGTAAGTCTTGATTGGCATCGGCGATTTCGTAGGAAATATCGTTGAGTGCCTCGGCTGTGTTTCCAAGTTCGCGAACGTGCTGGACGGTCGCCCGTCCGTTCTCCAGATCGCCTGAGAGTATGTACGCACCGGCCAGAAGCGCCAGCGAACCAGCGTTATGCGGGGAAAGCTTGACCGCGGTCTGCAATTGTGTGAGGGCCTCCGGGTAGCGTTTCTGCCGCATGAATAGGGTGCCCAGGTTGCTGGGAGCGTCTCGGTCGTCGGGCGCGATTTTCAACAGGTCTTGCCAGACCGGAATTGCCTCGTCGAAACGATTGAGGGACATGAGAGAAAAAGCCAGCGCCTTGTAACAAATCGGCTGGGTGGGATCGGATTCAATGGCCTTGTGCTCGGAATTTATGGCGTCGTCCGTCTGGCGCATCGCACTCTGGATCGCCGCGAGACGCAGCCAGCCCCGAGCGAATTTTGGATCGACCACGACGGCCCCCTTCAGCGCGAAGATCGCGGCGTTGAGATCGCGCTGGGTCAGCGACGCCTGCGAGTCGCTTTCCATGCGGTTCGCTTCCACAACTGTGCTGTCGGGAAGGGCGTCGACCGCGTCGCGGAAGTATTCGGCGGCCTTCGCGGGGCCATTGACGCCAACACCCGGGGAGGATGCGCACTGGACGTAGCGGTCCACGTCGTCCCGGACACTCTTGACGAACTTTTCGTACTCGTCCTTCTCCGCCGTGGGAACTTCTTGGAGCTTTATGCGAAAACTGCGCCGGCTGGTGAGGACGCCACCTGCGACTGAATACGAAGCGTGATACTCCGCGTAGTCGCGCACAAGGTCCACGCTGGACGGAACCACGGGTGTGTAGCCTCCGGGGAGTGCGACCTTCGCGTCCGAGTCGGTTTCCAGCTGAGGACCGAGGAAGATGGGTTCGTCCCCGCTTGCGTCTTCATCCTCGTGGGATGGCAAAAGGAAGGGAAGCCCCGGCATTAGGAGGCGGTGATTCGACCAATCCGGATAGTCCTTTCGGTGGTAGGAATAGGAAAACTTGAAGAACTCGTCCGTGGATTCCGGCGAGCTGGCGTCCACGTCGCTCACCGTTCCCGAAAACCCCAGCCCGTAGGAGATCTGCTGGACGAGGTCTTTCCACTGGGGTGTCGGGACGCTCCGAAACGCCTCCCGCATCGCCAACTCCAGGTCATCGCGGTCGCTGCTATTGATCTTCGCGTCGAGCGAGCCGTCGTCATTCAGCTTACCGTCGATCGAGAACACACGCAAGCCGTGGATCGCTGGTTCGGCCGGAGTCGTGACCAGGTGGGCCGAGTTGTCGCCGGTCATCACCAGCGCCTGCTTGTCCCTGAGTTGCGGCAGAAGATATCCGAACGGGGCGATTTCCGGAGTCGTGTCGAGCCAAAGGTTGTCAGCTCCCTTCGGGACGTATGCGATTACGTGATCGAACTGCGCTGGCGTGGGAACATCCGGGTCGAGCTTCCGGCTGGAGCTGATGAGCGCAGGATAGACGGTGATGCCGACCGCCTGGAGCAGGGAGGCCAACAGGGTGTGCTTGTCCTTGCAGTCGCCGAAATTGTTGCCGAGGATGTCCTCCGCCGAGTGCGGCTGGTAACGCCCGATCCCGAAATCGATGCCGATATACCGGTATCGAAGGCTCACGTAATTGTAAATGGCGTGAAGTCTGGCTGCGTCATTGGACACGTCCTTCGTGAGTTCGGCGGCCTTGGCGCGGATTTCCGGCGTCGGCTCAGCCCGATCCTTCTGCAGCCCCCAGTACCATCGCCCAACCTCGTCCCAGCTCTGAAAGGTGCTCAGCAGGACGTCCGGTTGGGGAAGCCGCCCGCGCGCGGCATCGACATTCGACGACTTTTCTTTCTTCGCCGCAGCGCTTTCCAGATGGGATTCTTTCCATGAGTACGTGCGAAAAGCGGCGCTGTCCGTGACGGATTGCGTGGCTAGCGGTCCCTTGATTTTGACGGCGCGGCCGGAGGGGACGTTGATCTGGAGCCGCTCATCGAGCACGACGGCGTCATGCGTGAAGTTGTAGTCAAACCAGAATTGCCCCGGGGCGAGCGGCTTGGTGGTGCGCCAGTGGACTTCGCATTCAAGTGTGTCGCCGACGCTCAGTCCCTTGACCGCAACCTGCTTTTCGCGCAAGTCGCTGAACATGGGAGCGCTGCGCGTAATTTCGGCGTCGAGGTCCTGAGCGTTGTCCTCCGGTGTGGTCACGACGGTGCCGTCGGGCTTGTGGACCCTTACGTAATCGAGCTCGACGGTTTGAGTGGCCGATTGATAAGGGAAGCGAAGCAGACCCCATAGTTTCACGCCGGAATCGGTCTGCACGCGAATTCGCGTGATTTGATCCCGGATCGAGTTCCCATCGTTGGAAAAAGTCACCGTGCTTTGGATCTGCTCGATAACGTAAGCCTCTTGGGAATAGTCGGGTTTGGCTGGCGGCTTCGTTTCCGCGGTTTGGGCACCCAGAGGCGAAGAGAAAAACGAAGACGTCAGGAGAAGAACGAGCGCGGGAGCTGCCAACTTCGTCATAACCTATAGGTTCATATCCTCGACCCCGGCAAAAAGCAAGTGGGCTCGGAGGGATTGGCGGCGTTCACCCGGATGCCGCTTTCACGGCTCGTGCTGGTCGCGGAAGGGCAAGTTGAATTTGCGGGCGATCTCGGGCCAAAACTCGCGCAGCACGTCGAACGCAGCATCGTTGGCGACAGCATAGCCGACTCGCTCCGCGGACGGAGAGAAACCGCGCCGATTGTCCGGATGGTAGGTGTTGCTCAGCGCGATAGCGCTCGTGGTTCCCAACCATTCCGAAAAATTGAACATTTGCGTGCCATCCTCCCGGTACCCGACCACGGAGTGCTCCAAAGCATGTAAAAGCCGTGTGCGGGTGCGGCCGTGGATCAAGCGGTAGTAGCGAGGGTCCTCGGCGAATATCGAGGGGTAAGCAAAGTCCTTGAAGAAATCAGAGGAGGCCTGACCGATGAGGTTCGCGCCAAAACGATGGCCGTACCCCGCGAGCCCTTGACCGTAGCTGGGATCGTCGTTTTCCGCCTGGCTGATTCCGGAATCGAAGCCGGCGCTGATAAACGTGACGGGGTCGATCGTATTCTGCGCGAAAAGAACGAATTTGTCTTTCAGTCCGAGGGTGCAGAGCTTGGCCCCGGGCATATAGTGCGGCGGATGCACTGCTTTGCGTTCCAGTCTGCGGCTGAAAATGCCGACGGTTTTTTCAAGTGGCCCCCGATAATCGCTCAAGCTCACCATTGGCGCGGGCTGAACGCAGGTTCCGGGAGCGATTGCTTGGGCGGGTTGCTGCTCGGTTGAAGAGGCAGTGGGCGGCGGGACAGTCGAGGGCTCCTGCGCCTGGGTTGCGGCGGCCCAGGACAACAGTGCCAGCAAAGCGATTCCTGCTAATGCGCTTGTTGGGCGGGGGCTGTTCACAGTCGACACTGGAAATTTAACAGAAAGATTCTCACGTTGGAATGGTGCGCGAGCATGGGGCATCCGGCATTTGGGAAGCGATCAGCGGGGCAGGGAGCTGAGCGCGCTGCCCAGATAGTAGGGCCACAGCACAAGCGCGAGGACGCCTTTCCATACACCCAAATGCAGAAACCCGAGCGTGAAGAGCCACGCTGCGAACCACACGCTCCCCAGAAAGCCATGCTTTTCGGAGACGACTGTCATTTGGGTCACGGGACACCTCTTGGGCTGAATCTCGGATAGCGGTGCTATTTCTGCGCGGAAACATACTCTGGCCGTCCTCGCGCGTCAACCGCGCATTGCCCTGGCGGCGAATGGCGGGGACGGGGCACGGTCGACAGCCCAGGAGAGCCCCACGCGCGCCGAGGCGAGCATGGGGAACCCGCAAAACCAAGATTCGACGCTCGAGCCACGGGCCGTGTGCCTCCCCTGGTGGAATGAACTCCGAGTGGAATTAGTTGAGTGGTATCATCCGGGTCGGTGCCGCATAGGAGCGAGGAATGAACTCGGGACGGAAACCGATGTCTGTTTTTGAAATGTGGATGGTGGTTCTTACTGCGGTGGCGATCATCGTCGCTGGGGTCACGGGCGGTGCGATATTTTGGCAGGGCAACATCGCCTCCCGGACGCTGGATGAAGTCAAGAAAGGGGGCACCGACACTCACGATTTGGCTGTTGCCGCGGGAAAGCAGTCAGACAGTACGAAGATCATCGCTGAGGCTGCCAAAACTCAGGCAGAGAGCGCCAGTAAGGTCGCTCAGTCGACCTCTGACGAGGTTAGACAATTGGCGGCCAATGTTAAAGAGGCTCAGGCGGCCAATCAGCAGGCCAAGCGCGCTCTGCAAGTTTCGGAGCGTCCGTGGCTTACTGCGGAGAGATTGGAATTCACCCGCTACGATCCCACACAAGAACCTTTAGTCATGGAACCTATCGTCGTAATGAAAAATACTGGAAAGTCCGTTGCCACCGACGCTTGGGTGAGAGGGACTGCTGAACCACATAGGACAGAAACCCTCCTCACGAATTGGCGCGAACCTTGCCGAATGATCGACGACGAGAAAAACGCAATTGCCAAAGCTCAGGCAACCGGCCAAGGCGAGGCGTGGCCTCACGGGTTCGTTCTGGCTCCGGGCGATACCGTAGAGAATGACTTGGGGCTGATGCACGTCAATAGTTATATTCTTGAAAAGTCCAATTATTCGATTCTTGGCTGTGCCACCTACGAAGACGAATTTGGTGTACCGCACCACACCAATTTCTGTTTTGAACCTATCCTTGGCGAGGTACAGCCGAAGTTCAAGAGGTGTGGGAGATTTGAGGAAGCAAACTAGCCGTCTCACCACGACAGCGGTCACAACGCGCCATTGCATGAAGTATGTGATCCCACGTTATTGCGGGTCGTTTAGAAAGGCCCCCTGCTCACTCTGATATCGTCGGCCGTACTGGCAGCTGAGCCGCGGAATTACGCGGAGAAGTCTTTGCGTTTTGGGGCGCGGGTACTTACAATGATGAGTCGTTTTCACCAGTGATGGCAGAGAATCCACGTCAGGCTCCTCGCAGTCTCTACCGCTTTGCGGTTGCAACTTCGTTTTGCACGGTCCTGCTGCTGATGGCCGGGGCGCTCGTGACCAGCAACGACGCCGCGGACTCCGTGCCCGACTGGCCGCTGGCGTATGGCCGCGTGATCCCTCCCCTGATCGGTGGAATCCGGTACGAATACTCGCACCGCGTGCTGGCGGGGATCGTGGGGGTCATGACGCTGGTGCTGGCCGTGTGGATGACATTCTCCGAGCGGCGGCCGTTCGCGCGGCGGTTCGGTTGGACGGCGGTTTCACTCGTGCTCGCGCAGGCGGCACTCGGCGGATTCCGCGTGCTCGAAGGATTTCCTGCGATTTCCGCGACTGCTCATGCGGCGCTCGCGCAGGTGTTTTTCATCAGCCTGGTGGGGCTTTCGCTCTATCTGAGCCCTTGGTGGCAGAGCGATCTCGCGCCGCTCGAGGATAGCGCCTCGCCGCGGCTGCGCGCGCTTGCGATGTGGACGACGGCGGTGATTCTGGTGCAGCTGGTGCTGGGCGCGGCTTTCCGGCATGGCGCTTTTGGGATTATTCCGCACCTAGTCGGCGCGGCAGTGGTGACGGCGATGGTCGTGTGGACAGGCGTGGCCGCGAAGCGGCGCTTCCGGCAGGTGCGCGATCTGCGCCGCGCGACGATTTTGCTGCACTCGTTTTTCGGGCTTCAGATTTTGCTCGGCGGCGCGGCGTGGTGGGCGGTGACAGCCGCAGCCGATGCCGTGCAGCCGACATTCGTGTACGTGTCGCTGACGGTGGCGCACGTGCTGGGCGGGGCGCTGACGCTGGCGGCGTCGGTGATCATGACGCTCACTTGCGTGCGGCTGATTCCGCGTGGTGTTTCGGTTGGTGCCGCGGTCGGCGCCGCCAAGGAAGTGCCGCTCTAAAGAGTGGAGCTACACAAACTGCAAGAGGCAGGTGAAATGACCGAACTGCGCGCCACCGACACGCTCTCCGCTTCAGAAAGGCCGTGGGCGTACGTCGTGCTGACGAAGCCGGACGTGACGTTCCTCGTGGTGATCACGACGGTGGCGGGATTTTATCTGGGATCGGTCGGCCCGCTCGACTGGCGGCTGCTGCTGCACACGGTGCTGGCGACGATGCTCGTTGGCGGAGGCACGGCGGCGCTCAATCAGTACGTGGAACGCGACATGGACGCGCTGATGCGGCGGACGGCGGCGCGGCCGCTTCCGTCGGGCCAGTTGCAGCCGCGCGAGGTGCTGATATTCGGCGTGACGGCCATCGCGATCGGCGCGACGTGGCTCGCGCTGGCGGTGAACGGCCTTTCGGCGCTCGTGGCGCTGGCGACGTCCGTGCTGTATCTGGGGCTCTATACGCCGCTCAAGACGCGCACGACGCTTTCGACGGCCGTCGGCGCGATTCCCGGAGCGCTGCCGCCGCTGATCGGCTGGGCCGCGGCGCACGGGTCAATATCGCTAGGCGGATGGGTGCTCTTCGCCATTCTTTTCTTCTGGCAGTTCCCGCACTTCATGGCCATCGCGTGGATTTATCGCGAGGACTACGCGCGCGCCGGGATTCGAATGCTGCCCACCGTGGACCCAAAGGGCAACGCGACGTTCCGGCTGATCATCATGGCATCGGCGATTCTGGTGTGGGTGAGCGCGCTGCCGTCGGTGGTCGGGATGGCGGGGATGCGCTACTTTTTCGGCGCGCTGATTCTGGGGATGCTTCTGCTGCAGGTGGGGCTGTGGGCGAATCGGTCGCGGACCAACGTGCGCGCGAAATGGCTGATGCATGCGACCGTCGCGCACATTCCGCTGCTTCTGGCGTGGCTCATTTTGGACAAATTGACGCGATGAAGGTGATCGCGCCGCTTCGCAGCGCTGCACGCTTCTAATGACATTACTCCCCCTCAGGTCTCTCCCGGCTGTCAATGCGTCGCTGAATGCCGCGTGCACGGTGCTGCTGGTGGCGGGATACGCGTGTATTCGCCGGCGGAAGATTACCTTGCACCGCGCGTGCATGGTCGCGGCGTTTCTCTGCTCGACGGTGTTCCTCGCTCTATATCTCTACTTTCACTTTCACGCAGGGGTGATCCGATTCGGAGGGCAGGGCTGGATTCGCCCTGTCTATCTCGCAATTCTGATCACGCACACGACTCTGGCGGTGGTGATCGTTCCGCTGATTTTGATCACGCTTTCGCGCGCGTTGCGCGAACGGTTCGACAGGCACCGCGCGATCGCGCGTTGGACGCTTCCTCTGTGGCTGTACGTGTCGGTGACAGGCGTGGTCGTGTATTGGTTGCTGTACATCGCGTACACGCCGATTTGGCCGACGTAGGGCGAAAGAGCGGAGAGATCCTTCGGTCGTCCGCCGCGGCGGACTCCCTCGGGATGACCATCCTTACCGGATGGTCATTTATACGAGACTACAGCCTGGCCGTTTTGGACTTGGATATCGCTGATGTCCGCCGGCAGCTTCAGCTTTTCGCGATTTTCGGGCGAGGACATCATCTTCTCGACCGCGGAATCGAGCGTGGACTGCGGCAGGGGCATGGAGCCGAGCTTGCCGGCGACCGGCTCGAATTTCAGATAGCCGTCCTGCGAGCCGAGGTGGCCGTCAAGCTCCAGCGACAAATCCTTCCCGTGGAAATCGAAGATCACGTAAGCCTTCACGAGATCGCCGTCCATGTCGACCTTGACGTCCTTGACCGATGACTGGACTTCTTCGAGAGATGGTTGGTCGGTCCCGCTGAGCGCGCCGACGGGAGAGGCGGAGGAATCCCCTGGAGCGGGAGCCGCGTTCGTGGTTGCTGCCGAGCCTGCCGGAGCTGAAGCGGCGGCGGCTGCCGCCGAGCCAGCGAGCTCGAGATTTTGCTGGAGGTAGGAATTCAGCTCGGTGCGATCGAGCTGCACTTGAGCGGGCTGTCCGGCGGATTTTGCCAGGTCGGCGGCGGCGAACTTCTGCTCGGCGCGGTGCGCGGCGGCGGGATCGTTGGCCACGTCCGGCGGAGGCGACTTGCGCAGGATCAGCGCAAGCATCAGGACAAGGCCCACCAGGCTTGACCAACTCAGAATCCGATAGGCGATCTTCAACGGCGACGGGTTGGGCATAAGACCTCCCCTCAGGCTCCAGTCTAGCAAGGCGGAACGGGGCGGCGGCCCGCGGTTGCAGGAATGTCCCGAATCCAGCACTGCCCCCCAAGGACAGCGCGTGAATGGGGCCTATCCCAACTATTGGGAGCTGATGAATTCATCCCTGGAACGTCGGGGTGGTGTTCACGGGGTACTATTACCCTCCAAGCACAACTACGAGCGCCCCGCGTTGACAGTTCCCGCGTGCGCCCCTAACTTGAATCCAATGGCAGCAGGCGATCCCAGCTAGGCGGCAAGTCGTAATTTTATCAAGGGCTTGAGGCGGAAGATGCTACACCTCTCTTTAGGTTCATGGCGCAGGAATCTGCCATCCCTGGCGGGAATGCTGGCACTGCTCGCGGCGCCAGTTGTGCACGCCCAGTCGCAGGACCAGGACTCCGAACCGATTCGCCCCGTGCCAATCTTCTCCGCGGGTTTGGCGTACAACACATTCATCCAAGGCGGGACGGCGCACCTCCACCCGCTGGTGTCGCCGGTAATTCTGATACCTCTTGGGCAGAACTGGCTGATCGAGTCGCGCGATACGTTCGAGATCGATCTCGCCCCGGAACCGGGCAGCAGCGGATACAAGGGCTCTCTGCAAAAAGAGGTCGACTACCTCCAGGTGGACTACATCGCGAACCGTCATGTGACCGTAACGGTCGGCAGGTTTCTGACGCCATTCGGAATCTTCAACGAGCGGCTCTATCCGGTCTGGATCCGCGATCTGCAAAGCGACCCCCTGATCCTGCCTATCGCCATGGGGCCGAGCGGCGCTCAAACCGGCGCGATGCTACGGGGCGGATTCGACGCGACGCGCAAGATTGAAGTCAATTACGCGACGTATTTTTCGACGCTGAGCACGATCAACCGTCTCGACTCGGATCGCGCGATCGGGACGCGCGCCGGGATCTTTCTGCCCGGGCCGCGCTTGGAATTCGGCGGATCGTTCCAGCATCTCTTGCAGGACGATCACTCGAATGCATTCGGCATCCATTTTGCGTGGCAGCCGCCGCCGGTTCCGCTCGACATTCGCGCGGAATACGCGCGTTCGCACACCGGAAGCGGCTATTGGATTGAATCGGCGTACCGGCTGAGCCAAGCGCCCGTGTGGCAGAACGCGCTTCGCCACGTGCAGGTGGTCGGCCGCATGCAGCAGTTTTTCAACGGCACCGTGGCAGATGACGCCTTGCCCGGAATCAACACCAATCTTTTTGAATTCGGTCTGAACTACTACTTCCGCGACGACATTCGGTTTGTCAGCAGCTACGGCAGGCAATTCGCTTTTGAAGGTAACGAAAACGTCTGGAATCTCGGGCTCACCTACCGATTGGCGCTCCCCATGTGGCCGGGAGGTGGAAAATGATCGCGCGCCGCTCGATGCTTTTCCTGGCGCTGCTCTTGGCCGCGAGCACGCTATTGCTCGCGCGAACCGCAGCGGGCCAGGAAGAGGCTAGCGCCACGAATCCTCCTCCGGCTGCGAGCGCGAGGGTGCAGCACGAAGATGATGAGGCCGCGCGAGCCGAGGGCGAGCGCAGATTCCACGCCAACTGCGGCCGTTGCCATCAGGCGCCGCACAAATTCCCGCCGCGCATGATGGCGACGATTGTCCGGCACATGCGCGTCCGCGCCACGATCACGGATGAGGATATGAAGCTCATCCTGCGCTACATGACGCAATAGGAGCGACGAGATGCGCGCGGAGCGAGCCCGCCGGAATGCGAAGGGGACCATGTTGAGCCGGTTGGCTGCGTTTGCGCTGTCGATCGCATTCGCTCCGCATTTCTCTCAGGCTCAATCGCCTCAAGTGATCGAGGTTCTGGCCGACCACGACAGCCGCTTCAAGATGGCGGGGCAAAAGGATGCGGTCATCACGGTACGCGCGGGGGAAATGGTCACGCTGCGCATCACGGCCGTGAAGGCGAAGAACCACAACCGGGACGGCTCGGTTCATGGATTCGAATTGTTGCGGGTCAAGGACCGGTCCCGGGTGCCGGGATGGGATTTGCTGCTGATGCCTGGCACGCACGAGTTCATGCGAGCAGCGCCGGCTGAACCGGGAGAGTACGTGGTGGTTTGCACCGTGATTTGCAGCTCGGAGCACGAAGGCATGCACATGAAATTCGTGGTTCTGCCGTGAACCGTCCCGTGGGGGACGGGATGCGCGCTAGAAACGCGTGGTGGCGGGGAATTCAAACGCACGGGGGAGAAGAGAGATGAAAACGAGCAAGCCACGGGCAGCGACGATTGCGCTCGTCATTGCAGCAGGTTTCGGCTGCATGGCGGGCGGAGGGACGGAACAGGTATTCAAGGGTGAGGTCGGGGACTCGCAGTGCGCGCTGAACGTGCATTCACTCAGCCGCTCGCATCAGGAAATGCTGGAGAGGAAATCCATCGGCACCACATCGGCCGACTGCGCCCGCTACTGCGTGAAAAACCTGGGCGGCGTCTTCGTGCTTCAGGTGAAGGATAAGGTCTATAAACTCGACAACCAGGACCTCGCGGATAAACACGCCGGGGAAAAGGTAAAGGTGACCGGCGTGCTCGATCCCCAGACGAACACAATCGCGGTTCACTCGATGGAAGAAATCAAGTAAAGGCCTGCCAATGGCCGGGGCCGCGCCGGACAATTACAGAGCAGGATCAGATCAACCGTTCAGGAGTTTTTTCACCACGTCCGCAGCGCGGTAGATCGGCTCGTCTTGTTGGATGAATCGCGCGATTCCGGTCAAGTCGTCCCCGGACGTCACGATCCCTCTTTCGACGTACTTTCCGCCCCGAACCTGCGGATGTCCGATCGTTGCTACTAAGGCGTTGCAGAGGCAGGTCCTCCCGACTGTATTCTCCTGTTTTCCGCCCTTGGAGAGGTACACGCTCAACGGCTCGCCGGGACAGCGGTAAGCAATCTTACCGTCAGGGCCTTTGTAGGGCTCGCGCAAATAGCCAAGATCGCAAATGCGCGGCCGGGCCGAATAGACGTCGCGCTCTGACAGCGTGCCTTCCAACTTCGCAACCTTAAACGGGAAACCCGTGGGCGAAGCCAGCGAATCGGTGAGCACTCGCGCATCGCCCGAGATAACCTTCGCCAGAAGGGCTTGTTTGTAGTCGTCCCTCAAACCCGACTCCGCGCAATACGCAAACGCGGTGCCTACCTGAACACCCGCTGCGCCGGCGGCCAGGGATTCGCGAACTTTTTCGGGTGAACCGTATCCTCCTGCAAGCCAAAACGGCACGCCGAGTTCGCGTATCTTTCCGAGGTCAACCTGATCGCGTTCTCCGTAGATTGGTTCGCCTGCTTCGTCAAGCTGGAGCTTCCCTCGGGGAGGCGCATTGTGGCCTCCCGCGGTCGGTCCTTCGATGACGAATCCGTCCACTTTGCCGTTGGCCCTCTTCAGCATCGTTGCGGCCAAGGTATTCGAAGCAATGATGGCGAGGAACTTGGGCCGGACCAGCGGCGCAAGGTCACGTTCCATGAAGTCCGCTGGAACAAACGTCATCGTGGTGTCGTCGCCTTCCTCGGCGCCGGTGACGTGGAGGGCGTACGTTGCGGGTTGGTGGCTAGCCAAGAGATCAAGCGCTCCGGGAATCTTCAGCGGAACGCCCGCGCCCATGAGGACATAACCAACACCGGCGAGCATCGCGCCATACAAAGAAGGCAAGTGCGGTATCTGAATCTTTTCCAGATAGTTGATTCCGACTGGATTGTCGTGGCCTTCGCGAGCGAGAAAGATTTCAACGAAATTGGCGACGATGCACAGCTCGCTCAACTCGCGCGGGGTGTCTTTGGTGTGCATCGGCACGGTTTTGTAAGACGCGCTCGCAGGCTTCCCACCGGGAACGTAGAACTTGCTCCACGCGCGTTCGGCCATAAGGGGGAAAGGAAAATAATCGAGGCCGCGGCGCATGTGTCCTCCGGGATCGCCGTCTTGCAGGCGCCGGGCGAAGATTTGGTCCAGAGCGGTTCCAGAAACAACTCCGAGCTGGCCGAGCTGCGATACTGCCCGAGCAAGCTGCCAGCTGGATACTCCCGCCCCCATACCACCTTGAATGATCGTAGGAAGATTGCTCATACCAGTAAGTATCGTCCGCCCGGAGGCTTTCTGATTGTCATAGTTTTGTATTAATTGTCGTGTCGGTTCCCCACAGATCCGTTACGCGCGCGCTTAGGGCATGGAAACCCGGTCCGCGAACAGCGTATTGCCCACGTCCGCCGCGACGAAGCTCGCCAACCCTCGATCTAGATACCTGCTTACTCGCGCGACCGCGACTATCTCGGTTCCATAATCAAAGGTAGGCCGTTCTTGGTGTTACCGATGATCACGATCTTCGCGTTGCTGCTGTCCGCCAGCTTCTCCGTAGCCTCAATGCCTTTCCACTCCAGCAACTGCTGACTGATGCCTTGAGTCACCGTTTGCTGAAAATCACGGACGCCCTGAGCCTCGATGCGTTTGCGATCTGCTTCCTGTTTCTCTTTTTGCAGGACGAAGGCCATGCGCAGCGAGTCCTGCTCGGCTTGTTGCTTTGCTTCGATCGACGTTTTGAGCATCTGCGGCAGTTGAATGTCGCGCAGCAGGACGCTCTGGACCTCGACGCCCCTGCCGCTGAGTTGACGTACGAGCTCCTCATAAATCTTCTGCGCCACCTCTTCTCGGCCTCCGGTATAGAGAGCACTGGCGCTATGCGCGGCCGTTACCGAACGAATTGCCGAGCGCATGTTGGGCTCGACGACCACATCTACGTAGGTCGGTCCGATTTTTTGATAGACGTCCGCAGCTCTTTCCGGATTCAGTCGAAATAGCAACGACGTGTCCAGGGTCATCACCAACCCCTCATCCGATGGCACGCTGGCCGTTTCCTTCAGCTCCTGCGTGCGGATGGACATCGTGTTGTTTCCCTTGAATGGATTCACCAGATGTGTGCCCTCCGGCAATACTTCGCCAGTGACGCGTCCCCACAGCGTCAGCACCCCGACGTTCCCCGCCGGCACATAGGCCACCGACGCGTAGAGCAGAATCAACAGCAGAACCAACACGACAACGATTCCCAGCCCTCCAGGCAGCGAGCTTCCTACCTTGCCCAGGAATCGCCGCGACAACTCGGTGTCCCCTTCCTGATGAAATGCAGCCATGGTGCCTCCTCTCGCACGCGTGTGCGTTTCCGCGCATCGCAGCGGCATTCTACACGGCAATAGGATTTCGTGGACAAGAACGCCGAAGGATAGGCGAGAAAACCGGACGGAATGGGGCCGTCCGCCGGTGGATCTGGAGAACTTGGCGCTCCCTACGATTGAAGAGTTCGAATCACGCTGTCTGTAAATTCAGTCGTAGTCGCGGTGCCGCCCAGGTCGCGCGTAAGCGATTTACCTTCCCGATAGACCTTGTGCAACGCGGATTCGATTTTTCGCGCTGCGTCGATCTCGCCGATGTGGTCGAGCATCATGATCGAGCTCATGAGGAGAGCCGTAGGATTGGCGATGCCTTTTCCAGCGATGTCTGGCGCAGTGCCGTGGACTGCCTCGAATAGCGCGACGGTCTCACCGATGTTCCCGCTCGGGACAACGCCGAGGCCCCCGACGAGACCGGCGGCGAGGTCGCTCATGATGTCGCCGTAGAGGTTGGTGAGCAGCAGCATGTCGAACTGGTGGGGATTGAGCACCATCTGCATACACGCGTTGTCGATGATGAGTTCCTTGTACTCGATGTCGGGATATTCGGGCGCGACCTTGCGGATCGAGGTGAGAAACAGGCCGTCGGACAACTTCATGATATTGGCTTTGTGAATCGCGTGAATTTTCTTGCGCCCGTGTTTTCGCGCGTATTCAAAGGCAAACCGCGCGATCCGAGTGGAAGCGCGCTCGGTGATGATCTTCAGGCTCTCGACCACGCCCGGAACGACTTCATGCTCGAGCCCCGCGTACAGGTCTTCCGTATTCTCGCGGATCAGGACCATGTCCACGTTCTGATAGCGCGACTGCACGCCCAGGAGGTTCTTCACGGGACGCACGTTGGCGTAGAGGTCGAGCGCCTTGCGCAGACCCACGTTGATGCTGGGCGGCCCCATGGCTACAGCAGTCGCGAGGGGGCCCTTGAGGGCCACGCGAGTCTTGCGGATGGAATCGAGCACCGCGGACTGCATGGCGCCGGATCCGCGGCGGTCCATATCGCCGCGGGCCGACTCCTCCTCCCAGCTGATTTCGACGCCTGCGGCAGCGATTATTTTCTTAACGGCACTGGAGACTTCCGGCCCGATCCCGTCTCCGGGAATCAGCGTGATGGTGTGTTTCATGTGAGGGGATAAGTTTATAGGCTCCGCATACGATTGTACCGGGCTCGCGGTCTCTTTTGGTTCCTTTTCATAACTGGTCCGGAGTTCCCGGTTGGCCAATGGGCCTGTTCTTGCTTGTTCACACTGGGTCCAATTCTGGTATAATGGTCTTGGTATTATGGCGCGCGGGACGGGCGATCGCGCGCAATCCTGGGAGGGTCTAGAACATGGTTCAATTGACACCGGTGGCCATCACGAAGGTGAAGGAGATTTTGTCGCAGCAGACGCCGATGCCGACGGGCTTGCGCGTAGCTGTGGTGGGCGGCGGCTGTTCGGGATTCAGCTATCGCATGGCGTTCGAGAATCAGGTGAACGAGGCCAGCGACAACGTGTACGAATTCGAAGGCCTGAAGGTCCTGGTCGATCAGATGAGCGAAATGTACCTCGATGGCATTTCGATCGACTACATCGAGACGCTCGAGGGCGCGGGCTTCAAGTTCAACAATCCGAACGTCAAGAGCACGTGCGGCTGCGGCAGTTCGTTCACGGTCTAAGCGGGCTGGGATCGACGATTCGATTTTTCTGGCTCCCGGAGCTCATGGCTCCGGGAGTTTTTTTTGTGGCCTGTCACGGGTTTACCAGTGCTGCCGCGGGAGGCGTTCTCGTCATTGAAAACGCCGCGCGCGACCCGTATGCTATCCCCTTCGCATGAAAATTGCTCTGGCCCAATTCAATCCGACCGTCGGCGATTTCGAGGGTAATCGCGCGCGCATACTCGAATTGGCGCGCGAGGCGAAATCCGGCGGCGCCGATCTGGCGGTCTTCTCCGAGCTTTGTCTTTGCGGCTATCCACCGCAGGATCTGATCGAGCGCCCGTCGTTCGCCGAGCGCAACCAGAAGGAGCTTGCCCGGCTCGCGCAGGACATCCCGCTTCCCTCGCTCGTCGGCTTCGTCGGCAAGGCGCAGGACAATACCGGAAAGCCGGTGGCCAATTCCGCCGCGCTGATCGCGCGGGGGCAGATTTTGTTCGAGCAGCGCAAGATGCTGCTGCCGACGTACGACGTCTTCGACGAAACCCGCTACTTCCAACCGGCCACCGTCCAGCACGTGTTTCCGCTCGGCAAGGAAACGCTCGGCGTGACAATTTGCGAGGATAGCTGGAACGACAAGAGCTTCTGGCCCGAGCGGCTCTACGATCGCGACCCCGTGGCCGAGCTTGTGGGGAAGGGAAGCACGCTCGTGCTGAATCTTTCGTCGTCGCCGTATACGCTGGGCAAGCGCGGATTGCGGCACGACATGCTGCGCGCCGTGGCGAGGGATCGCGGCGTGCCTGTCGTCTACGTGAACCAGGTGGGCGGCAATGACAGCCTGATCTTCGACGGATCGAGCGTGGCTTTCATGCCGGACGGGCGCGTGGCGGCGCTGGCAAAGTCGTTCGAGGAAGATCTGATCTATTTCGATAGCACGACCGGCGTGGGCGACATGCGCGCGCCGCTCGAGGACGAGTACGAAGCAGCGTACCGCGCGCTGGTGCTCGGGACGCGGGACTACGTGCGCAAATGCGGATTTCGCAAGGTGGTGATCGGGCTGAGCGGAGGGATCGATTCGGCGTTGGTGGCCGCGATTGCGGTGGAGGCTCTCGGCGCGGCGAACGTCCTGGGCGTGGCGATGCCCGGGCCGTATTCGTCGGAAGGAAGCGTCCGCGACGCGCAGCAACTCGCCAAGAATCTGGGCGTGGAGCTGATCGTGCTGCCCATCTCCGAGACGTTCGCAAGCTACCGGAAGACGCTGGAGAAGACGTTCGCGGGGCTGCCCGAGGACGTGACCGAGGAAAATATCCAGGCGCGGATTCGCGGCAATCTCTTGATGGCGCTCTCAAACAAGTTTGGATCGCTCGTGCTGAGCACGGGAAACAAGTCCGAGCTGGCGGTCGGCTACTGCACGCTGTACGGAGACATGGCGGGCGGACTTGACGTGATTTCCGATCTGCCCAAGACGATGGTTTACGACCTCGCGAAGCTCGTGAATAGAGACAAAGAATTGATTCCCCAGGCGACGATTACGAAGCCTCCATCCGCGGAATTACGGCCCAATCAAACCGATGCGGATACGCTGCCTCCCTACGAAGACCTCGATCGCGTGCTGACGGCGTACGTGGAAGACCTGCGAAGCCCCGAGCAAATCGCCGAAGAGTGCCTGCTGCCGCTCGATCTGGTGCGCTCGATCGCGATGCAGGTCGACCGGAACGAGTACAAGCGCAAGCAGGCGCCTCCGGGGCTGAAAATCACGTCGAAGGCATTCAGCGTCGGCAGGCGCTTTCCGCTCGCCCAGAAATTCTCCGTTTAAGCCAAAGGGCGCAGTCCGCCGCGGCGGACGCCCCTACGACTTAGACCTCATGAGATTCTACACGCCGAGGACGTTCACAAGCTCGCGGACGGAGGCGGCGGATTTGTCGAGGGCGGCTTTTTCGTCGGGCGTGAGTTTGATCTCGATGATCTGCTCGATGCCCTTTGCGCCGAGCTTCACGGGTACGCCGACGAACAGCCCCTTGATTCCGTACTCGCCTTCCAGATAAACCGCGCACGGCAGAATCTTCTTCTTGTCTTTAAGTATTGCTTCAACCATTTCGACGGCCGCGGCCGATGGCGCGTAGTAGGCGGAGCCGGTCTTCAGCAAGTTCACGATTTCGGCGCCGCCCTTGCGGGTGCGCGTGATGATGGCTTCAAGCTTCTCTTTAGATATCAATTCGGGGAGGGGAATTCCCGCAACAGTCGAATAGCGTGCGAGGGGGACCATGTCGTCTCCGTGGCCGCCGAGGACGAAGGAGTGCACGTTCTCGACCGAGACGCCCAGCTCCGCCGCGACGAAGGTGCTCATGCGCGCGGAGTCGAGCACGCCGGCCATTCCGAGGACGCGGTTCTTCGGGAAGCCGCTGACTTTGAATGCCGCCTGCGCCATGGCGTCGAGCGGATTCGTCACGATGATCAGAATCGCGTTCGGCGAGAGTTTTACGACCGCCTCGACCACGGCTTTGATGACGTCGTAGTTTGCTTTCAGCAAGTCGTCGCGGCTCATCCCAGGCTTGCGCGGGAAGCCCGCGGTGATGACGATGACGTCGCTATTCGCCGTTTCTTTGTAATCGCCGGAGGCGGTGGAAATGCCAGCGGCGTGCGCGTCGGTGCCGAGAATTGGTGCCGATTCCGCCATGTCGAGCGCCTTGCCGGCCGGAACACCTTCGAGAATGTCGGTCAGCACGACGTCGGCGAGGCCGGCATCGTGGATACGCTGCGCGGTGGTCGAGCCGACAAACCCGCCGCCTACTACCGTCACTTTCTTACGCATTGGGCAGTCTCCTTGAATTTATGGCTGAATACTTGGGGCGCAGTCCCGATGTTTCGGGACAGCACCTCTATAAAATATCGGGTTTGCGTACCGCGGGATTAACGGCTAACGGTCGCGGGCGCATTCATGTTCTCGATGATGGAGCTGGCGAAATCGGTAGTGCTGACTTTCGTCGCGCCGGGCATGAGGCGCTCGAGGTCGTAGGTGACGCGCTTCTGCTGGATTGTCCGCTCGATTCCCGCTTCGATCAGGCGAGCGACTTCCTTCCAGCCCATGAAGTCGAACATCATCACGCCGGAGAGCATCACCGAGCTCGGATTGATGACGTCCTTATCGGCGTATTTCGGCGCCGTGCCGTGCGTCGCTTCGAAGCAGCCGAAGCCATCGCCGATATTCGCTCCGGGGGCCATTCCGAGTCCGCCGATCTGCGCCGCGCAAGCGTCCGAAATGTAGTCGCCGTTCAGATTGGGCGTGGCGAACACCTGATATTCGTCCGCGCGCGTGAGTATTTGCTGAAAGACGGAATCCGCGATGCGGTCGTTGACGAGAATCTTCTTTTTCCACTGGCCGCCCCCGTGGGTCGCGGAGATAGCGTCGAGGATACGTTTTACTTCCGCGCAGATTGTCTTCTTGAACTCTTCAGTGGCCTGTTCGAAGCCCGGCTCGATCATCGCAGCGTTTTGCTCGATGGTGAGGTGGGGGTCGCGGTCCTTATTGCCGAGGACCCAGCTTTCGCGCTCGGTGACGATCTGCTGCCGGAATTCCTGGACGGCGAGCTCGTATCCCCAGTCGCGGAACGCGCCTTCGGTGAACTTCATGATGTTGCCCTTGTGCACGAGGGTCACAACGGTGCGCCCGGCTTCGATCGCGTACTGGATGGCGCGGCGCACCAGGCGCTTGGTGTTGTTCGCGGAGATGGGCTTGATGCCGATGCCGGGATGTTCCGGCAAACGCTTGCCCGTGCCTTTCAGCATTTCGTCGTTGATGAACGCGGCGAGTTTCTCGGCCTCGGGCGTGCCGGATTTCCACTCGATCCCCGCGTACACGTCCTCGGTATTTTCGCGGTAGATAACGACGTTCATTCGCTCCGGATTCTTCACCGGCGAAGGAACGCCTTGAAAATAGCGCACGGGGCGCACGCACGCATACAGGTCGAGCAATTGGCGAAGCGCCACGTTGAGCGAGCGAATGCCACCGCCGACCGGAGTGGTCAGCGGACCCTTGATGGCTACGCGGAAATCGCGGATGGCATCCACGCTATCCTGCGGCAGCCAGCTCTTGAACTGATTGAACGATTTTTCGCCCGCGAAAATCTCGAGCCAGGCGATTTTACGTTTGCCGCCGTAAGCCTTCTCGACGGCTGCATCGAACACGCGCCGCGACGCTTTCCAGATGTCGCGCCCCGTGCCGTCTCCCTCGATGAAGGGAATGATCGGTTGATCGGGCACGCGGAATTCGCCGCCGATGTATTCAATCGCCTTTCCGTTCGACGGGACCGCCACCCCGTTGTAGGAACTCTTCATGGATTGCCGTCTCCCCGGACCACGTCTAGACTGCCGCGATTTTCGACTGCAAGGCCCTGAATAGAACCGATTACCTTAGCACAATCGGCGCGCGCCTGTACCGGGCACATTGGACCGAAATTCGAACGCCGCGGGAATATTTTCGCCCCTGCTCCGGTCTATACGAGTGCAGGCAAACGCAGCCGCGGTTAGACAAGCAGGTTTTGTCGAACGATTCGATTGTGACGGCAATCTAAAGTGCGACATTAATTTTTCGCGGCGATATTTCAGCGAGCCCACCAGCTCAACTTTGACTCGAACTGTCGGCAAGCCGACGCTGCACCGTCAAGCGCTCGCCTAAGCTGAGCGTGCGGAACGGCCAGAAAGCTTCACGATCACCGCGAGAAGTAATCCCAGCAGGAACCCGCCGACGTGGGCCCACACCGCTATGCCACCGGTGCTGGCTCCGCCGAGCGAGCCGAGCCCGCTGAGGAATTGCACCACGAACCACAGGCCGATGAAGACCATCGCGGGAATGCGCGCCGTGAAGAAGATGATGAACAGGGGAATCAGCGTCAGGATTCGCGCGCGCGGGAAATATAGCAGGTAGGCACCCAAAACGCCCGAAATTGCGCCGCTCGCGCCGATCGAAGGAATGTGCGAGCCCCAGGTAAAGAAAGCTTGCGCTACGCCCGAGCCGAGCCCGCACAGCAGGTAGAAAAGTAGATCACCGAAGTGCCCGAACTGGTCCTCGATGTTGTCGCCGAAGATCCACAGGAACCACATGTTGCCGATGATGTGGAGAAAGCCGCCGTGAAGAAACATCGAAGTGAAAAACGGCAAGAGTGCCTGGGCGAGCGTATACCGATGTCCAGCGAGGGCTAGTTGGACCTTTGCCGGAACCAGGCCGTAAGTTTTGACAAACATGTCGCCAGCCGCCGGCGAAAGCGTAAGTTGATGGGTGAAGACCGCGACATTCACGGCGATCAGCAAGAGCGTCATGTACGGGAACGTGCGCCGCGGATTCAAGTCCTTGAGCGGGATCATGAATTTGCTCCCGCGGCGGCACGCGCGGCTTCAAGCAACACTTCAGGTGCGTACGCCGGCTCGGATCGCTCGCCAGTTCGGCGAAGGCGATCGATCTCTTCGAGCGACGCGATTCCGCCGCGCGCGCCCGAGGCCGTGCAGTTCAGCGCGGCGGTCGCGCAACTGAATTCAAGCGTTTCTTCCAGTTGCCAATTTTTGACGAGTCCGTACAAGAACGCCCCGTGAAAGATATCGCCCGCGCCGGTTGTGTCGGCGACCTTCACGCGAAAGCCGGGGCAGAGCAGGAAGCGCGCGCCGTCCCACGCGAGGACGCCGAAGCGGCCGAGCGTGGCGGCGGTCAAGCGGCACTTGAACTTTCGAAAAATTTCCGGAAGCGACTTCAATAGATTTGTTTCACCGGTCAATCTCTCGGGGAAATCCTTCGATGCGATGACGAAATCGACATGCTCAAGTAATACTTCAACTTCAGGATAGCGATTGTCGAAATCTCCCACGACCGGAACTCTTTCTTCGCGCGCCCACCGAGCTGCCTCGGCCGCCGCTTCCGTGTCGTGCCCGTCGATCAGCAATGCGCGGGCGCCGGAGATCCATTCGCGCTTTAGATCCGCGGAGCGCAAAGCGATTTGCGGATCGCGCTTCCACAGGACGGTGCGCTCGCCCGAAGGCTCATCGACGAGGATAAATGAAGTCTGGCTCATGCACCCGGGCGCGACGATCCAGTGAGCTTCGACGCCTTCGCGCTCCATCTCTTCCGTCTGAAACCTTCCGGCAGCGTCATCGCCAATCTTCCCCGCGTAGCGCGCCGAAAGGCCCCAGCGTCGGCAGGCCACGATTGCGCTTGCGACCTGGCCTCCGGCTTTCACCTCGGAGGAGAGCAATTCGACCTTTGAATCGAGAGCAGGGAAGCGGGGCAAGCGGACGATCGTATCCGTGGCATTGATTCCCACGCCCACGACATCCACGCCAGGCGGTGCCGCCGCTTGATTCATCGAGAGAACACTGTAGCCGACCTTTGAAAATTTTGAAACGATGTGTCGCAAGTTTCGTGAAGGTGTCGTTTATTAATTGCGCGGCGCGACTTGCTATGGTAGAAAAATTTGTTCCGCTGTGCGCGGCTTGCGCGGCCCGTTCGAAGCCCGGCGACGCCGGGAGAATCGCCCACTCGACGGTCGGCGCGTCGGCACGCCGACACTTCAGATGCCACTTCATGAGTCCGAAGCCATCGTTCTGCAGCGCTACACGCTCGGCGAGGCCGACCGGCTGGTCAGTTTCCTGTCGCGCACGATGGGACGAATGCGCGGCGTGGCCGCGGGAGCGAAGAAGCCCAAGAGCCGGTTCGGCTCGACGCTGGAAAAGCTCTCGCACATACGCATCTGGTTCTTCGAGCGTGAGACGCGCGATCTGGTCCGCATCAGCCAGTGCGAGTTGATCGAGTCGTTTCTCGACGCTTTTGGCGACTACGCATCGAGCGTGGCACTCGCACTTTTCACCGAGATTACGGAAACGGTGCTGCCCGAGCGCGAGGCCTCCGACGCAAATTTCCGGCTGCTTTTGCTCGCCGCGCAGACGGTGAAGCGCACGGGCAAACCGGAGCTGCCTCTGGCCTACTTCGCATTGTGGACCGTGAAGCTGGGCGGGTGGCTTCCGCCGCTCGATCGTTGCGGGCGATGCGGTCAAGCGTTACTTGAAGGTGCGCCCGCATATTTTGCGCCGAGCGCTTCGGCGATTGCCTGCGGAAAGTGCAGGAAGCCCGGGATGCGCGTCATCTCGCCCGCCGCTCTCGCACTTGCGCGCAAGATGCTCGCGGAGCGCCTCGATCGGCTGAGCGCGGATGCGACCCAGGTTGCATCGGGTTCGCGCGCCGCGGGGGAATTGACGGACGTCATGCTCGACGCAATCGAACATCAAATCGACCGCAAGCTCAAGTCGAGGGAACTTCTGGAGTCGCCAGCGTGAAGAGTCGACCTTCCACCTCGAAAATAAAAAGTAAAACTTCCAAGGCGAAGGGTCTCACGTTTCAGGACCTTCTACTGAAACTTGAGCATTACTGGACGAGCCGGGATTGCATTTTGCAACAGCCGTACGATATCGAAGTCGGCGCCGGCACGATGCACCCGGAAACTTTCCTGCGCGTGCTCGGGCCGGAACCTTATCGAGTCGTATACGCACAGCCGAGCAGGCGTCCGGCGGATGGGCGGTACGGCGAGAATCCGAACCGCCTGTACAAGCACACGCAACTTCAAGTGATACTCAAGCCTTCGCCTCTGGACATACAGGATATCTATCTCGCGAGCCTCGCGGCCGTCGGTATCAATCTAAAGGAGCACGACGTCCGCTTTGAAGAGGACAATTGGGAATCGCCGACGCTCGGGGCGTGGGGAATCGGCTGGCAGGTGCTGCTCGACGGGCTGGAGATCACTCAGTTCACGTATTTTCAGCAATGCGGGGGAGTCGATCTCGATCCGATTTCCGTCGAGCTGACCTATGGGCTGGATCGCATCGCCGCCTATCTACAGGACGTGGACAACGTGTTCGATGTGCGCTGGTCGGACACGATGACGTATGGCCAGGTGCGGCTCGCGGAAGAGCAGCAATTTTCGGCGTACAGCTTCGATCACGCGGATGCGGTTTCCACGCGCAAGCAATTCGATTTGAACGAAGCCGAAGCGGCGCGCCTTCTCGCCGAATATGGGCACCTCAAGGGCGAGGCTGTGAAGCGATTTCCGGTGCTGCAAGCGTACGATCTCTGCCTGAAGTGCTCGCACCTCTTCAACATTCTCGACGCGCGCGGCGCTATTTCGGTGACGGAGCGCGCCGGAATGATTGCCCGCGTTCGAAAACTTGCGACGCAAGTAGCGCGGGCGTGGCTCGACCAGCGCGCCAAGGCTCAAGCCGCGACGATGGTGAGCGCATGAAAGAGCGCGGCGAGCTGCTGTTCGAAATCGGCTGCGAGGAAATCCCGGCCGGGATGATTCTGAAAGCTTCGCAGGAACTTAAAGCGATACTTGCGAAGCACCTATCGGCGAACGGATTGGTCGACGAGCCGACAGCTCAAGAATCGATTGAAGCTTTCGGTGCGCCGAGAAGGCTCGTGGCGATCGCTAAGAATGTTCGGCTGAAGCAGCAAGACGTGACGCGCGAAATCGCCGGGCCGCCGAGGTCGATTGCGTTTGATGGCGCGAGCCAGCCGACCCGCGCGGCGCTGAGCTTCGCCGAGAAGCAGGGCGTGCCGGTCGCCAAGCTCACGATCGTGAATACGCCGAAGGGCGAGTACGTCGCCGTGAAGCAGCTCGTTCGAGGGAAGAGTGCGGCGGAAATTCTGCACAACGTCCTACCGGAGGCGATTCGCGAAATCACCTGGCCGCGTTCGATGACCTGGGCGGGCGTACAGGGCCCGCGATTCATTCGTCCCGTGAGGTGGATCATGGCGCTGCTCGACGGCAAGGCAGTTTCGTGTTCGCTCGCGGGAGTGAAAGCAGGGAATCGCACCGACGGACACCGTTTCCTGGGGAAGCGAAGCATCCCGGTGAGCGGAGCACGCGACTACGAGGCAAAGCTCAAGAAAAACTTCGTGTTGTGCCGGCCGGAGGCGCGGAGAAAAAAGATCGAGACCGAACTTCGCTCGCTGACCTCGCGCAAAGGGCTCCACGCGCACGAGGACGCCGGGCTCCTCGACATGGTGACGTACCTCAACGAATATCCCACGGTGATTCTCGGCAGTTTTGACCCGTCATTTCTCGCGCTGCCCGAGGAGATACTCATCACCGTGATGCGCGGGCACCAGAAATACTTTGCCGTGGAGAGCCGCTCGGGCGAGCTCGCGCCGCATTTTTTGGCAGTGATCAATCTGCCGCGCGATTCCAAGGGGCTGGTCCGCGCGGGACATGAGCGTGTGCTGCGAGCGCGGTTTGCCGACGCGCAGTTTTTCTGGGAGACGGACCAGAAGACTCGTCTCGGCGATTACTTGCCGAAGTTATCCGCGGTCACTTACGAGCGCCGCCTGGGAAGTTACGGCGACAAAGTCGCGCGGATGCGCTCGCTGGCGCGCTGGCTTTCCGAGCAGTGGTTTTCGGGCGGCATCGCGCAGGCGGACGTGGCAGGCTCGGACCGCGCCGCGGAGCTTGCCAAGTGCGATCTCGTCACGGAAATGGTTCGCGAGTTCACCGAGTTGCAGGGAATTGTGGGCGGCCTCTACGCGCGAGCGCAGGGCGAGCCCGAAGAGATCGCGCAGGCGGTGTACGACCACTATCAACCGCTAGGTCTCGACGACCCGTTGCCGCGGAATTTGACGGGATGCGCCGTGGCGCTCGCAGACAAGCTCGATTCGCTGGTGGCGTGCTTCGCCGTCGGAGCGATTCCGACAGGTTCAAGTGATCCTTTCGCTTTGCGACGGGCGGCGCTCGGCGTGGTGAAGATAATCCTGGAGAAGAATCTGCCGCTTTCGATTTCAGCCGCCGTTTCGGCCGCCGCGCGAGGGCTCCGCGAGCACGCGCCGCGGATTGAGGAATCGGCGGAAGTCGAGAACCACGTGATCGAGTTCCTGCTCGAGCGTGCGCGGTACATCTTGCGCGAGCGCCGCGGGTTTGCCTACGACGAGATCAACGCGGCCTTCGCCGCGGGTGCCGACGATCTGGGAGACGCGGTGGAGCGTGTCGCGGCGGTGAAAGCGATCCGGCACACGAAGAATTTCGCGCCGCTCGCCGCGAGCTTCAAGCGCATCCGGAATATTTTGGAGAAGTCCGCCGGGAAGGGCGACAAAGGGCAGGGCGCGGTGCGGCAGGACCTGTTGCGCGAGGCGGCCGAGCTTCAGCTCCACACCGCGGCCCAGCGGATCGGCGAGGAAGCGACGCGCTTGAAGAAAGAGAAGAAATACCGCAAGGCGCTGGAAAAGATTTCGGAGCTGCGTCCGACCGTGGATTTCTTCTTCGACAAAGTTCTGGTAATGGCTGAAGACGAAGAAGTGCGCCGGAACCGGATCGCGCTGCTGGCGGGATTGTTAAAGGAGTTCTCGACAGTCGCCGATTTCTCGGAATTGAGTGCGGAAGAATCGAAATAGAAGCCATCAACTATCGGTTGAGATGTTGGCGCGCCGACAGAATTCAACTCCTACCGGCAACGACGAAATTCTGAGGAGAAACATGAAATACGTATATTTCTTTGGAGCGGGAAAAGCGGACGGCACCGGCGACATGAAAGAAATCCTCGGCGGCAAGGGTGCGGGGCTCGCCGAGATGACGCGCATCGGACTGCCGGTGCCGGCCGGATTCACGATCACAACCGAGACGTGCGACTACTACTTGAAGCACGCGCGCAAATATCCGAAACAGCTCAGGGTCGAAGTGGCCAAACACTTGGCGCGGCTCGAGAGGCTGACGAAGAAGAAACTCGGCGACGCGAAGGATCCTCTGCTCGTGAGCGTGCGGTCCGGCTCGGCGCGCTCGATGCCGGGAATGATGGAGACGATTCTCAACCTGGGCTTGAACGAGCAATCGGTGGAAGGCCTGGCTAAGGCCACGGGCAACGACCGGTTCGCGTGGGACGCTTACCGCCGGCTCCTGCAAATGTATTCGAGCGTCGTGATCGGCCTGCCGAAAGAGGAACTCGAGGCCAAGCTGCGCAACCTGAAGAGCAGGCTGGGCGTCAAGGACGACACGCAGGTATCGGCGAAGGACTGGCGCGCGCTCGTCGGCGAGTACAAGGCCTATTTCAAGGAGAAGACGGGCAATGATTTTCCGGAAGATCCCGTCGAACAGCTGTGGGGAGCGATCGGCGCGGTATTCGAGTCGTGGATGGGCGAGAAGGCCGTGACCTACCGGCGCGTTGAGAAGATTACGGGCCTCTTGGGCACGGCGGTGAGCGTGGTGCAGATGGTGTTCGGGAATACGGGAGAAGATTCCGGCACTGGTGTGTGCTTCACGCGCGACCCCTCCACGGGCGAGAAGACTTTCTTCGGCGACTTTCTTTTGAACGCGCAGGGCGAGGACGTGGTGGCCGGAATCCGCACGCCGATGCACTTGCAGGAACTCTCGAAGACCATGCCGAAGGTGTATCAGCAGCTCGACCGCGTGCGCGAGAAACTCGAGAGACACTATCGCGACATGCAAGATATGGAATTCACGGTCGATAACGGCAAGCTCTA
Source organism: Candidatus Acidiferrales bacterium (assembly GCA_035604415.1). Lineage (GTDB taxonomy): Bacteria > Acidobacteriota > Terriglobia > Acidiferrales > UBA7541 > Palsa-295. The sequence goes on from DATNIN010000022.1 coordinate 48,904, forward strand.
CATGCTGCAAACGCGCACGGGAAAGCGTTCGCCCGCAGCGGCGTTCCAAATGGCCGTGGACATGGCGAATGAGAAGCTGATCAAAGTTGAAGAAGCACTTGAACGTGTTAAGTCGGAGGACATCGAGCGGCTCTTTTATCCCGTGCTCGATCCGAAGCTTGCGCGCACGGAACTCGCAAGCCGCAAACTCGGCGAGGGAATCAACGCCGTGCCCGGAGCGGCGGTGGGCAAGGCCGTGTTCACGGCGGAGGAAGCCGAACTCTGGGCGGCGCGCGGCGAGAAAGTGATTCTCGTGCGGCGGGAGACAAGCCCGGAAGACGTCGGTGGGATGTACGTTGCTCAAGGCATTCTGACGGCGACGGGCGGCAAGACGAGCCACGCGGCCGTGGTGGCGCGCGGATGGGGGAAGTGCTGCATCGTCGGGGCTGAGAAGATCGACATCGACGCGGGCGCGAAGAGGTTCACCGTGAACGGGCGCGCGATCACCGAGGGCGAGTGGATCACGCTCGATGGCGGCGATGGGTCAGTGTACAGCGGACAGATTGAGCTCGTGCGGCCGGAGCCGCCAAAAGCATACGAAACACTGCTGAAGTGGGCCGATAAGATTCGCAAGCTCGGCGTGCGGACCAATGCCGACACACCGCGCGATGCCCGGCTGGCACGCGAAATGGGCGCCGAAGGCATCGGACTTTGCCGCACGGAACATATGTTTTTCAAGGACTTCGAGCAGCCGGAAAAGAGCATCGAGCGGCAGGAAGCGATCCAGGAAATGATTCTGGCCGATGCTCCCGAGGCGCGGCGGAAGGCGCTCGAGAAGCTGCTGCCGTTCCAGCGGCGCGATTTCATCGGGATTTTCGAGGCCATGAACGGGCTGCCGGTGACGATCCGAATGATCGATCCGCCGCTGCACGAATTTGTCCCGCACGACCGCGCGAAGCAGGAAGAGCTGGCGAAGAAGATCGGCATCCCAGTGGAGGCTGTGGTGCGGCGGGTCGAGCAGTTGCACGAGGCCAATCCCATGCTCGGCCATCGGGGATGCAGGCTTTCGATCACGTATCCCGAGATTCTGGAGATGCAGGTGCGCGCGATCATCGAGGCGGCGATTGATTGTCAGAAACGGGGAATTAAAGTGTTACCTGAGATCATGCATCCGCTCACGCTCGACAAGAAAGAGCTGAAAATCCTGGAAGTCGCTACGCGGCGAGTTGCAGATGAGATCATTTCAAGCTCTAAAGTGAAACTTGAATATCTGGTCGGGACGATGATCGAGTTGCCGAGGGCGGCCCTGCTCGCCGGAGAGATCGCCGAGGTCGCGGAGTTCTTCTCATTCGGCACAAACGATCTAACGCAGACCACGATGGGACTTTCGCGCGACGATGCGGGGCGGTTTCTGCCGGTGTACGTCGATCAGAGCAAAGCAGCGATCTTCAAAGAGGACCCATTCCAGACGCTCGATATCGCGGGCGTGGGGAAACTGATCCTTTGGGCGATCGAGCAAGGGCGCAAGACTCGGCCAAAGCTGAAAATCGGAATATGCGGCGAGCACGGCGGGGATGCCGATAGCGTGAAGTTCTGCCACAGCGCCGGGATGAATTACGTGAGCGCTTCGCCCTTCCGCGTGCCGATTGCGCGGCTGGCTGCTGCGCAAGCGGTCATCGAAGGCAAGAAGCGCAAGTAGCCTGCGAAGCGCCAAGGCCACGCGCGACAGGCGCACGATTTAACCCCCGCGCCGAAGAGAGATCCCTCGGTCACGATGTTCCTTCGGGATGACCATCCTTAGCGGATGGTCACGTTGGCATTCTGAGGAAGAAGTATGTCGCGAGAAATCCGAAGATGACGTCGGGCGCCCAAGCCGCCAGCAGAGGCGGAAGCTGGCCGGCCGAGCCCATGGCTTCAAAGAGCGCGGCCCCGGACCAGTAGACTACGCCAATCCCGACTGCGACAGCCAGGCCACCCACGGCGCCGCGCGTTCCTACTAGAAATGCGAACGGGGCGGCGAGAAAAACGATGACGGCGGCGATCAGCGGGAACGCGAATTTTTTCTGCCACTGTACGGAAAGCCGCGCCGTGTCGAAGCCAGCCTGGCGAAGACTCGCGATGTACTGGCCGAGCTGCCGCCAGTTCATCTGGTAATACTGCCGGACCTCGCGGCGGAAATACGTCGGCGGCTCGGTCAGCTCGGGGAGCGACGTGGCCTTGAACGGCTGATAGCTGACCACGCGGCCATCGGCGCCGAAATCGCGCACCCAGCCTCCGGTCAGAATCCAGACGTCTTCCGTTGGCTCCCATGTGGCCCGCGCGGCGAAAATCCGGCGGCGCATCTGAAACGTTGCCGGGTCCAGCTCGAAAACATTCAGGCCGCCGAAGAGCTGCCGGTCGGAGTCGAAAAGTTCGTAGTTATAGATCTTGGCGTTTTCTCCAAAGATCCATTGCCTCGCGGGCTCGAAGTACGTCTGCGCAGGACGGCCCTTGATGCGATTGCGAAGGGCATCCTGGCGCTGATTGGCGTACGGGAGAAACGTCTCGTCGAGCAGAAACATCCCGCCCGAAATCAGGCACCCCGCCAGCAGCAGCGGGAGAACGAGGCGATAGAGGCTGACGCCGCTCGCCTTGAGCGCAATCACTTCGTTGTTCTTGGCGAGAATGGCGAGCGTGACGAGGGTGGCGACGAGCGTCGCAAGCGGCGCGAGCTGATAGATCATCAGCGGAACGAGATAGCGGAAATAGCTGAGCACGGTGAGAACGGAGATGTGGTTGCGGGCGATGTCGCCAAGGAGATCGAACAGCGTGAAAGCGTCGAAGATCAGCACGAACCCGGCGAGCAGCACGAAAAAGTAGTAGAAGAACTGTTGGAGCAAGTAACCATCAACCAGCATGGGGAACGCCATGGTCCGGCCGATTTTTAGCGCCTCGCGGATATTGGCGGCCGTCTGAGTCCGGGTGGCCGAGCCGTTGGCGACCGGAGCGGGCGAGGCGGCGCGTGATGACGAACGAAGCGATTCGAGCCAAGAGAGAAGGCGGCTCGGCTTGCGAATGTTCTCGACGCGGCGGAGAAAGAAAAGCCCCACGATCGTCGCGACGATGTTGGCGGCCCACACTCCGGCCCAGGGAGGGACGCGGCCCTGCGCAGCCAGGTGGTCGCCTGAAACGAAAAGAAAATAGTAGCCCCCGATCAGGATCAGCGTGACGACCAGACCCGCGGCGCGTCCGCCTCTGCGAGGCCGGACTCCGATGGGCACGCCGAGAAGCGCGAACACGAGGCATGCCGCGGGAAAGGCGATGCGGCGCTGGAATTCGACGCGGGCTTCGCGCCAGTTCGGGCCGCTGGCGGCCAGCAGCGCGCCGACGGGCTGCTCGGCGATCGAGAGAGGCGTGGTCCTCTGCGGCAAGGTGGCGCCGGAGATGTCCACCGGGAGGTCCGTCTCGCCGAACGTGGTGACGTTATACTGGTCGGGATTCCGGGGATCGTATTCATGCGTGCTGCCGCTGCCGAGGTGAAGCTCGAGCTGGCCGCGGGAGGGGCCAATGATGATCATGGCGTCTTCGGCGATCGTGATCGCTTGTTGCGACCGGTCAGCGGATCGGGGAACCAACCCGCCCGTGGCATCGCCGGTGGAAGCGAGAAAGACTCCGCGCCAACGTGTGGCAGCGGCTTCCACGTCTTGCACGTATAATATGAAGCGCGGAAAGCGCTCGTCGAAGACGCGCGGCTGGACGGCGAAGGGCGCCTGCGAGGAGAGGATCTGAGCCTCAAGGCGGCGAAGCGTGCGGATGGAAGCAGGGCTGAGCCAAAAAGTCGTCGCCAGCGTGGCGCCGGTGGTCACTAGCGCAACGAAGCCGACCGGAAGAAGCAGGCGGCGCAGACTGATCCCGGAAGCGTGCAGCGCGACAATTTCACTGTCGGCGGAGAGGCGTCCCAGGCCAATGAGAACGCCGACGAGGATCGCCATGGGAAGAGTAAAGCCGAGTACGGGCGGCAACGTGCAGAGAAAGAGCAGCGCCACCGTCCCGATGCCACCCGAATGGCGGACGATGAGATCCATCAGGCGCACGAGCTGCGGGACGAAGAAGACAAACGTGAAAACGGCGAGGCCCAGAAAGGCGTGGGAGATGACCTCGCGGCAGATGTATCGATCGAGCAGGCGCATAGTAGCGCGTCGCACATTCTAGCACCGGGAGCGTTCGATTGGGCCGAGTAAACCTGGCTATTCTCTGGCACATGCACCAGCCGCAGTACCGCGATCCGGAGACGGGGCAATACCTGCTGCCGTGGACGAGGCTGCACGCGCTGAAGGACTACTGGGGAATGGTGAAGCTGCTTGAAAACTATCCGCGCGTGCACGCGACATTCAACTTCGTGCCGCTGCTCGCCGAGCAGATCGAGGAGTATGCGAGCGGCCGGTTCCGGGAGACGTGGTTTGAGGTCGCGTTCACGCCGGCCGACAAGCTTTCGCCGGACCAGAAGCGCGAAGCGCTCGAGCGGGCGTTTCAGGTAAACGAAAATTTCCTGCGCCGGTGGCCGAGGTTTGCGGAACTCGAATCGCAGGTGCGGTCGGGAGGGGCCGAAGCGTGCGTGGCCCACTGGAGCACGCGCAACTGGCGCGATCTGCAAGTGCTGTCGCAGCTCGCCTGGATGGATGAGGAGTATCTGGAGAAGGATCCCGCCATCCGAGAGCTCTCCGAAAAAGGAGGGAACTTTTCGGAAGAAGACAAGGCGGTGCTGCTCGGAAAGCAGCACGAGCTTCTGGCGGACGTCCTTCCGGAATACCGCCGGGCAGCCGCGCGGGGACAGATCGAAATCTCGACCACGCCGTACTACCACCCCATTCTGCCTCTGCTGTGCGATACGGACATTGCGCGCGTGGCCAACGCGCACACGCCTCTTCCGCAGCCCGCCTTCCGGTATCCGGAGGACGCACGCGAGCATCTGACGCGGGCGCAAAAGTTCCACGAGCGCATTTTCGGCACGCCGCCGACGGGGCTGTGGCCGTCGGAAGGATCGGTCTCGGACGCAGCGCTCGAGATCGCGATGGAACTGGGGTTCAAGTGGTTTGCGACGGACGAGGGCGTGCTCGGGCGGACGCGGAACATCGGATTCTGGCGGGACGCTTCCGGATACCCGGAGAACGGCCCGGAACTATACACGCCGTGGCGGTTCAAGCGCGCCGGGCGGGAGATGAGCGGATTCTTCCGCGACCATTACATATCCGATCTGGTGGGCTTCGTGTACAGCCGCATGGGGGCCGATGCGGCGGCGTGGGATCTTCACCGGCGAATTCGCGCGATCGGAGACCGCGAGCCGGAAGGGCGCACCGCAACCGTAAGCGTCATACTCGACGGAGAAAACGCGTGGGAATACTACCCGGGGAACGGGCGGGAGTTCCTGAAGCGCTTCTACGAACGCATTCAGCTGGATCCGGACATTCACGCGATGACGATGAGCGAGGCGGCCGAAGCGGCTGCCGAAGCCGAAGGGGATTCCCGCAGCCTCGATGGCATCTTCCCGGCTTCCTGGATTAGCGCGAATTTCGACGTCTGGATCGGCCATTCCGAGGACGTGCGCGCCTGGGATTTATTGCGGGATGCGCGAGATGCGTTCGAAAGAGCGAAGGCGCGGGGGATTCTGACGGACAAATCGAATCCGGGCCGATGGACGCTTCAGGGGGAGCGCGCGTACGGCGCGGTGCTCGCGGCGGAGGGAAGCGACTGGTGCTGGTGGTACGGGCCGGAACACGCGTCGGCGAACGACGCCGAATTCGACAGCCTCTACCGAAAACATCTGACCGAAATCTACAACGCGCTCGGAGAGCCGGCGCCCGACGCCCTGGTTCATCCGATCAAGCGCGCTCCGGAGAGAGGGCGGAGGGAGGCACCTTCCGCGTATCTCGACGTGCAAGTGGACGGACGGGAGAGTAGTTACTTCGAGTGGCTCGGCGCGGGGCTTTACTCGACCGAACGACGAAGCGGGGCGATGCACGGGCGGCAGTTCGTCCTCGGGGACTTATATTATGGATTCGGGCCGGAATATTTCTGCATGCGCGTGGATCCGATCGCCGAGGCGGTCGCGCAGATGCCGGAATTCCAGTTGCGCCTGACGGTGTGGGATTCGCGGGAGACGCAGATTATTCTGCGGGTGGACGATGGAAAGCTGGCAGGGTGCGTGGTCGAGCAGGGAGGTGTGTGCCTGCTGCATCCGGAGACGGTGGTGTCGGCGGCGTACGGGAAAATCATGGAAGTGCGCCTCGCGCGCGCGATGTTCGATCTGCGAGGGCGGCGCGACCTGTTGTTGCGCGTGGGGCTGTGGAAAGGCGGTTTGCCCGTGGACGTGTTGCCGCCCGAGGGAGTGCTCGAGGTGGCCCTGGGCGAGGAAAATTTCGCGTGGGAGCCGGAGCAAGCCGCGGGAACGCTTGACCTTCGAGCTGCGGCGCCTGCGCCCTGACTCGATGAGCCGCAATAACACGTATTGACATTTGGAACCGGCGGCGGGATATTCGGCGCGTCCCTTTGTCGGGGACTTTTGAGATTCAAAAATACTAACAGCAGTCGGCTCGGCGGTATATGAGCCGCCCAACCCGGATGCGAGAAACGGTTCTCGTTTCCGGAGGAGGGCCTAATGAGCAAGCGGCAGTTTGTAGTGTGTCTTCTGGCGCTCGCCGGAAGCGTAAGCATTCCCCTCGCGGCACGAATCGTGATGCACGGCCCAGTTCGGCCGCGCCATCCAGCACGGATTGTCCATCGAAGACGGGAACACAAACGGCCCGGCCGACGTGTGCCTACTCGCAGAGCGAAGCGGCCGCGCTTGGATGCGCTCTCGATTCCGATGGCGTTTGAGCCCAACGTCGGGCAGGCGGATGCGAGCGTCCGGTTCATCGGCCGTGGACGGGGGCTGACGGTTCTTCTCAAGCGCAACGAGATTGCCGTGCGAGTTTCAAAGCCCACCAGCGGCCGCGCCGGTGTCGTCGCACTGCGGCTGGCCGGAGAACGGGAATTCAAATGGGCCGGCCGGGAGAAACTGCGCGGGGAGACCAATTACCTGATCGGCGATGACTCGCGGCGATGGCGTACGCAGGTGCCGCATTTTGAGCGAGTGGACGCGCCGGACGCAGCGCGCGGAGTCGGCATTGCGATGTATGGAAATGACGAAGGCGTCGAATACGACTTACGGCTCGCGCCCGGTGGCAACGCATCGGCGCTGCGGCTCGACGTCTCGGGCGCGGAGGGAATGCGATTGGAGAATGACGGAAGCCTGCTGCTTCGCGCGGGCAAAGCTCGGCTGCGGATGAAGAAGCCCGAGATATACGAAGAGTGGCCGGGCCGATACACGCCGCCCCGGAGACATGTCGAGGGCGGATACGCGATCGAGGCTGATGGCTCGATCGGCTTTCGCGTCGGCGCGCACGATTCCAACGCGACGCTTGTGGTCGATCCTTCGCTCTCCATCGCGTACGCGACGTTTCTTGGGGGATCGGGCACGGACACGGCGACGAGCTTGGCGGTTGACGCGTCGGGAAAAGTGTACGTCGGTGGGACAACGACGTCGGCGGCGACGTTTGCGGAGCCGCCCAGCAGACGACTGGGGCCAGCTGACGGCCCAGTAGAGTTTTTTGTCGCCAAGATCGATCCGAGCGTGAGCGGCGCGAACTCGCTCGTCTATCTCACGATTCTCGGAGGCAGCGGCGTTCAAGCCGGCGGCATCATCGCCGTGGACCACTCCGGAAACGTGGCGATCACGGGTACGACGACGGCTACCGATTATCCGGTGACGGACGCGAGCCAGCCGACGAGCGCTCTCGCGAGCGGCCAGGGGAACGACGTGGTGGTGAGCGAGATCGATCCGACGGGGAGCAACCTTCTCTTTTCGACGCTCTTTGGCGGCAGCGGAACCGAGTCGCAGAATGCGGCGGGAGGAATCGCGGTCGATTCCGTCGGCAATGTGTACATCGCGTCGGACACGCACACGACTTCGATCGATTCAGCCTCGGCGGACCTGCCGGTCACGTCCGGGGCGTTTCAGACGGCGTGGGACCTAATGCCGGACGACGGATTTTTGGCAATCTTCCAGCCACCCGCGCAGCCGGGCGGCGCTCCCGTGCTCAAGTACTGCACGTATCTCGGGACGAATTCGTCCGGCGGGCCGAACATCGGGGGAATCGCAGTGGACGCGGCGGGCAATGCGTATATCGCCGGCTCCACGTCGAACTCCGCGAACGGATTTCCGACGAAGAATGCGTTCCAAACAGCGTATGGGGGCGGCGCGTCGGACGCGTTCCTGATGAGGATTACTCCCGGAGGGAGCGGCGCACAGGACCTGGTCTATGCAACGCTGCTGGGAGGATCGGGCGCGGACAACGCGCTCGCGGTGACGGTGGATTCGGCAACGCCCGCGAACGCGTACGTGACCGGGACGACGCAGTCGCCGGACTTTCCGACCAACGGCGCCGCGGCCGCGTATCAGACCAGCCTGCACGCGAACGCTGCATCCAACGCCTTCCTGGCCGTGGTGGCGCAGAATGCGCTCAGCGGAATCGCGTCTCTCAACTATTCGACGTACCTGGGCGGATCGCACGCGGACTCGGGGCAGGGCGTCGCGGTGACGGCGCAGAACTCCGTGTACGTCGCGGGCACGGCGGGCTCGTGGGATATGCCCTGGCACGACAATTTGCAGCCGTTCAATGGGGCGGCGGATGCATTCGTGGCGAAATTCGACCCGACGTCGCCGGGCGCGGCGTCGCTGATCTACGTGACGCCGCTCGGCGGCACTTCTCCCCCGGGAGGAGCGGCGAGCGCGGCGGGCGACGCAGTCGCGGCGGATCCATCGGGCCACGTGTACGTGGCGGGAACGACCACATCCGCGGATTTCCCCACGGCCGTCACCACGCAAAGCAACGTGAACGGATTCCAACAGATTTGCGCGAGCTGCCAGCAGGCGCCGGCCGCAGCGGATGCGTTCGTGGCCGAGATCGTCGAGAGCGCGGCTCAAATGCCAAGCGTGTTTTTCAATTTCGGTGCGATCAGTTTTCCGGCCGCTTCCGTCGGCACCGTGAACGCGCCTCAGCCCGTGGCCGTGCTCAACGGCGGTGAAGCTCCGCTGACGATCTCGGACATCGAAGTCACGGGAGCAAACGCGGGCGATTTTTCGTTGAGCGGCCAGAGCGCCTGCTTCGGGCAAGCGATCAATCCCTGGCGCGGGCCAGGGACCCCACCAGGGTGTTCGTTCGAAGTCGGATTCACGCCGTCGGCCGTGGGCCCCGAAGCGGCTGTCGTCACGGTTTCGGACAACGCGCCGGGAAGCCCGCACGTCCTTGAACTAAGAGGCGTGGGGAACGGACCTCTTGCATCCCTCTCGCCTGCGAGCCTGAACTTCGGAAACCAACCGGAGAATTCCCACAGCCAAGGCCTGATCGTCACATTATCAAATGAGGGGAACGAACCCCTCACACTCGCGAATTACGCGGTGGCCGGGCCGAACGTGAAAGAGTTTACGCCCGTGCAAGTTGCGGGAACCACCGCGTGCCAGGCGGGCAGCACGTTCGCGCAGGGAAACAGTTGCGTCTTGCAGATCGTGTTTACGCCGGACGCCGCTCAGCCGTTTCAGGCCGAGATCGATTTTTTCGACAATTCGGAGGGCGTGGCGAACGCGAAACAGGTGCTTCCGCTGTCGGGAACCGGCACGCTCCCCGCGCCGATCGCCAATCTGTCGGCGTCCTCGCTGGACTTCGGCAACCAACCGGCGGGGAGCACGAGCGGGCCGCAGAGCGTTACGCTGACCAACGCCGGGAGCGCGGCGATCAATATCACCGGCATTTCGATCGCGGGCTCCAACCCGGCTGAATTCGCATTCGCTCCCGCTGGCACCACATGCCCGGCGGGTGGAGGAACGCTTTCCATCGGAGCGAACTGCACCGTCGCAGTCCAGTTCTCGCCGGCGTCAGGTGGGCGCAAGACCGCGAGCATCAATTTCGCCGACAACGCTGCGGGAAGTCCGCAGCAGGTCGCTCTATCGGGCACGGCCACGGCTCCGCCGTCGCTACAAGTGTCTCCAGCCAGTCTGGCGTTCGCGTCGCAGAGTGAAGGGACGGTTGGCGCGTCGCAAACCGTCACAATCTCGAATACGGGTACGTCCGCCGCCGGGATCAGCGGGATCACCGTGACCGGAGCAACTGCAAGCGACTTCGCGCCAGGGACGCCGTGCGCGCCCAGCCTCGCTACGGGGAAAAGCTGTCAGATGACCGTGTCATTTAGTCCGGCGGTGTCCGCGCCGCCCGGCAGCCGATCGGCGACGCTGAACATTCCGGGAGGGAATCCCGCGACCGTTGCTCTGTCGGGAACGGCAACGCAAGCAGCAATCGCACTCCCGGCAAGCTTCGGTTTCGCGCCGCAGCTTGCGGGAGCGTCCGGAGTGGCGCAGCCCTTGATCGTGACGAATAGCAGCAGCGGGCCGCTTGCCGGCGCGCTGACGGTCACGTCCATAACAAAAACAGGAACGAACGCGGGCGATTTTGTGCTTTCCACGGACACGTGCACGGGCGCGAGCACTCCGCCGGGCGCAACGTGCGCGATTCAGGTCGCTTTCAAACCGATACAGGCTGCGACGTGCGGAGCGTCCCAGGGAGCACGAAGCGCGATGCTCGTCCTGGCCGACAACGCTCCGGGAAGCCCGCATAGCATCCCCCTTAGCGGCGCGGCGTCGGACTTTTGCATCGACACCGCACCGGGGCAGGGAGTGAGCGCGCCGATCACGGCCGGCCAATCGGCGACGTTCATGCTCGAGATCGATTCCTCAGCGGGATTCACCGGGAGCGCGACGCTCTCCTGCGCTGGCGCCCCGCCTCCGGGCGGCGTGCCTCCGGGCGCCGCGCTGCTGGGCGCTTGCGTTGTGAATACCACCCCGGCCACTACTCCCCCGACCGTCCAGATCAGCCCCGGCAATCCGGGACAATTTCAGGTAGTCGTAACTTCCACGGCGGGAGGCGCGCTGGTAATGCAGCGCCCCGGGAGACGGCAGTGGCCGGGCGCAAAGCGGTTTCCGTGGATTGCCGCGATCTGGATTGCAATTTTCGCGGCTTGGGGAATCGCGATGTGGATGTCCACGACGCGGAGTGCGGGAAAGCTAGCGCAGGCGGCCATGTTGTTGCTGGCGCTCTCGGTTGCGATGGCTGCGTGCGGAGGAGGCGATAGCGGACTTCCGGCAGCCCCGCCGCCTGGGCCGCCGCCCCTGGTCACTTACAAGATGGACGTCACCGCGACGGTTACCGTTCCCGGCCAACCTGACGTGATCAGGGACTACCGGTGGGACCTGACGATTCAGTGATGGCAGCCAAAGTTACGCGATTCGCGTGGCTCCGTGACTCGGTGGCAAGGCTTGAAAAGAGATCCTTCGGCGGACCAAAGTCGCCCGCCTCAGGATGACGACCCTGGTCGGGTCGTCAAAAGACTTTGATCGCGAGGTCGCGGGGATGGGATCCGGTAGGAATCAGCGTTGTTAGGATGGGTGATGGAATGTTCGCGCGGATGATGGCGAGTTCGTCCGAGGCGGTATCCACAACCACGAGAATGTCCCCGCCCGGAGTCATCTGGCTGGTGCGCGGGGCTTGGCCGACGGAAATTCGGCCCGGTGCGATTTGGCGCGTCTGAATCGCAACTGGCACCACGCGATTGGCCGCCGAGTCCGACACAAAAAGCGTTTGCGCGTCGCCGGTCAGAGTCGCGGCGGAAGGCGACATTCCGAGAAGCAGGAACTCTCCCACTTCGTTGGTCTCCGTGTTGACGATGAGCAGGCCATGGGCGTTGCCGGATGGAATGTAAAGTTCGCCGCCGTCCGGCTTGAGGATCAAGGCATCGGGCGTGCCGTCGAGCGCGAGATTGGCCAGCAGCACATTCCGCTTCAAATCCACCACGGAAATCTGATTGCGCGTGCCGGAAGTGACGAAAGCCTTCGAACCATCGGGCAGGATCGCGATCTGCTCGGGGTTGGGAGCGACCGGTACGACGGCGCGCGGAGCGAGCGACGCGGCATCGAGGATCGAGACGGTGGAATCGTCGCGATTGGATACGACGAGCAGCTTTCCATCGGGCGAGACGCGCGCGATCCAGGGTCGGCGTCCGGCACGGCCGCGGGCGACGATCTGGCGCGACGCGCAGTCGATGGCGAGCACAGTATTGGAGCCGGAAGCGGCGACGAAAGCGCGCGATCCATCGGCGGAAAAATCGAGCGCGTACGGCGCCGCGCCCACCGGAATGCGCGCGACCACCTGATTGCTCGTCACGTCGAGAACCCAGGCGTAACCGCCCGCGGAACTCAGCCCCCAGATTTCCTTGCGCGTGGGGTTCGCGCGGATGCCGCTGGGCGACGGGCCAACCGGGATCGTCGCGACCGGCGAGAGCTTCACGAGGTCCGCGGCTGTGACCGTGCCGTCGCCCGTGTTGCCAACGTACGCGAAAAGGTGCAACCCCGGGCGCAGAAAAGAGGGACGAAGTTCGAGCGCCACCTCGCGGACGGCGAGGCCAGTAAGAGCGAGGATCAGGATCAGCAGCCGGTAATTGAGGCGATATTTCAATTGAGTGTGCGGCCGAGGACGGCTGCGATCGCGCGGACTTCGCGCACGAGCTGATCGAACTCGTCGGGCAGGATCGACTGTGGGCCGTCGGAGAGCGCGTGGGCGGGATCGTGGTGGACCTCCACCAAAAGCCCGTCGGCGCCGGCGGCGACCGCGGCGCGCGAGAGCGGCAGCACTTTGTTGCGGCGGCCCGTGCCGTGCGATGGATCGACCACGATGGGAAGGTGGCTGAGCCGCTGGACCGCGGGAATCACGCTCAGGTCGAGCGTGTTGCGCGTGTGGTCGGCAAACGTGCGCACGCCGCGTTCGCAGAGGATCACCTGATAATTTCGCTCGGACATGATGTATTCGGCGGCCATCAGGAATTCGTCGAGCGTGGCGGACATCCCGCGCTTGAGCAGGACGGGCTTCCGCGCGTGGCCGGCGCGCTTCAGCAGCGAGAAATTCTGCATGTTGCGCGCGCCGATCTGGATCACGTCGGCGTACCGCTCGACCAGATCGAGCGATTCGTTGTCGATCGCTTCGGTAATGATGCCGAGGCCGAATTTCTCTCGGACGTCCGCGAGGATTCTCAAACCCTCCTCGCCGAGGCCTTGAAACGTGTAGGGCGAGGTGCGCGGCTTGTAGGCTCCGCCGCGAAAGAGGCGCGTGCCCGACGCGCGAATACGCTCGGCGATGGTGAACGCCTGCTCGCGCGTCTCGATCGCACAGGGGCCGGCGACCATGGCCACGGCCTTCCCGCCGAAAGTGACCTCGCCGGAGGGCGTGGGGACGCGCACGATCGTGTTCTCTTCCTTGATCTCGCGGCTCACGAGCTTGTCCGGCTTGCTGACCGGAATGCACTCGACGACGCCGGGCATCGATTCGAGGGAGCTGGTGTCCACGGGGCCGGTGTTGCCCGTGATGCCGATGGCCGTGCGTCCCGCGCCCGGAATCGGGTGCGCGCGAAATCCGAGCGCTTCGATCCGCTGACAGACGGCGCGAACTTGGTCCTCGGTCGCGTGCGATTGCATGACAACGAGCATGGACGGCTTCCTCGCGAGAAGGAGAAACGCAAAGTTTAGCGTATCAGCAGGTAGGGAGGCAAAGAAGACAGCTCGGAAGTGGAAGAGGTGAACGGCGAGCCCTTCCGAACGCCAATGGCGTCGCAGGAGTCGCTAACCTGGCGACGCTCACGAATGGCGGTGCAAAACGCGAGGCAGGGATCCTTCAGTGCGCGCGCGACGGGTGGGTTTGCGTGGACGTCGCTGTAGTTCCCGGCCTGACTGGGAAAGTAGTGTTTCCATTGGACCGGGTCGCGAGGACACCCGTCATTGTGCCGGGTACAACTATGACCGTCGCCGCATACCAGAACTTCTTACTCTTCAGAAAGTGGAGCTTCGGACTTGCCTCGGCCCGGCCGGACACCACCATGAGCGAGGTCACGAGCGCACTCACCGCAACGATTCTCTTGATATTCACCGCAAGCCTCCAATCTTCTGTTTGCCGATGGGAGCAAGCGTTGTTCCAATGGGTGCAGGGTGGGAAACCTGTGATTTCTAAAAGGGATGCAGCACGTTGGGGCGGTCGGAGCGCAGTTGCCGAATTCAAAATGGAACAACGGCCCGCGGAATCTTCCGGTAGTGGGAATGGCTTAAAGAGAATCTCGGAGTGCTGAATGCTCTGTGCGCTTGCGAGAAAGCTGTGAGACTAAGCAGAAGGAATCTTGGAGGCGCGGGGCGGGATCGAACCGCCGATAAAGGTTTTGCAGACCTTTGCCTTACCACTTGGCGACCGCGCCGCCGAGAACCAATCATAGCATCGCGCTAATCTGCCTTCCAGACCCTCTACCGGTAAGCATTGGACACGCCGCCTCGCGGGTGTATAGTACCGGCCCAGAAGACGGATCGAGCGGGCAGTTCGGTTGGATTCGAAGGGCCCTCTGGCACGGAAACCGCAACTCACCAGAATTTGAAGTCTTCCTCAATCTGTTCAACCACCAACAACTTCAAAAGGAGATTGCCGATGAAGAGGATTTTGATGGCCGCAATCGCGCTGGCCTGTATCACGGGCGGCAGCGCCGCCACGCTGCGCGCGCAAGACCAAACCGCGCCGCCCCCGAAGGTGCTGCTCATCATTCGCGAGATGGTGAAAGTCGGAAAGGGTGAGGCGCACGCGAAGAACGAGGCCGCCTTCGTAAGGGCCTTCGCTGCCGTTAAGGCTCCCGACCGCTATCTCGCCGTGACCACCATGAGCGGACCGAGTGAGGCCTGGTTTCTCGAGGGCTTTGATTCCTTCGCCGAGTGGGAAAAGACAAACAAGTACGACGACCAGCCGAAAGTGGGGGCAGCCGTCGGGCCGATAATGGAAAAGGACGCCGAGTACATCGCGGACGGAAACCAGACCGTGGCCACCTTCAACGAGAAATGGAGCTATCGGCCGGCCATGAACGTCTCCGAGATGCGCTATTTCGAAGTGGAAACGATTCGCTTGCGCCCAGGGCATGACAAGGATTGGGAAGATCTCGTCACGCTCTACAACGCCACCGCCGAGAAGATCAACATGGACGAGCACGACATCTTCTACGAGGCGCGTTACGGAGCTCCGGCGGGAACGCTCTATATCTTCACCCCGCGAAAGTCGCTTGCCGATCTGGACGCTGCCATGGGCGCGGGAAAGGCATTCCAAGACGCGCTCGGGCCGGACGGCCAGAAGAAGTGGGCGCAACTCATCGAGGCCACGATTGCAAACGACAACACGACTCTGGTCGAGTTCAGTCCCGAAATGAGCTTTCCGCCCGAAGCTTGGGTCAAGGCCGATCCGGATTACTGGAAGCCGAAACCCATGGCTGCTCCAAGGACTCCGGCGCCTGCAATGCCGAAGCCGGCGCCAGCGCCGGCAACAAAGAACTAGCCCTACTGCAAGCCGCAACGCGAGGCGGAGAGTTCTGCGCCGCCTCGCGGCAGCCAGAAGACGTCGTGTGCCCGCGTTTGCGCGTGCGGTGACTTTCCGATAAGATGATTATTGGACTCCCGGACAATCTGAGGGAATGGCGGAAGAACAACACCGCAGTAGCCTAATTTTCGACGCAGACGACGAGTACCGTCCGGAACCTCCCCCTCCACCCGAAATTCCCGCCTGGAAAGACGGCAGCATCCGTATTGGAATCCACACCTCCATCGCGGGAGATATCACCGGCGCGCTCGAAATCGCGCACGGTCTGGGCGCCAACGCGCTGCAAATTTTCTCGTCGAGCCCGCGGATGTGGGTGCGCGGGATCTCGCGAATCACCGATGCTGACGCTGCTCGATTTCGTGCGCGGCGCGCGGAGCTGGCCCTCGGGCCGCTCGTGATTCACTGCAATTACCTGATCAACCTCGCTTCGCCGAATCCCGTGCTGCGCACGCGGTCCATGCAGGCCTTCCATCAGGAGATCGTGCGCGCCGTGGCGCTCGGTGCGGACTTCCTTGTGTTGCATCCGGGGAGCGGGCAGGAGAGCGGGAGCGATGCGGCGGTGGCCGCGATTGCCCAGGCGCTGAAGCTGGCGGCGCGTGGGCTAAAGCTCGGCGACCTGCGGATTCTGCTCGAAAATACGGCCGGGCAGGGAAGCTCGGTCGGCTCACGGTTCGAGGAACTAAAGGCGATTCTGGATGCGTGCCCCGATTTGCCGCTCGGCGTGTGCATCGACACGGCGCACACGTTCGCCGCGGGATGGGACATCCGCACGCAGGCAGGGCTGGAAGGCGCGCTGGCGGATATCGATCGCACGGTCGGGCTGGGACGCGTGAGCGTCGTTCACGTGAACGATTCCAAGGTGCCGCTCGGGTCGCGCGTGGACCGGCACGAGCACATTGGGAAGGGCAAGATCGGTCTCGAAGCCTTCGGACGAATCCTGAATCATCCCCTACTGGCGGCGTGCGCGTTCATCCTCGAGACGCCGATCGACAAGCCGGGCGACGATAAGCGAAACGTAGCGGCGCTCTGGAGGTTGACGGGGCGCATGGTCCGGGCCTCGGGACCCGGCATGAAGCCGTGGCGGAAGAAGGCAACGAAGGAGCGTGGGGTGCGCTCCAGCGGGCGAAAGAAGAAAAGACCACGGGGGAAGTGAACTTGGCCGATTACGACTCGCAGCGAATCGAAACAAAGTGGCAGAAAATCTGGGAAGAGCAGGGCGCGTTCCGTGCCGAAGACGGCGACGCGGCGCGGCCGAAATACTATCTGCTCGAGATGCTGCCGTATCCTTCCGGCACGCTGCACATGGGCCACATGCGGAACTACACGATCGGCGACGCCGTGGCGCGCTACAAGTGGATGTGCGGTTACAACGTGCTGCATCCGATGGGCTGGGACGCCTTTGGCCTGCCGGCGGAAAACGCGGCCATCAAGAACGGCACGCATCCTCGCGATTGGACCAACGCCAACATTGAAGAGTTCCGTCGCGTGCTGCGGCGATTCGGCTTCAGCTACGACTGGCGCCGCGAACTTTCCACCTGCGAGCCAGAATACTACCGCTGGAATCAGTGGTTTTTCCTGCGCATGCTCGAGAAGGGAATCGCGTTCCGGAAGAAGAGCAAGGTGAATTGGTGCCCCGAGTGCGCCACCGTGCTCGCGAACGAACAGGTGATCGACGGATTCTGCTGGCGGCACGAAACCACGCAGGTCGAGCAGAAAGAGCTCGAGCAGTGGTTCTTGCGGATCACGCAATACTCGGACGAACTGCTCGAGGATATGACGCAGCTCGCGGACGGCTGGCCCGAGCGCGTCCTCGCGATGCAGCGGAACTGGATTGGGAAATCGCGCGGCGTGCGCGTCCGGTTCGACGTCGCTGGGATGAAGGACCGCAGCCTTGAAGTGTTCACCACGCGCGTGGACACGATCTACGGCGCTTCCGCGATCGTCGTCGCGGCGGGGCATCCGCACGTCGGGGCGCTGCTCGAAGGTGTGCCGGGGCGCGCGGCCATGGAAGCGCAGCTCAAAGCCATGCGCCAGAAAAGCATGCGCGCGGCGGATATCGCGACCGCCGAGAAGGAAGGATTTTTCACCGGTCGATTCGCGGTGAATCCGTTTTCGGGCGCGCAAGTGCCGATCTGGGTGGCGAATTTCGTCCTCGCGGAGTACGGCACGGGTGCGGTGATGTGCGTGCCTGCGCACGACCAGCGCGACTACGAATTCGCGGACAAGTACGGCCTGCCGGTGAAAATCGTCGTGCAGCCCGCGCAGGGCGCGCCGATCCGTGCCGATCGTATGAACGAGGCGTACACCGAGCACGGGCGCCTGGTGGATTCGGGGCCGTACACCGGTTTGACGTCCGATGCGGCAATCGAGAAGATGGCCGCGGACGCCAAGTCGAAAGACTTTGGCGAAGCGCAGACGACCTACCGGTTGAAAGATTGGGGCATCTCACGACAACGATACTGGGGCACGCCCATTCCTGTCGTGTACTGCAAGAATGACGGGATCGTTCCCGTGCCGGACGATCAATTGCCCGTGCGCCTGCCGGAAAATGTGGCGCTCACTGGGCAAGGCCAGTCGCCCCTTGCAAGCGTGCCGGAATTCGTCAACACGAATTGTCCCAAGTGCGGAGGAGCCGCGCGGCGCGAGACGGACACGATGGACACCTTCGTCGATTCCTCGTGGTATTTCTACCGCTACACCGATCCACAAAACGCAAAGGCGCCCTACGATAAGGCCAAAGTCGGCTACTGGTTTCCCATCGATCAGTACGTCGGCGGAATCACGCACGCGATCCTCCACCTGCTGTACTCGAGATTCTTCTGCAAGGTGATGCGCGATCTCGGGCTTGTAAAGCACGACGAGCCGATCGCGCGGCTTTTCACGCAGGGCATGGTGCAGAAGGGCGGAGTGGCGATGTCGAAGTCGCGCGGCAACGTCGTCGGCGCCATTGAGATGGCGGACAAGTACGGCTGCGATACGGGCCGAATGTACACTCTGTTCGCGGCGCCGCCGGAAAAAGACCTCGAATGGAGCGAGCAGGGAATCGAGGGATCGTCGCGCTTCCTGAACCGGGTTTACCGGCTGGTGGAGAAGCACGCGGAGAGGCTGCGCGGAATACCTGTCGATTGGAATGCGCGGACGGACTTCGCCACGGCGACGGCGAAGGAGAAGACGCTCGTCCGCAAGACGCACCAGACGCTCAAGCGCGTGACGAACGATTTCGAGGTGCGCTGGCACTTCAACACTTCGATCGCGCTGGTGATGGAGCTGGTCAATGAGCTTTACACACAGGAGCCGCTCGATCAGGAAATGTCGCCGGTGATCCTGAAGCGCGTGCTGGCCGTGATGGTGCTGATGCTCTCGCCGATGACGCCGCACATCGCGGAAGAAATGTGGGAGATGCTCGGGAATTCGGGCACAATCTCCCGGGCCAAATGGCCGGCGTACCGGGAGGATCTGACCAAGGAAGATCAGATTGAGATCCCCATCCAGATCAACGGGCGGCTGCGCGCGAAGATTCTGGTCGATGAAGGTCTCAGCGAGGAAGAGTTGAAAGAGCGCGCTCGGAGTGACCCACGCATCGCGCCTTTGCTGGCAGGCAAAGAGATCATCAGGATAGTTGTTGTGCCGAAGAAACTCGTTAATATCGTGCTCAGGTAACGAGCGGCTTTTTCGGAGGGGGGAATGAGAGGGATGCGACGGCGGGTTTGGTGCGCAGCAGTCCTAGTTTTGGCGATCGCGGCCTCGCCCGCTGCCCGCGGGCAACAGGGCTGGGCCGACGAACATTGGGTCGGCACGTGGAGCGCGTCGATGCAGGGGCCGGTGAATTTCGCGGGCCGCACGTCGCCGAGCGCGGGGTTCGAGAATCAGACGCTGCGCATGATCGTGCGCGCGACCATCGGCGGCCACCGGGCGCGCGTGCGAGTTTCGAATGCATACGGAGAGGCGGCGCTGACGGTGGGCGCGGCGCACATCGCGCTGCACCGGGCCGGAGCGGCCATCGTGCCGGCGTCCGATCGGGCGCTCACGTTTAGCGGGCGCGCTTCGATCACGATTCCGCCGGGATCCGAAGTGCTGAGCGACGCCGTCGATCTCGACGTTCCGGAATCGGGCGACCTGGCGATCAGCATCTACCTTCCCTCGAAGTCGGGCACTCCGACATGGCATTCGACCGGATTGCACACCACCTACATCTCCGGCGCGGGCGACTTCACGTCGACGGCCGATATCCCCGACGCAACCAAGCAGCCTGCGTGGTATTGGCTCAAGGGCGTGGATGTGACGGCGGCGCCAGGTACCGGGGCGGTGGTCGCATTCGGCGATTCGATCACGGACGGAGCGCGCTCCACGGTGGACACGGATTCGAGCTGGCCGAGCGAACTCGCGCGGCGGCTCCTCGCCCGGCCCGGGCATCCCGGTGCGCTGGCGGTGCTCAATGCGGGAATCAGCGGCAACCGGATATGGCATGACCAGATCGGCAGCAACGCGCTCGAGCGGCTCGGCCGCGACGCGCTGGGGCAACAGGGCGCCGAATACATGATCGTTCTCCTCGGCATCAACGACATCGGGTTCGCGAATATCCCGAATGTCGGCGCCGACCAGGTTGTGAGCGCGGACGATGTGATCGCGGGATTGCGCCAGCTCGTCGAGCGTGCGCACGTGCGCGGTATGAAGGTGTTTGGTAGCACGCTACTGCCTTTTGAAGGCGCGAACTACTTCTCGGCCGACGCTGAAGTGAAGCGCGTCGCGGTCAACAATTGGATCCGCACCGGCGGCGCCTTTGATGGCGTCATCGACTTTGAAACGGCGGTGCGCGATCCCGAGCATCCGACGAAGGTCTCGGCGGCATACGACAGCGGGGATCATCTGCATCCGAATGACGCCGGGTACAAAGCGATGGGAGACGCGATCGATCTTTCGTTGTTCTCCCAAAGCCAAGCTCACAAGAAACACTAACCAACGGACGCAGCGGCGGGGAGATAATGACGGCAAATAGCGGAGCGGCAGTGCAAAAAGAGCCCGGAGGAACGGTGAGCACGAAACGCGGCATCGTGGTCCTGGATTTCGGCGGGCAGTATACGCAGCTGATCGCGCGCCGGATCCGGGAACAGCAGGTGTTTTCGGCGATCCTTCCGTGCACGGCCTCCCTCGAGGAGATTCGCGCGCAGGAACCGGTTGGGATCGTGCTGTCGGGCGGGCCGAGTTCCGTCTACGACAAGGACGCCCCGGTTTGCGACCTGAAGATTCTGGAGCTGGGAGTTCCCATGCTCGGAATCTGCTACGGCATGCAGTGGTTGACGTACTCGCTGGGCGGAAAAGTGGAGCGCGCCGAGCGGCGGGAGTATGGCCGGGCCAAACTCAAAATTGAGCGCGACTCCAAGCTTTTTTCAGGCTTGCCAGGAGAACTGAATATCTGGAACAGCCACGGGGACCACGTCGTCGGGTTGCCGGCGGGCTTTCACGTGACGGGGCGCACGGACAACGCGGTTGCGGCGGTGGAGAATCCCGGCAGGAAATTCTACGGCGTGGAATTTCATCCGGAAGTGAATCACACCGATCGCGGCACCGAGATCCTCCAGAATTTCGTGTTCGGTATTTGCGGCGCGAAGCAGAATTGGAATCGCGCGGGATTCATTGCCGAGACCGTTGCTGCGATTCGCAAGCAGGCTGAAGGCGCGCGTGCGATTTGCGCGCTGAGCGGAGGAGTGGATTCCACGGTCGCCGCGGCGCTGGTCCACCGGGCGATCGGCGACCGGCTGACGAACGTGTTTGTCGACACGGGTCTGCTCCGCTGGAACGAGTTTCCCGACACGCTCGAAATGCTGCGCGAACGTCTGGGACTAAACGTGATCGGCGCGGATGCATCGGCACGCTTCCTGGGAAAATTGAAGGGCGTCACCGATCCCGAGCAGAAGCGGAAAATCATCGGTAGCGAATTCATCGCCGTCTTCGCCGAGGAGCAACGCAAACTTATTGCGGGAGCTCAGTCGGGCTTGCCGGTGAAGTTTCTCGTGCAGGGAACTCTGTATCCGGATGTGATCGAATCGGTGTCGGTGAAGGGGCCTTCCGCCGTGATCAAATCGCATCACAATGTCGGCGGATTGCCGAAGGACATGCCCTTCGCGCTGATCGAGCCCCTGCGCGATCTTTTCAAGGACGAAGTGCGGCAGATCGGGCGCGAACTGGGCTTGCCGGAGGAAGTTTTGATCAAGCACCCTTTTCCGGGTCCCGGCCTCGCCGTGCGGATCGTTGGAGAAGTGACGCCCGAAAGGCTCGAAACGCTGCGCGGAGCCGACGCCGTGGTCGTTGAAGAAATCCTCCGGGCGGGCCTTTACGACAAGGTATGGCAAGCGTTCGCCGTGCTGCTCCCAATTCGGAGCGTCGGAGTGATGGGAGATGGCCGCACGTATGCCGACACGATTGCGGTGCGCGTGGTCGATTCGCTGGATGCGATGACGGCGGACTGGTCCCGCCTGCCTCTCGAAGTGCTGGAAAAAATCTCGGTGCGGATCGTAAACGAGGTGCCCGGCGTGAACCGGGTTGTTTACGACATAAGCTCGAAACCGCCAAGCACAATAGAATGGGAATAGCGACGGACTCCTCGACTAAGAGGAGCAAGCGCGAAGTGGAGAGACACAAAACCCGTGCCGCCAGGTGCCTGGTAAAGGTGGACGGTGCCGCGGGGAGTGGCTACCGAAGGAACCAGTTAGCGGTTGGCCATTTTCTGGGCCATGTAGAGCAAGAGCCGGCGGTCACCCTCTTCGATGCGGCCGAGGAGCCGGCGAAAACGGCCCAGATAACGCGCGTCCTTACCACTACTGCCCCAGGCGATATCGTCCGCGCTCTTCCGTTTCGGAAGATTGGGGAGCACGGGCGGTTCTTCGCCGTCGTAGAATAGCTGGTAGAGCGGGACTTCCATGGCCCGCGCCAGCTTCTCGAGGGTCTCGATCGCGGGAACGGTATGGCCGTTCTCGACGCGCGAGATGTAGCAGCGAAGCAGCCCCGTGCGCTTTTCAACGTCGCCCTGAGAGAGTTTTTTCGTTTCACGTAGCAATCGAATGCGATCACCGATTATCATGGCGGGTATTGTCACATGGACCAGTGGCCGCTGCAAGAAAAAACTGAACGCGTCAAGATTTTTTTTCGTGTAACCGGATGCGAATGACGAACGTCCCAAAAAGTATGGCAGCCAGCGCCTCGGCGCTCGCTTTCCCCCTCGACCGCGGGGGGAAGAAGCAAGAGGACAGGGAACTGGTGTGCTTGGCGCAGACCGGGACGGAAGCGGCGTTCGAGGAGCTTATGCGCCGCCATCAGCAGCGCGTGTTTGCGCTCGTAGGCGGCATTTTGAGACGGCCGGAGGACGTCGAGGACGTCGCGCAGCAGGTTTTTCTGAAGGCGTACCTCGGCCTCAAGAAATTCGACCAGCGCGCGGCATTCTCGACCTGGTTGTACAAGATCGCGGTCAACGAGTGCTGGGATTACTTGAGGAAGAAAAAGGTCCGGCCGCTGGTGTATGAGGCGGATTTGTCCGAGGAGCAGGTGTCGCGGCTGGACGGGATCGTTTCGGCCGACCGCCCGCCGGAGGGCCCGAACGATCGCGCGGAAACGCGCGAAGTTCTCGAGCGGCTGCTCGCTGCGCTCCCGGAGCAGGACCGGCAACTCCTGGTGCTGAAAGAGATGGAAGGGTTTTCGGTGCAAGAACTGGCGGAGATTCTCAACTTGAACGTAAATACGGTTAAGGTGCGGTTGTTCCGTGCGCGGGGCCGAGTGATGGATGTCTACCGGCGGCGCGTCGGAGCCGGCGTGAAGACAGGCGCGGGGTCCTCCTCGCGCAGGAAGGAGTAGGAGTCATGGCAACGGACGCGGAGTTGCACAACACAGCATGCGCGAAGTACGAGTCGCTTCTGGAAGACTATCTCAGCGGAGAGCTGAGCGTCCCGGACGCGGAGAGCGCGGCGGAACATTGGAAGAGTTGTGCGGGTTGCCGCGAAGCTATCGAGCAGGCCGCTGCGAGCATCCGCTTGCTGCGGGCCGCGGGTCCTTGGCCCGATCCTGGCCCGGCATTTGCGCGCACCGCGATGGTGCGGATTCGCGCAGCCCAGGAGCAGGCCGCCGAACGCGCAGGCTTCTGGCAGCCGTTCGTGTCGGTCGGATGGAGATTCGCTGCGACGGCGACGCTGGCGCTGGGAGCCTTGCTGACATACAACGCAGGTTGGGGCAACCGCTCGCAACCCAATGTCGCGGAGGTGCGTCCTAATGTTGTGCACGACATTTTCTCTCCCGAGCCGGCTGGCGCGCCAGCCAGCCCGGATGAAGGTTTACTGACGGTGGCGGAGACGGCTCATGGAAACAACTAAGAAGCGCCGCCGCGAGGCGGCTGTGCTCTTTTTCGTAGTTTTCCTGCTGGGCGGGGTGTTCGGCGGCGTGGGTGACCATCTCTGGGACGCCCGGGTGCACGGAGAGCAGCTGGCGACGTCGAATGTGAAGGCAAGCCGCCAGCAGATCATTGCGGATTCGACGCATCAGCTTGAGCTGACGTCCGACCAGCAAAATCAGCTCGCCGCGATCCTCGAGAACACTCATGTCCGGTGGCAGGCCCTCTACGCGCCGCTCGACGCTCAAAAGGAAGCGATCCGGCAGGAAGGCCGGGCGCAGATTCGGGAGATGCTGACGCCGGAGCAGCAGGCGAAGTTCGACGCCATGATGCAGCGCTACGACGAGCAGCGGAAGAAGGACGCCGGCCGTTAGCAAGAGGGCTGGAAAATCCGCGCGCGAAGCGCGTGCATCTGGCCGCGACCGCTCGATTGACTGGCATACTGAGATTCCCGGAAGGGCATTCGCGCCCCGCTGAACCCCATGATCGAACGCCCCACTCCCGCACAAACGCCACCCGTTTCTCCGGTTCCCGCCAGATCCACAACGACGCCGACGATCCGTCTGGATGGAATTTACAAGACCTACGATCTCGGCGAAGTGCAGGTGCAGGCGTTGCGCGGCGTGTCGATGGAAATCTATCCCGGTGAATTCGTGGCCATCATGGGCGCTTCGGGTTCCGGGAAGTCAACGCTCATGAACATTCTGGGGTGCCTCGACAAGCCGACGAAGGGGCACTACTTTCTCGACGGGAAGGATGTTTCCGGGTTCTCGAAAGACGAGCTGGCGAAAATTCGCAGCCAGAAGATCGGTTTCGTATTCCAGCAATTCAATCTTTTGTCCCGCACATCGGCCCTTGAAAACGTCGAGCTGCCGACGATCTATGCTGGGGTCCCCATCGAAGAGCGCGCCCGCCGGGCGGAAGAGGCGCTCAAGCGCGTTGGTCTTTCCGATCGCGCGGGACATTTCCCGTCGCAGCTTTCAGGCGGTCAGCAGCAGCGCGTGGCAATCGCGCGGGCGCTGGTGAACAACCCTTCGCTCTTGCTCGCCGATGAGCCGACCGGGAATCTCGACAGCCGGACAAGCGTCGAGATCATGGACATCCTGCAACAACTGAACGATCAGCACGGCCTGACGGTCGTGATCGTCACGCACGAGCCGGACATCGCCCAGTACGCAAAAAGGGCCGTCGAATTTCGCGACGGCAAACTGAAAAAAGACGTCCAGATTCAGGATCGCTCGATTGCGGCGGAAGTCCTGCCCACTTTACCCACGCTCGATGAAGAAGATGACGCCGCAGCGGGAGGCACAGGTCCTTCATCGGGTCCCAACGGAAGCACGCCTCAGAAGTAGAAAGTTCTCGCCCGATTTCCCGACAGTTGAAAGTTTCAGGAAATGATCCGGGCCGACGTAGCGCGACTTCGCACGAGAAATCTGTCGGCTCGTCAGAACGGAATATCTTCGTCGGAGATTTCGGGGCTGGGCGCGGACGCTTCGTCGGGTCCGGGGCCTGCGGCTTCGAAGTCGGCGTCCGCCGACCGGCCGTGCCCCGCTCCGCCGCCCGCCGCAGCACCTGCGCCGGCGCCTGCTCCGGCAGCGGCGCCTTCGGCGCGTGACGTGAGCATGCGCATCTCATTGCCCACAATCTCGGTAGTGGTGCGTTTCTGGCCGTCGCGCTTGTCTTCCCACTCGCGCGTCTGTATTCGCCCTTCGATGAAAACGAGGTGGCCCTTCTTCAGATACTGTTGGGCGATCTCGGCGAGCTTACCCCATAGCACGATCCGGTGCCATTCAGTGCGCTTCTGACGCTCGCCGGCACGGTCTTTGTAGGTTGAGTCTGTGGCAATGGAAAAGTTGCAGACGGCCTGGCCGCCCGAGGTGTAGCGCGTCTCGGGATCGCGCCCGAGGCGCCCCACAAGGATAGCTTTGTTGACGGACATGCGCGGGAGTATAACGCAAAAGAAGGAGGCCGGCGGCTAGAAATTGGAAGCGGGTCAAAAGGCTCGGCTGCTGTTCCCAGTGCCGTGAGAGTCGAATCGGGAAGTCGAATCTGTTAGTATCCGCCCACGGTATTCAAATCCTTCCTGTGGAGCGGCGAATATGGCAAAGAAAACGCAGAATTTCGAAAATCACGCTAAGTTCGTCCCGGCATTTCATTTTGTTGCCGTGCCGATTTTTCTCATCAACCTTATCTGGTCGATCTACCGGGTGGTGCACGCCTTTTCCGCTGAATCCGTGATCGCTCTCCTGGTGGCGCTCGCGCTGCTGCTACTCGGGTTCAACGCGCGCCTTTTTGCGCTCACGGTCCAGGATCGCATCATTCGTCTCGAGATGCGGCTCCGATTGCAGCAGTTGCTTTCGGCGGATCTCCGTACGCGCATTCCGGAGTTCGAAGTGGGGCAGCTGGTCGCGCTGCGATTTGCGAGCGACGCGGAGTTGCCGGAACTGGCGCGCAAGGTTTTGCAGGACAAGCTCACGGACCGGAAGGTCATCAAGAAGTTGGTTCGCGATTGGCAGGCGGATTATCTCCGGGCCTAGCCGGACGCACAGAACTCTGGGCTAATTCCGCAGGTGGCGGACGTTACTCTGGAGGTCTAGCTCCCCAGCGTCAGTGAGTAGCGCGGGGTGTCGGTGCGGCGCCGATCTCGTGAAGTTTGGCTTGCGCGCGCTTCGCTTCGTCCGAACCCGGGAACCGGCGCTCGACTTCGCGAAGGTCGCGCGTGCCCGAGGCCTTCAGTCCGGTCTCGAGCTCAGCGAGCCCTTTCTTCAGCAGGGAAGCCGCCAGCTTGAAACTCTTGGGATAGTTCACCAGCACGTTGTCGTAGGACGCGATGGCGCCCTTGAAATCCCCCTGCGCGTATGCGACCTCTCCCAGATAGAACTGCGCGTTCGACGCAAGGTCGTTGGAAGGAAAGTTCTGGATGTAATCGGAAAATTCCTGGTGCGCGAGATCGTATTTCCCGCTGGTGTAATCGCGCAGAGCGTTCTGGTAGAGCGTGTCCGCGGATATCGGCGCCATTCCGCCCGTGGGAGCGTTTCCGCCTCCGGTAGCCCCGGGGTTATACGCACCGGTGGGAATTCCACCGCCGCCGGCAGGAGCGCCGCCGGAAACCTTCGCGTCGATGCTTTGCAGCAGGTTCTGGACATCGGTCAACTGCTGCGAGAGCTTTCCCACGCGCGCCTGGACGTCCTGCAAATTGTCCGACAGGCCCTGCGACTGCTGGGTCATCGTGTCGATGCGAGCGCCCGTGTTGGCCTGAACCTCCTGGACCGCCTTCTGAAGTGTGCCCATCTCTCCGCTCAGCTTGTTGACGGAATCGAGCGACTGCTGCACGAGCGTCTTCATGGAAGCATTGTTGCTGTCGATTGCGCTGCGCAGGTCCTGCTGCATTTGAAGTATCTGGGCGACCTGCTGCTGGAGTTCAATCATCTCCTTCGAGATGGCGCCCGCCGGCGCGGGCGCGAGAATCGTCCCGCCGAGAGCCCCGAAAAACATTGCCGCGATTACCAGCGTGAGCCATCGTGTGCGCAAAGGCGTATCTCCTTGGAATGGGCCGTCCGCTTTTCCCGGAGCAGCGGCACATCGACCACAGCCGGTGCTCCGGGCGCGAGTGAATTGTTAGTGAGCGAGGACGAAGTGGGCGCGGCGGTTCTGCTGCCAGCACGACTCATCGTGCTCGGTGCAGACCGGGCGCTCCTTGCCGTAGCTCACAGTGGTCATCCGGTCGGCTGAAATGCCGAGCGAGACGACGAAGTTCTTCGCGGAATCCGCGCGGCGTTGGCCGAGACCCAAATTGTATTCCGTCGAGCCGCGCTCGTCGCAATGGCCCTCGATCGACACGCGAGCCGCCGGATACGAACGCAGGAACTCCGCATCCTTGGTCAGCGTGGCGCGAGCGTCCGGTCGAAGATCGGATTTGTCGAGGTCGAAGTAAGCGTCCTTGACGTTCTGGTCGAAGAGGTCGCTCATGCTCGGCTGCGCGGGTGCAGCAGCGGCAGGTGGCGGAGGCGGTGCGTTCACATCCACATGCGCCGTGGCCGTTGCGCTGCCTCCCGGGCCGGTGGCCGTGATCGTGTACGTGGTGGACTGGACGGGATTCGCCGGAGTCGAGCCCTGCGGCGCGACCTTGCCGATGCCCGGTTCGATATCGAGGTCCGTGGCGTTGGTCGACGACCAAGAAAGCGTAACGGTCTGGCCGGAAGTGACCGTCGTCGGAGACGCGTTGAGCGTCACAGTTGGTTGCGCCGCAGGAACCGGGGGCGGCGCGGGCGGCGTGGCCGCCACTTTTTTCTTGCAGCCGCCGCTCACCGCGGCGATAGCAACCAGGCCGAACACTAGTGCGAGCTTGCGAAACGAACCGTCCTGCATGAAGTGCCTCCTTCGGCGTTCCCGCGAGGGCTTTGCGAGACCGCCGCACGTAAATTTATACCTATCGAACCGTTACTGCCAGATGAAACGGGTTGCGCCCGCATGTCTGGCAAAATTCATTCGCCGGACGCTCATTTCGACGACCAGTTGGGCGATTCGTTCTGCCCTTCAAATGTCAGCTCGTGCGGTTGGCTGCCGTCGGCCAGCATGGACCAGATCTGGCGCGTCCCGGTGCGCGTCGATTCGAAAACCAGGTGGCGTCCATCGGGCGCCCAACTCGGCCGCTCGTTGCGGCCCTCGTCTTTCGTCAGCTCCACTAGTTGCCGGGTCACAATGTCCATGGCGTAGATATCGTAATTGCCGCTTGGGCGCCGCCAGCTGAATGCGATCAATTGCCCGTTCGGCGACCACGCCGGATCGATCACATAGCCCATGTCCGGCAGGTCGATCTTCTCGACGTTCGAGCCGTCCGAGTTCGCAAGATAGAGGACCGGCGAGCCCGCGCGGTCGCTCACAAATACCATTTGGTTCCCGGTTTTCGGATTCCATGTCGGCGACGTGCTGACTCCGGCCGCGAACGTAATCCGCCGCAGATGCGCGCCGCCCGAATCCGCCACGTAAATCTCGGGGTCGCCGTTCTGGCTCGACATGAAGGCGATCTCCGAGCCGTCCGGCGACCACGCCGGCGAGCTGTTCGTCCCCCGGAAGCGCGGGAACGCGATCAGCCGGCTGGACACGGTCGAGTAGATGCAGATTTGAGCCGACGTGACGCTACGAAATGGTTCGTAGCACGTGAACGCGATGCGCGTCGCGTCGGGCGACCATCGCGGCGTGAGCGAGATCGATCGCAGGTGCGTGATCTGTTGCTGGTTCGCGCCGTCGTAGTCCATCACCCAGATTTCCTTGTTGCCGCTCCGGCTGCTGACGTAGCCGATCTTCGTCTGCGCGACGCCGGGCTGGCCGCCGCTGAGGACGCCGATGATATCGTCCGCGAACTGATGCGCGAGGCGGCGGGCATCCGCGTCGGTGACCGCTCCGCGATAGATCTTCTGTAGCGCGAGGGGCGCCGCGGGATTGTGCACGTCGGAGAGGAAGCCCGCAAAAGCGAGATTCGTGCCATCCACCGTGAGGTTGCCGTACGCGACCATGTAGGCGTTAGCCGGTGCGGCGGACCAATCCTGCGCTTTCAAGTCGCTCGGTTGGCTCGGCACTTGCACCGGATAAAAGCTCGGGCTGACGAGGTCGAGAATTCCGGAATAGTTGAGATCCCCCCACAGTACATCGTGAAACGTCTTTGCCATGGGCTGCGCATCGGCCGAGCGGGCGGGCGTGTCGGGCACGGCGACGCGCGCCTTGGTGACACCGAGGCCGGTGCCCGTCTTGAACCAGTCCTGCGCCGTGGCGGGTTGCGCCAAACAAGCGCCGAGAATCGCGATCCCCGCGAGAAGGAACAACCGAGTTTTGCGTGATCTTGTCATCAGAGCGTCAGCGGTGAAAGTCAAACCAGAACTCCACGTTCACGTTCGAGCCGCTGTACTCCGGCGGCAAGGGATTGAGCTTGCTCGATTCGCGGACCGCGCGAAGCGCCGAGCTGTCCACCGAATAGTTGTTGCTCGAATGCGTGACTTGGACATTGGTGATCGTCCCGTCGCGAAGAATCGTAAACGTGACAATCACGCGCGGCGCGTACCCCACGCTTGGGTCCACGCTTGACTGCAACCAATTGCTGCTGATGCGGCGCTGCACCGCTTCGACGTACCACGAGAAGCGCGAGCCGAAATCGCCGCCCGATGTGCCGGTGAACCCGAGTCCTGCCTGCGTCGTTCCGGCGCCAAGCGCAAACGACGTTGTTGGAATGCTTGGAGTGCCGCCACCGCCGTAGGGAATCGCGTTCGTCGGTGGAGGCGTGGGATTCTCGAGCACCTTCGACGGACGCGTCACATACTTGGGCGGCTTGTTGCGCTCGAATTTCGGGATCGGTGTCGCGTCCGGAGGAGGCTTGGGAACCGGCGCAGGCTCGGACTTGAACAGGCCCTTCGATTCATCGACCACGCGATTCGGCGAGACAACGTCCGGCTGCGGCAAGGGAATCGCGGGCATGCTCCCGACGACGCCGACCGTGATCGAGCCGCCCGGCCCGCCCCAATCGCGTTCCTGAGTGGAAAAGAATGCGGAAATTACGGCCAGCGCGGCGAGCGTGGAATGCAAAATCAGCGAGATGTAGAGAAATCGCTTGAGCGCGTCGTCCTGTCGAATTGCAGCGAGGGCTGTCATTTTACCGTGCCTGCGGCCGCTCGCTGAGCGGCTGCGTCACCACGCTGACGTTCTGTATGCCTGCCTGACGCAAAGCGTCCACCACGGTGGCCCAGCTCCCGAACGGAACCGTCTCGTCGCACCGCACGTAGACGGCCTGATGCTTTGCGTCCTTCGACTGGGCAATGATCTGCTGTCCCAGATCGTGAATGTTTACCGGCTTGTCGTTCAAATAGACGCGCTGGCCGCGATCGATGGTCACCACCATTCGAACTTCGGTCAGTTCTTTCACAGTTTTCGTCTTCGGGACGTCCACTTCGATGCCGGATTGCAGGATCGGCGCGGTGATCATGAAAATAATCAGCAGCACTAGCACGACGTCGATGAACGGCACCATGTTGATGTCGGAGAGCGACGTCCCGGACTGGCGTTCCACGGAAGGCATTGAAATACTCTACGAGTTGTAGAGCGTCTCCACTTTCGCCACGAATTCCGCGGCGAAATCGTTCATCCGGGAGGCGAGGCCGCGGATGCCTTGAAGGTAGTGGTTGTAGGCGATGAGAGCGGGAATCGCGGCGGCCAGCCCCGCGGCCGTGGTCACCAAAGCTTCGGCGATGCCGGGCGCGACGGCGCGCAGGCTCGCTGCACCCACGTCGCCGAGACCCGCGAATGCGTCCATGACGCCCCAGACCGTCCCGAAAAGCCCGATGAAGGGCGAGACGGAGGCGATCGTCGCAAGAGTCGACATCCCTTTTTCAAGTCGCCGCACTTCATCGCCAGCGGCGACCTGCATCTCGACGCCGACCGCGTTGGCGTTCCTCAGCTTGGAGACGGCCACTCCGCCGCCGCGTGAGCCCGCTACGCCGATCTGCGCTTCCAGCTCGCGATAGCCGGCAGCGTAAACCGCAATGAGAGGAGTGCCGCCGGCGCCCGCGCGAAGCGTGTTCGGGTCGGAAAGGGCGCGGCCGGAGCGAAACATCTGAAAGAATTTCGCCGTTTTCCCTTCGAGGCCCCGGAACTGCGAGTATTTTTGAAGAATCAGAGCCCAGGAAAAAACGGAAAGGATCAGCAGAAGGCCGAGGATGACGCGCGCCACGCCACTCGTCTGTTCCAGAAGAGTGAGCGGGTTGGCGAAAAGAAGAAGCGCCGGACCGGAAATTGTTTTTCCCTCAGAAAAAGATTTTCTCGCCGGGCAAAACTACCGTAGCACACGCAATCCTGAGATTCAAACTTATCGGATGCACAAGCGAAAACCGGTGCTGCCTGACACGACACAAATAAAGCCTGAGATTTGTGTAGGCGTGCCGTTGCATCTGTGCTACTTTTTTCGCGTGAAGCGCGGATTTCAATCCAGCCCGTTTCAATTCCATATCTCTCCATACAAGTTTTTTCGGCTGCTGAACTACACGGCTAGCTACTTCTAGCCGCATTTCGCCACGCGAACACTCATCCGGCACGGGTGTTTTCAAATTCAACCCTGCACCAAGGAGAGATCATGAGCGCGTCTGCGACACGTTCGGAAAGTCCGATCACGGATTTTGTGAAACATCACTACCGCCATTTCAACGCCGCGGTGGTGATCGACGCTTCGGAGGCGTACGTGAAGCACCTCTCGAGCGGCGGCAAAATGTTCGTCACCCTGGCGGGAGCCATGAGTACCGCTGAACTGGGACTCTCGCTCGCGGAGATGATCCGCCAGAACAAGATCCACGGTATCTGCTGCACCGGCGCCAATCTGGAAGAAGACGTTTACAACCTCGTCGCGCACGACCACTACAAGCGCGTCCCGCACTACCGCCACCTCACGCCGCAGCAGGAGGTGGAGCTGCTGAACCAGCACCTCAATCGCGTCACCGATACGTGCATCCCGGAAGAGGAAGCCATGCGGCGGATCGAGCGCGTCGTGATGGAGGAGTGGTGGGCCGCCGACCGCGGTGGGCAGCGATTCTTTCCGCACGAGTATCTTTTCAAGGTTTTGCTGTCTGGAAAATTGAAGCCTCATTATCAAATCGACCCGAAGGACAGCTGGATGATGGCTGCGGCGGAGAAGAATCTGCCGATGTTCGTGCCGGGCTGGGAGGATTCCACGCTCGGCAACATGTTTGCCGCGCAGGTGATCGGCGGCAAGGTCAAAAGCGCCACCACTGTCCGCGGGGGCGTGGAATACATGGTGGAGCTCGCTCGCTGGTACACCGAGACGGCCACGAAGACGCCTCTCGGCTTCTACCAGATCGGCGGAGGCATCGCGGGCGATTTTCCCATCTGCGTTGTGCCCATGCTCCATCAAGATTTGCGCCGGGAAAACGTGCCGCTCTGGGCGTATTTCTGCCAGATCAGCGATTCGACCACGAGCTATGGCTCCTACTCCGGCGCCGTGCCCAACGAGAAAATCACGTGGGGCAAATTGGGCGTGGATACGCCTCGATTCATCATCGAATCCGATGCGACCATCGTCGCGCCGCTGATGTTCGCGTACGTTCTGGGCTGGTGACGATGCGCGCCTAGCCGGCGGCACCGCCTTCATGCAGCACCCAAAGCCATAAACCTTGCCGTGCTTGCAATACCGCGCGCCGGGACGCACCGTCGTATTCCGTTCTAGCGCCTGTGCTAGACTCCGCCGTTGACGATGAGCAAAGCGGGTGAGCGCGTCTTCCTGTCCGCCGAGTGGCGCGATCTGGTGATGCTGAATTACGAGGTGGACCCCGCCCTTCTGAAGAGTTACGTCCCGCGCGGCACGGAACTGGACGCGTTTCAGGGGAAAACGTTCCTCAGCCTCGTCGGATTTCGCTTCCTCCGCACGAGGCTCTTTGGAATTCTCCCTCTTCCTTTTCACACCAATTTCGACGAGGTGAACCTGCGCTTTTATGTGCGCCGCCGGCTGCGCGGCGAGAACCGGCGCGGCGTCGTCTTCATTCGTGAAGTCGTGCCGAAGCACGCCATCGCGCTGGTGGCGCGCCTCGCTTTCGGGGAGAACTACAGCGCGCACCGGATGCGCCACACCATCAATACGATCGAGACGGGCAAGATGGTTCAGTATGAATGGAAGTTAAAAGGGGATTGGTGCGCGATGGATGCGCAAGCCTTGGGAGCGTCTGTCGAACCGCAGGAAGGGAGTCTCGATCAGTTCATCACCGAGCACTACTGGGGATATGCCGCGCGACGCGGCGGCGGGAGCCTTGAATACCACGTCTCGCACGTGCCATGGCGCGTTTGGCCAAGCAGGAGTGCTGGATTTGTCGGGAACGCCGACTCGCTCTATGGACCCGACCTCGCCGCCATCCTGCATCGCCCGCCGGACTCGGCATTTGTCGCCGATGGCTCGCCCGTTCTCGTCTACACCGGTACGCCCATCGCGTGAGCCAACTTCATTCTTTGTCCTCAATTTGAAATCGGCGGCCTTTGTCATCCGCAAACTCGATGGATTCGAGCAGAGGCGCGCCTGAGTATGCGGCCGCCCGTTGTGCTAGACTTTGAAGTTAGCGATGAGCAAAGCGTTCGATATCGCGATCGATTCGCTCGCGGCGCCGGCGCCGCCTTCTTTGCCCAGCGCGCCGCAGACGAATTGTCATCCCGAGAGCGATCCCAGCCCGAGGGATCTCTCCTCGATTGCCTTGAACGGAAAGAGTTTCTACATCGAGACGTTCGGCTGCCAGATGAACGTCCACGATTCGGAAAAAGTTGCGGGCGTTCTGCTCGAACGCGGCTATCGCGCCGCGGAGAATTCCGCGCAGGCCGACTTGATGCTCTACAACACCTGCTCGATCCGCGAAAAGGCCGCACAGAAGGTCTTCTCGCGCCTCGGCGAGTGGCGCTTTACCTCGCAGAGCAAAATCATCGGCGTCCTCGGCTGCCTGGCGCAACAAGAGGGCGATGAGATCTTCGAGCGCGCCCCGTGGGTCAGTCTGGTGTGCGGTTCTGCGAGTTACCGGAAGCTTCCGGAACTGGTGGCGGAGCTTGAAACGGGCGGGCGGCGCGTGATGGGCCTCGACCTCGACACCGAAGAAACTTTCGAGACGGAAATCACGCGGCGCGATAATCCGTTTCGCGCGTACCTGACGATCATCGAAGGCTGCGACTACGCATGCTCCTATTGCGTCGTGCCGCACACGCGCGGGCCGGAGCGCAGCCGGCCGAGCGAATCGGTTCTGTCCGAAGCGCGCCGGCTTGCCGATGCGGGCTATACCGAAATCCAGTTGCTCGGCCAAACGGTGAATTCGTATCGCGATCCATCCCCGCGAAAGCTGAGTTTCGTCGAACTGTTGCGCGAAGTCGCCGCCGTGAACGGAATTCGCCGCGTGCGATTCACGACGTCGCACCCGAATGATTTCCATCCCGAAATTGTCCATGTGATCGATGAGACGCCCGAGCTTTGCGACCATATCCATCTGCCGGTGCAGTCCGGCTCCACGCGCATCCTGCGCGCCATGCGGCGCACGTACACGCGGGAAGAGTATCTCGAAAAGATTTCATGGATTCGCGCGGCGCGCCGCCCGATCAGCGTGACCTCCGACTTCATCGTCGGCTTCCCGGGCGAGACGGAAGAAGATTTCGAGGAGTCGGTGACATTGCTCGACGCCGCGCAATACGACGGCATTTTCGCGTTCACCTATTCGCCGAGGCCGAACACGACGGCAGCCGCGATGGCCGATGCCGTCCCCGAAGAGCAAAAGGCGAAGCGCCTCGCCATCCTGCAAGAGCGGCAGCGCCAGATTCAGTCCGAGCGCAATGAAGAACTCGTTGGCGAGGCTTTCGAAGTGCTCGTGGACGGCCGCCACTCCGCGCGCGCGCAGTGGTCGGGACGCTCGACAAGCAACCGCATCGTAAATTTCACTTCGCCGCATGAAAATCTTCTGGGACAATATGTACAGGTGCGAGTGACGCGCTCGGGCCCGTACAGTCTCATTGGCGAGCAGTTGGTCTGAGGCAACGGAGGCCACCATGGAACTCGAGGTCAAAATCCGGGGTTTGATGATGGACCCCGTGACCAACATGCCCGTGGTTGTCCTCAAGGAAGCGCAGGGCACCGGCATCCTCCCCATCTGGGTCGGCGTGTACGAAGCCAACGCCATCGCCCTCGAAATCGAAAAAGTTCAGACGCCCCGCCCCATGACGCACGATCTCCTGAAAAATGTTCTCACGGGCCTCAACGTTCACGTGCAAAAAGTCGTCGTCTCGGATCTGAAGGACGACACGTTCTACGCGCTGATCTGGATGGAGCGCGACGGCCAGACGATGTCCATGGATTCCCGCCCCAGCGATGCGCTGGCGCTCGCGCTGCGCCTCGATTGCCCGATTTTCGTTGAAGACCAGGTGCTGAAGAATTCGAAGATGGCCGGCGGCATCGTCACCGAGAAAAGTTCCAACGAAGAGTTGCGCAAGTGGCTCGAGGGTCTGAACGACGAGGATCTCGGGCGCTATAAGATGTAGTTGTTCGCAGCTTGCGACGGGTGCCTCGTGATGTACCGCCTCCCGAATCTTTCCCGTGAATAGACGATCTTCGATCGGAGCGCTCGTCCTCCCCGTAGTTGCGGTCACGATCCTCACAACTCTTTCGGTCGTCGCGGCGCAGGAACCGGCGGCGATTCCTGTCGAAAACGAATTCCACCATCACGTCGTACTCGATAATTCCTACGTGCGCGTTCTGTTCGTCGAGATTCCCGCGCACGAATCGACGCTCCTCCACCATCACGAACTGCCGTACGTTTCCGTCCCGCCCGGCGGGACGGACGCCGTGAGCGTGCCGGCTGGCGCTCAGCAGGGAAGCAGGCCGTTCAGAGTTGGTTATGCGCCCGGCGGCATGTCGCACGCGGTCACGAACTCCGGCGATAGAACGCTGCGAAACGTCGCGATCGAGCTCGTTCGTCCGCAGGGGACGATTCGAAATCGCTGCACGGCCGTGGTAAAAGACCAGCCGCTCGAAGATTGCGACATGCCCAAGTCGGGAGCGGCGCCAGGTCCATCGCACTACGCGGCATTTGAAACCGGAGAAATCCTCGTCGAGTATTGGGAGCTCCCGCCGAATTCCGCTGCTCCGCCGATGGACGACCGCATGGACATGCTCGTCGGAAATTTGACCGGCGTTTCCGTCACGTCCTCTTCGGGAGTCGATTCCGCGAAGGCGCTGCGAGGCGGCGTGCTCTGGATTCCTGCTGGATCAAAGCCCGTGTTCAAAACCAGCGCTGATACCGGCGGACATTTCATCACAATCACATTCAAGGATAGCGGGTCCGCCGCGCACTAACAGGCTGCTGAAGAAGGCTTGATTTTGGAAGGGCGGGGTTTTAACCCCGCCGTAAGTCGCTCGGTTACTTCAGGGGTTTCAACCCCTGAAGCCTTCTCGGGGGCTTTTCCAGCACCCTGCTGGCGCAGCGTCAGACGAGCCCGCGCTTCGAAAGCAGTCGGATGGCTATTCCCGCCAGCGAATCCTGAAATGCGTGTTGCATCATTCCGGGACGCAAGCTCTTGCGGATCACCGCGAGAGTCCCGAACATCGCGCCGTACACGCCGATCGTCACGGCTCCTTTCCATCCCTGGTAGGTGTGCGCCATGCCGAAGACGACTGCTTGCAGCGCGACTGCAATTTCGATCCGTCCGGTCAGCGCGAGGAATTGCCGCTGAAGATATCCGCGAAACATGATCTCTTCGCAGAATCCCGCCGTCACGGCCAGGGCGAGGAAGCCGATCATCTCCCGCGTGTTCTGCGGCACAAGAAGCTTCATTGCGCGAAGTTGGTCCGGGTTGTCGCCCAACGAAAAGCGCAGCGTCCCCAAAACCATCAGCACCACGAGCCAGAATACAAACGCCACGCCGATGTCGCGCAACGGTTCCCACCATCGCGTCCACGCCCCGCCGACGATGTCTCGCAGGCGCTTTCCTGCCGGACGCAGGCCGAGCAGCCAGATGTATCCGACCATGGCCCATTCGAACGCGACGGAAACTGCATAGAGCCGCAAACGGCCGCCGTGCGGCACGGCCGGCGCGTGCCCGATCCGGCGAACGTCCAGCGCAGCGAGGCCGATCACGACGAGCAGGAATACGACGGTGTGCCACAATGGCGCGATACGGTCGCGGTCGCTCGGTTGCGGTGATGCGGTTGGCTGCGTCGCCATTTGGTTCCTACAAAAAGCGAGTGTAGCAAGGGGTTTGCCCGGCCCGCCGTCAGATTTCGCTTGCGTTGCCCACGCCAGACTAGGTACATTTGGCGCTACGCATAGTGGCGAAAGGCCTGTGTGGTTCTACATATAGGCCCGCGGTTGCCACACGGGGAGCGAGGGCAAGCGTTTGACCTGCGTCCTGGCAGTTGCCAATCAAAAGGGTGGCGTCGGAAAGACCACTACATCCATCAATTTAGCCGCCGCGCTCGCGCTCAAGAAGAAGAAGACGCTTCTGATCGACCTCGACCCGCAGTCGAACGCCTCGATCGCCTTTTTCTCGTCCGACGAAATCCAATCCACGATGTACGACGTCTTCGCCGAGCATCCCGCGGAGATGGCCAAAATCATCCGCCCGACGAAAGACCCGAATCTGTTCGTCGCCCCGGCGCGCCTCGCGCTCGCCAGGCTCGAGCAGCAGATGGCGGGACAGTTCGACGCGCCGTTCAAGCTGAAAGACGCGCTCGCGCCCGTGCTGAAGAATTACGACTACATCGTGCTCGATACGCCGCCCGCGCTCGGCATTCTCACCGTGAACGCTTTGGTTGCGTCCACGCACCTGCTCGTCCCGATCCAGGCGGCCTACTTCGCGATCGAGGGAACCGACGACCTGCTCGAGACCTACGGCAGAATTCGCTCCCGCCCCAACCCGGATTTGAAGGTGCTCGGCGTGGTGATCACGCTCTTCGACAAGCGCACGAACATCTCGCGCGACACTCACGAGCAGATTCGCGCCACGTTCGGCAACGCGCTCTTCCGCACGCGCATCTCCAAGAACGTCCGGCTCGAAGAGAGCCCTGCGTACAAGGAAACCATCTTCGCCTATGCGCCGAAATCTTCCGGCGCCGAGGAATACAAAAAGCTCGCCCAGGAGGTTATACAACGTGTCGAAGAGGATCGGGTTGCCCGTCACTCTCAAGATGCGGCATGACGCGCATTACGTCGAAACTCTGACCAGCTTCAGCGGGGCGTCAATCGGGCGCATGATCCCGATCGACAAGATCCGGCCCAACCCCGATCAGCCGCGCAAGAATATCGGCGACATCCGCGAGCTCGCGGATTCGATTCGCGAAAAGGGCGTGCTCGAACCGCTGCTCGTCCGCTACATTCCGCGTGAGGATACCTACTACATCATTTCCGGCGAGCGGCGCTTCCACGCCTCGCAGGCCGCCGGGCTACACGAGCTCCCGTGCATCGAGAAGATCGCGGACGACGCGGAAACGCTCGAGCTCGCCTTGATCGAAAATCTCCAGCGCAAGGACCTCACCGCGTTCGAAGAAGCCGACGGATTGCAGCGCCTCGCCGATCAATTCGATTACACGCACGACGACATCGCCAAGAAAATCGGCCGCGCCCGCTCGTCCGTTACGGAGACGATGTCGCTGCGCGTCATTCCGGACGATGTCCGCCGCGCCTGCGTGGAGAAGGGAATTGTTTCGAAGTCGCTGCTGCTTCAGGTGGCGCGCCAGCCCAGCGAACGAAAGATGCACGATATGGTGCAGCGCATCGTGCAGGGCGGGCTCACGCGCGACGAAGCGCGCCAGGCTCGCAAGGACGAGACCGAATCCGCGCCCCGGCCTCAGCCGTTCGTCTTCGACTACCAGCCCGAGGACGGCTCGTTCCGCGTGCGCATGCAATTCCGCAAGAGCCACGTCAGCGACGAAGAGCTTGCAGCCGCTCTGCGCATGGTCCTGCGCCAGATCGAGTCCGGCTCCATATCCTCCTCCGCCGCCTAGCCAAGGGGGTTTTCGTAGGGGCACGATATATCGTGCCCGGCAAACATCCTTGGCGCGTTGCTGCCCATGTGCGCATGGTCCTGCGCCGTATCCAGTCCGGGTTCATCTCCTCCTCCACCTCCTGAGCGTTCTTACCGGGACTGTCGTCCCGAGCGGGGACCCGCGCGGTTTTGTTTTGCGCCTCGTTCTGTGAGGCGCGCGGGACGGAGCGAGGGATCTGCTTTTTCTTCAGCCGCGGCGACTCGCGCTGGTATCAATTCGAGTGCGGTCGGAACTCAATTTCTTTTCGCGCCCGTGAGCGAGTAATAAATCGTCTCGATGAACGCATCCGAATTGACGAACGCCCCCGAATACTTCTGCCACGGCGCCAGAATCTTTTCCTGTTTCATTTGATCGAGCGTCTTGTGGTCTTTCAAGGCCTGCGCCACCACCGCCGACGTGTCCTTCATCATCTTGGTGTATTCGCGGACGTCGTCCAAACTCGCGGCTGCTCCGTGCCCGGGGATCACTTTCACGTCCGCCGGAAAGTCGGCGCTCGCCTTTTCGCACGCGGCGATCATCCCCTGCACGCTTCCGCCGGAGTTCACATCGATGAACGGAAATCCGTACCGGATGAACTCATCGCCCATGTGCACCACGTTGCTTTTGGTAAAATACACCACCGAGTCGCCATCCGTGTGAGCGCCCGCGAAATGGATCACGCGAATCTCTTCGCCGTTGAAGTGCAGCGCGATGTGGTCGTCATACGTGATGATGGGCAGCGCCGCCTTGGGCTGGGGCGGCGACTGGAATTTCAGCGCCCCTCCGTTGCCGCCCGTGCTGCCGTTCTCAAGCCGCTTGCGCAGGTTCTCCTGCGCGATGATCGTCGCGCCGCCGGCGGCGTACGCCGCGTTCCCGTTCGTGTGGTCGTCGTGATAGTGCGTGTCGATCACGAAGCGCACCGGCTTGTCCGTGACGCCCAAATTCTTGAGCGCCGCACGGATCTTGTCCGCCAGCGGCGAGTACTCCGTGTCGACGATGAGTATCCCGTCTTCGCCCACCGACGCGGCGATATTGCCGCCTGCGCCTTCCAGCATGTAGACGTTGCCGGAAACCTTGGTGGCCTTGATTTCAACCTTCGAGAAATCCGGCGGTTGCTGGGCCGCCGCCGCAAAGGGCAATAGCAAGAGTGCGATCAGGCAGAGTTTGCGCATGTGTGTCCTCGCTCGGTGAAGCGCCGGGATTCTACCACCAAAACCGCGGCCCTCGCCGCACTTCGACCTGCAAACCCCTGCGCGTCGGAAGGCGGCGCCGGCGTGGTTCCGGCACCCGATTTCGCAAAGTCTCCCCCTCCTGCTATCCTAGTCCCCGCGATGGAACTCACTCCTCAACAGGCCGGCGTTCTCGAGCGCCTGCATTCGCGCGGATTCGAGATCGTCGCGTTTCCGATGTACGAAAGCTATGTGGGCATTCGCAAGGGCCAGGTCGGAGCGCTGCTCGCGCCGGCGGGTTCGGACGGCTTCAAGCTCTATGGCGAGCCCTCATACCTCGTCGCCGGTGGCCTGAGCGCACGGCTGATTCAGTCGGACGGCCACTGGTTCGTGCGCAAGAAGGACAAGCTCGAAGTCACGCCCGAGCGCACCGCGGAGCTGGACGCCTTCGCCGCCGAGCTGGTGAATACTCTCCTGCCCGTGGCATAGCAAACTCTTTCGATCACCATTTCCGCACTTATCTCCGCATAAGAAAACAATATTGGACGGGCGCGCGTCGCAATCCGTATTCTTTTCGTGGGAGCGAATCGCATGTCGCGCGACGAACACGCAGACCAGGCCGGCACCTCGGATATTCACGAGCGCGTGAGCGCGCAGTTCGGCGCGGCCGCCGCCAACTACTCGAGCAGCCTCACGCACAGCGATCCCGAAGCGCTCCGCAAAGTCGTCGAGCTCGCGCGCCCGAAATCCACCGACATCGCGCTCGACATCGCCACGGGCGCGGGACACACCGCGCTGGCGCTCGCTCCTCACGTCGCTAAGGTGATCGCGTACGACATGACCGAGGAAATGCTCGCCGAGACTCGCCGCAACGCTGCCGCGCGCGGCCTCGCGAACGTCTCGACGCAGCAGGGAATTGCCGAGTCGCTGCCGTTCCCGGACGCAACCTTCGACATCGTCAGCGTCCGCCAGGCGCCGCACCACTTCACCGATGTTCGCGCCGCCGTGCGCGAGATGGCGCGCGTGGCAAAGCCCGGCGCGCGTGTGATCGTCATCGACAGCACGGCGCCGGAAGACGAGTCGCTCGAGCGTCAGTGGAATCACATCGAGAAGCTGCGCGACCCGTCGCACGTGCGGAATTATCGCCCGAGCGAATGGCGCGAGATCGTCGCCGCGGCAGGATTGAAAATTGTGTTCGAGGAACTCGGCTCGGCCACGGAGAAAGGCCGCCCGATGGACTTCTCAGCGTGGATTCGGCGCATCAATACGCCGCCGGCCGAGGCCGCGGAAGTGACGCGTCTATTTCGCACGGCGTCGCCCGCACTAGCCGAAGCGCTGCGCATCGAAACAATCGAC
The DNA here is from genome assembly GCA_035604415.1 of Candidatus Acidiferrales bacterium. GTDB lineage: Bacteria > Acidobacteriota > Terriglobia > Acidiferrales > UBA7541 > Palsa-295. The sequence continues at coordinate 90,823 of DATNIN010000022.1, forward strand.
GGCGCGCTCTACTTCTGCGTCCCGCAAATCACGATCGTCGCGCTCAAGCAATAAGGCGCGCCCGGCGACGTTCACTTCGCGATGCCCATGGCCTCCGCGTACGCCTTGCGAACTTCTCGCGGCTGCCCGGCCTGAAATACGTAATCCGTCAACTGCCCGGCTCCGAGCGGATGCTTCGCGATCTCTTCGAGCGTCATCCCTTCAATCAGCCGCTTACGGTCGGCGATCGGCAGGCTCACGCAGCGATTGATCTCCGGATCGCGAATCGTCGCCAGCGGATCCTCGCCGCGCGCGATGGCCTCGATATCCTTCAAGAATCGCTGCCGCAGCATGATGATCCCCGCGTCGCTCGTGCCGAGATGCTCCTGCGTGCGGTCGGCGATCACGCCCTGCCCCATCCATGCGACGAAATCCTGATTCATCACATGACTCGAAATCCATCGGCCCGTCTCGGAGTCGAGCACGGGACCGTGCCACGCCGGAATCTGCTCCTGCACGTACGGCTCGCGCTCCTTCGGCACGCGGTTGAAGCACCACGTCACGCTCAGCGTGCGCTCGTCGTCGATCGGCACGCGCCATTCGAAGTGATCGCCGGTGAAGAGCGCGTTCGGCCACAGGCACACGCGCCCGACTTTCCACATCGGGTCCTGCTCGCTCATGCCCTCGCGGATGCGGCGGTAGACGATGCCGTAGTCGAATTCCTCGAACGCCAGCTTCAGGTGCCGCGGCGAATACGGCCCGCCCTGATCCTTGAGGCGCACGCTCCAGTTCATGTGCATCCATTCGAAGTGCAGCGGGTCGACGGAATTTTCCTGGCACTGAAGCCAGTTGCAGGGCACGTCCGCGAACACGATCTGCACGAATCCGTTCTTCCACGTGAACGGCTCCCAATTGGGCACCAGCGGCGCCGGCTCCGGCCCCAGATACGCCCAGATCAGCCCGGCGCGCGTTTCCACCGGATACGCCGCGATGCGGACCTTGTCGCGGTATCGCACCTCGGGCTGCGCGACGTCTTCGTAGGGCTGCTCCATGCAGCGGCCGTCGCGATCGAAGAGCCATCCGTGATAGTTGCACCGCAGCCCGCGCTGCTCGACGAATCCGTAGGACATATCGGCGCAGCGATGCGGACAGTGGCGGCCGATTAGTCCGAACGCGCCGCTCATGTCCTTGTAGAGCGTCAGGTCCTCGCCCATCAGGCGGACGGGCTTGATCGTTTCGTTTTCGAACTCGCTCAGCGCGGCGATGGGCATCCAGTAGCGGCGCAGGAGGTCGCCCATCGGCGTTCCGCGGCCCACCTGCGTGAGGACCTGGTTTTTGGCGTGGTCGAGCATCGGATTTTCCGCGCGATTCTATCTCAACTCGATTCGGTTTTGTAGCGCCGGCTTGCCCGCGGTGCAGAGGGTTTCGTAGGGGCGTAGCACTGCTCCGCCCGGCACAGATGCTTGGCTCCGCGTCACCCATTCGACACGGGCGCGCCGCAGTGAGCCCTCACGCCGCTGACTGTTTCGATTTCTCAGGCGCCGCTTCGAGCTGCTGAATCGTCCTTCGAAGCCAATCGAGCACGGCTTCCTGAACGTCCGGTGCGTCGCCCGGCCCACCGAGTGTCGCCACCGTATCTCCGCGTTCGTTCAACAGGATATGGTGGCACGGGACCGCTTCGCCTCGCTTCTCGGCCGGAACGAAATCCATGAGCCAGCACTTCGAACATGGATGCTCTTTCACCGGCAAGCCATAGTTCAAGCACGAAGGAGAATCCTTGAAGACGGAATACTCTCTGTGCGGCTCCCGTGTAGTTTCGTCGAGAAGGAATGTTGAAAGCGGATCATGCTCGCTCGCGCGCGCCGGAAACCTTCCCACCAGCGTTTTGTATCCACCTTGCTCGCAAAACTTCAACTCCAACTTGAGGGCATCGAGCAGGGCCTGTGATTGTTTTTGTGCCATCGTACACCTCTCGCTTACGCCCACCCCCCACAGCTACGCATGAACTCAATTCTGTAATATTGCTGTGACGGCGGTCACGGACCACTGTGACAGGTCACGACCGTTCGGCGATTCCTTCACCTTCATCCCTCGTGCCTCGCCCTCTTGCCCTGAAGCCTCGCCAGCTTGCACTGAGGTCGCTGCGGCGACCGAATGTGCGACGGGCCTGAAAGGCCCGCGCTTCCACCGTTCGCGCGCCCCGCTACTGCTTGTCGTACACGGTCACGAAGAGCGGCGTTGCGTCGCCCGCCTTGTACGCGGTGACGGTCATGATTTTCCCGTCCGCTGAGACAACTCGGGTCGCCGTCTCAGTCACTTGACCGTGCCTCTTCAACTTCGCTTCGACTGTGGTCGCGTTCGTGCGCGTGGCGGCGATGGCGTCTGCTTCCGGAGCTCCCGCAGGTCCCGACCCCGTGATCGGATAATCCTTGCCGTCGAGGCGGGCGGTGTAGCCCCACTCAACGCGGCTTCCATCCGCAGCGACGCCATTGACGGTAAGCTTCACAGCTTCCCCTTGCGCCGCATACGTCCGCACCTCGCTCTTCGGCGCGATCCTGGCCATGTATTTTGATTTCGCGAGGTTGACCTTCCATGTCCCGATGCCCGGATCGCCTTGCGCGCGCACTTGGACCGCAGCGGCCAGCGCCAGTACGATCACACTCCCGATTGCAAACGCTCGCTTCATGGTGTTTCCTCCTTCGTCCGTGCTTCGTCGCGCCGGCCTACCTCGCTTTCTAGGCGCGCCCGCTTTCGTTTTCGTAGCGCCGGCCTGCCCTGAGGCGTCGCCTTCGGCGATGCTGAACGGGCATCCTGCCGGTGAGCTGTGGATTTTCGGCCGTTGCCTTTGTAGCGGCCGCCTCACTTTCTAGGCGGGCCTGCTTTCGTTTTCGTAGCGCCGGCATCCTGCCGGCTAGATGTTGTCGTGCGCCTATTGCTCCCGTAGGGCCACGATCCCGAGGCTGCGGGACCGTGCCCGGTGGTTGGATTCTGGCGGGACGTTACGCCCCGGTCCTCAGTCGTGTCAAGCCGGAACCGCCATCTTCCGGCAACAGAACCCTCCGTAGCCTTGGCGAAGGACGGTCCGCTCGTGTGGACCTTTGGTTCGGGGAAAGGTGAAGATTGAATCTTCGAAATCACGACCCCACCCTCGCAAACCGAGGACGGGGCACCCGAAAAAGCGAGTTCGTTACTGCGAGCGGCCCCTGACGAAAGACTGGGCCCCTGCCAAGCGAGGTTTAATCGGTCCTTGGGGTAGTCACAGACAAAATTACTACAGGCGGGAATTAGTGTATGCCGCCAGCGATGACTGCCTTCGCATCGACGTGCGTTGTTCCTGACCTTTTCAACAATCGTCCTCGAATCATTCCGAAAATTTCCAATTGGCCGCCGTTGTTGGTCACATTTCCTAGAACCATGCCGTGCAAATGCACGACTGCGCCCTCCTCCACGACGAGATCGCGACAGATCATTCCTCCCAGTTCGAACGCGGCGCCCTTAACTACGGTCGCGGAACCAGTAATCATTCCCTGTAAATTCAGGTCACGCTTTATGACCTTGTCGCCTTCAATCGTGCCGCGGATATAGCAGGCCGCAACGCAACCGCGAACGCCCTAGGTGCCCCGCGCCGAAATCTATTGTGCAGCAGGGTGATTCGTGGAGGCGTGCGGTGCGCGCCGCCGCGAGGGCTACTACCTCTTCTCCCAGAGCTTAATGAATTGAGCGATCGTAGCGGGGGCGTGACCTGCGTAATGATTATTCGCGAAAACAGATCCCTCGTCGACCTGACGACGGTCTCGCTCGGGATGACAATCCTCATCGGATTGTCAGGCGAAGATGGTGACGCCGCGTTTCTTGATCGCGTAGCAGAAATCGACCCAACTGACGAGCTGCCTGCCCCTCGGCTCACGGTATTCGCTCGGGATGACGATCCGATGTGGATCGTCAGTGCGGTCGGGTTCTTTTCGCCACGTCACTCCCTTCGCCACTTCACTCAGGGCAGGGCGGATATAGTTCCAGCCGGCGGTGATGGGGTCGAATTTGTACGCGGCCGGAAGCGGCATCCAGCTTTGGTCCTGTAGGGCCAGTGCCACGCCGTGGTCGCGGAGCAATTCGGCGAATGATGCTTGATCAACGCGCTCACCGGAGAAATGGATTTCATTTGTCCGATAAACTGACACATGAGAGTGATGACGAACGGCTATTTCCCTTGCAGCGAAGCCAAGTAGCTACAGAGGTTTTTGATGCGTTGCTGCACAACTCTTTCGTTCTGCTTGTCGAAGTATCGGAAGAGAGGGCCCCATGTGGGCATATCCGATGAGCCGTGAGCAGATAGACCTGGCCCAAATTTGAGGACATTCGAAACATACTCAGATGGGAACTTGCCTGCATGACGCTTTGCGAGTGTGGTCAGATCTGGTGGGGGCGTCTTGAGTGAGGACGCTAGGGGACCATTTCCCTTGGCGTCCGCGCCGTGACAAGCGGCGCAATATTGCTTGTACATCTGCTCGCCCGACGGCACATAGGTCAATGGAAACTGTGTCCGGTCCACGACCAACCCAGCACTGGCAACGCAAGCGATCAACGACAAAGTACTAAGCAGAACCAGGGCTCGAGTAGCCATATAAGACGCCGAGTATCCTAATACTGGGACATGTTCGTCAAGGCCGCAAAAATCAAGACAGTCCACCCCACCCCACCACTGGCTTGCGCCGGATTTCGCATTATGGCAGGGTGAAAAGGCAGGGCGAGGCGCGAGAGATGAGAAGCCGATCCCTCGTCGACCTGACGACGGTCTCGCTCGGGATGACAATCCTTATCGTCCCGCTGAAACGCCCGGGACGCAAAAAACGCGCTGCGGCGGGCAGGCCTCAATTCTGATAAGCTGGCGCCGAATTGCCGGAGGGCGTTGATGCCTTGCCTCGTGCTGATCGTTGTACTAGCGTTTCCTCGAATCGCGCTGGCGCTGTTATTCCTCTTCTCGCATTACTTGCAGAGCGCCTACCACAGCATGCTTTTGCTTGTCGTGGGGTTCCTGTTCCTGCCGATCACGACGCTGGCGTACGCCTGGATGGTGAATACGGGACGGCCGACGACGGGCGTTAATCTGGTAATCCTCATCGTAGCCGTGGTGATTGACCTGGGCAGCCTCGGCGGTGGCGCCTCTCGCCGGCGGCGCGAGTAGCCGGTCGTCGAGGCGAATCCCGCGACACCATCCGGGACGCAAAAGGCGTGCTTCACGATCGCGTACTTCGCCGCGCCATGTCGCACCTCGCACCCTTACCACGCCGAATATCCTGATCCCGGGATATATTCGCCAAGCTGGCTAAAGTCGAGATAGTCCACACCGCCACTCCCTTGCGCGGGATTTCGCATTATGGCAGGGTGAAAAGGCAGGGCGAGGAGTGAGAGATCATGAAATCAGGGCCGAGGGCGAGGGGCGAGGAACAGCAATGGCGAGCGGACGAACCGCTGGCGAGCCAGGAATCACGTCTTGTCTGTCGCTTCTCCCGGGCCCTCACGAATCCCCGATTCGGACGACGAACCGGGATCCCGGCGTGCGTTTTTAGCATCCCGGGAGGATTTGCGGGACGCGGTTTCTGCGTCGCCAACGAAGTGGCGGGGCGCGGGTCGCGCGCGATGCCGGGATGCGAATCATTCCCGACGCTTCGGGACATGAATCACTGCATTCAGGGTGTCACACCTCGCCGGGTGGTTGCACTCGTAACCTACAGAAAACAATCGATCGGTGTCACTCCAGGGTGTCACACTTTTCGAGCGCGATGTTTGCGTCCCGTACGTTTCTGCGGGAGACGCGAGAGGTCGATTTGACCACTACTCACCACTCCCCTATCACCACTCACGGGCCTTACGACGCCATCTGCATCGGCGCGGGGCCGACGGGCCTCGCCTGCGCCATCGAGGCCAGGCGCGCCGGGATGCGCTCGCTGGTGATCGACAAGGGCTGCCTCTGCAACTCGCTCTACCACTATCCGGTTAACATGCTCTTCTTCACCACGCCCGAGCGGATGGAGATCGGCGACCTCCCAATGACCACCGCCGGCGGCAAGCCCACTCGCACCGAGGCGCTGAAATATTATCGCCGCGCCGCCGAGCATTACGAGATTGAGACGCGACTCTACGAGACGGTCGGGCAGATCGAAGGAAAAAGCGGGGCGTTCGTCGTGCACACGCGCGACGCGGGCGGCGCCGCGCAGGAGTACCGCGCGCGCAAGATCATCATCGCGACCGGCTACTACGACATGCCCAACTTTCTCGGCATTCCCGGCGAGAAATTGCCGCACGTCGCGCACTATTTCACCGACGCGCACCCGTGCTGGGGGCAGGACGTGGTCGTGATCGGCGGGAAGAATTCGGCCGCCGAGGCGGCGCTCGATCTATTTCGCGCGGGCGCGCGAGTGACGCTGATTCACCGCGACAAAGAGATGGGAAAGAGCCTGAAATATTGGGTGAAACCCGATATCGAGAACCGCATTCGCGCAGGCGAAGTGCGTGCGATGTTTTCGAGCCGCGTGACGCGCATCGAGCCGGGACAGGTCTGGGTGAAGAATTCAAGCCACGAGCAGGCTGTGCCCGCCGCGCAGGTTTTCGCGCTGACCGGCTATCACCCCGACTTCGAGTTCCTCGAGCGGCAGGGAATTCGCCTCGACCCGGAGACGCGCCGGCCGCAGTGCAATCCCGATACGCTGGAGACGAATGTGCCAGGGATGTACGTCGCGGGCGTCGTTGTCGGCGGCAAGAACACGTCGGAGATATTCATCGAGAACGGGCGCTTCCACGGCCGCCAGATCGTCTCCGCGATGACCGGGAGAGGAAGAAGCGACGAGACGCCGCCCGTCGCGCCCCCGGGAGAATGACGCGAGGTCAGCGGTTTTTAGGGGGTCGGAGCTTCCGCGTCGGTTGCGTCCCGACGCTGTTTGTCGGGAAGCTCCGACATGAAGGACCTCCCCGATAGGGGGCTTTCGCGGGCTGTGCGTCCCGACGGTTCTTGTCGGGAAGCCCCTGAGGCGAGCGGGTTGTGTTGGAGATGAAAATCTAAGAACGAAAGATCACAAAATTTGTTACAGTGAGGGGCGATGGCATCGGTCGTAAGAGAAGTCGGCGAAACATTTTTGACGCTCTTTAAGGGCTTCCGCGTCACGTTCCTGACCATGTTTCGCAAGACTACGACCGAAAACTTCCCGGACGTCCCTCCGAGCGTTCAGCCGCGCTATCGCGGAATCCACGTATTGCAACGCGACGAAAACGGATTCGAGAAATGCGTAGGCTGCTTCCTCTGCGCCGCAGCCTGCCCGGCGAATTGTATCTACATCGAGGCCGCGGAGAACACCGAGTCGCTGCGCATCTCCGCCGGCGAACGCTACGCGAAGGTGTATAACATCGACTACTCCCGGTGCATCTTCTGCGGCTACTGCGTCGAGGCTTGCCCCACTGACGCCATTACGCACGGGCACAGCATCGAGCTCGCCCCCTACGACATCAATGCCCTCATCTACCGCAAGGAACAACTCCTCGAGCCCTGGCCTCCCCGCACCTCTCCCACCTCCTGACTTTTTCCCGCTGCACTCCTGCACCTCTTTTTTGAATTTCTCCGCAAGTCGCTGATCTTTTGAATCTTCGCGCAAGTCGTTCATTCATGTGCTCCTGGTTCGCACGTCGAGCTCGCAGCGCATAACGTTCTCTCTCACCGACCTGGGGAATTGCTACTCTCTACTCGACAGCTCGTCATCTGTACCCATCCGAGTCGCGATCTGTCGACACTCTCTTCCCACCGCACGCGCAACCGCTCTGATCCACGATCATCTTGACCGTGCATTCCAAGTCCCTCTCAATCTCTTCCCTCCATAGGGTCGCGCATCGTCTTCTCGGCTCTCATCCATTCCCGTGCGACACAACTGTCACAGCTCCGTCCGCAGGATCCTAGGATGAATAGTTTATGTTGCAGCTGGACAAGACAAACGGAGCGTTGGAGGACGGGCACTGGATTGCGTTTTAGGGGCTAGCCGTGCAAGGCGCAGGTGGTAGTTGACGCGAGAGAGTCGGGCGCTGCTGGCCATCGCGCAGGTTGATACAACGGTGAAGGCATGACGCACGCGAACGGGTCGCGACGACAAACAGCGCGCAGTCAGTCCGCGCGGCAGGTGTGGATGGGCCGCCATTGGTTTCTGTTTCGGTCTTCGAGGCGGCGTCCTACCACGCCGCCACAGCCCGCCGATGATGAGCGAGCGTGCAACGAAGCAATCTTCGCGCGGGCGTTGGGGGGCGGAGTTCATGACTTCGTTCGGTGTTTCGGCGGGCCGCGCGAATGTCGCACGCGCCCAGGCATTGCGAGCATTCGTCGTCCACTCGCTCCGCGCGGTCTCGCAAAAAGCCACGCAGCACTTTGCCGCAGCCATGCGCGAGATGTTCGGCCTGCCGAAGGGCCGAGACTGCGAATGTCGATAGCGAGGTGTGGCGAGGCGCCAACGGACCAACCGCACGAGAAGCGGTTTGCGCGTTTTCACGAAGGCACTCGCCCGCACTTTTCCTTCTCCGTTGATGCAACTTCGCTGTCGAGAATCCGTACGGGCGCGTCCCGCTGCGCTCGTCAGTGGACGGCACGGGGCGACCAACCGATTGTTCGGGGAGAGCTAGTGTCCGATCGTCTGCAATCTCGATTGCGACGGCGGGCTCACTCACAGGCGGAAGAAACGAAATCGCAAGCTGCCTTGGCTCGGCGCGAGCTGCGTCGCCGAAACTTTCGTGGGCACGGGGCGTTTCCCCGCGCCTCCACTCCAAAATCGATCGTGCGAGGCGAGCGTCAACCTCGGCGTCAATCCACTCTTCGACAACCTGGTGAAGCTCCTTGCGGAGGTTCGCGGCGCGATTCAATCGTGCCAGTTCCACGGACTCAAGCGACATATGCGACGACGTCAACAAGTATTCGAGCGGCGGCCGGGTGGCGCCCATAGGCAAGCCTCCAATGTTTGTGACCCCCACAGCAGGAGGGAAATGCCCGCGAAGGGTAACACAAATAGTACGTAACACAATAGGACTCGGGTAGCAGTACCCAATGACGGCTGACGCTCGCCGGGGGCGCAACGCGCCACGGCGAGCGAGATCTCAGTGATCCGGAGGGGATGATGGAATGCAAGCGGACCACGGGCACAGTATTTGGAGATCGGGCGAGGGAAGACAGGGGCCAGAAAGCGTTTCTCGGGAAGCGCCGCCAATACAACCGCCGGTACATGCGCGCATGGCGCGCCGACCCCGTGCATCAAACGCACGAGCGCGAAAACCGCGATCGCTGGAATTACGAGCGCAAACTGCGGGATGCGCGCAATGACCGCATTCCCTTTACGAATGAGCGCGGAGAGCGCGTCTGCGGTTTGTGCCGCAGAGAAGCCCCGGTGACAGAAATCGTGCGGTTGCAAGTGTGCGACTACGCGCCGCACGGCTACGTGGAAGTCAGGATTCCGTATTGCGGCCAATGTTAGATCGCTCTCGGGCGTTACGAACAGCGGCACCGGAAAAGGAGGGCAGGTCCGCCCTCGTGCAATGAGAGGCATGGACTACAACACGGGCTTGCGCGGCGTGCTCCTCGACGTGCGGCACTACGGTCGGATGGGAGCGGCTATCTGGCTCTACGCGTGGCTCCTACTGCGGCAGACGCACCAGCGCGGGACGACCGGGTGGGTGCTGGGCGGGGCGCCCGTCAGCTACCGCGAAATCGAGGAAGAGACCGGCTTCAATCGCCGCACACTCGAGCGGTGGATGCGCACGCTGCGCCTCGAGGGCTACATCGAGACGGACTCCGCGCCCGAGGGAGTCGTGGTGCGAATCATGAAGGCCAAGAAGTTTCGCGAGGGTGTACGCAGGGCCGTGGAGGGGGTACGCAGACCTGCGGAGGGGGCCGCGCAAAGTTGCGTAGCGTATCCTCATGAAGCGCCATCGAATCCTCACCTTACAGGCCGGATAGGTAGTTCATCTGTAGCTGGATCAGAAGAAAGAACAAAAGACATTGAATTCCACAGAGATTTCCACAATCAAAGTCAAAACCAAGACTGGCAAAAGCAAACGCCAAAACCCTCCGGTTTAGGTCAAGACCGAAACCAACAACCCAATGCGGAAGCCTCCTTCTCGTACGGCCCGCATTTGAATTCGAAGGAGAAAGGTTTGATCGAGACACGCATCCGGCAGCAGTTGCTGCGAGCGGAGCGCGACGAGGCGGTGCGCCGCGAACTTGCCGTGGGGACGGGTCCGGAGATTCAAAGATCATGAAGGCGCGCTTCCAATTGCGAAGGGAAGCGGGCCACGGAGCCCGCATTCCTCGAGGATGGCGCATGGCGTGGTACGAGCCGCGCCGCCGCGTGGGCGTCTACTATCCGGCGCCGCTTCATCGAGTGATGCGCGCGGCGCGCGAATTCGCGTACCGGCTGCGCGTTGCTCTGTGCGCTCCGGAGATCGAGCGCGCGCAGGTGTTCGAGATGCAGCGCGCCCATGCCGAGCGGCAGCGCCTGGCCGACGAATACGCACGCGGATACCTGGTCGGCTGGCGCGAATGCTTTCGTGCGGCACTGGAAGCGGTCGAAGACGAGCTCACGCGCACCGACGACGTGTGGGACATCGCCGGGCTGCTGGTGGACGCGCCGAAAGTACCTCCAGAAAATTGACGATGCGATCTCTCGTCCGGGAGCGCCTATGAAATCCACGGAAATCTTCGACGTCTGCCATGCCCGCTACCGCGGGCTGCGCGAATGGCTGAAAGACACGACCGGCGCGGTGCGCTCGCTCGACCTGGGCATGCCGTCTCCGGGATACCTATGGCGGCCGGAGCGCGCGCGCGCCTGCGAGTACCTTGCCGATTTCGAACGCATCGGGCGCCGAGCGCTGCGCCGGCCGGAGTGGAAGGGGCGACTCAAGCTCTTCAACGTGTATTTCGTGCGCGGCGCCGAATACCGGCGAGCGATCCGTCTGGTGGGCGTGGCCGAAGGAACATTCGATTATTGGTACGCGGAGGTTAAGCGCGCGCTCGGCTCGGAATTCTCACGCACGGGGCTGTATCCGCCATCCCGGTATTTTCAAATGCGATCAGCGGAGCCCGGAAATCGTTGGCGACCGAGCGAGGTGAATGAGCAGTCCCGAAGCTTCGGGACCAAGGATGATCGCCAGTTGCGGTGCCCGTAGGGGCGGGTCTCAGACCCGCCCCTACAACGGCGAGACGATTGGCCGCCCCGGCGGATCGTTCCCCTACGAATGCGTGATTGAAGAATTTCGCCTCAGGAAGTGCGGCTTCTGCGCGAGCCCATGATTAGGCTTCGGATCAGAGGGATGCCGAGGGTGAACGGAGTCAGGAGCACATTTTTCATCAGCGTCGAGCGCTGCTCGATCCGGTCGTGAATCAGATCGGCTTCGCCCTGCTTCGCCGCGACAACCGCCGTGACGTACTTCAGGAAATCGACGCCGCACTTCTCGCATTTGCCGCCCTGCCGCTGTTCGTGCTTGCACGACGGGCATTCGTAGCGCAGGGTCGCGTGGCATCGCTGGCAGAACCGCGCGACGTCGCGTGCTTCAGTCCCACATTTCGGGCATTTCATAGATGTAGTCTACCGGGTGCAGCGGGCCGCGGGGCGGGGAAGCGCGTTCCCTGCGCTCACGGCGTTAACACTGGCCCACGGAGCAGGCGAGGCGCCGCGCGCCGCCGGAGCGTTACCGGGACCAGCGCGGGCCTTTATTACGGTTCGATGGATTGGGCGAGGGGCACTTGCGCTTGGGATCGGCGGGGCGCGCCGGAGCGGTTTGTTCCTTGGCCTGCTTGGTAGGGGCGAGCAATCGCACGACGTGCCCTAGCCGCTCGCAACGGAACGGCTTCGCCATGCAGACGACCGCGCCGAGCGAATGCGCGTTCGCGTAGTCGCTCGGGTAGGCGGAGCTGGTTGTCAGCACGACCGGCACAGTCTGAAGGCGCGGCGTGGATTTCACGTGCGCGCAGAGATCGTAGCCGGGAAGCTCTTCGCCTTCGATTTCGGAGATCAGCAGCGCGGGCGTGAACATTTTCAGCACCTCGTGCGCTTCGTTGGCGGTGCTGACGGCGATCACCTCGTAACCTTCGTTCACGAGGTACGTTTTCAGCATCTGGCGCACGGCCGGATCGGCGTCCACCGCCAGGACAAGCGGCTTCGTCGCGTCCGGCGCGGCGGTCCCGATGTCTCGGGACTGGGCCTGCGCGGGCGCATGGTCGAGCTTGTTTCCGTTCGAGTCAACCAGATCGCCCTTGGCCGTCGTGCCGAGGGCAATGGCGACGGCGAAACGCCCGTCTTCCATTTGCTTGACGCGCGCCACGCGGCCCGGCTGCTCGGCCGGCGCCACGAGTTCCGATTTGCTGTAGGGAAACGTGACGGCCACTTCCATGCCAACGGTGAAGACCGGCAGCGAGCTGACGAAAAGGAAGCCGCTGCGCGAGACGTCCAGTGTCGTCGAAATCTCGTCGGGACCGCTGCCGGTCAAGTCCACGGTGCGCACGCGCACGGGGGCGGAAATCAGCGCGCGACGCCGGGTGCGGCGTTCGGCGCGGGGCGTCCCGCAGACGGCCGTTTCACCGGCCGGCGATGGGTCCGGCGACCCCGCCGAAGCGTGCGCGGAAGCCTGCGCCATGTCCGCGGGTAGATGTTCCCCCTGATTCTGGCCAGGGGTCGGGAAATCAAACGTGTCGCTCATCCTGGGTTGGCCCTTTGTTGTAAAGAGATTCGTCCGAAGCAATAAGTTACCAGCAGGGAGGCGCGGGCGCAGTAGAAGGAAAGTTACATTCTGCTGGTACTGGGGTGGTACGCCTCGGTGGTACCTCGGTACTAGGGACCGCCCGGCACAGCCCTGCCGCGAATCGGAGGACTGGCGCGGGTCATCTAACCCGCGTTGAAAAGGCCGCCGCGATTGAGCTGTCCGAAACGGCGCGCCGATGTGCAACAATCGTTGCGCACACCAGGGAGCGCATGGCCGCCGGGAAGTCGTACCGCTTATCCGTCCTCGATGTTTCGCCAGTACCGTCCGGCTCGACCAGCGCGGACGCGCTGCGCAACACGCTCGACCTCGCGCAGCTCGCCGACAAGCTCGGCTACACGCGCTACTGGCTGGCCGAGCACCACAACACGCCGCTGATCGCCAGCTCCGCGCCCGAAATCATGATCGGGCACATCGCCTCGGCCACCAGCCGGATCCGCGTCGGCTCGGGCGGCATGATGCTGCCCAATCACACGCCGCTGAAGGTCGCCGAGATGTTTCGCGCGCTCGAGGCGCTGCATCCCGGCCGCGTGGACCTCGGAATCGGCCGCGCTCCGGGGACCGATTCGCTTACGGCGCTGGCCTTGCGGCGCAGCCGCGCGGCTCTGAGCGCGGAGGATTTTCCAGCGCGCGTCGGCGATCTCCTTGGATTTCTGGGCAGCGGATTCCCCGAGGACCACCCGTTCCATCACATCCGCGCGATGCCGGACGATGTGCCCGCGCCGGATGTCTGGCTGCTCGGCTCGAGCGACTTTTCCGCCGCACTGGCGGCTCAGCTCGGGCTGCGTTTCGCGTTTGCGCACCACATCCAGCCGCTGCCGGCCATCGAGGCGCTGCGTTTCTATCACGCGCATTTCAAGCCTTCGGAATACCTGGCCCAGCCCGAGGCGCTGATCGGCGTATCGGTCGTCTGCGCGGAGACGGATGCCCGCGCCGAAGAGCTTGCACGGCCCCTCGCGCTCACGCTGCTGCGATTCCGCACCGGGAAGATGGGCCGCTTTCCGAGCATCGCCGAGGCCACCGAATATCCGTACTCGCCGGAAGAGCGCGCGATCATCGCCGCCAACCGCGACCGGTCGTTCGTGGGCTCGCCGGCGAAGGTCCGCGAGCAGCTCACACGCCTCGCCGACGCCGCCGGCGTGGACGAGATCATGATCACCACGATGACCCACGAGCACGCCGACCGTCGCCGCTCCTACGAGCTCCTCGCCGAAGCCTTTGCCCTCCCAAAGTGACCCTGAACTCGTCTTCGTAGCGCCGGCATCTTGCCGGCGATTTGCTGTCCGGAGTTCTCGAGCAAAACACGCCGCCGGGACGACGGCGCTACGAACACCGCGCCGCGGGCGACACCGTCGCCAGTTGGCGTGCATACGTTTGTGCACGGGATTCCGTAGGGGCGGGTTTGAAACCCGCCCCTACGACACCGCGGAAAACGGACGATTGAGACGGATGGGCAGCGTCACGCCAAGGATGTGCGCCGGGCACGGTATACCGTGCCCCTACGCGAGCAAAATCGATCCCGCCCAGACCATCTGTTGTAGCAACGTGAAAATGTCACCCTAATGGCCCGATGAAAATGTCACCCCCCCCCTGTGAAGTTATCCACCGGAGTGGTGGAGTTTGGTATCTCCGTAATAGATCGCGACTTTTCCTTCGAGAGATTCATAGAGCTGTACCTTGGCCCCGGCGAAGCTGAAGCGTTTGGGTTGGGGCGGGATCTGGAA
>DATNIN010000023.1:0-26187 GCA_035604415.1 Candidatus Acidiferrales bacterium
GACTCCAGCCTCCGCCTCTTTCAACACCCCGACGATCTGCTCTTCACTAAAGCGGCTCCTTTTCATGGTGCTTCTCCTCTCGCGGTCTTATACCCGGAGAAACTAAGTTTTGGCTGGACTAAATTTCGGGGAGCAGGTCAGGCTCTCTTCTTCATGTTGCTACTCTCGTCTTAAATGCGATCCCATGTTTGGGAGGAAACGTGCTTCCAAGGTGATCCTGTTCTCTAATGCTGGTTAGTATAGTGTGTGCGGCATGCACGCAAGGACCATAGCTACACTCTTGTGGAGGGGAGAGCCGCTGTCGACCTGACCGGTTGAGATGTGGCTGTCGAAGCGGGCTGTTGAGCCGAAAGGATCGCCGGAATTACCGAACAGAGAACAAGCAGAACTGCGGGCCGTGAGATGCGCATAAATCCTCCCGGCCGAAAAAGAATTCCTGTGCGTATAGCAACTGGTCGTGTACGGTGGACTTAGCTGAAAAATGTGCTTGTGAGACCGAGCATGACCGTCTGATTCTTAGCCATTGCGCATACTTCAGCGGAGCTCTTGCGATGTCAAGCCGATGCCCTTGCTTTCATTGCCAAGCAGCGATGGCCCGAGTATAATCACATGCGTTAGCGTAACAAATAGATTACTGAACGGACGAGGATCTGACATGCTCATCGCTGAGAGGTTGCGAGCTTTGCGGGAACAAAAGAATTTGTCGCAAGGGGAAATTGAAAAGCGTACGGGCTTGCTTCGCTGCTACATAAGCAGGGTTGAGAACGGGCATACCGTGCCAGCGATCGAGACACTCGAGAAGTTCGCACGGGCATTGGAAGTGCCGATGTATCAGCTTTTCTATGATGGAGAAGAACCGCCCAAGCTTCCGAATCTTCCGAAGCGGAAAACGAGCGACGATGTGGCGTGGGGCAGCGGTGGCAAAGACGCTCGACTCCTCGCAAAGTTTCGGCGCCTATTGAGCAAGACGAATGATGAAGATCAGAAGATCTTGCTGTTCATGGCTCAGAAAATGGCAATGCCACGCCGCGCGAGGGCATAGCAGGAGCGTCGAGAAAGTTCCGGCCCGAAAGGCGGAATTACCACCAGCGGAGTACGCCCCTTCATTTCAGGCTCAGGCCAGCGCAAAGCTACCTACAACGCATTAATTCTAGGATACGAAAAGACCCAAGAATGGTCCCAAGCCGCAAATCGACATTGAACCTACTAGACTTAACCCCTACACAGCTAAAGACCACGTCACGGTTCAGCGCGGCGATCTTACAAAAACTATCATCGGTGCTTTGGACTGTAGATCCGTTCTCAGTGGTCCCAGTTCGGCTGTCGGCAGCAATGATGACGATAGTGCCAGAGGTTATGCGCTGTCCCGCGATTGCACAAGGGAGCGCGAAAAACACAAAGGCAACCAAAGAAAAATATCTTAGCTGCGTCTTAATAACATTACCTCGACAACGACGATTATGCCTCACGACGTTGCGGGAGGTCACTGAGCTTCCGAATCCGGAAGGTGAGCGTGCAAAAGTCGTGCAATCGAGGCTTAAAGCGACATGGCGGCTAGGAGATGGCACTGAGAAACTGTCCCGCAGCCCTGCGTTCATCCAGCGCTTCCGTGGATCAACCTACAGTTTCCAGTTCTGGTCATCCGACACCCCTGACCAACTGATCCCAACCGATAGATAATGGTGCGGCATTTGTCCGTTTACGCGACCCTTCTAATTACATGGTGCCGCGCAAAGAATCCGATTGATTCCGCAGTAGGGGTTTGTGTTTGTGGCGAGTCTTATACCGGTGAGTGCATGCCGGCAAGTGTCGGATCTCAAGTCTGTGAGCTGCTTATTGGCCTTTCTTCTTCAGATAATTCAGCAGCTGCCGGAGCACGAACATCCAAAAGTTACGAACGTTGGGGTTCATGGGTCTTCCTTGGGTCCAGAGTTGGGTCCATCCAGAGGGTTGATCGGGGCTAAATCGGACGGCTAAGCGAAGTCTGATCAATGAGTTACTGCTATCCTACACGCCCACGGTGAATTTGAGTTTAGCAAACGAGTGAACGCCCGCCAATCGTGTTTCCGCGCTTTGTCACGTGGCACGGTACAATGAAACCGTGCCAGTCAAGCTGATTGCCATGGATATCGACGGGACGCTGCTCGACAGCCAGTCAGAGCTGACGGACGAAAATGCCTCGGCGATTGAAGAGGCGGCGTCGCGGGGCATCGAGATCGTCATCGTGACCGGGCGGCGATTCGATTCCGCGCGCGCGATTGCAGCGGAGCTCGATTGCGACGTCCATTTGATCGTGAGCAACGGTGCACTGATCAAGTCGAAATCCGGCGAGACGTACCAACGGCAGCTTCTGCCCGCGATGACCGCGCACAAAGTCCTGCAAGCAACGGCGGAATTCCGGTCATGCGCCGGCGTCATTTTCGACCGGCCGCTTGCGAACCAGGTGATCTTCGAGCGAGTGGACTGGGACGGGCCGTTCGTGGGCGCGTACCTGCGGCGGCACAAGGAGCACGTGGGGGAAATCTCGCCGCTCACGGCGTGCCTCAACGGAGAGGACCCGGTCGAGATCTTGTTTCTGGCCGAATGCGACAAGATACGGCGCGCGATGAGCGCTCTCGAAGCCCTTCAAGCCACGGAGGAGTACACGCTCGCGCTGACCGAGTATGCGCACAGAAACCTTTCGATGTTGGACGTGCTGCGGCGCGGCGTGACCAAGGGCGCGGCGCTGGCCGAATGGGCTCGGCGGCGAGGCATACCGCGCGAGAATGTGATGGCCATCGGCGACAATTGGAACGACCGCGAGATGCTCGATTTTGCGGGCTTTCCGGTCATCATGGGCAACGCGGTTCCGGAGTTGAAATCGCAAGGCTGGACGGTTACGCTCTCGAATGACGAAGGCGGGGTGGCCGACGCCATTCGAAAGCACGCGCTTCGAAACTAGCGGGCGCGGCGGCGCGTTCTAACGTGCCGAGTAGTAGAAACTCAAAAGGGGGGAATGAGATGAGGGCTTCCATCCGGGTGGGAATGGCAGTGCTCGCCTGTTGTCTCGGCGCAACGATTACATCAGCGCAAATGGGTCAAGCGGGCGGACCGCCGCCGATGTCGCAGGCGCCGCCCACCATCACGTCCGTGCTGGACACGCAGCTCACGATTATCGAGCGCGAAGTGACCGGCGTCGCTCAGGAGATGCCCGAAGACAAATACTCGTTCGCGCCCACGAACGGCGAGTTCAAGGGCGTACGAACGTTCGCGCAACAGGTGAAACATATCGCCACCGTCAACGACCGCTTCTTCGACTCGATTTTAGGAGTTACGGCACCGGTGGCACCCGACGAAGGAATCGGCTCGAATGGGCCGGACGCAGTCCAAACCAAAGACCAAATCCTCCAGTACCTGAAAGAGTCCTTCGCGCGGGGCCACAAGGCGATCGCGACGATCAACGCCGACAACGCGGTCACGCCGCTGAAGGACCCCGCGGTGCCATTCCTGAGGACGCGGGCGGCGCTGGCGATCTTCGCCTGCACGCACGCGATGGATCACTACGGCCAGATGGTCGAATACCTGCGCGACAACGGGCACATTCCGCCGGCAAGCCAGCAGCGCCCACCGGCGAATCCCCCGGCAAAACCCTAACACTAAATGAGGGCACGAGTTATTCCAACATTTGCGCTGCTCTTCGTAGCGGGACTTTTTGCGCCCGCGGCGAAGGCGGACTATGCCGTGCTGCGGTCGGGCGCCAGGCTTCACGTGACGGGCTACGAGATAAGCGGGGATCGCGTGCGCCTCGCTGTGGCCGGCGGGACGGTCGAAATTGCCGCGAGCGAACTGATCGACGTCGAGCCGGAGGATCAGTTCCCCGCGCCACCGCCCGCCGATGTCGACTTCGGGGTGCGGTACGCCAACCTGATTCATGTGGCCGCGCAGAAGCATGGCGTGGACGAGAAACTGATTGCAGGTGTGATTGCAGCGGAGTCAAATTTCGATCCGAAGGCCGTGTCGCACAAGCGGGCGCTCGGATTGATGCAGTTGCTGCCCAAGACGGCCGCGCAATACGCGGTGACGAACGTGTTCAATCCCGCACAGAATATCGATGCCGGAACCCACTACCTGAAAGACCTGCTCGCGCGCTACCGCGGAAATCTGCGGCTCGCGCTCGCCGCTTACAACGCCGGGCCAGAGATGGTCGATCGGTACGGCGGAATCCCGCCTTTCGCCGAGACGCGGAACTACGTCAGACAGATCACGACAAGCCTGACTGCTCAAACCTCCGAGTAAGCGCAACAGAACCGCCAATGGTTCGACCGGATGGGTGGGATCCGCTTGTCCGGATAGCTCATTTATGGGGAGTTAGCCATCGGAACGCCGCGATCTCGGTGGGGGCTGCTCTGATGGAAAATTCGTTGTGTCCCCGGCAGGAGGAGCATACGATGCGCGAGAAATAGGTCCCAATCGGAAATTCGTATTGACTCTACGGGGCCGGTCACCGCCATGAATTTTCCAAGGATACTTCTGGCTTCGATTGCGCTCGGCGTGGCGCTGGCATCGGGTGCGGCGGGACAGCAAGCGCCCACGCAGCGGCCTCTACCGCGCGACGGTTTTCCGGCCGGGCCGACGGCGCGGATTTTGAGCTTTACGGCGAGCCCCAGCTCCATCCAACCGGGCCAATCTGTGACTTTGGAATGGGCGGTGGTGAATGCGGACCGGATCACGCTCGACCAGGGCATCGGGATCGTGGCCACGCGGGACAGCCGCACGGTAACGCCGAGCGCTACGACGACGTACACGTTGACGGCGCTGGGGTTCGGACGCGCGATCAACGACACCCGATCGGTGACGGTGACCGTTGCGGGCACAACTCCCGCGCCAGCCGAGAGCGCGACGGCGAGCGAGCCTCTGGCGAATAAGCCGGTGCCGCGCATGGCCGACGGCAAGCCCGACCTCGCCGGAATTTATATCGCGCCGTATCATTCGATCCGGCCGGTCGACAAGATCACGCTGAAGACAGGCGCGGAAAAGTACCATGTTGGGCCCGAGTACACTTTCTCGCTGGGAGAGCAGTGCCTCCCGCGTGGAGTTCCGGACACGATCGGGGAGCCGTATCCGATACAGATCGTGCAGACTCCGAACCTGGTGGTGATCCTCTACGAGGCAGGCGAATACTTCCGGGTGATCCCGACCGACGGGCGTCCGCACCCAAAGAATCTCGACCCAACGTGGATGGGAAATTCCGTGGGGCACTGGGAAGGGGACACGCTGGTGGTGGATGTGACCGGCGTCAACGACAAGGTGTCCGTGGGCGAGTACCGGCACACGACGGCGTACCACGTGGTTGAGCGCTTCCAGCGAACGGCCTACGACACGCTGAAATACTCAGCGACGATCGAAGATCCCAACGTCTTCGCGGCGCCGTGGACGGAAGTGGGCACCTTCACGCTTCATCCCGAATGGGACATTCAAGAATACATCTGCAACGAAAACAATCACGACTACAAGGAATTGTTCGAGCGGTACAAGCGATAGGCGATGGTGAAGTCAATTTGTTCTCGACTGAATTACCGATACGCCTACCCGCTCGTGATAGTCCCTGGATAGTCCGATAAAGCAGACCTTAACCGCCAAGAGAAAAACAGCATCCTCAGGCGAAACGCCGGACTATAGTAATGCTTCAGGGTCCCGGTCATCAGAAGAAGCACTCTCAAGACCAGCGTTACGCCCGGGCTCCCGAACAGTTCAAGCGAGAGTTCGTGGGCAATTCGCGAAATGGGTTGGCGTCGCGGGCCAATATCGAGCAGGCGTAGGTCAACGATTACAATGGCTTGGCAAACGATTGCGAAATCCGAGCGGGATTGGGCGGTCACCCCGAACCTCCAGAACTATGAGGACACGCGAAGAACGTTCTCCTGGGAATCCGCTCTTCGGGAACTCGACGGCCTGCCTGAAGGAAAGGGATTGAACATTGTCCACGAAGCCGTCGACCGTCACGCCAACGGTCCGCTTCGCAATCACCTCGCTTTCCGATGGCTTGGCAAGAATGGGGAAGTGGAAGATTTCGCTTTCGGTCAACTCCAAACGCTCACGAATCGCTTTGCGAACGTTCTTCAGAATCTTGGAGTGGGCAAGGGAGACCGTGTCTACGTTTTGGCCGGACGGATACCGGAACTCTACATCACCGCCCTCGGAACGCTGAAACACCGGGCCATTTTCTGCCCCCTCTTTTCGGCGTTCGGCCCGGAGCCCATCCGCGCGCGCCTTACGATCGGTCAAGCAAAGGTCCTGGTCACCACGCAAACACTGTATGAGCGAAAGGTGAAAACGATTCGGGCCTCTGTGCCTTCTCTAGAGCACGTTTTGCTGATCGGAGACGACCGCCAGCTGACGAACGTCCCAGACACAATCGACTATCGCAGGCTGATGGACCAGGCGGTTGACACCTACGTTATCCAGCCGACAGCTCCGGAGGATGTTGCCCTCCTCCACTTCACAAGCGGCACGACGGGCACACCGAAAGGGGCGGTTCACGTCCACGGGGCGGTCGTTGCACACCACATAACGGGTAAACTGGCGCTCGATTTTCACAAGGACGACATCTTCTGGTGTACCGCCGACCCTGGCTGGGTAACGGGCACTTCCTATGGCATCATTGCGCCGTTGACCAACGGCATTGCGAGCATCATTGACGAGGGAGACTTCGACGCTGAGCGCTGGTATGGAATTCTCCAGTCTCAGAAGGTCACAGTCTGGTATTCCGCGCCCACGGCGATCCGCATGATGATGAAAACCGGCTCCGAAATCGTCCGCAAATATGATCTCCGCTCTCTTCGCTTCCTTTCGAGCGTCGGCGAGCCGCTGAATCCCGAGGCGGTCGTCTGGAGCAAGGAGGTATTCGGGCTGCCATTTCATGACAATTGGTGGCAAACGGAAACCGGCGGCATCATGATCGCCAACTTCGCTGCGATGGACATTCGGCCCGGATCGATGGGCCGTCCGTTGCCCGGCATCGAGGCCGCGATCGTGCGGCAAGCGGAGAACGGCGCTGTGGAGGAGATCCGGGAAGCGGATGTCCAGGGGGAGCTGGCCCTTCGTCCGGGCTGGCCGTCCATGTTTCGAGCGTACTGGGGAGAGCTTGAGCGCTACCAAAAGTGCTTTGCCGGCGGATTCTATCTAACGGGCGACCTCGCCAAACGCGACCGCGACGGCTACTTTTGGTTCGTCGGACGTAAGGATGACGTAATCAAGACTTCGGGCCATCTCATCGGGCCATTCGAAGTAGAGAGCATTTTGATGGAACACAAGGCAGTGGCGGAGTCGGGCGTCATTGGAAAGCCTGACCCGGTAGCGCTCGAGATCGTGAAAGCCTTTGTCGTCCTTCGCAATGGATTCGAGCCGACGGAGGAACTGCGCCGCGAACTGCTCGGATTTGCACGGACAAAATTGGGAGCTGCCGTCGCCCCAAAAGAGATCGAGTTTGTCGCCTCGGTACCGAGGACGCGCAGCGGCAAGATTATGCGCCGACTGCTGAAAGCGCGTGAACTCGGGCTGCCGGAAGGCGATATTTCCACACTGGAAGCAAACTAAATGTCCGCCACCACGCTTTCGCAACGCCCGCCAGTCGACCGGGAGCACGCCCTGTTCTTGTTGCGGGAGATGCTGCGCATCCGCCGGTTCGAGGAGAAAGCGGCGGAGATGTACAGCCTCCAGAGAATCCACGGCTTCCTCCATCTGTACATCGGCGAGGAGGCAACCGGTGTCGGCGCGATGCAGGCCTTTTCTCCCGACGATGCCATTGTGGCTACGTATCGAGAACACGGCCACGCCCTGGCGCGCGGCATCCCCGCCCGCGTGTTGATGGCCGAGATGTTCGGAAAAGTCACCGGATGCAGCCACGGGCACGGCGGCTCGATGCACTTCTTCGATAAGAGCAGGCGCTTCTACGGCGGGTACGCCATCGTGGGGGGCGGCTTGCCGATCGCCGTTGGCCTCGCGTTGGCTGAAAAGATGCAGAATGGAAGCAGAATCACTGCTTGCTACTTCGGTGATGGGGCGGTTGCGGAAGGGGAATTTCACGAATCGCTGAATCTCGCCGCGCTATGGAAGCTTCCTGTCGTTTTTCTCTGCGAGAATAATCTTTACGCGATGGGCACCGCCCTGGCGCGCCATCAGGCGCAGACGGATATCAGCCGCAAAGCCGGCTCCTACGGCCTGGCTTCGAATGCCGTGGACGGAATGGACGTTCTCGCGGTCGAAGCGGCTGCGAGGCAAGCCGCACAATCCGTACGAAGCGGAAATGGCCCCTTTCTCTTGGAACTCCGAACCTACCGCTTCCGCGCTCATTCGATGGCTGACCCCGACTTGTATCGCACGAAAGCGGAGATCGAAGAGTGGAGGAAGCGCGATCCGATCCTGCTTTTCCAGTCCCGCCTTCGGGAATGGGGATTCCTGGCGGAAGCCGATCTGGATCACATCGAAGCAGAAATCAGCGCAGAGATTGACGATGCGGTCCAATTCGCGGAGGACAGCCTCCCGGAACCGGTCGAAGACTTGCTGAAAGACGTCCAAGGACGAATAGCATCGTGACCAAGATGACCTATCGCGAAGCCGCGCGAGCAGCCATGCGCAAAGCTCTTCGCGAAGATCCTCGCGTCTTTCTGATGGGCGAGGATGTCGGCGGCTACGGAGGGGCGTTCGCGGTCAGCTTGGGCCTGCTCCAAGAGTTCGGACCTGAGCGAATTCGCGACGCGCCGCTTTCGGAGTCGGCTTTCGTGGGCGCGGGAATCGGGGCTGCGCTTGCGGGAATGCGCCCGATTGTCGAGATCATGACCGTGAATTTCAGCATGTTGGCCATGGATCAGATTCTGAACAATGCCGCGGCTTTGCGGCACATGTCGGGCGGACAGTTCAACGTGCCGCTCGTCGTGCGCGTAGCCACCGGAGGCGGCCGCCAAATGGCGGCGCAGCATTCTCACAGTCTGGAAGGCTGGTACGCGCACATCCCGGGAATCAAGGTCCTGACGCCGGCGACCGCGGCGGACGCCTACGGCATGTTGCTGGCAGCCCTTCGCGAATCCGACCCTGTCTTCATCTTCGAGCACGCCACTTTGTATCCGTTGGAGGGCGAAGTTAACGAGGCAGCCCCACTCGCGGATATCACGCATGCGTCTGTAACTCGCCAAGGAAAGGACGTCACGCTGATCACCTACGGGGGAACGCTTGGCAAGACGATGCAGGCAGCCGGTCGCCTGGCCGAGGAAGGCATCGAGGCGGAAGTGATCGACCTGCGATCATTGCGCCCTCTCGATTCGCCGACGATTCTGGCTTCCGTCGCGAGGACACACCGCGCGGTGGTGATTGATGAAGGTTGGCGCACGGGAAGCTTCTCGGCCGAAGTCAGCGCGCAGATCATGGAGAATGCCTTCGATGATCTCGACGCACCCGTGGCGCGTGTGTGCAGCGCAGAGGTGCCCATGCCTTACGCGAAGCATCTTGAGACGGCGGCTCTGCCGAAGGTTGAGGAGATCGTGGATGCGGCCCGGGGGATGATCTCTCGCCATGGCTGAGTTCCTCATGCCGCAGCTCGGCGCAGACATGAGCGCAGGCAAGCTCTTGGGTTGGCGCAAGAATGTCGGAGAGAGCGTCAGTCGAGGGGACATCATCGCCGACGTCGAGACGGACAAAGCGGATATTGAGATAGAGGTCTTCACGAGCGGCGTCATCGAAAGAATCCTCATTCAGCCGGGAGAGAAAGTGCCCGTCGGAACGGTTCTAGCCATCATCCGCCGGGAAGGTGAGGTCGCTAAGGGCGAAACTCCCCTTGCTCCAAGAGTTGCGCCGAGCGAAGCGGCTCCCGCAAAGCCCGTGGCACCGGTTTTGCCTGCACGTCCTTCCGTATCAGCAGCCGAGCCGAAACGAGTACATGTCTCGCCAGTGGCCAGAAAGGCGGCGGCCGAGCTCGGGATTGACCTAGCTTCCCTAGTGGGAACGGGGCCCGGCGGCCGAATCACATTGGAAGATGTCCAGAAGGCGGCGCAGGCTAAGGCAGCACAACCCGCGCCCGTCCCGGAGTTGGATCGCCGGGCCCGCATGCGACAGGCGATCGCCGCTGCGATGGCAAGGTCGAAGCGCGAAATCCCGCACTACTACTTGAGTACCGCAATCGACATGAGCCGCGTCATGGCGTGGCTTACGCAGGAAAATCTGAAGCGTTCCGTGGAAGATCGACTGGTTTACGGTGTACTCCTGCTCAAGGCTGTAGCGCTGGCGCTGCACGACGTTCCCGAGCTGAACTCCCTGTGGAGCGCGGGGAAAGCCGTCCAGTTAGCCGATGTACACGTCGGCGCAGCCATTTCTTTGAGAGGCGGCGGACTGGTCGCTCCGGCTCTACACAACACCGACCGCCAGAGTCTCGACGAGCTCATGAAAAACTTCCGCGATCTTGTTCAGCGGGCGCGGGCCGGATCCTTGCGAAGTTCGGAGCTGAGTGATCCGACGATCACGGTCACGAGCCTTGGAGAACAGGGTGTCGACGCCGTCTTCGGCATCATCTATCCTCCCCAAGTCGCATTGGTGGGCTTTGGCAAGATCACGGAGCGTCCCTGGTCATCGGCAGGCCAGATTGTCTCCCGGCACGCTATCACGGCCACGTTGTCTGGAGACCATCGGGTGACCGACGGCCATCGTGGCGGGCTTTTTCTGGCCGCCGTCGACCGGCTCCTGCAAGAACCGGAGAAGCTATGACGAAGGACGAGATCAAGGAAACAGTTCTTCGCGCCCTAGGTCAAATTGCTCCGGAAGCCGACTTGTCGCAGCTCAAGACCAACCTGAGAATCCGCGATCAGCTCGACATCGATTCCATGGACCTGCTGAACTTTGTCATCGGGCTTCACAAGGAATTCAAAGTAGAAATCCCGGAAGCGGACTACGCCAAGCTGGCCACCCTGGACGGCTGCGTCGAATACCTTGCATCCCATCGCGGTACCTAGCGGTTCCCCAAACAGGTCTCGGGCAAGTGCTCAATATTGACGGATCGATCGGTGAGGGAGGTGGGCAGGTTCTTCGGACTTCTCTCGCCCTGGCGGTGATCACCGGAAAGCCGTTCCGCATGACGAACATTCGCCGCCGCCGCGCGAAGCCGGGACTGATGCCCCAGCACCTGAAGGCGGTTGAAGCGGCTGGCGCTGTTGGGATGGCACGCATGGAAGGAGACCGGTTTGGATCACAAGAGATGGTCTTTGAGCCTGCTGGAATCCGTTCAGGTGAATTTCATTTTGATATTGGCACCGCAGGGTCCACTTCGCTCGTGCTCCAAACGATTCTCTATCCCCTGAATCTCGGCAATACCGATTCAACGATCACCCTCGTCGGTGGCACGCACGTACCGTGGAGCCCCTGTTTTCACTACTTGCAGCTGCACTGGCTGCATTACATGAGAAGGATCGGCTTCGCGATTCAACTGGAGCTTGAATCTGCCGGGTTCTATCCGCGGGGCGGCGGACGGGTTTGTGCCGTGGTTCACCCAGTCGCAGAGCTTTCCCCGCTGCGCCTCACGGATCGAGGGCCTCTGAAGCGAATCCGAGGCATCTCCGCCGTAGCAAACTTGAGCGCTGATGTAGCGGAGCGTCAGAAGAAACAAGCGTTGAAGAGACTTGGAGAGCTGTCCGAAGTAACCGAATTCGAGGTTCTTGCCTTGCCATCCCCATCGATCGGAACGCTCCTGTTGCTCCTCGCGGAGTTTGAAAACTCTCAGTGCTGCTTCTATGGGCTTGGAGCACGAGGAAAACCAGCCGAGCGCGTGGCGGATGAAGCGGTAATGGAGTTACGCGACTTTCTGTCAACTGACGGAAGCGTGGACCACTATCTCGCCGACCAACTAGTGCTCCCGCTGGCTTTGGCCTCGGGAGCATCCGAGGTGCGGTCCTCCAAAATCACGCAACATCTGACGACGAACGCGGAGATCGTCAAAATGTTCCTTCCAGTCTCTATTGAGATCGACGGGGCCATTGGCAGACCCGGCTCAATTCAGGTCAGCGGCGGCAAGCGATGAGTAACACAGGGAGTGAGCGCTCCAAGACAGGGACGCCCGATCAGTCCCGTCGTAGCGTGCTCCCCGAGCGGGACGCGAGCCAGCTACTGCAACTGACGTTGCTTGGCGACTGCATGCTTGGACGTCTGGTGAATGAAGTCTTGGAAGGCGCGCCGCCCGAAATTCCTTGGGGAGATACACTGCCGATCCTGCTAAGTGCCGACTGGCGGATGTGCAACCTCGAATGCGTCATTTCCGATCGAGGCAAGCCCTGGTCCGCTTATCCCAAGGCATTCCACTTTCGTTCCGCGGCAAAGAATATTGCGGCGCTGGAGGCAGCGCAAATCAATGCCGTTTCCTTAGCCAACAATCACGTCCTCGACTACGGCTATGACGCAATGTTTCAAATGCTGGAAATCCTGGATCGAGCGGGGATTATCCATAGCGGTGCTGGGGCAAATGTTGAGGAGGCCTCGCGGCTCGCCATCGCCAGTGTCCGCGGCAAGAAGCTTGGGTTGCTGGCCTTTACTGATAACGAGCCGGGCTGGGAAGCAAAAGCAGATCAACCGGGCGTGTTCTATGTTCCCGTGGACCTAAAGGATTGGCGAGCGCAGAACCTTTTGGAAATCGTTCGCTCGCAAAGGAATGCCGTGGATCTACTGATAGTGTCAGCTCATTGGGGATCCAATTGGGGCTATCTCCCGGAGGAGGGCCATGTTGCGTTCGCCCATGCGCTGGTTGACGCCGGTGCTGGCGTCGTCTTTGGTCACTCCTGCCACGTGTTCCGGGGAATTGAAATCTATAAGGGACGCCCGATTTTCTACAGCGCCGGTAATTTTGTAGACGACTATGCGGTTGACCTGGTTGAGCGCAACGATGAATCGTTCATCTATGTCATCGATGTGCAGGATCAAGTCTCGCAAGGACTGCGTTTGTATCCGACCGTGATTCGCCGGTGTCAGGCCCGCCGCGCTGAAGGAGTTTATGAAATGGCTATAGCCCAAAAGATGCAAGAGCTCTGCGCACCCTTCGGCTCAACGGCAAACTGGAATCAGGGAGGGCGGTGCCTGGAAATCAGTTGCTCTACGCGGGAGGATGCAGGAAAAGCGGCTGGGCCCTAGTCCCTCGAAATCTCCCGGCCGCGTCGACCACGTTTACTTCTGCTTGGCCGACGCCGATCTCCGATACCAAATAGGCCGGACTTCACGTAAAAAAATCCGCGCGGTGACGGGACCAATATGTTTGAATTCCTGCATTCTCCTGGAGAGTTCAGATGGCGTTCGTGCTCCGGCCAGGAGCTTCTTGACCGTGCCATAGCGGCGTGTCAACTCCTCCGAGACCTCAAGAAGTTTCGTTGCGGTCGAGAAATCGTACCGGACGTAGTGAGCTCGATCCAGCAACTCAACTAACCTGTCCCATCCTGCCGAGCGGACCGCCTCGGGACTGGTTAACCGCGCCTTGACAAGCTCCCGGTACGCCTGTTCGGCAATCTCCTTCTGAATGGGTTTCCCGAAAAGCAGGGAGGCCAGAAACCACTTGAAGAGTTCTCTCTCTTTTTTCGATGCCAGATCGATCTGCAATCGGCGGGCATACGATCTCTTATGAGGCATCGTGCGGGACTCCCTTCCCGTCCTTGGCGAGACTCCTTTTTTCATTCCCCTGCTGAACAAACGCTGTAGTGTATATCACGCACGACAGATGATTTGTTCGGGAGGCTTTTATGCAGCGTCGCATTGCCATCCTAGGTGCGGCGGGCCGCGACTTTCACAACTTCAACGTTTGTTTCCGCCAAGACCGGGAATCGCGAGTGGTCGCCTTCACGGCCGCGCAGATTCCTGGCATCGCCGGCCGCCACTACCCTCCCGAACTCTCCGGGACGCTCTATCCCGACGGCATTCCCATCGTGCCGGAGGAGCAGATGGAACAGCTCATCGCGAAGGATAAGGTTGATACAGCCGTGCTCTCTTACAGCGACCTTTCTCATAACCAGGTAATGGATCTCGCCTCGCGCGCGATTGCTGCCGGCGCTGATTTCTTGTTGCTTGGCGCGGACCGCACGATGTTGCAATCTCGCCGGCCAGTCGTGTCCGTCTGTGCCGTGCGCACAGGCTGCGGCAAGACTCCCGTTTCTCGCCGCATCGTCGAATTGCTGAAGAAAATGGGCGCGCAACCAGTGGTCGTCCGGCATCCGATGCCCTACGGCGATCTCGCCCGCCAAGCCTGCCAGCGGTTTGCCACATTTGCCGATCTTGAAAAGCACGACTGCACAATCGAAGAGCGCGAGGAATACGAACCGCACCTTCGGGACGGGACGGTTGTCTATGCGGGCGTGGATTACCAGAAAATTCTAGACGAGGCGGAGAAAGAAGCTGGAGTCATCGTTTGGGATGGAGGGAACAACGACACGCCTTTCTTTCGCTCCGACATGGAGATTGTTGTCGCCGATCCTCATCGCGCCGGGCATGAATTGCTGTATCACCCAGGCGAAGTCAACTTTCTCCGGGCCAGCGTCATCGTGATCAACAAGGTGGATTCCGCTCCCGAAGCGGATGTCGAAACCATCCGGCGCAACGCTCGTGAACGCAACCCCAAAGCGCGCGTCATCGAGACCGTTTCTCGCATTTCCGTGAATCATCCGGAACGGCTTCGTGGTGCGCGAGTCTTGGTAGTCGAAGACGGACCGACGCTGACTCACGGCCAGATGGCTTACGGAGCGGGCGTGGTAGCCGCCCGCCAGGCGGGCGTGGCGGAACAGGTGGACCCCAGACCATACGCGGTGGGAAGCCTGCGCGAAGTGTTCGCGCATTTCAGCCACATCGGCCTTCTGCTTCCGGCCATGGGCTACGGCAAAAAGCAACTCGCCGATCTCGAGGAAACGATTCGCCGGACCCCTTGCGACGCCGTCGTGGTCGCGACCCCGATCGATCTAGCGCGGATCATTCAGATTTCCCAGCCGGTGGTGCACGTAACGTACGAAGTTGTCGAGCGAAGCGCGCTTACCTTTTCTCAGGTGCTACATGAATTTGCGGCTCAATGAATACGCCGTACGTAAACACAATTCAAGTAAGCCAGTAGGCCGCTTTCCCAGGCGACGGAACTACTGCGTGGCGGATTTTTCGCCGAGGCGGCGCATGCGCTCCTGAAGCTTCTTGCGAAGCGGCGCCGGGGCGTTGGGGTTGAAGGCGACGAGATACCAGAGCGGCTGCGAACGGTCGCGGCTTAGCCGGGAGAGCGTGGCAGCGTCGCTATTGGGATGGCGCGCGATATTTTCGCGGATCGCCGAATACGGGTGGTGCGAGAGGCGGCCGAGAGTCTTGGCGGTGACTTTCGGATGCTCGCTGATCAGCCGCAGCAGATAGTAATCTTCCTTGGGCGCCTGGCGCGAGAGCTGGTCGAGCGCGTCGGGCTTCACTTCCGAGCTCAGAACCACGCCGATTTTTTCATCCCAACCCGGATTGATGCGGTTCAGCTCCTGCGTGCGCGCGTGGATCAATTGCTCGATCACGCGGCGCTCCTGATCGAGGCGCGCGGCGGGCAATGCGCTGCGCTCGACCGAATCGAGCACGCGCAACAGATGCTGCCTTTCGCCAAATACAATCTGGGACGTACGCACGGCTTTGTTCTTGCTGGCGTTTCTCACTAAGTCAGAACGTCTCATGTTTCGATCACCCCGCAAAACTCACGAGCCATCGACACGGGCAATGCCCGGCCTTGAAATCCTCGCTCTTGCGCGGCAATGAAGCCCTGGTGGGGTTCTCGAATGAACTCAAGCTTTTGCAGCGAGAGCGATGTGGCCGAGAAACTCAGGTTCCCCATCCGATACTCTAGGTCCAACTCAACAGAGACGCAAGCTGGCGCAGCGAGCGATTGACGACCCGGGCGATTATCCTGTGCCGCAACGGCAGAGTAAAGAAAACGCGGCGAGCTCTGTTCCATAGCTCGCAATAGATAGTCCTAGAACCATGGCTCCATGCCAACTCAGATTGTCGGATAGACCATGCTAACGAACACGTCGGGAGTGAGGAGCCCCTTGGCCCACGTTTCGTCGAGATCGGCGGTCGGCTTGGCCATTACTGCCTCTGCGACGGTCTTTCCCGAGGTTTTGAGGGCCTTCAGGCGGTCGCGAACGGTGACAAGCATGTCGAAGTACTTTTCGAGCGACGCGCGGTCGCCGAGAGGGCCGTGGCCGGGAACGATCTTGGTCCTGGAATCCACGGTGCCCAGGATGTGCGACGCGGCTCCGATCATGCCGTCGATGTTGCCGCCCGTGCTGGCATCGATCACGGGATAGAAGCCGTTGAAGAATGTGTCTCCCGCGTGAAAAACGTTCGCGTGATGGTAGTAGACATAGATATCCGAATCGGTGTGGGCCGGCAAGAAGTGCCGCATCTCGATATCCTCGCCATTCACGTAGAGCCGGGAGCTATCCGCGAACGTCTGCTGCGGCCAGGCTGCGGCCGGCGAGGGATCGAAATGCGCGCCGAAAGCTTCTTGGGGCGTCGAAAGACGCTTGCGCGTGTTCTCGTGCGCGAGAATCGTGGCGCCGTAACCGTGCATCGCCGCATTGCCGTCGGTGTGGTCCCAGTGCCAGTGCGTGTTGATGAGGAGCTTCAGCGGAAGTCCGCCCATGCCGTCGAGGATCGCCTTCACCTTGGGGGCGACCTCCATCAGGCTCGCGTCCACGAGGACTTTCCCGTCGGCGCCGTCGAGAACGACCATGTTTCCGCCCGGGCCGAAGAGCATGTGGATATTCTCGCCGAGCTGTTGCGTCTGAAGCGGAGTGGCAGCCATCTGCGCGCGCAGCTTCGCCAGTTGGCCGCCTCCAAGATTGAAGCCATTCGTCTGCGGCGCCGTAGCCTGTTGGGGCGCAGCGAAGGCGGAAAGCGCGCGGCCGGCGATGAGTCCGCCGCCAATCAACAATCCTCCGGCTCGCAGGATTTCGCGGCGCGTTGCGATCTTCGACAAAGCTGGATTGCTCATGGAAAGGCTCCCTTCCATATCTGTAATGGCCGGGGCGAAGGATATCATCCGTCCCGCTTCAAATGATTTACTTCGTTTCGGTCGGAGCGGCTTGCGGAATATCGTTGACCGCCACGCGACGCTGGAATTTCCACACGCCGTCCTCGCGCACGAGCGTGTCGTCGTAATGGCCGCCGTAGAGAATTGCGGGCTTGTTATCGGCAGTCGTGACCGTGAACGACCAGCGAGACCAGGCCGTCGCCGTGTCGCCGTGAACGTCGATGCGGAAATTGGTGAGCAGGTGGTAGGTCGAGCCCGGCTTGTTCTTGGAGGTGACGTCGAGATTCTTCTCCATCATCGCCTGGATCGCCGCCGGGCCTTTCGCTAAGCCGAAGCCGCCGACCCATTCGCCGTCCTTCGCGAAGAGGTGCGAATAGGCGGCGAGATCGTGGGCGTCGAGGTCGCGGCCGTAGTCGATCAGGGGGTTACGGATCTCTTCGATGTCCTCGAGGCGCTGGACGCGAGCCGCGGTGGACTGGCCGCTTCGCGGGCCTTGTTGCGCGTGCGCGACGGGGGACGCCAGTAAAGCAGCTGCCAGCAAGAGCGGCGACAGGCGCGTCACGAGCGCGTATCCCGGAATTCGAGACATGTTCATATGGTGGCTCCCTCTCTCCGCGCTGGACAGAACAAACGGGAGGGAAGATATCATTCCTGACCGACAAATTACACGTGAACTGCGCACATCAGCGGAGGAAAGGATTGTGCTCGCGCTCTTCGCCGATCGTGGTGAGTTCGCCGTGGCCCGGGTACACGACCATTTCGTCCGGCAAGGCCATCAGCTTTTCGTGGATCGAGCGCATGATCTGCGGGAAAGAGCCGCCCGGAAGATCGGTGCGGCCAATGCTACCCTGAAAAAGCGTGTCGCCGGCGAGCAGTAGTGCGGCGGCCGGTTGAACTATGTGCGGGGCTCCGGGCTCGACGATCAGGCTGATGCTGCCCTGCGTGTGGCCCGGCGTGTGAAGGACCCGGGCCGCAAAGCCACCCCAGCGCAGCGTGTCACCCTCCTTCACGAAGTCGCGAATCTTCACGGTTTCCGGAGTGGGGACGCCGAGCCACTGCGCCTGCATGTCGAGAGTCTTATAGAGGCCGAGATCGTCTTCGTGAATCAGCACCGGCGCCCCTGTAGCCCGATGGAGCGCAGCGAGCCCGCCCACGTGATCGATGTGCGTGTGCGTGCTGACGATGGCGAGAACCTTCAATTTGTGGCGATGGAGAATCTCCAGGATGCGTTCGACCTCGTCGCCGGGATCAACGACGATCGCCTCTCCCGTCGTGGGATCTCCCAGAATCGAGCAATTGCACTGCAGCATTCCGACGGGAAGAACTTCGTGAATGAGTTTTTCAGGCACTGCCATCAAGTATAGCAGCAAAGGAAAGCCGCTCTCCGAATGGAGCTCGGACGACGCGCGGGCTATTCGGAGGACGGCGACGCGTCGGCAGCCGCGCGAGGAAGCGGCTGCTGATCGGGCGGGAGGCCGGCGGCGACGAGCGATTCGACGCGGGCCAGGAGCTCCGCGCGAGCGTCCATCGTGTACTGCGATGCGTCCACGGCGGGGCCAAAGCGGATCGTCACATCTCCCGGCCGGACAATCCATTCCCCTTTTCTCATCAGGTGCTGCGCTCCCGCGATCGATACGGGCACGATGGGGACGCCGGCCTGAATGGCCATGACGAAGGCGCCTTTCTTGAACGGGCGCAGGCGGCCATCCGGGCTGCGCGTGCCCTCCACAAAGACGGCGAGCGAAAGCCCTTCCTTCATGTTGCGCACCGCGACCTCCGCGATTTCGACCGCTTCCCTTCCCGCGCGGTCCACAGGGATGAATTGCGCTCGCCGCATACCGGTCGAGAAGATCGGAATGCGAAACAGCTCTCGCTTGACCAAGATTCCAACGCGGCGCGGAATGGCCGGAAAGAGCGCGAGCGGATCCACGTTCGAGGCGTGGTTTGCGACGAAGATGCAGGCACTGGCCGGGATGTTTTCGAGGCCTTCGGTGCGGACGCGGATTCCGGCGAGACGGTTGCCTAGCCGCACGGCCTTCATCGAGAGACCGTACATGAAATCGGGATTGCCCGCGATGACGCTCCAGAGAATGAGAAACGGCATAACGAGGATTACGGCCAGGGCGTAGTAACAAGCGACAAGGAGTGTTCGAATCATGCGCGAAGCGAATCGGAATCGGGAATCCGCGAGATCGCGGGTTGAGCAGAGGCGAGCGGCATGTCAGTCCGTTGAGCCACGGAGAAGGCCCTCGCGGATGCGGCGCTGGCGCTCTGTTGCGTGCCCAATTTCCGAAATCGAAGCGTGAACGCCGGCGGGCATACCTGGCGCGGCCGTGGCCGTTTCTGTCTTGAGTTCGAGGCCGGCGACGCCGAGGAGATCGTTGTAGGGAATTTCGTCGGTGCCCGAGACGTAGCGGCGGAAAAAGTCCTCGAAACTCTTTCCGGCCACTTCCTCGACCACGCCGCGAATGCCGGCGCTCTCGTCATAGAACTTGCCCTGGCGCGCGTACTCGTCATTCATGCGGCGCAAGACGTCGTCGAGGGATTTTCGGTTTTCCGTGGCGTCGCGAATCGCGAGATCGAGCAGTACGCCCACGATCTGGCCTTTGTTGTAGTAGGAGATGCTGCGGTCCGGGACATTGTAATCGTCGTATTTTTCAAACCACGCGTCGAGGCTCGACTCCTCGACGCTCTGCCACGCGTGCGCGGGACGCGATTGAAGCCTGCCAATCTCCGATGCGAGATCAGTGTAGAACTGCGCCTTCGACCAAAGGCCGGTGCGCTCGAGCGCGAATGCGGCGTAGGTGCTGGTGACGCCCTCGGCGAACCAGAGCGCGCGCGTGTATTGCTCCTTGGTGTAATCGACCGGCTCGAGGGCCTGCGGCCGGATGCGCTTGACGTTCCACACGTGAAAGAACTCGTGCGCGGCGATGGCGGCCGCGCCCTCGGTGGAAGTGGCCGCGATCGCGGTGGAATTCGAATGCTCCATGCCTCCGCCGCCAACGTCGGCGTACGGGCCGATGTGGAAGAAGAAAGTGTATTCCTTCCGCGGCGTATCGAAGGGCGGGCCGCCCATGAGATTCAATTCGTAGGCGGTCAGCCGGCTCAGCGAATCGCCGAGAAGCCGCTTGTTCCAGTCCGGAGCGTCCACGACGACGCGGAAATGCGCGCCGCCGCTATCGAATTCGAATTCGTCGAACTTCCCCGCCTCCACCGGCGCATCGACGAGGGCGTCGTAACTGCGAGCGCTGAACGAGAGTGGCGCTGCCCCGCCAGCCAACTCTGTCGCGAAGTTCCACCCGGTGGGGACATTCTCGAAGGTGATCTGAGTGTCTTCGGAGCGGCGGTCGGGGACGTACATCAGGATTTCCGCGAGATTCATAAAGGCGTGGCGATCGCTGAGCTGCGAATCGAACGGGCCGGGATCATCCCATTGAATGGAGTAGTCGACGAAGATGCTTTCAGCGCGCTGAGACCCAGCGGGCGACGAAAATTCAATTCTCCAGGTCTGCTTGTCCACTTTCGCGGCGAAGTAGCGAATGTTATCGGGAGCCTTGCCGGATGCGCGCACGTTCCGGACGCGGTACGAAAAATCACGAACCTGATAGAGCGCATTCCATGCGGGCATCGCAACCACGATTCCCGCGGCAGGTTGGGGAATGATCACTCGGACCTGAAAAGTGTGTTGCGATGCGTGCTCGAGCGAAACGTCATAAGTGATCGTCGCGAAAGCCGGGCGCGAGAGGAATAGAAGCCCGAAGAGGGCAAAAAGCAAAGGCAACAGCGCCCGCCTTCCCGACAAGGACGGTCGGGATGGGAAACCACGGAAACCAATTGATAGAAGACCCAAAAGCAGATTCCTCGTCCCAAAATCCCGGGACTCGGAATGACAATGAACTTGCGTGTGCGCCCAGATTCTCATGCGCGGGCACCGGCGCGGGCGCTGAGTCTCCCCAGCAGCTTTGCGGTGAGGCCGTCGAAGCTGCCATTGGACATAATGAGGACGAGATCGCTGGAGCGAGCGTTCGCGACGAGATGATCCGCGATTGCGTCGGCGGATTCGAAGGCTTTCGCGGAGCAGCCGCGAGAGCGGAGGGAATCCGCGATGGCTTCCGGCGAGAGGCGGTCCTTTTCTTCGAGAAGCTGCGCGCGATTCACCGCGCCGAATAGCACGACGTCGGCGAGCGAAAGGGCATCCGGCAAAGCGTCCTGAAAGATTTTGCGGCGCATGGTGTTGGAGCGCGGCTCGACGGCGGCCCAAATCCTGCGCCCGGGCCAGCGAATGCGGGCGGCTTCGAGCGTGAGGCGAATGGCGGTGGGATGGTGGGCGAAATCCTCGACGACGAGGATGCCGTTCGCTTCGCCCTTGATCTCCATGCGGCGTCGCACGCTTTCGAATGTCGCCAGGGCGCGCTCGATGGCATCGCATTCGACGCCCCGGCCATAGGCCAGAGCGACGGCCGCAAGCGCGTCGAGAATATTGTGGCGCCCGGCGACGGGAATGCGGATGCGCGCGACTTCGCTGCCCCGATAGGCGACGCGGAACTCGGTGGCTTCGTCGTGCCAGAGAATGTCGCCCGCGCACCAATCGCAATCCGGCGCAAGGCCAAAGCTTTCGACCGGGCAGAACGCTTTCGCGACAACCTCTCTCAGATCGGGACTCTCTCCCCAGATCAGGATTCGCCCGCGACGCGGCACAAGATTGACGAGGCGGCGAAACTGAAGCGCGATGGAAGCGAGGTCGGGATAGATATCCGCGTGATCGTATTCGAGCGACGTGAGAATCAGTTCGTCGGGATGATAGTGGAGAAACTTCGGGGCCTTGTCGAAAAAAGCGGTGTCGTACTCGTCGCCCTCGATGATGAACTCTTCCCCGCCGCCGAGCCCGTAACTGCGGTCGCCGAAATTCGGGGCAACGCCGCCAATCAGGAAATCCGGGCGGCGGCCCGCCGTATGGAAAATCCAGGCGAGCATGGCAGTGGTGGTCGTCTTTCCATGGGTGCCGGCAACGACGATGGACGTGCGGCCCGGAAGAAAATATTCCTCGAGAAGCTGGGGCATCGAGCAATAAGGTATTTTGTCGTCGAGGATGCGCTCCAGCTCGGGATTGCCGCGCGAAATCGCGTTGCCGATGACGGCCAGATCGGGCGCGGGCTTCAGATTTTCCTCGCGGTAGCCCTCGTTCCATGAAATGCCGAACGAGCGAAGCAGGGTCGAGGCAGGCGGGTAGACATTCACGTCGGAGCCGGTGACGTGGAAGCCGCGCTCCGCGAGCATCCCGGCGACAGGCGCCATCGCCGCGCCTCCTATGCCGAGGAGGTGGACGTGGCCGGCGCTCGGTTTTCGCAGGATCGATGTCATGACACGCACGCCGGTTCTAAGATTTCGAGCTGCGGGGCCACGCCAGAGGCTTCCGGGGCCAAGATGCGTGCGCGAATGCCGAGCGGTAGCGTCAGAGCAGCTCGCTCCGTATGCCCGATGGGCGCGCCCCATACGACGGGGGCGACAACATGCGTAAGAACGCGCCGAGCGACATCCTTCACGGTCTCACCGCCCTCAGGCGGCTCGCATTCAGGGAAATCGCCGAGTATCACTCCGGCGACTCCGCGAAGCTTTCCGGCTTGCTTCAAATGCATGAGCGCGCGATCGACCTGATACGGCTTCATGGCTCGGTCTTCCAGAAGGAGGATCGCGCCGCGGGTATCGAGCTCCCAGGGCGTGCCGAGCGAGGCCTCAACGAGCGTGAGGCAGCCGCCGAGGAGAATTCCTTCCGCCTTGCCGGGAACGAGCGATTCTCCTCGCAGGTCAATCTCCCAACCCCGCTTCGTCTCCGTCAGGGCGCTTGCGAGGCTCGCACGGTCGTATCCGTGCGGCGCGCCGGCGCCGCGATCGAAATTGGATGCGACCATCGGGCCGTAGAAGGTCACCCAGCGAAACCTTTGCCACAGAAATATCTGGAGCGACGTTATGTCGCTCGAGCCGAGAAAGATTTTCGGTGACGCGAGGGCCAGGTTGAATCCATCCACCAGGTAGTTCGATCCGTAGCCGCCGCGCGAACAGAAAACGGCGCGAGTCGCGGAATCGGCGAAGGCTTCCTTAAGCGCGGCCAGTCGATCCGCGGTGGAACCGGCGAAAAAACTCTGGTGAGAAAGAACGCTTGGGCGGTCGATCTTCGGCATGTAACCAAGACGCGCGAGTTCCTCGCAGCCTTTGCTCAATCGGTCTTCCTGAACGGGACTAGCGAGCGAAAGGACGCGAATTGCGTCGCCGGGTCGCAGAGCAGGCGGCTTGAGAGGTTCCGGCATGTGGCGGAATCGAGAATAAGGAATTTGGAGAGGCGAGTCTAGCGGCAGGAACAGGCGAGGGAGTTAAGAGTTAAGAGTTGGGAGGGAGAAGCCGCTTCGGTCCCTTTTCAGTTGATCGTGAAGGGGGACTGGCCCGACGTGCCGCCACCGGGAGCGGGATTCGTCACGGTGACCTGCATCGTGGCTTTCATTGCCAAGTCCGCCGCTGGAATCAACGCCACCAACTGCGACGCGCTGACGAACGCCGTCGCGCGTGGGAAGCCGCCCCACTCGACGACGGAACCCGAGACAAAGCCCGAGCCTTTCACTAGAACCTGAAGGTCGTTGCTGCCCGCCGTCGCGGTCGAAGGAGAAAGGGAAGAGACGCTCGGGGTCGGATTATTCGGGCCGGTAATGGTAAAAGTCGTCGAAGGCGTGGCGACCAACGGATTGGAGGTGCTCACGGAGACGCTGGCCGTTCCCGCGGTCGCGATGTTGTCTGCCGGGACCATGGCGGTGGCCACGGTTGTGTTCATCGCCGCAATGTTGGTAATGAGCTGGCTGCCGTTCCAGGTGACAACGTCACCTTGGGCGAAACCCGTGCCGTTGACCGTAAGCGTGAAGCCCGCGCCGCCCGCCGTGGCGCTCGCGGGAGAAAGCGGGGGTGTGAGCGTCAAACCGGCCTGGACAGGTGCGATATTGAAGGTGATGGAATTCTGCGATATGCCTCCACCCGGCGCCGGGTTCACGACAGTGACGTTGACGCTGTTCGCCGTTGCCAAATCTGAAGCCGAGATCTGAACGACGAGATGGTTTGCCACCTGATCAAACGTGGTAGAGCGCGGGGAGCCGCCCCAATAGGCGAACGACGCGCCTTTCGAACCCGATATGAATCCGCTCCCCGTGATGACGAGCGTAAAGCCGTCGCTCCCGGCGGTGATATTCGAGGGGAAAAGGTTCTGGAGGATCGGCGTGGCATTGAAGGCAGGCGCCTTCTGTCCGCCACAGCTCCCGAGCAGCACGAGCATTCCTGCAATCGACGTGAGCGCGGCCC
Source organism: Candidatus Acidiferrales bacterium (assembly GCA_035604415.1). GTDB lineage: Bacteria > Acidobacteriota > Terriglobia > Acidiferrales > UBA7541 > Palsa-295. The sequence continues at coordinate 24,374 of DATNIN010000023.1, forward strand.
ACCGCGAACGCTTCAAGCCCAGCCTCCTATGAAATTTCTACGGGGATCCCGAGGCCGCTCGCCATCAGCAGCCGGGAAAGCGGAACGAGGGAAACATGAAGCCGCCTGCAAATCCCCCTGCTAGTCCGACAAGATTGATAGCACCCCGCCCCGCGGCACGTCAACTTGGATTCAGGAAGGCGGCGGGAGGATGGCCGGACAAGTATCGCCCGGGAGGCACAGGAAGCCCTGGAAAAGAATGAGCGTCACAGCGCTGTTATCGGACGCACTTGCCGGGACTCCGTTTTCGCGTTGAGCGCGCCAAATCGCCTTGCAAGATCCCGTTCCTGTGGAACGGTAATCTCAGCCTGGAATTCCACGACGAGGCCTTCGTCGCTTCTGTGCGTACTCCACGTGCGCGTCTGGACTCCCATCTCGTCAACTATTTTGCGGACTCGTTCCACGATATCGGCGCCGGTAGCGGCCGTCACGCGAAAATTCACGAGTTGGAGGTGCAAGCCAAGTCGCTGTTCGAGATTGCCGATGATGACGAGCGAGGCCAGCAACAAGAGAGAGGTGAAGATGCCCGTAACGTACAGGCCGGAACCGACCGCCATTCCGATGCTCGCGACGACGAAGATTGTCGCAGCGCTGGTGATCCCGATGATGGTGCCGCGCTCGCGGATCACCACGCCGGCGCCGATGAATCCGATTCCGGGAATGATCTGGGCGGCGATGCGCGTGTGATCTCCTCCGAAGCCGCTCGCCATCTCGTAGGAAATGATCGTGAACAGGGCGGCACCGAGGCAGATCAGCATGTTGGTGCGGATCCCGGCTGGCTTGTGGCTCAGCTCGCGCTCGAGGCCGACGATGCCACCCAGAACCGCGGCGAGCAGAAGCCGGCCAACCACGTAGACGTTGAGATCGTGCAACATGAGCACCCCCGGACGAGACGACGCGCAGGAATCTTACATCGTTCGCCGGACCGTTGCACGAATTGGAGCTAGAGCTTGAACGCCGTCATGCGGGCGAATTCGCGGGCTCGCGCCACAATTTCCTTGCGCTTCACCGTTGCGAGCCTTTCGACTCCGAAACGCTCGACTGTGAAACTCGCGAGCACCGAGCCATAGACCATCGCGGAGCGCAGGGTCTGCTCGTTGATGCGTCCTTTGCTGGTGAGATAGCCCATGAAGCCGCCGGCGAACGTGTCGCCTGCCCCGGTCGGATCGTGAACTTCCTCGAGGGGAAATGCGGGAACGGAAAAGACGAAATCCTTGTGGACCATCACGGCGCCATGCTCGCCGCGCTTGATGATCAGGGTCTTCGGGCCCATTTTGAAAACGTGCTTGGCGGCGCGGAACAGGTTGTGCTCGCCGGTGAGCTGGCGCGTTTCGTCGTCGTTAATCGTGAGGATCTGGACGTGCTTGAGCGTCTCGCGCAGCTCGGCCGGGGTGCCGTCGATCCAAAAGTTCATGGTGTCGAGGCCGACGACTTTTGGCTTGCCGCGGACCTGCTTCAGCACCGAGCGCTGCAACGTCGGATCGATGTTGCCGAGAAAAATATACTGCGAGTCCAGATAGGTCGCCGGCAGAGTCGGCTGGAAGGCGGCGAACACGTTGAGTTCGGTGGCGAGCGTGGTGCGCTCGTTCATGTTCTGGCTGTAGCGGCCCGACCAGAAAAACGACTTCCCCGCCACATGCTCCAGGCCCGTGAGGTCGATCTTGCGCCCCTGAAAAATAGCCTCGTCTTTCTGCGTGAAGTCCTCTCCGACGATTCCGACCAAGCGAACCGGCACGAAATGGCTGGCGGCCAGGGAGAAATAGCTGGCCGCCCCG
>DATNIN010000024.1:0-57758 GCA_035604415.1 Candidatus Acidiferrales bacterium
CCCAAGTGCTTTCGACTGACGTTTGTCGACTGCACTCATCAACCGCCTAAACATCCGCTCAACAATTGCTGAGTCCTCCGATGAATGGCTTTGTCTGTTTCTCGTTTTCAGTTTCATGGGCTCGCTTTCTGCGTGGCCAGCGTACTCCTGCCTTCAATCTTGCGGGACAGCCTTTTCGACGGCATCGATGAGGCGGTTCATCAAATCTTGCCTCTTGCCGGGAGACATTCGATTCGCCCACATTCTCGCCTTATCTATTCGGGCCTTGATTTCCCCCCGCCAATGATTTCTTGGTCTCTTGCCTGGATCATTGTTCAGGGTCTGAATGTGCTCGACAGCGTCCACAATTTGACCTTCAATTTGAATCATCGCGTCTTTGTTCTTATAGGCCAGATACGCCACTAAAACACTGGCGCTAATCGCTTCCGCAACTCCGCACGGCTCCGCCGCCGTGCACACCATAGTGCCGACAATACCGACGCTGGATAAGCTTTCCCAGTGGCTCCACTGCTTCGTCGTTTTAACGCAAATGGAGCCTGGCTTACAAGGAACGTCAGGCAAGTCAGCGGGCACCCACCGTTGCCATTGTCCGTCCGGGCCGACGCGGACCTTGCTGCAATCGGCGGGTGGCCCACGCTTTTGTCTCCAAGGATTCTTCTCAGTGACAACAGGAGATGAGCGGACGATACCGCACCGATAGTTTACTACTGAGTGCGCTGACCGATGTGGGGTGCCGCACCCTTCCGGGTTTGAAGGGTGCGCGGCTCTCGAATAAAACATCGCGCTTTCCTTATGTCCTTCAAATCTCCGCGTCGCCGGACAGGTTGTACTAAAACTGTCCCTCTTCTGTACCTCTGTCCAACCTGACGGACTTTGTACTTCGTGCTACGTTCGGAAATGTGTTTTCAAAGAAAGGAGGAGAGATACGTGAAGGGGAGAGCGAATGGCTCAAATCAACTTGGCGCCGCTTGGGTAGCGGGTGTCACTTGCCACTTGGCACTAGCCACTCGCCACTGCATTTCTAATCGGTACACTCGCGATTAGAAATCGACGCAACTCCTTGAAATCAAACGATGACGCCCTGTTCTAATCGATACAAATCGGAGGGTCTAGCCGACCGCCATGGGAGCGCGTTCCCGCGATCGCCGCGCGTGGTAGTGCATCGCGATGTTCAGGTACACGTTGCCGCTCGCGGTCTCGAAGCACAGAATCGTGGCTTCGGAATCCTGGCCGGCTTTCGCGCACTGCTCTTCGGTCATCACGGACGGCGGGAAAACCTTGAATTGGAATCCGCGGTCGTTAAGCTGCGTGACCGCGTTGCCGATCACCATGTTCGCAAGCTCGCAGACGGCTTCCGAGACGATGGCTTCGCCAGGGTCCACTTCGGCGCCGGCGAGATAACCGGCGACCTTAACCGCGGCTTGCGGTTCCATGTCGAGCACGATGCGCCCCTCGATCTGCCCTTTGAAAGTGACCACCGCCGCGAGACCCTTCTTGCGATAGCCGTCCTCTTCCATCGTGAGGTCGGCGATCTTCGCGGGGGCCTGCATCATTTCCGCAAGGACTGTGTCGAGCGAACCGATAAACGGCTGAATCAGGTCCATTTTCATCGGCACTTCTCCCCTCCGGTGGTGGCCGGCGCGGTGACGCCGTCGTCGTTGAGCACGTAGCGGATGATTTCGTAGAGCGCGTCCGGCTTCACGGGCTTCTGGACGAAATGGCGCGCGCCCTTTTGGAGCGCGGCCAGAATGTTGTCCTGATAGCCGACCGAAGAGACCATGACGACGCGCGCTTCGGGATGTTCCTGGACGATGCGCTCGACGGCTTCGATCCCTTCCATCTGCGGCATGGTGATGTCCATCAGGACGATATCCGGCTTCGTGCGAGCGTATTCGGTGATGGCCGTGCAGCCGTCGCCCGCTTCGCCCGCGAGCCGCCCGCCGAAGGATTCCACCATCTTCGCGAGGCTCTTTCGCGCGAAGACCGAGTCGTCCACGATGAGGTAGCGGACCGGCTGGCTATCTTTTCTGGTCAATGCTTCGAACTGTTTCATGACGATCTCCTTCTCGAAATTCTTTCTCCGGCGACCGCGCCTTCGGTCACCACGGCCGCGTCCGATTCCACCGACGAACGCTCTGGCGTGCATCTCGCCTGCAACATGCTGGCGAGGGCTGGAAGTGAAACGACGCGGCTCGCAAAACCGCGGGAAATTGCCGCGCGAGGCATGCTGTCCACGATGCACGTGTCCGGGCTCTGCGCGATGGTGAATCCTCCGGCGGCTTGCACCGCGCCCAATCCAGCGGCGCCGTCTTCGCCCATCCCGGTCATCAGCACCGCCACAGCGCGATCGCCGAAAACCTGAGCAACCGAATGAAACAGCACGTCCACGGAAGGCCGGTGGCCGTTGACGCGCGGCTGGTCAACCAGAATTGCGACGTCGCCATGTTCCATGTGGCAAACCTTCATGTGCCGGTTGCCGGGGCAGATCAGCGCGCGACCGGCGAGCAGCAGGTCGCCCGACTGCGCTTCTTTCACGTCGAGGGCCGAGGATTCGTCGAGCCGCCGCGCGAACATTTCCGTGAATCCCTCGGGCATGTGCTGCACCACGAGCAGGCAGCCCGGGAAATCTTCCGGAAGCTGCGAAAAAAGATATTGCAGCGCGTTGGGCCCGCCGGTCGAAATCCCGATGGCGACGATGCGCGTGGGCCAGCGCGGCTGCGTTGAAAACTTGCGGGGCGCCTTTCGCTTCTCATTCGGCACCGTGATGATCATTTTCGGCGCGCCCGAAGAGGCGGCGACCTTGATCTTGAGTGCGAGCTCGCTCGCGATCTGCGCGATGCGTCCCGAGGCGGCATCCTGCGGCTTGGTCACGAAATCGAACGCGCCGAGCGCGAGCGCTTTGAGCGTGAGAGAGGCGCCTTCCTCGGTATGCGCGCTGACGACAATCACCGGAACGCGATGCTTGCGGGTGATCTGGCGCAGCATCTCGATCCCGTCCATGCGCGGCATTTCCAGATCGAGCGTCACAACGTTCGGGCGGAGATCCTGGATTTTTTTCAGGCCAATCAGGCCGTCCATCGCCGTGCCCACGACCTCGATCGAGGGATCGTTCATCAGCGTCTGCGAGATGAGCTTCCGCATCAGAGCGGAATCGTCCACCACGAGCACGCGGATCTTCTGGCTCATGCCGTGGCTCCCAACGCCGGGATTCTGGAGAGATGCGAAACCACAGCCGGAACATTCAAGATCAGAACGACGGTTCCATCGCCCAGGATGGATGCGCCGCTCACGAGCGGAGACGTGACGAGCTGGTCCTCGAGGGCCTTGATGACGAGCTCTTCTTCACCCATCAAGCTGTCCACGGCGAGACCGAACCGCCGGCCGCCACCCGTGCCGATCACGATCACGAAAATGCGCTTGGCTCGCTCTGCCGGAGCCTGCGTGTCGAGCCGGTCGAGCCGGACCAGCGTGAGGACCTGTTCGCGCAACTGAAAGACCTCGTGGTCATCGACGCGGTGAATTTCCTCATCGGTGATGCGCGTGATTTCCGCCACGGACGCCAGCGGCACCGCATAGAGACGCCCGTGAACGCGAAACAGCAGCGCCTGAATGCTGGCGAGGGTGAGCGGCACGAGAAGCCGGAATGTGGTGCCGCGTCCGGGCTGGCTTTCGAGTTTGATGGAGCCCTTCATGGCTTCCAGCGACGCCCTGACGACGTCGAGCCCAACGCCGCGTCCGGAAATTTCGGTGACTTCGTCCGCCGTGCTCAGCCCGGGCGCGAAAATCAGTTGGAGCGATTCGGTTTCGTTCAGCTGGACCGCCTGCTCGGGGGAGACTATTTCGCGTTCGATGGCCCGGCGGACGATCTTTTCGCGATCGAGGCCGTGGCCGTCGTCGGAAATCTCGATCACCACTTGATCGCCGTCGTGGTATGCGTTCAGGCGAATCGTGCCGCGCGCCGGCTTTCCCGCAGCCTGACGTTCCGCGGCGGTTTCGATGCCGTGGTCGGCGGCGTTGCGAACCACGTGCGCGAGGGGCTCGGCGAGCGAATCCAAAATGCTCTTATCCAGGTCCGTGTTTTGCCCTGCGATTTCGAGGCCGATGTCCTTATTGCGCAGCCGGGCGACGTCGCGCACGATGCGGGGAAACCGGCGGAAAAGCTGCTCGACGGGCACCATGCGGATTTGCATCACGGACTTCTGCAGCTCTCCAAGCACGCGCGACTGGAAAGCGAGAGCGTCGGAGAGTTTGCCGCGCAGCGGATCTTTGGAGTGCTGCCGCTCGAATTCCGTGATCACGCGTTGCAGCATCGACTTGCCGATGATCATTTCACCGACGAGATTCATCACGGTGTCGATGCGGTTGGCGTCCACGCGCAGCGTGTTTTCCGCGGCGGCGTGCGCAAGTCCGGCCGGAGCGCTTACTTCGTGCGTTTCTTCCTCATCGGCGGCGGCCAGCTCCGGGAGACTCGTCTTCACACCGGCGGAAACGGCGGCCGCTTCCGATTCGATCAGAATTTCCAGCAAGTCGCGCGGCGCTGCTTGCGGGATGGGCGCTCGATCGACGGAGATGTTCGCGACGACCGACGGCACGTGGCAGCGCTTCCGGATCCAATCGGAGGGCTTTGCACTCGAGAGCGCCACCTGGATCAGCCGCACGTTCTCGGTGGACGCGCCCGCCTCGGGACGAATGGCGAGAATCTTGCCGGCGCCTTCGATCGCTTTGCGGGCCAACTCGAATGCGGCGGCGGGAAGGAGCGCTTCGGGATCGAGCTGTAGCGCGACGTTGTAAACGACTTCGCCGCGGCGAATCGCCTCGGCAACCATGAGCCGCTCGTATTCGGTCCACTCGAATTTGACCTCGGAAGGCGAGTTCTGCGGCCGCGCAGCGGGCTTGTTCAGAAGACGCTGAATATGCTCGCGCAGGGCGCCGCCTTCGGGCGGCTGGAGATTGTTCCGGTAGGCCGCCAGCATTTCGTGAAAGGTGTCGGCGGCCGTGAGAATCACTTCGGGGATCAGGCCGGCATGCTGCTGGGCGAGCTCGGGCGTGAGCACGTCTTCCAGATCGTGGGCGAGCTCGCTCAACTGACGATAGCCGCACGCAGCGGAATCGCCCTTCAGCGTGTGAACCGCGCGACGGACGTGCCGAAGCTGCTCGGTATCGCCCGGATGCTCTTCGAGCGCGAGCCCGGCCTCGTTCATGCCCTGGAGAATCTCCTCGGCGCTCTCGAAGAAGAGGTCGCGGAGCTCGGAGGCTTGTTCGTCGGAAGGAAAACTCACTGCGCCCCCTCGAGTCGCTGGTACACCGTCGCGTTGTTCTGATGAATCATGTGGAACTTGGTGGTGAGGCCGAAAAGACTTTCGGCGTGGCCGACGAAGAGATAGCCCTCCGGATTGAGGCAGCGGTGGAACTTGTCGATCAGCCGCTTCTGCTCCGCCTCGTCGTAATAGATCATGACGTTGCGGCAGAAAATGACGTCGTTGCGCTGCGGGAGGTACTCCGTCTTCAAATTGTGAAAGTCAAACTGCACAAGGCTCTTCAGCGCGGGTTTTATCGCGTACTTGTCGCCGACTTTGTCGAAGTAGCGCAGGCGGGTGGTGTAGTCCACCGTGTCCATCTGCGTTTCGGTGTAAACGCCCTGCTGCGCCGTAAGCAGCGCCGAGTAGCTGATATCCGAGGCGACGATCTCGACCTTCCAAGGAGGCGGGATCAGGGGCTTCGGCGTCGGCATGTCGAATGGCAGGGGATTGCGCAGGTAATAGTAGGCGAGCGCGTCACAGACGAGAATGGCCAGCGTGTAGGGCTCCTGCCCGGTCGAGCAGCCCGCGCTCCAGATGCGCAGCGACCAATCGCGCCGCTCCTGCTTGCGCTTCAGGATTTCTTCGAGCACGACTTTCTGAAACAGATCGAGCTGGGGACGGATGCGAAAAAAACTGGTTTCGTTAACGGTCAGGTTTTCGAGGAGCGCGGTCAGTTCCTGTTTGCCTTCCCGGCTGGTGAGCAACCGGTAGTAGCTGTAAAACGAATCGAGCTGGCAAGCCTTCAAGCGGCGCTGGAGGCGGTCGCGCAGGAAGTGCGTGCGGCGTTCGTCGAAGTACATGCCGCATTCCTGATAGACCAGAGTCTGCAACAGCTTCAATTCGGGATCGGTAAGCGGGACCTGCGTCGTCAGTGTGGTGGACATTCGTTCCTCGGTGATGATCCTGGGCCCGGCTTAGGAACCTCGCACTCTGCCGCCCGCGGGGACTGCGTCCGCGAATTCGGCGGCTTCGTCGAGACGCTGAAGCTCTCCGCGCTGGAGAATCCGAGTGAGATCGAGCAGGATGACGAGCCGGCCTTTCAACTTGCCCACGCCCGTGATGTAGTTGAGCTCGCCTTCCTTGAAGACGTTGTGCGGCTCTTCGATTTCCGAAGGGGGAATCCGCAGGACCTCGGAGGCGGAATTCACCAGCAAGCCGATGGCTCGCGTGTCCAGTTCGACCACCACGATGCGGTTCTTCTTGGTCAGCTCGAAAGTTTTTTCGCCGAAGCGTTTCCGCAAATCCACGATGGGAATGATCCGGCCGCGCAGATTGATGACGCCTTCGATGTAATCGGGCGCATTCGGCACGGACGTAATTTCCGGAACGCGGACGATTTCGCGAACGAGCGAAATGGGCAATCCAAACGTCTCGCGCCCGATCCGAAACCCGACGATCTGGAGTTCCTTTTCCATGATGGTTGTGTGGGTTCTCAGGACCGGACCACTTCGGCGTACTCGTCCGAGGTTTGCCGTTCGTGCGGCAGCGCCGGCCGGCGCGCCGCGTGGCGCCGGTTGTCCCCGTGCGAGTCCTCGACGACGAAGCGGTCCATCGAGTCAAGAAGCGCCCGGGACAGCTTCGACATCTGCTCGGCGGCAGCGGCCAGTTCCGTGGAGCTCGACGTGGATTGCTGCACGAGCTCGCGCATCCGCTCCATCGAGCGGACCACGGCCTGCGCTCCCGAGGCCTGCTCTTCGACCGACGAGTTGATTTCCTGCGTGATTTCGGTGAGACGGTTGGTGGCCTTGGCGATCTGGGCGGAGCCGCTGGATTGCTCCATGGTGGCCGCGCCGATTTCCTGCGAGAACTTGTAAACTTCCGAGACCACGTCCGAGATTTTGTCGAATGCGAGGCTGAGGTCTTTGTTGAGCACGAGGCCCTCCTGGACCATCGTCGTGCTCTTTTCCATGTTCTCGACGGCCTGGCGGGCTTCCTTTTGAATTCCCTCGATCAGCTCGGAAATTTCCTTGGTGGACTGCGTGGATTTCTCCGCGAGCTTCCGCACTTCTTCGGCGACGACGGCGAATCCGAGGCCGTGTTCGCCGGCACGCGCGGCTTCGATCGCGGCATTGAGTGCGAGCAAGTTGGTTTGCTCGGCGAGATCGTCGATCACTTCGATGATCTTGCCGATATCGTCGGCGCGGCGGCCCAGGGCGTCGATGATTCCCGCCGAAGACTGGATGGCATGGCTCGTGCGATTGAGGCCTTCGGTGGCCTTGTCCATCGTGACCATGCCGGTCCGAGCTTCCTCGCGGGAACGGTGCGAGATGTCCACGAGCACCTTGGCGGTGTCCGCGACGCGCTGGATCGAGGTGACCATCTGATCGATGGAGGAGGAGGTTTCCGCGACGCTGGAGGCCTGCACCTGCGTGTTCTTCACGACGTTTTGCACGTTGATGCTCATTTCGTGCATCGTGCTCGTCACTTCGTCAATGGCCGAAGCCGCCTGCACGCTGACCTTTGCAGATTCGTCCGACGCGCTGGCCATCTGTCCCGCGCCGCTGGCCACCTGAGAGGCGCTGTCGCGCACCTGGCGGACCAGCTCGCGAAGTCCTTGAGTCATTCGCGAGAATGCCCTCGCCATCGTGTCCTGCTGCGAGCGGGGCTGGACGGACACGGACAACTGGCCTTCGGCAATCGCCGCCGAAACGGCCGCCATCTCCTTCAGGTGAACGATCATCTTGTTGAAATTGTCCGCCAGCACGCCCACTTCATCGTCGCGATGGATATCGATCGTTTGATCGAGATCGCCGGTGCTGCTGATGCGGTGCGCCACTTCGATCAGGTGACCCACTGGCTCCGTGATCGTTTTGGCTGTTTTGTAGGCGATCAATCCGCCGAGCACGACAGCCAGCAAAGTGCCCAGCGTCGTGATCACGGCGCTGACCAACGTCGCCGTGGCGGAAGATGCGTTGGACTCTTCCTGAGCCTTGCCCACCGAACGATCGGCATCATCGAGCAAGGCCGTGGACCGGTTGATCCAGGAAGCCGGGTCGTGCTGCAAGTAAAAGATCTGGAGATCGGAAACGGTGGTGTCGCCGGAATCGACCTGGTGCCGCTTCGCAATCATATCTTTGGCGAAGTTGTCGGCCCAGCCGCGCTCGTTGTCTTCAACCTGTGAGAGCGCCCCGCGGAGCCCGGAATCATTGGCCTTCGCCTGGCCCTGTTTCAGAAGGTCCTGGAGCTCGTTGATGCCCTTGTTGGTCTTTTCTTCATCGCGCAGATCGCCGCTCAGAAGGTAGTTGCCGAGGGAGAGGCGGTTCTGGATCATTTTGTATCGGACGCCCTCGATCGTCTGCACATCGTTGAGCGTGGCCGCGACAGCGGAGCGCGCGCTGTACTGGCGGATCACGGTGAAGATGTTGATGACGAACAGGAACAATATGATCGCCAGAATGGCGCCGAATCCGTAGTAAAGCTTCCTACCGATCGTCATTTTGAAAAGCCTCCACTCCCTGTGCTTCGAAGACCGATGACCGCTGGACGTTGAGGGCCTGCTGCCCTCGTCAGTTGAACGTGAACTCGACGATTTCGGTCGAGTCTTTCGGACCCGGGTCGAAGCGCCACTTCTTCACGGCTTCGAGCGCGGCATTAACCAGCAGCGGGCTGCCTCCCACGACTCGCGTGCCCAGCACGTGTCCGTCGGCCGCAACCGTGGCCTCGATCTTCACCTTTCCGGTGACGTTCATCTGCTTCGCCAGGGCCGGGTACTCGGGAACGACTTTCGTCCGGACCTTGCGTTTGCCGGCGTCCGTCGAAGTATCCTGCGCAAAAGCCTTCGACGGCAGAACGACCGGCCTTCCTACAAGCAGCGTTAACCCCAATCCTACAAGTACGAGTTTTCGTTTCATCGGGTTGTGTCCTCCCCCCGGAGGGAAAATCCCAACTCCAGAAAATGCAAGGGGGATGCCATGCCAGAGAGCTTTTGATGTGAGTGCAGCAACGAGGCAACTTCTTTTGTAACTGATTGTGGCGGAATAAGTTAGTGAGCTTCAATAGTCTTCCGGCAGCGCTGGTCCGCCGACTTGACCGTCTCAAACGCCCATGCCGGCTGTCCTCGGGGTCTCAGGTTGCGACAACCGGCCGGATTACCCGTTAGGGCAACCGCGCCGGGGCATTTCTTGACTCAAATTGAGATGAGGCTGTACCGTCAATGGAGTACAGGCGAATCGCGCGCAGCCCCCTAATCCTCCATGCGTACAGTGAGACGAATCCGGGAAGTCCCTTCTCGCGTCGGCGGCTCTTTTCAGAGCCTGTTGGCGCAGTTCTCCGCCACAACGCTGGAACTGAACCCATCTCTCGGCGCGGCCGAATTCGCGCGGAGGCTGACCGCTCGCGCGACGGAGATGCTGGGAGCGCGTGCGGCCGTGCTGGTGCTGGACCGCGGCACCGAGTGGGGGATCGGTGCGCTCAACGGGCCTGCCGATCACTGGGAGCCCTCGGTGCAGCAACGCCTGGCGGCGGCGCTCGCCGAGCAGGCAAGCGTCCCTGCCGTGGGACTGCGCTCAGGGACGGGCGTCATGATCCTGGGCCGCGAACTGGCGGATGCGCTGGGATGGCGCGATCTCGTGCTTGTGCGGCTCACCGGAAGCGAGGGCGCGCTGCTGGGCGCGCTGTGCCTTGCGGACCTGGGCCGCGAACTCTCCGACACCGAGGAACAGCTTCTCGAAGCGCTGGCGAGCCATGCGTCGGTGGCGCTTGAAAACGTCCGCCTGTTCACGCGGGTGGAACGCTCGCGCAAACAATGGGTCGAGGATTTCGACGCCATCTCCGATTTCATCGTCGTACACGATCATGCGGGACGCGTGCTGCGCCTGAATCGCGCGCTCGCCGACCTGCTCGGAGTGCGTCCCAGTGAAGCCGTGGGACGCGACATCGGAAAGCTGGAGCTGCTGGCGTCGCCGCCGCAACCGGGGCGGTGTCCATTCTGCCGCAACGCCAAAGCGACGCTCGAAGAGTTCATCCACGCCGCAGGCAGCCGTACGTACCTCGTCTCCACGTCCCACATCCACGCGTGCGAAGAAGACGAAGGGCGCACGATCCACGTCCTGAAAGACATCACGGACCACCGCGAGGCGGAGCGCCGCTATCGTCGCGAGCGCGATTTCAATCGCAATATTCTGAACAACACGCAGAGCATGATTCTGGTGCTCGACACAGCGGGCCTCGTCAGTTACGCCAATCGCCGCTGCTTTGAAGCCGGATATCGCCAAGAGGATCTCCTGGGCCATCCACTTGTGGAAATGATTCCTCAGGCGCGGCGCCCGCTGCTCGCTGAAGCGCTCGAGCGAACGCTTCAGGGCGCTGCGCTCGACAATCTGGAGCTCCCGCTTTTTCGCAGCAATGGGACCGCCGGGCAATTTTCGATCAGCTTGAGCCCGATGCGGGACGAGCAGGGGGACATTAACAGCATCGTCGTCGTAATGACGGACGTGACCGACGCCGCCGATTTGCAGGCGAAGCTCATGCACACGGAAAAAATGGCGGCGCTCGGGCAACTCGTTTCAGGCGTGGCGCATGAGGTGAACAATCCCCTAGCCGCGATTGTGGGGTTCACGGACCTTTTGTTGGAAAATCCCGCGGTTCCCGAAGAGGCCAAGGAAGAGCTGCGCGTCATTTTGCAGGAAGCGCAGCGCACGCGCGTGATCGTGCAAAACCTGCTCAGCTTCGCGCGACACATGCCGGCGCAGCGCGAACCGGTGCGCGTGAACTCCGTGCTGCGGCAGACCGTGCAGCTTCGCGCCTACGACTTTTCGAACCACGGCGTCGAGATGGCCGAGCGCTACGATGAAGAATTGCCGCTCACGATCGGCGATCCGCACCAATTGCAGCAGGTGTTTCTCAATATCCTCAACAACGCCTACGACGCCATGCAAGAAGTCCGGCGCCCCGGGAAAATGGAAATCTCCACGGCGCATTGCGACGGGCACGTGGAGATCGCGTTCCGCGACAACGGCCCAGGCATTTCACACGTGGAACGCATCTTCGATCCGTTCTTCACGACGAAGGAAGTCGGCAAGGGAACGGGTCTCGGGCTGAGCATCTGTTACGGAATTGTCCGCGCCCATCGCGGAGAAATTTCCGCGCGGAACAATCCCGACGGCATCGGCTGCACGTTTTTCGTGCGATTGCCCGTGGCGGCGCAAGGGGCTGAATTGCTGGCGCTGGAGAGCGCGTCGTGACGACCGGCAACGGCGAGACGGCGCCAGCGCGCCCGCGAATCCTGGTGATCGAGGATGAGCCCGCGGTCGCTGCCTTCATGCGCACGGCGCTCGAGCGGCGAGGATACGACGTGGTGCCATCGCCATCGGCGGCCGGCGGATTGCGATTGCTCGCCACGGGAGATTTCCGCGGAGTGATTTCCGATTTCCGCACGCCGGGCGGGATCAACGGCGCGGACCTGCACGATTGGCTCCGGCGGCACAAGCCGGAGCTGGCCTCGCGAATCGTCTTCATCACCGGGGACACGGCCAGCGTCGAAACGATGGAACTGCTCGCGCAAGATGGCACGCCGTGCGTCGAAAAACCCTTCCGCGTGCACCAGTTGCTCGCCGCGGTCGAGAAGACGATAGGAAAACCATGAAGGATGAATCGCGGCTCCGCTTTCTGATCGTGGATGACGAACAGAGCATCCGGCGCCTCTGCATGACCGTCGGGCAGGGCTTGAATTTCGTCTGCGCGGAAGCGGAGACGGCGGAAGCGGCGCTGGCGTCGGTTGAAACGGCCCCGCCCGATATCGTGGTGACTGACCTGAAGCTGCCGAGCCTTTCCGGTACGGACTTGCTGCGAAAAATCAAGGATGTGCTGCCGCGCACCGAAATCGCCATCATGACCGGACACGGCTCGATTGAAACGGCCGTGGAAGCAATGCGAAACGGTGCGTACGACTACATCGAAAAGCCGTTTCGCGTCGAGAGGCTGCGCCAGCTCTTGCAGCGCATGGCCGAAAAGGTCCGGCTGGTGAGCGAAAATCAGTTCCTGCGGGAGCGGGTGAACGCGGAGACGCAGCTCGACGGGATCACCGGCACGTCCGCGAAGATACAGGACGTGCTGCGCATGGTGTCGCGACTCAAGGACATTCGCACGTCCGTGCTGATCACGGGAGAAAGTGGCACGGGAAAAGAGCTCGTCGCGCGAGCGATCCATTTCCGCGGGCCTCTGGCCCCGATGCCGTTTGTCGCCGTGGACTGCGGCGCCTTGGTTCCGACCCTGATGGAAAGCGAGCTCTTCGGCCACGAGAAAGGCGCGTTCACCGGCGCGCTGAAATCGAAAGCGGGACTCTTTCACGCGGCGAACGGCGGGACGATCTTCTTGGACGAAATCGGCGAGCTGCCCCTGGAAATGCAGGCGAAGCTGCTGCGCGTGCTACAGGAAAAGGAAATCCGGCCGGTGGGGAGCAATGACAAAATCCCCGTTGACGTGCGCGTGATCGCCGCAACAAACCGCGAACTCGAAGCGGCATACCGCGCTGGAACGTTTCGCAAGGACCTTTACTTCCGGCTGAATGTCGTCACGGTACATCTTCCCAGCCTGCGCGAGCGCCGGTCCGATATCCCGCAACTCGTGCACTGTTTTCTGGACCGCTATGCGCCCGGCGAGAATATTCAGGTCGCTCCAGCGGCGATGAAAAGCTTCCTGCAATATGAATGGCCGGGGAATGTGCGCGAACTCGAGAATTGCATCGCTCGAGCCGTGGCCCTCGGCGATCATCGCGTGATCGACGTGGGCGACCTGCCTCCCTCCATTCGCGGAGCCGAAGATCCCGGCTTGACGCGCGAGGATGCGATGGAGCTTTCCACGACCGCGCTGGCCGACCTGGAGCGCATGACGATCCTGCGCGTCTTTGAACAGGCGGGCGGAGACAAAGCCCTCGCGGGAAAGATGCTCGGGATCAGCCGGGCCACGCTCTATCGAAAGCTGAAGCGCTACAACATTCCACTCCGACCCTCGCACAAGGAACTGGTCGAGACCGTACATTCGTAAATTTGAGACGATTTCTGGGATCTCCCAGGCCGCGAAGAGTAAGCGATTTCTAAGTGCTGACTTGAGACGGATCTGTGTCAGCCTGAGACAACCTCGCGACACGTGCGCTGCCTCGCTCCGGCAATTGCAAGCAGGCGAATGACTTAGAATTCCCCGCGCTCCGAAATCTTTGGCGGCCCTCGTGCAATCCCTCCCCGGGGCAGACCTCCGTATCAGTCCGCCTTAGTCGGATGCAACCACACGGACCGTCTCCGATGCGATCGAGACGGACCCGGCGTGAAAAGGACAGGATCCCTGTGACGAGTGAAGCCGAAGTCGCGCAGGTTCTCGAAGGGCAAACGTGCGTTGGAAAACTGGCGCAGCTCTTTCCCCACGCCTCGCCGGTGAGGATTCCGATTCGCGTGACGACGGTGGCTGCGGGACGGCGCCGATTGCAGGAGCAAACGGTGATTGAATTCGGGACGGCGCAGGAGGTTCTTTTCGCTTCGACACTGCCGCTCGAATTTGAAGACCGCGTGCGCCTGGTGAATTCCGACGGCTCGCTCGACGCCCGCGCGACCGTTGTCGCCGTGCGATACCACGGCGGCCGTAAAGCCGTGGCGGCGCGTTTCGTGGGCGAAGTCGGAAACTGGATCATCAAACCATGACACCCAAAACACCGAGCACGACGATGGTTCCACCGGAACGGACGGCGACGACAGCCGCAGGCGGTCCCGTGGATTTCACGGCGCGATGGAATGAAGCGCGGCTCGTGTACCCGCTCTACGCAGCGCTAGCCGCGCAATTCGATCTCGCGCCATTGCCGCATCCGCAGGGAGAACTTCCACCGGCCCGGCCTACTCGGGACGTGTTCGACGCCGATTTGAAGTGGCTCGACACGATGGACGAGAAGGTGCAGGCCTTCCAGATGCGCCAGCTGCCGCCGGACATACTGAACGCAAGCGAAGAAAGCCTTCGCGCGCTGGTTCACCGGCAATTGAAGAAGCTGGACAAGACGAACGCCGACCGCGACAAGATCGATCTGCTGCTCGTGCAATATTTCGCGTTGTGCGCGTCCGAAGACCTGGTCCACAAAGAGATTACTCTCGAGGATGTCGCCCGCATTTTGCAGCCGGTCCTGTCCCATGCGGACGCGACGCCTCTCGAATGGTGCGAG
The DNA here is from genome assembly GCA_035604415.1 of Candidatus Acidiferrales bacterium. GTDB lineage: Bacteria > Acidobacteriota > Terriglobia > Acidiferrales > UBA7541 > Palsa-295. Next base: position 14,440 of record DATNIN010000024.1, read on the forward strand.
CCTCTCGAACAAATTCTCGAGAAGACGAAGCGCTGCCAGAGCCTCCGCGACATGATGGAAGACGGCCTGCTCGAGCAGGGGCGCCTGCTGAAGGATTCGGCGGGGCCGATGTTTTACGATCCCGCCGCTCTCGTGGCTTTCTGCCGCTTCAATTTTCTGCTGCGGCGGGCCTTCATTCGGATGCTTCACGCCGATTTGAGTGCCTTGCGCGAGGCCATTAACTCGCTGGAGTCCCGGGGCGTGAAGTCGGTCGATTGCCGCGGGGCGGGCTTCTCCGCCGCGGAAACCACGATGCAGCTCCGGTATTTCTGCGAGAACTGGCGGCAGCCTTTTCAGAAGGACTACACGCAAAGCTCGGTGCGCCGGGCCTTCGAGCAGCTTCTGGCGCTGCGCGCAGATCTGGAAGAGGCGCTCGGATACAAGCATTTGAGTTCGACACCGGCCGAGCCGGAGGACGAAAACACCGCGCTGATGATGACAGCGCCGGCCGCGGTTGCAAAGGTGGCTCTGCCCCCGCCCGCTGCGCCAGAGCAAGAACCGCCGCCTGTTGACGAATCGCCAGAGCCGAGTGCGCCCGTCGTTCCAGCCATCCGGCACGAAGCAGCGAAGCCGGTTGAGGATGTTCCTGCCGCGCCCACGGCCGCAGCGGAAGCCGAGAAAATCCTCGAAGCGATTTGGGAGCAGTTGATTGCAGCGCCTCCCTCGCGCGGCCGCTCGATGTCCACCGTTGTGCTGCAGGATTCGAAGGTGTTGCTCTCATCGTGGGAAGTTGCCGCGTTCGTCAGCGAAGGCGGACAAGAATCGGAAGATTTGCGGCGCGCCGTGGTGGCGCGGGCGCTCCTCTCTCTCGCGAGCGACAAGCGAAAGCGGTCGGGAGAAGAGAAGGCGCTTGCTTCCGCGCTCGCGCTGGCGCGCACGGAGGTTTCGTATTTTCAGGGCCGCGTCGAACAGGCCAAGCGCGCGAAAAACACGGAAGCGGCGGTGAATCTCGGAATCAGCACGAAGCGGCTCCTCTCAACCATGGAAGAAGCCGAAAAACTCCAGCCGTAATCCGCGCAAAGGAGCACGTAGAACCTTGAATCCCTCGAGCGTCCTGATCGTTTCGGACGATACGGAATTCGCACGCACGATCGCGGCGCGCTGGCAGTCCGAACGCCATGTACCGGAAATCACGCTGGCCACGAGCGACGTCTGGCGGCCCGCAAGCGCGTCGGACCATGACCTGGTCATCATTGGGCCCGTGCGAAACCCAAAGCTGGCTGCGATCCTCGCGGCCGTGAGCACGTCGCCCGGCACGGCGGCCGTTTATGTGGCCGACGAGGCGAAGGACATTTCCGCGCTACAGGCGGAACACCCGCATTTGCTGATCGTGCCCCGGCAGGACGGCTGGGCGGGCACGCTGATTCTTGTTTCGATCGAAGCGCTCCGGCGCGTCGAGGCCGTCAGCCGCGCGCAGCGCGCGGAACATCTCGCGCTCGCATCCGAGCGCCACGCCACGTTGGGACGCTACATGCTCGATATGCGCCCGAGCGTCAACAACGCGCTGACGTCCGTTCTCGGCAATGCCGACCTTCTTCTGCTCGATCCGGGACAAGCTTCCGGCGAAAGCCGCGAGCAGATCCGGACGATTCATACGATGGCGCTTCGCCTGAACGAGATCATGCAGCGATTCTCATCGCTCGTGAGCGAAATGCGGGCCGGTGAGAAAGAATCTCAAGCTGAGACAGAAGGGGCCGTTCGCGGGCTGGTAACCAGGCGATGAGACTCCGGCACACGACCCGTAAACGGCACGAAATGAAGCAGTTTGCGAACACGACGCACGACACAAACACCGTGCGACAGGTGGCTGCGGAGTTGCAATTCCTTTATGGGGATATAAGCGTGGAGGTGTGGAAGTGGTGATGAAAGTTCTGGTAGTGGACGACTCGCAGGCCGAAATCCGCTTGTTGCAGTCGGTTTTGCAGCAGGCCGGATTTCATTCCGTCGGGATTTCCGATCCGATGAAGATCGAGGAAGCGATTGAGGAAGAGCGGCCCAACGTAATCCTGCTCGACGTCGTGATGCCGCAGCGCAACGGCTTTCAGGCCTGCCGCGACCTGAAGAGCCAGGAGCTGTACGCGAAGATTCCCGTGATTCTGGTGACGTCGAAGACGGCGCCGAGCGACCGCTACTGGGGCGAACAGCAGGGAGCCAACGGTTACGTCTCGAAGCCGTTCACGCCGGAAGAGCTGATCGATGCGGTGAAGAGGTTCGTTTGATGCCAGTGGATCCAGAACTTTCGGGGCCGGACGTCGAACTTGATGGCGGCGAATTCGTCGAAGGCGATGCATCGCCCGAGGATCGGCGCCCCGAGCGGCAATACTGCGTGTTTCGCGCCGGGCGCGAGAGGTTTTGCCTGTCGGTGCTCGAAGTGGAGGAAGTGGTGGATTGGCCGATCGTGACGCGAATTCCGCTGGCGCCGGCTTTTCTGATGGGCGTCTTCAATCTTCGGGGGACGATCGTCCCGTTGATGGATATCGCGTTCACGGAAGGCCGCCGTCCGGGCCTGCTGCCGAAGCATGTGGTGGTGGCTGCGCTCAAGGGCGATGGCCAGCGCGAAGATCTGCGGATCGGAATCGCCTCTGACGAGGTGATAGGAACGTATTCGGCGACCGAGGAAGCGCTGCTCGATCAGGCGCCCGCGGAAGTGCCGCACTGCCGGGGAATGTTGCGGCACGACGACCGGCTGGCGCTGGTCGTCGATCTGCGGCGCTTGACGGATGTTTTTCCCGTGCCGGTGATTTGATGCGGCACGGTCGAGAAGATTTCTTAAGTGGAGTTCGGCACGGACAGTTCGAAGGCTCGTCCAGCTCGATGAGCGCGCAAGTTTTTGGGAGGAAGCCATGAAAGGTCGTTTGAGTTTGACAATTTGGTTGCTGGCCTTTGGGATCGTCGTCGCGCTGTTCGGCGTCCTGGGGCTGGCGTATCACGCCGGCAAAAACTCGGGCGGGCTGTCCCTAGCGGATGCTCCGTCACTGCCCGCGAGCGCCAGCGGACCCCTGCTGGTCGCCATCGGGCTGGCCGTGGCTGCGGCGCTCTGGACGGTATTCGTCCTGAGCCGGCGCGTGCTGACGCCCGTTGCTGAGCTCGCGAAATTTTCCGAGCGGCTCGTGGCCGGCGACGCCCGCGCGCGCGCGGAATTCGAAAGCAACGACGAGTTCGGCCTGATCGCCGAGAACCTGAATCGCAGCGCGGCGAAAGTGGCGCACGCCGTGACGAGCCAGCAGGCCCAGGATTCTCTCCAGCGCAGCATTACCGACCTCCTCAACACGATCAATCAAGTGGCGCGCGGCGACCTGACGATTCGAGGGAAGGTGACGAACGATGCGCTGGGCAACGTCGTCGATTCCGTGAACTTCATGCTCGACAACTTCACGAAGGTTCTCGAGCGCGTCCGCAAGGCCGCGATCGACGTGAGCACGAGCGCCAACCAGATTCTCGATGCCGCCGACGACATGACCACCGGCGCGACGCAGCAGGACCAGGAAATCACGAACACGTCGTCCGCCGTCGAGGAACTGACGGTGTCGATGAAGCAGGTGTCGAACAACGCGGAGGCCAGCGCCGAAGCGGCCCGCCGCGCGCTCGACGCCGCCGAACAGGGCAACCGCGCCGTGACGGATACGCTCGAAGGCATGCAGCGCATTCGCGCCTCGGTGCAGGCGACCGCGAAGAAGATCAAGTCGCTCGGCGATCGATCACTGGAAATTTCGGAAATCATCAACGTGATCAACGACATCACCGAGCAGACCAACTTGCTCGCGCTCAACGCCGCGATCGAAGCGGCCCGCGCGGGCGACGCCGGCCGAGGATTCGCGGTCGTCGCCGACGAAGTCCGCAAGCTGGCCGAGCACTCCCGCAGCGCCACCAAGGACATCGCCGCGCTCATCAAGGCCATTCAGGCCGAGACGAACGAAGCGGTCGTCGTGATGGAGGAAGGCACGCGCGAAGTGGAAGTCGGCGCGGGGCTCGCCGATCAGGCCGGCAAGGCGCTCGAAGCGATTTCGACCGTGGTGCGGCAATCAGCCGAGCTGGTGCAGGAAATCTCGCTCGCTTCCAAGCAGCAGGTGCGCGGCACGGAAGGCGTGGCCAACGCGATGCAGATCATCTCCGGCATCACGCGCCAGACGACGCAGGGCGCGAAGCAGACGGCCGGGACGGTCGGGAACATGGTCCGGCTCTCCGAGCAACTCAACGAGGCGCTCGCGCAATTCCGCTCGCAGTCCGCGCGATCTTCGGAAACGAGCTCCGCGGCGGAAGAGGCGCGGCCCGCCGTGCCAGTAGGAGCGCATCGCTAACGGCAAACTCCGCGATCCGGCATCAATTCGCCGGAGCTGAACGCCGAAAATGAAACAGCATCCAGTTACGGCCCCGCGGCTTACGGAGTCCGAGCTCGATCAGATCCGCACCCTGATCGAGAATCGCTCCGCGATCCTGTTCGATTCGTCGCGCGAGCGTTTTTTTTCGACGCGCGTGCGCGAACATCTCGAAGAGAAAGGGCTGGCCAGCGGAAGCGACCTGCTGGGGCGGGTGCGGGGCTCGAGTATCGAATACGAAGCGCTGCTCGAACGGCTGCTGACGCAGGAGACGTCGTTCTTCCGCTATCCGGCGGTGTTCGAAGCGCTCGAAAAGAAAATTCTTCCCGAAGTCCAGGAGCGAAAGTTTTGGGAAAATCCGCGGACGCTGCGCATCTGGAGCGCGGGCTGCTCGACGGGCGAGGAGCCGTACTCGATCGCGATCACGGTGTTGGACGCGCTGAAATTCGCGGAAGCGTGGGAGATCGAGATTCTCGCGACCGACGTGAGCCGGCGCGCGCTGCGGCACGCCGAACGCGGCGTCTATTCCAAGCGCAGCTTGCAGGAGGTCTCGCTTCGCCAGGTGGAAACGTACTTTACATCGACGAAGCACGGGTTTCAGGTGGCGCCGCGCATCCGGCGGATGATTTCATTCGCGCAGATGAATCTGGTCGAGCCGGTTTACGTCGGAAAGATCGACTGCATCTTCTGCATGAACGTGCTGATGTATTTTTCCGACGAGCACCGGCTGGCGATCCTTCGCCGTTTCTATGACGCGCTCGAGCCCGGCGGATATTTTCTGCTGGGCCATTCGGAAACGCTTTCGAACGCGCCCATGAAATTCGAGCCGATGGTGCTCGGCGATTGCCGGCTGTACCGAAAGCCGGGAGCAGTGGAAGCGCGCCGCGCGCCCGCTCTTGTGGAGGGAGCCCTGTGAACGGGCCCAATCAAGAATCAATCGAGCTGTTCCTCCAGGAGGCTTCCGAGAACCTCCAGTATCTGCGGGAGTATTCCGGGCTCTTGCAGGAGCCGCACACGAGGCCCGAGGACCTCGAAAAACTCTACATCGCTTCGCACACGCTCGCGGGCACTTCGGCGAGCTACGGATTCCCGCAGTTTTCGGAAGTGGCCGCGAAGATGGCGCACATCTTTCACTACGCCATGAACGCGGTGCTCACTCCCGACATGCACGGCCCGCTCACCGAGTTCCTTTCCGACGCGATTTCCGTGCTCGAGTTCGATCTCCTGCAAATCAGCTCGAGCGGTGCGGAAACCGCGGGCGATATCTCTGCGTTCAAGCAGCGCTATGCGTTCGCGTTCCCGGCCGCGCCGGCGGCGGAAGCAGCGGGCGAGGCGCAGACAGAGTCCGTGGGCGAGGGCGAGCCGATCCCGAGCATCTTCCCCGCGGTTTCATTCGTCGATCGGCTGCCGCAGGATGGCGAAGTCCCGGATGAGGTTCTCGAGTTCTTCATTCCCGAAGCCGAAGAGCACTTGCAGGCGGTCACCGAATGCCTGCTCGCGCTCGAAGGAAATCCCAACGCGGACGACATCAACCGGCTGTTCCGGTCGATGCACACCGTCAAAGGCTCCGCGGCGCAGGTGGGGCTGCACCGGCTCTCGGCTGTGGCGCACCGCGTGGAGGACTTGATCGGGCGGCTGCGCGACGGCGTATTGCAGCCCAGTTCCGAGATCGTGGACCTATTTCTCCAGTCCGTCGATGTTTTGAAGAACTTTCTCCATCGCCAGTGGTCGAGCGAATCCGAGATGGCTGCGGCGGTCGATCCGCTGCTTGCGCGAATCGCCGAACTGGCGCCTGAGGAGGCTGCCGAGGAAGTTCGCGAAAGCGCGGCGCCGCAAGGGATGGAAGCTCCGCAGGCCGAGTCGGCTCCGCAAGCCACGGCATCGCGTGCTGCTGCGGCGCAGAGCTTGCCGCAGGCGAAGTCGGTGCGGATTTCGCTCGAGTGGCTCGACCGCATGATGAATGCGGTGGGCGAACTCGTCATCAATCGAACTCGGATGCTGGGGCGGCTCACCGAACTCTCGAAGCTGGTGGAAGTGCTGCAATTTTCGAAGAGCCGGCTCTCCGGCAAAGTCTCCGAATTCCAGGAGAAGCACGAGTTCAGCACCATTCGCAAGACGCTGGTCCCCGGCAGCCAGCCGCCGCAGATGGACACGTTCCGCGGGCACACGAAGGCGCTGGCGCCGATCATGTCCAACGACCTGCTGGAATTCAGCGAGCTCGAAATGGACCGCTACGACGATGTCAACATTCTGTCGCGGTCGCTGACGGAAATTTCCGCCGACGTCACCGAAGTCCTCACGCAGCTCGAAGCCTTCATGGGACGCGTCGATTCCGATATCGACGAGTTCACGAAGCTGGCGCACCATTTGCAGGACGAAATCACCGCGGCGCGCATGGTGCCGATCGGCAACCTCTACACGCGGCTTTCGCGGACCGTGCGCGATGCAGCCAAGGGAGCCGGAAAGCGCGTCGATCTCTCTTTGGAGGGCGCGGACACCGAGCTCGACAACAACATCATCCAGCACATCTCCGATCCGCTGATTCACCTCGTGCGCAATGCCGTGGCGCACGGCATAGAGGACGCTGAAACCCGCCGCGGCGCGGGCAAGCCCGAAAAAGGCCGCATTGCGGTGCGCGCCTATCATCGCGGGAATCACATTTTCATCGAAGTGGAAGACGACGGCCGCGGAATCAACTATGAAAGCGTTCGCCGAAGCGTAGTCGATTCCGGCGCGATGTCGCCGGTCGCCGCCGCGGAATTGTCCGAGCGCGAGCTTCGCGAATTCCTCTTCCGTCCGGGCTTCTCCACGGCTTCCTCGACCTCCGAGCTGGCCGGCCGAGGCGTTGGCCTCGACGTGGTGCGCTCCAACGTCCACGCCCTGAACGGCGAAATCGAGGTGCGATCCGAGACGGGCCGCGGCGCCTGTTTCACGGTGAAGGTGCCGCTGACGCTGATCATTTCGCAAGCGCTGTTCGTCCGCTGCGGAACGTCCGAGTTTGCGTTTCCCCTCGCGCTCGTCGAAGAAATCCGGCGGTTGCGGCCGGAAGAGATCGAAGATGTCGGCGGAAAACTTCTCACGCGCGTGCGCGACGTGGTCACCGAAGTGGTTCGGCTCGATCTGCAGCTCGCGCTGCCGCCGCTCGAACCGCTGAACGGTTACTTCCACATGGTGATCGTGAAAGTGGCGGGACGCCAGGTTGGCGTCGTGGTCGAGGAAGTTCTCGGCAAGGACGAAATCGTCATCAAGAATCTCGGCGATTACCTGCGCCGCGTGAAACTCTTTCCGGGCACCACCATCGCTTCCGACGGCAGCTTGATTTTGTTGATCGATCTGAACCGGCTCGTCTCCGCGGACACGGCGGAGCGCCATGCGCTGCCGGCGTCTTCGCCCGCTGCGCGCGTCTTTGCGCCGGGCGCCGAGGCGGTCGCGGCCGGAAGTATTCCATCGGAAGCCGTGGACGCGATTGCGAACGAGCGCGTCGTGGTGGTCGCGGACGATTCCATCAGCGTCCGCAAATTTGTCGGCCGGATGCTCGAGAAAGCGGGCTACCGCGTGAAGCTTGCTTCCGACGGGCTCGAAGCGTCGGAAGTGGTGGCGCAGGTGGGCTGCCATCTCGTGATCACCGACCTGGAAATGCCGCGGATGAACGGCTACGAACTCATGGCCCATCTGCGGCAAGACCCCGCGACGCGGCGAATCCCCGTGCTCGTGGTGACTTCTCGCGCCGGCGCGAAGCATCGCGACCGCGCCATGAAGGAAGGCGCATCCGGCTTCATGACCAAGCCGGTGCAGGAAGATCAATTGATCGCGACGGTCGAGAGCCTGATCGGCTCGGAGAGGCCGCAAGGGCGCCCGGCAGCCGGCGTGACGGTACGGCAAGATTGAGATGATGAAGCCCACGGAAAAAAAGATTCGCGTGCTCGTGGTGGATGATTCCGCCTTCATGTGCAAGGTGCTTCAGGAGATCATCAACTCCGATCCGCAGCTCGAGGTGGTGGGCCAGGGGCGTGACGGCCGCGACGGCGTGGCGCTCGCGGAATCGCTGCGGCCCGACGTCATCACCATGGATATCAACATGCCGCACGTGGATGGATTGCAGGCCACCGAGCTGATCATGACGCAGCATCCGCGGCCGATCGTCATCGTGAGCTCGGAATCGCGCGAGGGCGCGGCGAGCACGCTGAAGGCGCTCGAACTGGGCGCGATCGATTTCGTGCCCAAGCCGTCGAGCGGAATCGACCTGGACATGAAGAGCGTCCGCGAGGAATTGACGCGCAAGCTCAAGCTGGCCGCCAAGGTTCGCGTGGTCCGCACCGCGACGCGCTCGAAACTGCCGCCCGTGCAAGCGACTCCCGCCAGCGCCGATCTTTCCGGCAGCGCCGCGCTGGCTGCCCACGGCGGCGGAAGATTCCCGATGATCGTGATCGCCGCTTCCACGGGCGGCCCCGCAGCCGTGACGCGCGTGGTGGCGGGATTGCCGAAGGACCTCCCGGCGGCCGTATTCCTGGTGCTGCACATGCCGGCGGCGTTCACAAAGCAGTTTTGTCTGCAACTCGCGGAAGTAGGCTCGCTCCACGTGAAAGAGGCGGAAGCGAACGAGACGCCTCAGCCCGGGACGATCTACCTCTGCCCCGGCTCGCACCACCTGCGCCTTTCGCTCGGCGGGAAAATTTCGCTCGACCCCGGCCCGCGGATCGACGGTTACCGTCCGTGCGCGGACGTGGCTCTCGAAACAGTGGCCGCATACGCGCGCGCGCTGACTGTGGGAGTCGTGCTGACGGGCATGGGCAACGACGCTGCGAAAGGCGTGAAGGCCGTCAAGGCTGCCGGAGGCTACGTCATCGCGCAGAACGAGGCGACGTCCGTGATTTTCGGCATGCCTGCCGAAGCGATTCAGACGGGAGCCGTGGACGAGGTGCTTGCGCTCGACGATGTTAGCGCGGCCATCGAAAAGCGCGTCACAAAGTTGAACAGACTCGCACCGGTGGCCGCCCGATGAAGCCAGCGGACGAGCAGAACGCGAAATCGCGCCGGTCGCGCGGGCCCGAGACGGTGATTCTGTTCATCGTCGCCCACCAGATGTTCGCCATCGCGGCCGATTCGGTGCAGGAACTCCGCAGCACGGACAGCCTGTCGGGAGCCGCCATTGAAATCGAGCAGGCGGATCTCCCGAAAGTGCGGCACATAATAGAGCGCAGTCGCCAGACCTACTACGTTGTGAACGCCGGAGCGCATTTCCATCTGCCGGTCACGCGACCTTCGCTGGTCTTGATTTTGCGGCAGCTGCGGGCGGCCGTGCTGGTGGATAGCATCGACCGCATGGCGGAGATTTCGAGAGTATACCCGCTTCCCCAGGCGTTCACGGGAGAGGAGCGGCGCTGGTACCGCGGCCTCGCGTATCTGGATGACATGGTAATTCCCGTGGTGCAGCCGGGCGGGTTTTTGTCGCCCGAGGAGTTCCAGCGGCTCGACCGAATCACAAAGGCCTCGGCCTCGCAGCTCGAGATGGAAAGCGCGGCGCAGCAATGATGATGACGGCGACGGACAACGCGGGCCGGAACTCGTTCGTCCTGCTCCAGGTCGGGGGACGTCGCGTTGCGCTGCCCGCGGGGATCGTGGGCGAACTGGCGCCGCCCGTGCGGCTGCACACCTTTCCGCACTCCTCGCCGCTCGTTGCCGGAGTGATCGTGCGGCGCGGGCGAATCGTGCCGGTGTTTGACGCGGGCCTTTTGCTCGGAGGAAAAAGTTCATCCGGGCAGCGCTTCTACCTGATCGCCCGCCGGCAGCTCGGCAAAACGATTGAGTGGAGCGCGATTCCGGTGAATGGCGAATGCGAGCTGGCCACGGGCGAAATGCAGCCGCCGGGGATCGAGCGGCCGGCGTACGTTGCCGGAACGCTCGCCGTGGGGCAGGAATCACTCGACGTGCTGAACCTGGAAGCACTCGTGGCGGCGGATTCCTCGCGCGCGGATGAATCGCGCACCGTGGAGGCGCAATCGTGAACGCCCCCGCAAGTCTCCCGCGAATCCTTCTGATCGACAGCAACGTCTATTTCGCAAAAAGGCTGGGCGACGCGCTGAAGCAGCAGGGATTCGAAGTGGTGCCGAGCACGCAGGCGGCGTACGCCCTCACGATGCTCGAATGGAATGCCCCCACGGCGATCATTTGCGCCACCAACCTGCGCGAGATGGGCGCGTACGAAATGGCTCCCATCCTTCGCGCCGATCCGAAAACGGCGAACATCCCGCTGATTGCCGTCGGCGGAGGCGGCGATCAGGCGTTGCTCGAGGCCTACCGGGCCGGGTGCGACGACTACGTGGATCGCCGGCGTTCCCCGGCGGACATCGCCGCGCACGTAAGAAGTTTTCTCGTGAGCCGGCAGGATGGCTTTCAGCCCACGCAGATGCTCTCGACCGCCGAGACGGCGCTGAGCGGCAACCTTTCGCATCTCGATCTTCCCGGCGTGATGCAGATGCTCGGGCAGGCGCATCAGACCGGCGCACTGCACATCAATGCGGCCGACGCCGACGGAATCATCTTTTTCGAAGGCGGAGAAATTTTCCACGCCGAATGCGGGACGTTTTTTGGAGACGAGGCGGTCACGCAAATCGTGAAGACCTGCCAGAGCAACGCCACCGGAGTGTACAAGTTCGTGTACGGCGCCACCGCGGCGCAGCGAACCGTGCTGCGGTCGGCGACAGACCTGCTCCTCGATGCGATGCGCGAGTTCGACGAAGAGCGCGACGCCGAGGAGGATCACGCGGAGAAGGAGTCGTCATGAGCGAAACCCAAACTCTCACGGCTGCTCGCACACCGACGGTCTATTTCATCGATGACAGCGCGACGATGCGCGAGGTGATCAAGATCGCCTTCCGCAAGGAGAACATCCACGTCGTCACGTGCCCGGACGCCGCTACGGCGCTCGCCCAGTTTGGCGAATCGGCGCCGGATGCCGTCATCACCGACGTCATCATGCCGGACAAGGACGGCTACGAGGTTTGCCAGTTCATCAAGCAGCACGACCGGTTCGGCGCGACGCCCGTGATTCTGATGTCCGGCGTCGTGAACAAGGCGGTTGCCGAAAAAGCCATGGCGGTGAAAGCCGACGAGCTGATTCGCAAGCCGTTTCAGCCGCAGGACCTGATCGCGCGCGTGAAGAATCTGCTGTATCCGAAGCGCGCCGGCGTGATCGCGAGCGAAGTTTCCGCCGGCGATTCGGGAGACGCTCCGCGCGCTTCCTCGCAGGTGTTGACCAGCTTGTTTTCCGCAAGTCCGGCGCCTGCGGCTCCTGCTGCGACGAGTCCGCGCGCGAGCTTCGCTCCTGCCGCACCAGCTGCACCGCGGGTGAGCGCTCCGGCTCCCCCGCCGCGCGTGGCACCGCCCGCTGCGGCAGCTCCGTCAGCGGAAGTCCAAAAGCTGCGCAACGAAATTCTCCGGCTCGAGATGCTCGTGAAAAGGCTCCAGGCGGAACTCGAAGCCCAGCATCAGTATTGCGCCGCACTCGAAGCCCATTTCAAGACTGTTCAGGACACTTAATAGTCCGCTGTCCTTTCACGTCGCACCGTCCGAGTGTGCGCGTCTCTTTCTTCCTCCTGGGAAAGACCTCTGCGTCATCGCTTGACCCGCTGTGAAACAGGCTCTAATCTGTTTTTACCTCTCGGAGTCAGGCGGTTTGCGTTTGGCTAGGCGCATTGTGAGGACCGTTTTTGGGGCGCCGCAGCGAGCAACGCATCGCCGTATCCTTGCCGATCATCGTGCGCGGCTTCGATTTGCGTGGAAGTCCGTTCACTGTCAACACGCACACGTCCGATATCAGCTACTCCGGCGCGTCTTTGAACGATCTGAACGGAGTCGTCGCGCCCGGGATGAAAGTCGAGATCGATGCCCGGGGACAGCAGGCGTGGTATCGAGTTCAGTGGGTTGGAAAGAACGGGACCTCCAGGGCCGGGCGAGTCGGTGTTCGATGCCTCGAACAAGGCCGATACATCTGGGGCATTGCAGCCAAGGGCTGGGAGCCTGACACATACGAGCCCCCGATGTCGCCAGAGGCGCAGCCCGCTCCGGCTGCCTATGTTCGCGATTCGTGGGCCGGCCGTGAACGCCGGCAGTTCGCTCGTCGCGCGTGCCGAATCGAAGCGCAATTGACAACGGATGGCGACTCAGCCGGGCTGCCCGGCAAGATCACGGATATCTCGCTCGGCGGCTGCTACGTTGAGATGCTCTCGCCGCTTCCGGTCGGCACGGCCATCCAATTGTCTTTCAAGCTGGATGATGCTCCGCTGCGTCTTTCCGGCCGGGTCTCCTCATCGCAGATGAGCATGGGGATGGGAATCGCATTCACGATGATGAGCCCGGACCACTTCGAAAAGCTGCGACAGTTCGCTCCGCCCGCGGGGGCGCCCGCCTCGCCGCCGACGGTCGCGCCGGCCGTTGAGCCTCCGCGAGTTCCGCAGTCACGCATAGCCGCTCCTCGAGCTAGTTCCCATTCGCTCTCCGCGTCGGATTCTGATCCCGTCGACATGCCTGGAACGGCCGAAGCGCTGGACGCCATCGTGCGTCTTCTTCTTCGTAAGGGCCTGCTAACTCGCGCCGAACTTTCGGAAGAGCTCGAAAAACTGAAGACCACCAAAATGTAGCAATCGCGACCGGAAGGCGCCCATTCCGGCATCGCGGATCATTCGAGCCCCTTCGAACGCAGAAACTCGCGCGCCACTTCGCTTGTGTCGCGGCCTTGTCCCGCCACCGCGTAGTTCATTTTCTGCATTTCCGCGTCCGAAATTGTTCCAGCCAGCTCGGCGATAGCGGCGCGCGCTTCCGGGTAGCGCGCAAGCGTGTCCTCGCGCACAATCGGCACGGCTTCGTACGGCGGAAAGTAGTGCTTGTCGTCTTCGAGTATCACCAGATCGCGCGCGGCGAGCAGCCCGTCCGTGGAGTTTCCGGCCACGAGATCCACTTGCTCGTCGAGCAACGCGCGGTAGAGCAGGCCCAAGTCCAGAATTCGCGGCGGCGCGGCGAATTGCAATCCGTACACGCGCGCGAGTCCGGGATAGCCGTCCGGACGCTCCAGAAATTCGTATCCGAGGCCGGCGCGCCATTCGGGCGTATGACTCGCGGCTTCCGAAAGCGTCGTCACGTGCAGTCGGCGAGCATCCTCCCCGCGAATCACGATCGCGAAGGTATTGTTGAAGCCGAGCGAGGGCATCACTTCGAGATGGAACCGTTTTTTGTACTCCGCTTGCACCTTTCCGAAGACGGATGAGGGATCGCTCTCGATGGGATCGTGCAAAATCGCGGTCAGGGCCGTGCCCGTGTATTCCACGTAGGTGTCGATGCGGCCGGCGAGGAGCGCCTGCTGGCAGATGTAGCTCCCGGCGAGATAGAAGCGGCGCTCGACGCGCAGGTGCGTCCGCGCTTCGAGATGTTGCGCGAGGATTTCGCCGAGGAGAGCCTGCTCGGGAAAATTCTTCGAGCCGACGACGATCGTGTCGCGAGGCCGCGCGCTGCAAGCGGCCAGCACAACAGCCAACAGGGCGACGGCCCCGAAAAGTACGCGGGCGCGGAACGCTTTCATCTCAGCGTCACCGCGCGGGCCGCAGTCTGCGTTCGAGCACGCTCAGGAGAAAATCGGCCGCCAGCGCGAGAGCGGCCGCGGGGATCGCTCCCGCGAGGATCAGCTGATTGTTCACCATCGCCAGCCCGCGGAAGATGAACTCGCCCAGGCCGCCCGCGCCCACGGCCGCCGCGATCGTGGCAATTCCGATCGTGAGAACGGTCGCGACTCGCACGCCCGCGAGGACGGTCGAAAGGGAGAGCGGCAGCTCGACGTGGAACAGAATTTGACGCTGGGTCATGCCCATCCCGCGCGCTGCTTCCCGGACCGCGGGGTCCACTCCGGCGATTCCGGCGGCGGTGTTGCGGATGATCGGAAGCAAGGCGTAGAGAGTGAGCGCCGTGATGGCGAGGCGATCGGCGCGCTCGCCCAGCCAGGGAACCGGGAGCAGAAATCCGAGGAGCGCGAGACTCGGAATCGTCTCGGCCACATTGGCGCTGCCGAGGATCGGCCTGGAAAGCCACGGCCGCCGCGCGACGAGGACTCCGAGCGGAACGCCGATGGCGATGGCGAGCGCCATGGTCGCGCCGACCAGCCAGACGTGCTCGAGCGTGGCCTGAAGAATTTCATTCGCGTGCCGCGAGAAAAAGTCGGTGAAGCTCATTTGCCCCTCTCGAATTCTTCGAGTGCGTGAAGCTGCGAGACGTACGCGGAAGCCACGGGCTCGCTCGAAAGCAGGAATTCCCGCGGCGAATAGATGCCCTTCAGCGCGCCCGTTTCAAAGAGGGCGATCCGCGTGCCGAGCAGGAGAGCTTCGCTCGTGTCGTGCGTGACGATGACGATCGTTTTCCCGAGCCGCTCTTGCAGCGCCACGAATTCCCGGCGGATTTCCATGCGAGTGAGCGGATCGAGCGCGCCGAAGGGCTCGTCCATCAGCAGAATCGGCGGACCGGCGGCCAGCGCGCGCGCGACGCCGACCCGCTGGCGCTGCCCTCCGGAAAGCTCGTGCGGATAGCGCTGCAAGAATTCTCCGGGATCGAGCCCAACGAGCGCGAGCAACTCCCGCGCGCGCGAGCGAACGCGCTCGGCGGGCCAGCCTTCGAGCCGCGGGACGAGAGAGACGTTCTGCTCCACAGTGTAGTGCGGAAACAATCCGGTTTCCTGGATCACGTAGCCGATGTGGCGGCGCAGGGCGATCGGGTCCCAGTCGAGCGTGCTGCGGCCTTCGATAAGCACTTGGCCGCTGCTCGGCTCGGTGAGGCGGTTGATGAGCTTGAGCGCCGTCGTCTTTCCGGCGCCGCTGCGGCCGAGAAGTACGAGCGTCTCGCCGCGCGATACCGTGAAGCTGAGGCCGTGCAGCAGGATGTTGCCGCCTGGCAGGCGGTAACCCACGTTGCGGAACTCGATGATGGTTTCGGGGGCGGCGCTCGCCACGACACTCATGTGGATGCATCCTTTTCGAGAAATCGCCGGATATCGCGCAGGACGCGCGCCAGCATATCTTCGGTGAGCTTGCCGGTGAATGTGTTTTGCTGGCTTGGATGGTAGGAGACGAAGAGGCGCGGCAGATCGCCGCCGAGATCGTAGCCTCCGCCGTGGCGGAACGGAAACGCCGAGGCGCTCTTTATTTTGCCGCGTTCCTTGAGCAAGCCAAGATACGCGCGCATGGCGATCCCGCCCAGAGCAAGGACGGCACGCGGATGAAGGAGCTCGAGTTCCCGTTCGAGGTATGGACGGCAGCGCGAGAGCTCCGAGGGCTGAGGCTTGTTCGCCGGAGGGGCGCAGCGGAGCGTGGCCGTCATGTAGGCGTTTTTGAGCGCGAGGCCGTCGTCGCGGTGCGTGGATTCCGGCTGATTTGCGAAGCCGGCGCGATGGAGCGCCTTGTAGAGGAAATCTCCCGACCGGTCGCCGGTGAACATCCGGCCGGTGCGATTTGCGCCATGCGCCGCGGGCGCGAGGCCGAGAATCAGCAACTCGGCGCGCGGATCGCCGAAGCCCGGAACGGGTTTGCCCCAGTAGTCCCAGCCGCGAAACGCGAGGCGCTTTTCGCGCGCGATTTTCTCGCGATAGCGTACGAGTCGCGGGCACTTGCGGCACCGGATAATCTCCGAATTCAGCCGATCGAGTGCGTGCATGCACCCCTCGAAATGTGTGTCGATTTGAATGGTACCCGAGTCTTTGTTTTCAATGAGTTAGGGCAAATGTTACTCGGCAAGGTGTGTCGATTAAGCGTGACACAAAAGCGGCTGGAAAATTGTCCGACTCCCAGGCCACCGGGGTCGCTGTTTTCGAGTCGCGTCATCCTTTTTCCCTTTCTCTACCTCTCTTGCCAAATCCTCGCGATCTTACAATGCCACGGTCAGCCTAGCACTCGTGGGGCGAGTTGCAAGGATGAGGTTGTGTGGACTTTTGGTCGCAGGCTCGGCCCCTGCCACCACAAGTGAGCATCCGCATTCCGCGTATAATGTGATCAGATCTTGGAAGAACTCGTCGGGCCCGACGCAGTGGGCTGCCGCGAAACTTCGGGTCGGCCAAAACAATCATAGTAATGTGCGGATTGGCGGCGGGCATCTGACGGGTGCGCGCGCACCCATGGGCGCAAGTACCCCAAGATGGACTGGTAGGCGGGATTGTGAATAACACTCGCGAAAAAATTGTGATCGTCGAAGCGGAGGCGGCCAGCCGCGAATCGTTACGGATTGCGATGCAACAAGCCGGCTACGACGTCTCCGCCTACAGGACGGCTCGCGAAGGGCTTGACCTCGTGCGCCGGTCAGGCGCGGACGTGCTGCTGCTTGGCGCCGCGGCAGGCGATCCGGGCGCACCAAGCATCCACGAAACCGTTGCGGCGATTCGCGGCTCCGCCGTCACGGAGGGAGTCCGTGTGATCCTGCTGACCGCGCCCGGCGCGGAGGAGCGAGCGGCGGGGCTCGATCTCGGCGCCGACGATGCGGTCTCGCGGCCATGGGACGCGGCGGAGCTTGTGGCGCGGGTGCGAGCGCAATTGCGCGTGCGGCGCGCGGACAACGAGCTCCTGGAAAAAACGCGGCTCGCGGAAGAGGGCCAGCAGATCGCGCATACCGCATTCGACGCGCTGGCGGTGACGGAGCAATTGTCGAGCAACGCCGCATCGCTCGACCGGCGCCTGAAATTCGGCCTGGGCGCCATCTTTATCGTTGCGGCCGTGATGGCCGGGATCTACTTCCTGTTCGTCCGCCACACGCAAGTCGATATGCAGCGTACGACGGCCACGATCGCTCGACTCGAAGGCGGGCTCATCCACCAGCAGAATCTGATGGCCGATGCGCGCAAGCTGCGGGAGGGGCAGGTGGCGCCGGGTGAATCGCCCACCGGCGATGAGGCCGATTCCATTGCAAACTTCATCTCGGCTGACGTGCAGAGCGTGTGCCTGCTGCACGTCGCCGTGGCATTCCGCAATCAGCAGACCGGACAGCGGCTGCGGTATGCGGGCCTGAATCAGCAGGGCGAGCCGCTGCAAGATAGCGATGGCAATCCTGTTCTGACTCTGGAGGGTCGCGGGCCCGAGGTCATCATCGACGTGTTCGGCACGGGCTTTCCGGCGGGCGGGGAGGGGCGGGTCATCACCAACCGGCATGTTGCGGAGCCATGGTGGAATAACGACGAGCTAAGCGAGCTGACGAGCCAGGGATTTCAGGCGGAGATTTCCTCGATCCACGCCTACTTTCCGGGCGATGCTAGGGCCTTTACCGCCGGAATTCGAGAGATTTCGAAGGATACGGACTTGGCCACAATGCGAATCGACATGCAGGACCTAAAGCGCCCGGCCCTTTCGATCGATTCGGGCAAGGGAGCGGCGGTGACGGGCGAGCCGGTGATCCTGATGGGCTACGCGACGGGCCTCGCCGGAATTCTCGCGCGGACCGACGAGGATACGGCGCAAAAGATCATGGCCCGCGGCGGGGGCGACGTCTCGCAGATACTGGACGAGCTGGCGCGCCGCAATTTGATTCGTCCGATCATCACGCAAGGCCATATCGGAGACGTCCTGCCGGACAAGATCGTATTCGACGCACAGACGACGTCCGGCGGCTCCGGCGGGCCGCTCTTCAATCAGGAAGGAAAGGTGATCGGCGTGACGTATGCGGTCCTGAGCGGATTCGGAGGATCGAACTTCGGAATTCCGATTCGATTTTCGGAGCCGTTGCTCGCGCCAGCCGCCGCCCGCCCGCCAAATTGACACCCCGGAGCCGCGCGGCTAGCATGGTGAGAGCCAACGGTTCTTTCAGGGTAAGACTGACCGAGTACCCTGCCGCAGTAGGGATTGGCGAATACCTCCGCTCATGGAAACCAGTTCACGCGCGATGAATATTCTCGACCGCATTGTCGAAGCGCGCCGCGAGTCCATCGCGCACAGAAAGCGCGTGCTCCCGGACGTGGCGCTGAAGATCGCGGTCGAAAAAGCGGCGCCGCCAAGGGATTTTCCGGGCGCGCTTACGCGCGACGGCTTCAACGTGATTGCCGAGATGAAGAAGGCTTCTCCTTCGCGCGGTGTCCTGCGCGAGAACTATGCGCCAGCGGCGCTGGCTGCGGGCCTCGAAGGTGCGGGAGCCGCAGCGCTTTCCGTGCTGACGGAAGAAGACTTCTTTTCCGGGTCGCTGGCCGACCTGAAAGAGGCGAGAAAGGTGACGCAGATTCCCATCCTGCGAAAGGATTTCATCGTCGATCCGTGGCAGGTATGGGAGGCGCGGGCGGCGGGCGCGGATGCGTTTCTGCTGATCGCCGCGATTCTGAGCGATGAAGCGCTGCGGGAACTGCTCGAGCTCGGGCGCACGCTGAAGATGGAGCCGCTCGTCGAAGTCCATTCGCGAGAGGAACTCAATCGCGCGATCGCGGCTGGAGCGCGCATCATCGGCGTGAACAATCGCGACCTGCGTGATTTCGCGGTCCGCATCGAGACGTCGCTCGAGCTGGTCGAAGCGATTCCGGAGGAGTGCATCGCCGTAAGCGAGTCGGGACTGCACACCCACGAGGACCTCGCCCGGCTGCGGCGCGCGGGGTTCGACGCGTTTCTGATCGGCGAACATTTGATGAAGAACGCCGATCCTGCCGCGGCGCTGCGCGGCTTGCTCGGAGCGACCGGCGCGGGCCGCACGGCCGATTGACGGCCATGGCCAGGGTCAAAGTGAAGATTTGCGGGATCACGAACTGGACGGACGCGCGGCGGGCCATCGCGGGCGGAGCGGAGTTGCTGGGCTTCAATTTCTACGAGGGCAGCCCGCGGTACATCACACCCGCGAAGGCCCGGCGGATCGTGCGGCGGCTGTCGAAGGGCGTTTCCGCGGTGGGAGTATTCGTGAACGAGACGGAACAAAAGATGCTTGAGACGGCGCGCGCGGTCGGGCTCGATCAGCTGCAATTGCACGGGGACGAGTCGCCTGCAATGGTTGCGCGGCTCAGGCGCTCATTGCCGGTGATCAAGGCCATACGTGTGCGAAAGCCGTTCCGCGCGTCGCAACTCGCTCCGTTCAAGCGAGCGAGCGCGCTTTTGCTCGATGGCTTCGACCGGCACGCGCGCGGCGGAACCGGCAAAACGTTCGATTGGGAAATTGCGCGGCGAGCAAAGCGCTATGGCCGGATTTTTCTGGCGGGCGGCTTGACGCCTGAGAATATAGGGGACGCAATTCGCGCAGGGAAACCCTACGCCGTCGATGTGTGCAGCGGCGTGGAGGCACGCCCCGGAAAGAAAGATCCGGTGCGGCTGAAAGACTTGCTGCGCGCGGTGAAGGGCGCGCAGAAAAGGAAACGATGAGTTCGACCGCACAGGTTGTGCCGGACACGCGAGGGCGGTACGGGCCCTACGGGGGATGCTACGTGCCGGAGACGCTGATGGCGCCGCTCGAAGAGCTCGAGCGCGTGTACGCGGAGGCGCGCGCGGATCGCGATTTCCAGGCGCAGCTCGACGACCTGCTGAAGAATTTCGCGGGACGCCCTACGCCGCTGCAATTCGCTTCGCGTCTCACCGAGCATCTCGGAGGCGCGCGCATCTACCTCAAGCGCGAGGACCTGCTCCACACCGGCGCGCACAAAATCAACAACTGCCTCGGCCAGGGCCTGCTCGCGGTGCGCATGGGCAAGAAGCGCGTGGTCGCGGAGACGGGAGCGGGCCAGCACGGCGTGGCGACGGCGACCGTCGCCGCGCGCCTCGGGCTTTCCTGCACGGTGTACATGGGCACCGAGGATATGGAGCGGCAGCGGCTGAACGTGTTTCGCATGCGGCTGCTCGGCGCGGAAGTGATCGGCGTGGACGCGGGCAGCCGGACGCTGAAGGATGCGATCAATGAAGCCATGCGCGACTGGGTGACGAACGTGCGCACGTCGCACTACCTGCTCGGGTCCGTGCTCGGCGCGCATCCCTATCCGATGATCGTGCGCGATTTCCAGAAAATCATCGGCGAAGAGGCGCGCGAGCAGATCCTGCGAATTGAAAAGCGCCTGCCGGATCACCTGTTCGCATGCGTCGGCGGAGGATCGAATTCCATTGGGCTGTTCCACGCGTTTCTGGGCGATGCGAGCGTGAAGATGGTGGGCGTCGAGGCTGGCGGACGCGGAAAATCTCTCGGCGAACACGCCGCGCGGTTGGCCGCTGCGGAGGGTTTTATCGGCGCGCGTCCCGGCGTGCTGCAAGGCACCTACACCTACGTCCTGCAAACAGCGGACGGCCAGATTGCGACCACGCATTCCGTTTCTGCCGGGCTCGATTATCCGGCGGTTGGCCCGGAGCACGCGTGGCTCGCGGAGCAAGGGCGCGCCCAATACACGGCGGTGACGGATCAGGAAGCCATCGACGCCGCACGCGCGCTCGCGCGCACCGAAGGGATTATTCCCGCGCTCGAATCGGCGCATGCCGTGGCCGAGCTGGTCCGGCGCGCGCCCGATATGAAAAAAGACGAAATCGTGATCCTGAATGTCTCAGGCCGCGGCGACAAAGATATGGAAACTCTCTCGCGCTATGTCTGACGCGGCCAGCCCCAAGCCGTCCGCTCCGCCGCAAGCGCGCGCCGGAAAATCCGAAGGGCGCATCACGCGGCGCTTTCGCCAACTGGCCGAATCGGGCGAACTGGGGCTGGTCGCTTACATCACGGCGGGCGATCCCTCACTCGATGCGACGGAGCAAATCGTCTTGGCCGCGGCGGAAGCAGGGGCGGACGTGATCGAGCTGGGCGTGCCGTTCAGCGATCCGGTCGCCGATGGGCCGACGATCCAGCGCGCCAGCGAGCGGGCGCTCCGCAGCGGAACCACTCTGGCGGGCGTGATCGAGCTTGTCCGGCGGCTGCGCACGCGCACGGATGTGCCGCTCGTGCTCTTCAGCTACTTCAATCCGATTTTGCAGATGGGCGTCGAGAAATTCGCGGACGCGGCCGCATCGGCGGGCGCCGACGGAGTTCTGGTAACCGATTTGACGCCGGAGGAAGCGGGGGAGCATCGCGCAGCGATGCGCGCGCACGGCCTCGATACCATTTTTCTTGCGGCGCCGACATCAACCGACGAGCGCCTCGCGCTGATTTCCGAGGCCTCGAGCGGTTTTCTCTACCTGATCTCACGCACGGGAGTGACCGGCGAGCGCGACACGCTGCCCGAGGACCTGCCGGCGCTGGCGCGGCGCGTGCGGCGGTTTACGAAGCTGCCGATTGCGGTCGGCTTCGGAATTTCGCAGCCCGCGCACGTGTCCGTGCTGGGAGGGATCGCCGACGCGGCGGTGGTCGGCTCGGCGCTCGTCGCTGAAATCGAAAAGGCCGCCACGGCGGATGAGGCCGCGGCCGCCGTCGCCAACCGAATCCGCATCCTCAAGCGCGCCGCGCGCGAAGGAATCAGCCGGCGAGGCGCGGAATCGAAGCAGTCATGAGGGCAGCGGGGCTTCCGAGATGTTTCGAGGGATGTAGTAAACCGCGCGTTTCGATCCAAGTTTGATTTTCGCGCCCAGGACAAGCTTTTCCCATGGCGCAGATGCGTGCCGGCGGCGATCTGCGATACCATCACTGCCAGGGATCTCCAAGGAGAGGCGATGGAGACGCGTTCGATTGTGGTCGTGAGCCTGCACAGTCCGAAGGAGCGGCTCTGGGGCGAATTGATTGACGTGTCGAATGCCGGAGTGACGCTGCGCGGCATCGACCTGGGCTCTTTTGACGATTTCGTGAGCCAGGTGCTGCACCCGGAAGGCGACCGCATCGGATTGCCGACGCTGTTTTTTCCCATGCTGCGAATCGAGCGGATCGCGCTCGACGAGGCGCGCGGCTCGATTCCCTCCCTTGCCGAGATGTTCGAGAGGAAAGTGGGCCGGTCGCTCGTGGACTACCTCGCGCAGTTCGCCTGACCGAGCCCACACGAAGTTCGCAGGGAAAGACCTGAAAATCAGATGAAGAGCCGGATCCTGACCGTACCGAATCAACTCACGTTCCTGCGCCTCGCGTTCCTGCCATTCTTCATCATCGCGATCCAGTATGACCGCTACGCTTGGGCGCTCGGAATCCTCGTGGCGGGCGGTTTGACGGATGCGCTCGATGGAGTGCTGGCGCGGGGGCTGAATCAGAAGACAGCGCTGGGCGCGTACCTCGATCCGATCGCGGACAAGCTGCTGCTTTCGTCCTCCTATTTTGTGCTCGCGCTCAAGGGGAGGATCGGGTGGTGGCTGGCGATTCTGGTACTCGGGCGCGACGTGCTGCTGCTTGTCGCCTGCGCCGTGATTTTGCTCACGGTCGGCTATCGGCCCTTTCCTCCGAGCATCTGGGGAAAAGCCACGACGTTTTTCGAGATTCTGCTGATCGTGCTGGTGTTGCTGCTGGCCGTGTCGGATCAGCGGAGCCTGTGGATCGTGCGGGAAGCTTGCGGGTATGTGGTGGCCGCCCTGGTGATATTTTCAGGCGTGCATTACAGCATCGTGGTGTCGCGGCAATTGCACGCCGGGCAATAGAGCCGCGAGGTATTTTGCGATTCAGATTGAGCGGACGTTGGCTAGGATCATCATCACGAAGCTTGCCAGGACTACCAGCGCCGCACCCCAGCCGAGCGCGTTGGCCAGCTTTCGCTCTTCCGGGGAGTTGGGCAGCCGGTCCGCCATGATTTTGCCGAGGATGAATCCGGTGGCGAGCCCGCCTGCGTGCGCGTAATTGTCGATGCCGCGCACGACCAATCCCCATATCAGGATGTAGATCAGCCAGCGGATGAGCTGGGTGCGGAGCATCTGCATGCCGGCGCTTCTCCGGCCCGTCGTGACTGCAAGGAGCACGCCGATCAGCCCGAGCAGCGCTCCCGACCCGCCGACGCTGAAATTCCCAATTGCACTGCTGACGATATAACCGCCGATGCCGGCTATCACGTAAATGAAAAGATAACGCGCCGAGCCGTACAGCTCTTCGATCTGCGGGCCGATGTCCATCAATACCCACATGTTGAAGACGATGTGAAGAATACTGCCGTGAAGAAAGACGGCCATGACGAATCGCCAGGGTTGCGTCAGGTTGTAAGACAGCGGCAGCGACGCTCCCAGGCGCTGCAAGACGGCGTTGCTGACGGCGCCGAGATTCATCAGGACGGAAAGACCGCCCCCTTCCGGGGCGGCGAATCCACTCTCCCGGATGGTCGCGAGCAAACTCACGATGAACAGCAGGCCGCTGAAGCCGAGGATTCCGTAGGTGCCGGGGGACGTCGTGGGCATCAGGCGGCCGAGCGAACGGCTGGCCGCGGCGAGCGAGAACCTCACACTCGCGCCGCACTGATGGCAACGCGTCGCCGTTGCGCCGACGAGCGTGCCGCACGACGGGCAAAGCTTGGGGCGCGGCTGTTCGCTGCCGCCGAAAAATCGGCTCATCTTGTCACCGATCGAATCTCCGGCGCGGGTATCAGGACGGACTCCGCAGGTACTGACTCAGTTTGCATGTGGCGCGGCTCGTCCTCGCTGTACGGCTACCGAGCGCCTGGGCTTACGCGCACAGGCAAGAGTGCCTGTGCCACAAAAGCGCTTGCGAACGGCAAACTGAGTCACCGCCGCTCCGCGGCGTTCCTTGCGAGAATGCGCACGCGTTCCTATAATACCGAAGTTGAGACCAAACAAGTGAATCGGGATGCCGCGTGAAGTCTTCCGTCCGGCCCACAGATCCCCACAGGGAGTTGAGGCGGGCATTCGGCCGTGACGTCGGCGTATTTCCCCGGCGAGTGCTGGCCGCGCTGGCGCTTTCCCTGATCGGCGCCGCGGGTTGCGCCCACCGCACCTACACGACAAGGCCCCCTGTCCAGATTCCTCCGGAGCAGCCTTCGCCTCCCCCTCCCTCGCCGCCCTCAGGACCACCTCCAGCAGTCGAGAAGCAGCCGGCCTTGCCGGGGATGTACGCGGAAGAGGGCGTGGCATCGTGGTACGGGATTCCCTTCGACGGCCGCCGCACGTCGAACGGCGAAATTTACGACATGCATCAATTCACCGCTGCGCACCGCACGCTGCCCTTCGGCGCGGTCGTGCGCGTGACGAATCTCCGCAACGGGCGGCAAACCGAGGTCCGCGTCAACGACCGGGGGCCGTTCGTCGCGAACCGCGTGATCGATCTTTCGCTTTCAGCCGCACAGGCGATCGAAATGGTGGGAACCGGCACGGCGCCCGTCCGGCTCGAGATTATCGGCGGCCCGAATCCGCTGGTGGGCTTCTTCGGCGTTCAGGTGGGCGCGTTCCAGCTGCAGGACAACGCCGAGCGGCTCCGTGCGCAGCTCGCGACGCGCTACTCTGCGGTGACGATTGCCCAGTACGATTCGCCGAACGGCCTGTTCTATCGCGTGCGCGTCGGCCGATTGCCGAGCGAAGACGCCGCGCGGCGGCTCGGAGACCAATTGCAATCGAGCGAGCAATTGACCACGTTCGTCGTGCGTCTCGACGATTAATCCGTCATGAGCGCCACGCCTCATCGCCGCAGTTGCACATTTTTCAAGCGCGCTTCCCATGCGTTCTTGGGCGCGTGGGCTGCGATCGGCCTTTTATGCGGAACACCACTCGCGCCTGCGCTGCGCGCGCAAACTCAATCCAATCCGATTGCAACATCGGCCGTCACGGTCGTGCTGCCGCCGAGGATTATGGCGGGGCATCCGGCAACGCTCGCGGTTCTCGGCGTGGATGGAAAGCTCGCGCCCGGCGTCGCGGTCAATCTGGGCGACGGGCAAAGCGTCACCACGGACCGCACGGGGCGAGCCCTCTTCACTGCACCTGCATTCGGCGATTATCTGCTGGCGAAAGCTTCCGGCACATCGGCCGCGGCGCTCATCGATCCAGCGGTAGGCGCGAGCGAGCCTCAAGGAATGACTCTACCGGGGATTGTTTCCGTCCGGGACCGATTCTGGATATGCGGCGGCGGGCTCACGGGCGATGCCGACGCGGACAGCGTGAAGATCGACGGCCAGCCGGCGCTGGTGCTTGCAGCGTCGCCGGAATGCCTCGCCGTCCTACCGGGACCGAACGCGAAGCCGGGTCAGGCCTCGATCGCGGTGGAAGCTCCCGGCGTGCAGTGGAGCGGGACCACGACTCTCGTGTCTCTTGAGTTTGAAGCCCCGCATGCGGTGCTGTTGCCGGATCAGAAGGGCCAGCTTCTAGTGCACGTGATCGGCTCGGAGCAGAAATTGAGGATCGTGGTGCAAAATCAAACGCCGGGCGTGCTTCGATTCCTGCGCGGCGATGCGCAGGAGTTGGTCACGAAGGGCGGGCCGCAAAATGCCGTGGAGCTGCGAGTGCAGGCCGTTCGCTCCGGAGATTACTCGTTTCACGCCCGGCCGCTTTCCGCGCCGGACGCGCAGACGGCGGAACGATACCTGCGGGTCGCACAGCCGATCGCGCCGGCGGATTTGCAGGACGATTTGAAAAAACTGGCTGGCCGATTGGCACGCCACCCTCGCGACTTTCAAATGGTGCGGGCCGAGCTGGGCCACATTCTCAGGGACACGATGGCGGGAGATTTTCGCACGCTCGTCGAAGCTGCTCGAGCCGCTCTCTGATTCAGGCGCAGCTAGCTTCGACAACAGGCCCGGCGATTGCGTGAGCGCTATTTGCCCGATGCGGATTCGAGGGCTTGCGGGACGGATTCGGGAAGCGCTCCCTGAGACATCTGTTCGAGAGAGTTCCGCGCGCGGTTCAGCTTGCTGTCGGCGTCCTCGTAATTCTGCTGCGCGTGGCGGAGATGGGTGCCGAGCTTTTCGTAGACGTCGGCGAAAGTCTCCACTTGTTTCTTGAGTCCCGCGAGGCCCGCGAACAAGTGGCGCGCGTTTTCCTCTAGCTTCTGGCCCTGCAAGCTCACGGCGACGGCTCCGAGAATCGCGCAGAGAGTGTTCGGCGAAACCGGGAAGACGCGTTTGCCGCGGCAATACTCCTCGAGCCGTCCATATTTCGAATCCTCGGTCATGAGGAGTTCGTAATAGACGCCTTCGGAAGGAACGAACATCAGCGCGTAATCGAGGGTGTGCTCGTCGGGGAGAATGTACTTCTCGGCGATCGAATCCGCATGTTTCCGGACGGCCAGGGCAAATTCGCGGCGCGCATCTTCGCCGCCTTCCAACAGCCGCCGGTAGGCTTCCAGCGGGAATTTGGAATCGACGCAGAGGAGGCGCTCGCCGTTGCGCACCACGGCATCGACGATCGCACCCGTTGACCCGAAGCGGTATTGCACCGAGTAGGCGCTTTGCGGGAGCGCGTCCTCGAGCATGCGTTCGAGGGTCACCTCGCCCAGCATGCCGCGCGTCTTGGCTCCTCCGAGAACGGACTGAAGGGTTTGGGTGGCCTTCGAGAGATCCTGGCTCGATTGATGGATCTCGCCGATTTTCTGGCTCATCTGGACGAGCGCGTCTGTGGACGACTGTAGCCGCTTGGCGACTTCCCGCTGAGCCTCGGTTGCAAGTTGTCCCGTGGAAGCGACGCCGGCATTCAGCTCCTGGCGGACCTGTCCGAGCTGCTGCGTGACGGACTGCATGAGGTGGTTGATTTGCGCGGCGACGCTCTGCCCCTGCGCCGTGAGCGAGCTCTGCATCTCCTGCCGCACGGCGGACAATTGCGCTTCCGAGCGGCGCCCGGACGACCACACCACGAGTGCCACTACCACGATTGCCAGGATACTGGCCACAAGCCATGCGACTAGAATCATCGGCGCAGTGCCTTCGCTATGCTAGATTCCCTGCGAGAGCGGCTACAGGAAACACTCTAGCGCGAAGTGCGGTCCCGGAGAAGCCGTTCGATCAATTCACGGGATGCCCCGAGGCGCGCGGCGGGGTCCGCATGATTTTCTTGCCGATTGCGCGCTGAAACAGCGGGCCAGTTTCGCTATACTGTCCAACCGTGGCGCGGTACCCAAGAGGTAAGGGAGAGGTCTGCAAAACCTTTATACGTGGGTTCGATTCCCACCCGCGCCTCCATTAGGCACCCCAGAAGACCTCAGCTTGACTTCGAAGCATTCGTGTGCAAAATTCCGCCTCACTAATAGCACCGCATAGGCGAGGGGTGTGTGATGCGTCTTCCACCTGGTGTGAGCAGCAAGGATTTTTCCGGCGCGCTGAAGGAATTTGGCGAGGCGGTCGGCAAGCAGTGGGTCTTCTCCTCCGAGGAAGATACCGACCTCTATCGCGACCCCTATTCGCCTTTCTGGCACGAAGACGAGGAACCGATTCCATCCGCGGCGGTTGCTCCGAACAGCGTGGAAGAGGTGCAGAAGGTCGTCCGGATTGCGAACACTTACAAAATTCCCCTCTGGACGGTTTCCACGGGCAAGAACCTTGGATACGGTGGCGCAGCGCCTCTGCTTGGGGGCAGCGTCGTCCTCGACCTGAAGCGCATGGACCGGATTCTGGAAGTGAACGACAAGAATCACTACGCGCTGGTCGAGCCGGGCGTCAGCTACTTCGATCTCTACCGGTACATTCAAGAAAAGGGCTTGAAAGTGTGGATCGATCCCGCCGATCCGGGATGGGGCAGCTTGATCGGCAATGCACTCGATCGGGGCGGCGGGCGCACGCCGATGCGCGACCACTTCGCCGCTGCATGCGGCATGGAAGTCGTGCTCCCGAATGGCGAGTTGGTGCGCACGGGCATGGGCGCGCTGCCCGGCTCGAAGACGTGGCAACAATACAAGTACGGCTTCGGCCCGTACGTCGATGGCATGTTTTCGCAATCCAGCTTGGGCGTGATCACGAAGATGGGGTTCTGGCTGTTCCCCGAGCCCGAGCTCTATTTGACCGGCAGCGTCACCGTGCCGAAACACGATGACCTGATTCCCATGATCGCCACTCTGGCGTACCTGATGAACTCGGGCATCGTGACGGGCACGACGAGCGTGACAAGCCCGCTGAATTTTGCACGGCCGGGTTCGGAGCTTGCGGCGCTGCGCGCAAAGCCGGGTGGCCCCTCGACGCAGGAATTGGAGCAGTACGCGGAGAAGAACAACGTCGGCTACTGGAGCGTCGATCTGCCGTTTTATGGGCCGGCCAAGGTTGTGGCCGCGCAGTGGGAACACGCGAAGGAAAGGTATTCCGCGATCCCGGGCGCGAAGTTCCGGGACGGAGTATCGCGCCGGTTTCCTTTGGAATCGAGCGAGCCGCAACCGTTCCCCTATTCAGTGGCCGTGGGCATACCCGACCTCTCCGTATTCGGCGTGGGCGCGGCGCGCAGCGAAGGGCACGTATGGTTTTCGCCGATCATCCCGATGACCGGCGAGGCGGTGCTCGAAGCACAGCAAGTGTTTACCCAAGCGTATGTGGAAGCGGGCCTGGCGATGGGCCCGATGTTTTTCCTGGGCCCGGCGTCGAACTACCCGAGATGTTTCCTAGTCCTCTTCGGATTTCCCATCGAGCACGATATCGAGAAGAATCGGAAGAATCGGGAGTCCTTCAAGCGAATCGTCCGCGTGGCAGCCGAACACGGCTGGGGGGAATATCGGACGCACACCGCTTTCATGGAAGCGGTATCGGATACCTATTCCTTCAACAATCACGCGCTGCGGCGCTTTCATGAAACGGTGAAGGACGCCGTGGATCCCAACGGGATTCTTTCGCCGGGGAAGTGCGGCATCTGGCCAAAACACATGCGAAAGGCAACAGCATGAAAAACGCGAGGGCCTTCCTTTTGCTTCTGTGTGGTTTGACGCTTGCGGCGCCGGCATTCGCCGCTCCGGATGATTCTCAAATCGACCGGGGGCACAAGGTGTACGACAAGTGGTGCTTTCCGTGCCACGGCACCGGCGTCGGAAAGCCCGGCACGGCGTCGCTCGCAGCCCGCGGCCAGAAGCCGGCTGTATTGGAGGAGCGCACGGATTTGACCGCTCCCACGATCAAAACCTTCGTCCGCCACGGAGTGCTTTTCATGCCGACGTTTCGCAAGACGGAAATCAGCGACGCCGATCTGGACGCGATCGCAGCGTACCTGACGCGGAACAACAAGCCCTAATCCAAATGAGAGTCCCCCCCGGTGTGAGCCCTGGTGATTTTGCGGCTGCGCTAAAGCGATTTGAAGAGGCCGTCGGCAAGGAATGGGTTTTCACGTCCGACGAGGACATCGACACCTACCGCGACTCGTATTCGCCCTTCTGGCACGAAAACGAAGAACCGATTCCCTCGGCAGCCGTGGCGCCGGACGGCGTGGAGCAGGTGCAAAAAATCGCCCGGATCGCGAACACTTACAAAATTCCCCTGTGGACGATTTCGACGGGAAAGAATCTCGGCTACGGCGGCTCTGCGCCATTGCTGGGGGGCAGCGTTGTCCTCGACCTGAAGCGGATGAACCGGATTCTGGAGGTGAACGACAAGAACC
The DNA here is from genome assembly GCA_035604415.1 of Candidatus Acidiferrales bacterium. Lineage (GTDB taxonomy): Bacteria > Acidobacteriota > Terriglobia > Acidiferrales > UBA7541 > Palsa-295. Next base: position 44,147 of record DATNIN010000024.1, read on the forward strand.
ACTACGCGCTGGTCGAGCCGGGCGTCAGCTACTTCGATCTATATCACTACGTTCAGGAGAAGGGACTCAACGTGTGGATCGACCCGCCCGATCCTGGGTGGGGCAGCCTGGTCGGCAACGCGCTGGAGAGGGGCGGCGGCTACACTCCGATGCGCGATCACTTCGACGCGCACTGCGGCATGGAAGTGGTGCTGGCGAACGGAGAGGTGGTGCGCACCGGGATGGGCGCGCTGCCGAACTCCAAAACGTGGCAGCAGTACAAGTATGGATTCGGTCCCTACGTGGACGGCATTTTTTCACAGTCCAACCTCGGGATCGTGACCAAGATGGGTTTCTGGCTGTACCCGCCGCCGGAGGCATATCTTTCGGGCAACGTTGTGGTGTCGAAGCACGACGATCTCTTCGCGCTGGTTGAGATCTTCGCGAATCTGATGAACTCCGGAATGGTCCAGGCGACGACCACGGTGGTGAGCCCTCTGGCCTTCGCGCGGCCTGATGCGGAACTGGCTGCTGCGCGCGCCAGCGGTTCGACGAGGGACCTGGAGCAATACGCCGCGCGGAAGAACATCGGGTATTGGAGCGTGTCGCTTCCCTTCTACGGGCCCGCCAAGGTTGTCGCCGCGCAATGGGAACACGCGAAGGAGAAATTCTCCGTAATTCTGGGAGTGAAGTTTCAGGACGGCGCGTCGTACCGCTTCCCGCTGGACGCCGATCAATTGGCGAAAATCACGAACCCCGTGCCTTTCGGAGTGCCCAGCCTGCAAACATTTTCCATCGGCGGGCCGCGCAGCCAGGGGCACATGTGGTTTTCGCCGATCATCCCGATGACGGGCGAAGCCGTGCTGGAGGCGCAGGAAGTGTTTGCCCAGGTTTACCGGGACTTGGGTTCGTCCAATAGCGCATCGGCAGCATTCCCGGTTTGGAATTTTTTCGCCAGAGCGTTTGTCATCATTTACTTTTTCCCGATCGAGCATGATGTGGAAAAGAACAAAAGAAACCGGGAGATTTTCCGGCGGCTGGTGAAGACTTCGGCCGAGCGCGGATGGGGCGAGTACCGCACGCATACGGCATTCATGGGCGACATCATGGATGCCTACTCCTTCAACAATCACGCGCTGCTGCGGCTGCATGAAACGATGAAGGATGCGCTCGATCCGAACGGGATCCTTTCGCCGGGGAAGAACGGCATCTGGCCCAAGGGATTGCGAAAGGCAAAGGCGTGAGCGCGGCAGCGGCCAGCCACAGGAGCGCACAATGAGAGTTCCGCCCGGCGTTAGCCCCGGCGATTTTGCCGCGGCCATCAAGCAGTTCGAAGCCGCCGTCGGCAAGGAATGGGTGTTTACCAGCGACGACGACGTGGATCTCTATCGCGACTCCTATTCGCCATTCTGGCATGAGGAAGAAGACCGCGTTCCCTCCGCCGCGGTTGCACCCGATGGCGTCGAGCAGGTGCAGGCGGTGGTCAAAATCGCCAACGCGTACAAAATTCCGCTCTGGACGATCTCAACGGGCAAGAATCTCGCCTATGGCGGATCGTCTCCCGCCCTGTCAGGCAGCGTCGTCCTCGATCTCAAGCGGATGAATCGCATCCTCGAGGTGAACGACAAGAACCACTACGCACTTGTCGAGCCCGGCGTCAGCTACTTCGATCTCTATCGGTACATTCAGGAGCACAAGCTCAAGGTGTGGATCGATCCTCCCGATCCCGGTTGGGGCAGCCCGGTGGGCAACTCGCTCGAGCGCGGCGGCGGGCGGACGCCCATGCGCGACCATTTCGGCGCGCAGTGCGGCATGGAAGTCGTGCTGGCGAACGGCGAAGTGATGCGTACGGGCATGGGCGCGCTGCCGAACTCCAAAACGTGGCAGCAATACAAATACGGATTCGGCCCCTACGTCGACGGCATGTTTTCCCAATCGAATTTCGGCGTGGTGACGAAGATGGGGATCTGGCTGATGCCCGAGCCGGAGGCGTATCGCGATGGCACGGTGATGGTGCCGGCCCACGACGATCTGATTCCCTTTGTCGAGACGCTTTCATTTCTGATGAATTCGAATACCGTGCGGGGGACGATGCTTCTCGAAAGCCCGCTGCTCAGCTATCGGGCGTCGCAGGGCGGAGGATTCCTCGACATGCCCGGCGGTCCATCGGTCGAGGAAATGAACCGGCTCGGCAAGGAAAAGAATCTGCCTTACTGGAGCGCCGAGCTGCACTTCTGGGGCCCCCAAAATGTGATCGACGCGCAATGGGAACACACGAAAGAGAAGTTCTCCGCGATTCCGGGAGCGACGTCTAAAGATGGCCGGTCGTACAAGTTTCCGCTGGAGCTGAAGGAGACGGAAGATGCGCCGCGCGTTGCGCTGGGCATTCCCAATCTCTCCGTGTTCGGGTTGGTCGCCGGCGGACAGGGGCATATGGATTTTTCGCCGATCATTCCGATGACGGGCGAAGCGGTGTTCGAAGTGTTGAAGACGTACGGCCAGGCCTACGCGGAACTGGGCGTGGCGCCGAAGAATCAGTTCTTCGTGCTGCCGTGGGCCTTTTTCCCGAGGTCGTTTGTGCTCCTTTTTGGTTTTCCGATCGAGCACAATGTCGAGAACAACAAGAAGAATCGCGAGGTGTTCAAGCGTCTCGTCGAGGTGTCCGCCGAGCACGGCTGGGGCGAATACCGCACGCACGTCGCATTTATGGACACGGTCGCGGGCGTCTATTCCTACAACAACCACGCGCTTCTGCGTCTTCACGAAACGATTAAGGACGCGGTCGATCCGAATGGAATTCTTTCGCCGGGGAAGAGCGGCATCTGGCCAAAGCGTTTGAGGAAAGCGAAAGCGTGAGATGCCGCGAATTGATGCCAAGGAGGATTCGATGACGAATTTCAGAAGGTTTCGCAGCGGACCGGGTATCACGCTTGTGGCGATGCTGGCCATCGTTGCCGCCGTGGCGTCGCTCGCGGCGCAGCAACACAAGGCGAAACCGCCCAAGTCGATGCGGCTGTATGTGTTCGATTGCGGCGTGATCAAAGGCCTCGATCCGGGCTTGTTCAATTTCAAGAAAGAAGAACTCGCCGAGACCGAGCTGGCCGTCCCGTGCTACATGGTGGCGCATCCCAAGGGAACGCTGATGTGGGATGTCGGCGCGATACCGGACACGGCGTTCAAGGACGATGGCGCTCCCGTGACGCAAGGATTCTTCTACGCCACGAGGACGCTGAAATCCCAGCTTGCCGAAGTCGGCTACGCGCCGAGTGACATCACGTACCTCGGACTCTCGCACTATCACGGGGATCACATCGCCAATTCCAACGAGTTCGCGAGCGCCACGTGGCTGGTGCGGCCGGTGGAGCGCGACGCGATGTTCGCCGACAAGCCTCCGGCGCTTTCCGATCCCAAAACGTACAGCGAGCTCAAAAACAGCAAGACCGTGCTGCTGACGACCGATGAATACGACGTGTTCGGCGATGGGAAGGTGATCATCAAGTCCGCCCCTGGGCATACGCCGGGACACCAGGTGTTGATCCTGAAGCTCGCCAAGACCGGGAACGTGATGCTGGCCGGCGACCTCTATCACTATCCGGAAGAGCGCAAGGTGAACCGAATCCCGACATTCGAGTTCAGCAAGGAACAGTCGCTTGCGAGCCGGGCGATGATCGAGGAGTACGTCAAGAAAACGAACACGCAGTTGTGGATCGAGCACGACTTCGCGGCGAACTCCAAACTGAAGAAATCTCCCAAGTATTACGACTAGAACTCAGCGAATGACGGCGGTGGCGGTGGTGGCCAGGCTGCCGGCCGCATCCTTCGCCCACAGCGCGACGGTTTTCCGACCTGCCTCGGGCTTGCCGCAGATCGAGAAGGGCGCGGTATCGAATAGCGCGCTTCCGGCGCGGAATGTGAAGCTCGCGACATGCGCCTCCGGCATATTGCGCCGCACGAGATCGAGCAACATCGTGGCGATGAGCGGCCCGTGGACCACCAGGCCGGGATATCCCTCGACCTCGGTGACGAAGCGGCGGTCGTAGTGGATGCGGTGCCCATTGAACGTCAGTGCGGAATAGCGAAACAGCAGCACATCGTTGGGATGGATGACGCGCTGCCACGCGGAATCCGCCGGCGCGGGCCGGGGAGCGGGCGTGGGTTCGCCCGGCTTCGAGAGGCCGCGATAGACGAGATCCTGCTCCTCGGTGATCGCGACTCCGGCGGAATTGCTGATTTCGTGGCGCACGACGACGAATACCAGCGGACCGGTGCGGCCTTCCTTCTGCTGGATGTCCGAGATGCGCGACGATCGCGTGATGCTCTCGCCCACGCGCAGCGGATGATGGAACTCGAAGCGTCCGCCGGCCCACATGCGTCGCGGAAGCGGGACGGGCGGCAGGAAACCACCTCGTCTTGCATGACCGTCAGCGGCAAGCTCGGATTGGCGGTCCATCGGAAGAAAGTACAGCCAGTGCCAGAGCGGCGGTAGCGGATCGCCGGCGCGCGGCGGCGGAGCGTCGATATCGAGCGTCGCCTCTAGAGCGGCAATCGGCACCGGAGTCACTTGATCGGTCGCCGTTTCCGTCTTTCCCACCCACTTTTGCAATTCAGCGATATCCACGCCCGCGTTCTCCGTGCGCTCGACGCCTGAGATTCTACCGGTACCGGGCACATTATCACGCTTCGGAACCAAGATTCTGATCCAGGCAAATCGCGCGTGATACACTCCCGCTTCTCCAAACCAAGGATGGCGGAAGAAGCAAAATGCCAGGCAGCGCTCCGGCAATGAGCCAGCCCTCGAACGGTCGCGCGAATCCACACCCTCTTGGCTGGCGGATGTGGGTGCCCGTGGCCGTGATGATGACGTGCTCGTGCCTTTCCTACATCGATCGCCAGGCGCTTGCTGTAATTTCCCCGCTGATTCTCAAAGACACCGGCTTGAGCGCGGCGTCGTATTCGGATGCTGTCGCCGTGTTTTCCATCGTTTACATGATTGCGAACCCGCTGTGGGGATCGTTTCTCGACTACATCGGGCTCCGCATCGGCATGCTGCTGGCCGTGGGAATCTGGACCGTGGCGAGCGTCTCGCACGCGTGGGTCGTGGGATTTCTGGGATTCGCGCTGGCGCGCGGGCTGCTCGGTTTTGGCGAAGGCGCCACGTTTCCGGGTGGCCTGCGAACCGCCGCGGAGTCGTTGCCGCTCAGCCGGCAATCGCGCGGGATGTCGATCTCGTACAGCGGCGCCTCGGTCGGAGCCGTTCTCGCGCCCCTCGTCGTCACTCCGATTGCGCTCCGGTTCGGATGGCGGGCGGCGTTTCTGGCAACGGGCGCGCTGGGCGCGGCGTGGTTGGCTCTCTGGTGGGCTGTGGCGCGGCCGCCGCTACTGCATCCGGTGCCGCGAACGACGCGCAAAATCGCTTGGCCCAACATGCTCGAGCGGCGCTTCTGGCTGCTCGTCGTGGGGATGGGATTGGGAGGCGCCGCCCTGGGTCCGACTCTCTATCTCTGTCCGCTGTACCTGAGCCGCGTGCTCGGGCTGACGCAGGCGGAGTTGGGCAATATTCTTTGGATTCCGGCGGTGTGCTGGGAACTCGGCTATTACTTTTGGGGCTGGGTGGCCGACCGCTTCGTGCGCGACGAACCGCGTCCCGTGCGGCTGTACCTGCTGCTCACGGCTCTGGCGCTGATTCCATCTGTCGTAACGAAAACGGGATCGTGGGTCGCCGCGCTGGCGCTTTTTTCGTGGGCCATGTTTATTGCCGTGGGCTTCATCGTGACGTCTCTGCACCTGAGCGCGCGCGCGTATCCCCGCGACGAGACCGGGATGGTGGCGGGAATCGGTTCCGGTGCGTGGTCCGCGGTTGTGGCTATCCTGCTGCTGGTCTATGGGCGGTGGTTCGACCACCAGCGGTACGGCGCGATCTTCGTTTCGCTGAGCCTGGTGCCGATCCTGGGAACCGCGCTGTGGTGGTGGATCGGCCGCGCGAACAAGATGCGCGCAGATCACGCGACTGCCTGAATCCCGCCAGCTACCTCATCACGAAGGGATTGGGGGCGTTGCCCGCGATGTCGATCCAGACGCTCTTGGTCTGAAGGTATTCGCGGATGGCTTCGATTCCGCTTTCGCGCCCGATTCCCGAGCGCTTGTAGCCGCCAAATGGAGACATGTAGCTCACCGCGCGGTACGTGTTCACCCAAACGGTTCCTGCTTCCAATCGCTCGGACATCGTGAGCGCGCGGCGGATGCTCGTGGTCCAAACCCCGGCGGCGAGGCCGTACACGGTGCCATTCGCGATGCGGATGGCTTCTTCTTCGGTGTCGAAGGGAATGATGGAAAGAACGGGGCCGAACACTTCTTCCTGCGCGATGCGCATTCCGGGCTGCACGCCGGTGAAAATCGTCGGCTCGACGAACCATCCCGAGCCGCACTCGGGACGCTGCGCGGGAACGCCGCCCAGGCGGCAGACTGCGCCTTCGTCCTTCGCGATTCGGATGTAATCGAGGACTTTTTCGTATTGCGGGCGCGTGGTGATCGGGCCGACCTGCGTCGCTGCGTCGAGCGGATTGCCCATGCGCGCGGTCTTTGCGAGCGCGAGGAGGCGATCGGTGAATTTCTCGTGGATCGGGCGATGAATCAGCGCCCGCGAGCCTGCGATGCAGGTCTGGCCCGTGGCGGCGAAAATGCCCGAGACCACGCCCTTCACTGCTTCGTCGAGGTCGGCGTCGTCGAAGACGATGTTCGCGGACTTCCCTCCTAGTTCGAGCGTGATGCGCTTGATGCCGCGGGCGGCGAGTTGATAAACGTGTTCGCCGGTGCGGTCCCCACCGGTGAAGGCGATTTTGGCGACGTCGCCATGCGTGATGAGCGGCTCGCCGACCTCATTGCCATATCCGGTGATGATATTGACGACTCCGGGCGGAAAACCGGCGCGTTCGAAAAGTTCGCCGAAGACGAGAGCCGAAACGGACGAAAACTCCGAGGGCTTCCAGACCACCGTATTGCCCGCAGCGAGCGCCGGCGCCAGCTTCCACGCCGCAAGCAGGAGCGGCGAGTTCCAGGGCGTGATGGCCGCGACGACTCCCAGAGGTTCTTCGCGCGTGAAATTGAAGACCCCCGGCTTGTCGATGGGGATCACGCGGCCTTCGATCTTGTCCGCGAGGCCGCCGAAGTAGTGAAACCATTGCGGGATGTAATTGAGCTGTCCGCGCATTTCGGCGATCAGCTTGCCGTTGTCCGTGGTCTCAATTTCGGCGAGTGCGGGCGCTTCGGCGGTGACGATGTCGCCAAGGCGGCGAAGAAGAGCGCCGCGTGCCGTGGCCGTCAGCTTGCGCCAATCGCCATCGTAGAATGCCGACTTGGCCGCGGCCACCGCGCGATCGACATCGTCCTTGCCGCCGCGAGGAATGAGCGCCCACGGCGCGGCCGTGAATGGATTCACGGATTCGAACCACGCGCCGGATGCCGGCTCGACCCACTGGCCGCCGATCAGCATGCGATGTTTTTTCATATCGGCCACCTTCTTCGCCGGTTGCTACAGCTTGGGCGCCTTTTCCTTCAATTCCGCAAACGCCTCCCGCGCGATTCGGAAGGAATCGACGGCCGCGGGCACGCCGCAGTAGATCGCCACCTGGAGCAGCACCTCGCGGATCTCGACCGGCGTCACGCCGTTCACGAGCGCGCCTTTGATATGCGCCTTGAGTTCGTGAGGGCGATTCAGCGCGCTGATCATCGCGAGGTTGAGCATGCTTCGCGTCTTCTTGGGAAGTTCCTCGCGTCCCCAAATGGCGCCCCAGCAATACTCCGTGACCAGCTCCTGCAACGGACGATTGAAATCGTCGGCCGTCTCGAAGGCTTTGTCGACGAACTCCTTGCCAAGCACGGAGCTCCGGATTTCGCGCCCCCGGTCAAACGTTTTCTTGTCCATGTAAGTGACCCTCTCCTGATTGAATTTCAGATCGCTGCCGTTGACGGCAGCACGAAGTCAAATGCCCTGCTTCTGCCCAACCTGCACGCCCGCCCACTTTTCGACAGTTCTGGCCATCGCCGTCATATCGGCGTCGAGCCCTTCCGTCGCCGTCGAAATGGACAACAGTTGACGGACCGCGCTTCCCACAACCATCGGGACGCCGAGCGCGTCGGCTTCCGCCATGCACAATCGGATATCCTTGTTCAGCAGTCCAATCCCGAAGCCGTAACTGAAGGAGCGTGAGATGACGTGCTGTTTGATCTTGTCCTGCGTGGCGCTGTTTCGCGCGGTGCCGGCGTTGAAGACGTCGATCACCAGCGACGGATCGAGCCCCGCCTTGACGCCCATCGCGATGGCCTCCGATGTGATCGCCATCGCCGTCGCCGACAGGAGATTGTTCAGCAGCTTCATCGTCTGGCCCTGCCCGGGCTGCGTGCCGACGAAGAAGAGTTTCCCGATCACTTCGAGCACGGGCTTCACGGTCGCAAACACGTCCTCCGGGCACGAGACCATCACCGCGAGAGTGCCTTTTTCCGCGCCAGTGATGCCGCCGCTGACCGGGGCGTCGACTGCCTTGATTCCCTTTACCGAGAGACCTTGCGCCACGATTTTCGCCACGGTTGCGCCCGTGGTGGATACATCGATGAAGATTTTGACGCGGCTGCCCTCGATGACGCCCTTCGTCCCGAGAGCTACGGATTGAACGATGGGCGGCGTCGGCACGCTGGCAAGAACGATCTCCGCAGCCGACGCAACCGCGGCGGGCGATTCTGCGCGCTTCGCGCCCGCCTCGATGAGCGGCGCCATGGCTTCTTCGCTCGTGTCAAATATGGTGAGATGGTAGCCCGCTTGAATCAGGCGCCGCGCCATGCGGGCGCCCATTCTGCCGACCCCTATGAAGCCGATGCTTTGCTGCGCCATGCGTGTTCCCTCCCATCTATTAGGACGGATTTGCGCGTCGAAAGACTTTTTCCGAACGCGTATCATGCCTCATAAGCCCATTCGCTAGCAATTGACGTTCGGCTTGCGAATGCGCGATGCTAGTGCCGTTTCAACTTTTCTGACCAAAGGAGTTCGATTTAGCTGGTACGCCCAGAGGGTACCGGACTGCCAACCGAACTTGTCGAAACAAGTTGGAACGGCACTAGGCGTCCGACGAACCAGGCAGGCGCGCGAGGAATCCACCTTGACGATTGAACCCTTCGAAATATTTGCCATCCGGTACGCACATCTCGGCAACCGGCATCCGGGCGAGAATTTCATTTTGGCGGACCCGCATGAGCATGCTTCGGACCTGGATTATTTCGTGTGGATCTTGCGCAGGAGCGATTGCACGTTTGTGGTCGATACCGGATTCAGCAAGGAAGCTGCCGCCCGCCGGCGGCGCGACTGGCTCCGTTGCCCGGTAGAATCGCTGCGGCTTCTCGGCGTCGATCCCGAGAAGGTCACCGACGTGATCGTGACCCATCTTCACTACGACCATGCGGGCAATCTCGACAAGCTGCCGCGTGCACGGTTCCATTTGCAGGACCGCGACATGGCGTACGCCACCGGCCGCGGCATGTGCCACCAAATGCTCCGCTCGTCCTTCGATCTGGAAAATATCCAGACGATGCTGCGGCACATCTATTCGGACCGAGCGGTATTTCACGATGGCGATACCGAGCTCGTGCCGGGACTGACGCTTCACCGCGTCGGAGGCCATTCCCCCGGACTTCAAATCGCGCGCGTGTGGACGCGACGCGGGTGGGTGGTCGTCGCGTCAGACGCGTCGCACTTTTACGCGAATTTCGAGCAGCGACGCTGCTTCCCAATCGTGCACAACATCGCCGAAATGCTGGAAGGATTCAATCTGCTCTACCGGCTGGCCGATTCGGCCGAGCACATCGTGCCCGGGCATGATCCGCTGGTGATGAAGCGCTATCCCGCGGTCAAGCCCGAGCTCGAAGGAACCGCCGTCCGGCTCGACGTGGCGCCGTCGAGCCATTCATAGCGCAGGTCTCAGTCTCCGGCGGTCTTCGCTTTCGGACCTGCCATCTGCGCCATCATCTGGCGCATCGCTTCAGTACTTCCCGGGGAACGCTTCTCGCGCCACGCTTCGAGACGGCTCACGTGCTTTTCGAGATTGCCGTATTGGTGAGGATTCTTGCTTCGCTCGCGCATGGCCGGGACGAAGGCCTTGATGCGATCCCAAACCATCCATTGCTCTCCTGTGTTTTCGAAAAAGAAATCTTCGTCGATCAGGCCGCGGTTCACGATGCTCGCCACCATCTCCCAGTAGCTGATCACCATGCGCATGGAAGCGCTTTCCGGGCTGCCCATCGGGAACCGTTTTGAAATGTCCTCGAGCGAGGCCGGATGGAACTTGGCAAAGTACCAATCGCGGGCCTCGCGCAAGCGGGGCTCGCGCCTCATTTCGTATAGCTGCAACAAAAGCTTCGCTTGCTCGTGCGTAACCTCTCCCATTGTTTCCTCCTCATGTAAGGTCGGACACAAAACAGCCCGCCAATGATGTCAGCAAGTGATCACGGCTGATGCGGTGTGAATTCGCCGTGCAATTGGACACTGTGCGTCTGGCCCAGCGGTATGCGGGACTCCTCGAAGCCGAGCTTGATACGCCGCCGCAGCTCCCGAGCGACATCCTCCTTGCGATTGAGCGCGGTCCGGAGTTGAAGCCGAAGAACGGTCCCGTCCAACGACAGGGATTCTACGCCGAGGACGCGCGGGCCGTCCACCAACGCCGGAGACCAATCGGCGTCGTTGCGAAAGTCTCCGGCAATTTTTTCGAGCGTGGCCAGTGCGCGCCCGACCATCTCCTCGGACGGCACGGTCACGTCCACAAATCCTTGCGACCAATCGCGGTTCAAGTTGGCCACCTGGCCGATGAGGGAGTTGGGAATGGTCACCAGCGCGCCGTTGACATTGCGCAGTACGGTTCGGCGGAGCGTGAGGTATTCGACGCGTCCCGTCTCTCCGTTGACCTGAATCAGGTCGCCGACCACGTATTGATCCTCGAGCACGATGAAGAAGCCGTTGATGATGTCCTTTACCAGGCTTTGCGCTCCGAATCCGAACGCCAGGCTGGCCACAGCCGCCACGGCCGCGAAGGGCGTGATGTTGAACCCGAATTCGGGCAGCGCCGTGAGAACCGCACCCGCAGCGATAATGGCTGAACCGAGGCTATAGAGCAGGCCGGCCATCGTGCGCGTCTGTTGTTCGCGCATCTGCGCCACGCGCGCCGGTCCCTTGGAGATATGCACCAACCGGGACGTCAGAGCTTTCAGGATGCGGATGAGGACGAGAGCAATGATGATGATGACGAGGATGCGCAGGCCGCGCGTCCCGGCTAGTTCCAGCCAAGCTCTGAGTGAGTCAGTCATGGATTCTGCGGAGCGCGATTATACCATTCGCGCGGCATCTTCCTGTGGCAACGCTCTCAGGCGCGCCGCACGCAAGGGCCGGGATTGTTTTGCGGGCGTGTTCGAGGCAAGGTAGAATCAAAACACCGCGGTTGCGGCCGCGTTTCGGTCGTACCGCGAAATGCGCGCCCGTAGCTCAGATGGATAGAGCACGTGCCTCCGGAGCACGGGGTCGGGGGTTCGAATCCCTCCGGGCGCGCCACTTCCGCAGATTCGGGCCAACCCCAAGAAAAGATCCTTGGGGCGCCGAAACCAGCGCTCCTCGAATGCCAGACAGCCGTGTCCTTGCTACGGCAGCAGCCCAAAGATCGTCAAATGGCCCGAGGTCCCGACAAAAACCTTTCCGTTCGCAACCGTCGGAGTGTTGAACTCCGATCCGGCATCCAGAGAATCTCGCGACCCAACCTGGCTGCTTGAATACAGTTCGGTGCTGAGGTTCGTTGCATCGTAGGCACGGAGAACGGCCGGCCCAGTATTGTTCATCTGCACGGCCCACACGATCGCGTTCGCGCTGCCGTTCGCCGAAATTGAAAGGGTGCCTCCCGGATCCACGTACGTCTCAGGAGACGCGGATGTCGGCTTGGTTGAAAGCAGCCCATTGGTCAGTTGAAAGGCCTGAACGAAATCCGCCACCGGGCTGAAGTAGACAAAACCGTTGAAATAAACGGGCGTGCTCAAGTAATTGTTAGTAGTCCCTCCGCCCTTCGTGAAGATGCTCGGGAGTGATTGAACGATCTGATTGTCGTTACTGGCGTTGAAGTGCCCCATGCCGTCCCGGTTGACGAGATAGATGGTCCCGGTCTTGCCCGCGGTCCCCACCAGCCTCGGGCTGGCGCCGGCCTGATCGGGCAACACGAGGACGCCGCCAGCGGCGAGATCCGAATCGGTCGAATACATGTTGGCTTGGTCATAAGGAGTGAAGTAGTCCAGGACGGTGCCGCTGGTGCTTAACTTTATGATGGTATCTCCATAGTCGACGCCACCAGTATTTGCATTGAAAACGCCGTTGCCTGTGGAGAAGTAAATATTTCCAGCAGAGTCGGTCGCCAGACCTCCACCGCTATGCCAGATCCCACCCCCGACATTGTTGGGGGTAGTGTTGAACGCCATCACTTGCTGGAGAGTCGTGGCGTCGTACCCCAAAACCCATCCATGAAACCGATCGACTTCTGAGTGCGACGCAAATCCTATGTAGACCACGCCGTTGCTTAAGAGAAGTGCTGGCCGCTGGTTCGCACGAAGAGGGTCAAAGGCCATCTGTCCGCCCGACGATCCGCTGCCGGTCCCCGGCACACTTGCCTGGAGCACCATGGGCCCGCCGAACTTCTCGGCGCCAGTGGAAATGTCAAGAGCGTGCAACCTTTGCACGTAGTTTGTCGTTGTACCGCTGACCTCTTTGGTTTTAGCCACCAAATAGAGCGTGCCGCTCGACTGGTCGATAACGGGCGTGCCTCGAATGCCAATCTCCTGGGTGACGCAACAGTAGCCGGTATCCGAGACGGGAACGGTAGTGATACCCGCGGCCGGATTGATGAAGCTTACTTGCCACAGCGGAGCGCTCGTGACTCCGTCCGCATCGAAGGCATAGATGGTGTCGTGCTCCGTTTCCGCATAAATCACATTGTGAAAACCCTTGCCGGGGATATTCACGTTGGCCACGTAGAGCGGCGAGGCGTGCGAAGCCCCGTCCGTCGCATACGAGATAATCTTTCCGAATTGCGTTGAGTTTACGTTGGACGGCGTCAGCACCGTTTCATTCAGATTCTGGCCGGTGCGGGAATTGTCGTTGTGGTGCGTGAAGGTGCCCGCATAGTTGGTGATGTAAACAGGCGCACTCTGCGACTGTGATTGATCGGACGAGGTTACGGTCACAGTGTGATTGCCAGGGCTGCTCGGCGGAGTGTACAGACCTGTGCTGGTGATCGTTCCGGAAGAGGCTGATCCGCCTACAACGCCATCCACCCACCAGATAACATTGCCGCCACAGGATGTGAACTGCTGCGTTTGTGTAAACGTGAGCGCCGCCACGCGAGGGCTGATCGACACTACAGCGCAAACACTGAAACTCATCCCGTTGCTGGGCACGCTGTTCACGGTGACCACGACGTTGCCCGTAGTCGCGTTGGTTGGCACCGGTACGGTGATGCTCGTGGCAGTCCAGGAGGTCGGCAAGCCAGCCGTGCCGTTGAAGGTGACTGTGCTGGTTCCCTGCGGGGACCCAAAATTGGTTCCGGTGATCGTCACCGGCGTG
>DATNIN010000025.1:0-11438 GCA_035604415.1 Candidatus Acidiferrales bacterium
CCGTTCCTACTGTTCCCGCCACGACAAGTTGGGTCGAGCGCGCAGCTTCCACCGCGCGGCGCACTTCCGCACCGTATCCCTGCAGCGCCTTACCTGACGTTGCGAGGGTTCGCTCGAGCGCGCTCCCGATGTGTTGTGCGAAAGCGTTCCCACTCGAGGTGTTTTCGACAACGAGTATCGCGGCATCGAACAGCGCGCAAAGTGTGTCGAAAGGAATGGTTCTCGGGTCACCCAGTTGCTCGGCGAGGTTCATGTAGTCGGCGGCTGCGAGATCACGGAAGAAGTCGCTCTTCCGCGTGGCCAGCGGTCCAAAGTGCGCCACGGCGCGCTCTCGCAGCGCATCCAGGATTTTCTCCAGGACTGCATCCAGCTCTTTCTTGTGCTCGCGGTGTCGCGGAGTTTCGGCTTCGTTTCGCAGCACCCGCGCCAGCACGTCGAGCCGCTCGAGATGCTGCTCCATGCGGAAATTGCGCACTAAGTCCGAGAGGAAACCCTTCTGCAAGTGAGACACCGCCGGATTCGATTCCAGAGCCTGGCGCAGCAGCGCGAGCCGCGCCTGGATGAACGCTTCTTCTCGCGCAATCTCGCACGCTACATCGTAATTGCTGCGGCTGTTCGTGATGCCCCTGCCGATGATGGCGCCGGCTGCAGTCAGGACGACAGCCTTCGTAGTTGTTGAGCCCAGATCGATGCCGACGTAAACGAGGATTTCGCTCATGCCGCGCTCCCGGCGGAGCGCTTTTGCTCGATCATTTGCAGATAGCTCTCAATCCGGTTCTTGATGTTGGCCGCCGAGAAGTAGCGTGGATCCACGAGGTCGCTTTCGATGAAACCGCCGGGCACGCCGGTGCGCTCCTCGAGTTGGCGAAGCATCAGCAATTGTCCAACGCTGAAGGAGTTGCAGCTCTTTACGCTATTGATCATGAATCCGTCGGCGTGATAGTCGCGGATGTATTTCTCGAGAAGGTTGACGCGCGTCGGCAGACCCAGGTTCGTGTAGCAACCCATGCAATATTCGGCGAGTGTTTCGAGCGGATGGTTCGGATCGTGCCGGAATCCGCGATCGTAAAGACCGCCGACCTTCGTATACGAGCTCGCCACGATCACAGCGCCTTCTTCATAAAACATCTTCCAGAACTCGCGGAAGCTGGTCCAATTCGGCGGCCCTTCGACCACCAACCGATAGCGCTCGCGTTCCATCTGGCCTTCCGGCACGACGGGGCCGAGCCCCGCTCTCAGCCGTTGGGCCACTTCCGCACGCAGCGTGCGGTAATATTCCACGCCCTCCGGAGTGCCTCGGAACGCGGAGAACATCGGTCCGATGTAAAAAACGCCACCAAAATAGGCGTCGATGGGCGAAGGAACATTCTTCGCGCTTTCGAGCACCCAAACCAAATCGTCCTCGGCTTGCGCCGAGAGCCGCAATTTCTCGCGCAGGCGGTCTTCGTCGAATCGCCGCCCGGTCACTTCCTCGAGCTTCGGGATCACCTCGGTCCGGAGCTGCTTCACGATGTAGTCGCGGTGGTGCGGCTGAATGATGCCTTCGCTCTGGTACGGTACATGCAGCATCGCCACCGGGCAGTCGTATTCCTCGCGCAGCAGTTCGAACCATTTCATAAATGTGAAGCAGCCGGTATAGGAGAGAAGCAGCAAGTCGGGCTTCGGCAGCTTCTTGCCGGTCGGCCCGATATTTCCTTTCTTCAACATCCCGATGTCGCACTTCACGTACGTGCAGACGTCCTCGCTGTGCCCGTATTTTTCCGCCTCGGTGATGTAGTCACCGGAAAGCTTGCGCATTCCAGATTGCAGAGCGTTGATCTCGGGCAGGACCGGCAATACGTCGAACGCACGCATCAATTCCGTCAGGTTACCGGGGACAAACGTGTAAACAACCTTGCGCCCCGTTTCGGGCGCTTCGGAGAGAGCGTCATAATGCGCGGCGATCATCTCCTTCTGCAATTCCATGCTGCGTTCTTTCTGGACTTCGGCGACGGCGCCTGTTTTCGAAGTGTTCATGCTTCGCTCCATAGCCGAATCGAGTCGGAGAACGTCCCGGCCTGCTCGCGGATCACGGCGAATTGCCCCGTATCTTCCGAATATTTGAATTGCGTGTGCGGGATTGCTGCGGCGTCGAGAGCGGCAACGAGCATCGGCTGGTCCAGCAGCGCGGGATCGCAAAAGCTCGCGGCGCAGAAGATCACCCCTTCGGCGCGGGTCCGGCGAACCGATTCGACGAGCCATTTTCCGCGGTGTCCGAGAGGTTCGTATCTCGATGCGTTTGAAACGCTCTGCGTGAGGAACGCGTTGGCCAGCTTTTCAAGCGGGTCACCATCGAGCGGCACGTCGCCCTTGAGCCAGCGCAGGCCGAGCATCCAATCGTCGTCCACAACCCAGCATCCTGCACGTTCGAGCGTGATGAGCAAGCCGAGTGGAGGCTGCTCGCAGAACATCCCGACTATAACGACGCGGCTTTGATCCTGCTCGCGGCGTTCCTGTTCGAGAGGCGCGAGGCGCATGTACTCGCGCAACATCTCGGTATGTGATTCGACCGGCAAGATGTTTCCTGCGCGCAGGACCAGGTAAAGCTCGGACGCAGGAAACAACCACGGTTCCCGGCTGCGCGCTTCGTAGAGCTCTCGAATCGCGCGCCGATGCTCGTTGTACAGGGCGATGCTGTGCCGCAGGGCATCGTCGCTGACCGGGCTGCCCGCGAGCCTCGCGAGATCGTCACGGAGGGCGCTCAGCTCCTGGCGCCAGAATCGGCCGCCCGCTGCGGGATCGTAATTCTGCGGGACATCCATGTAGCGAACGTAGCGGTCAGGAAACAGCATCATCCACATTCCCGAAAGATTTCGTATCACATCGCAAATCGAGGGAAACAGCATGCCGTCGAGCGCATCGAGACGCTGTGAGAGAGCCAGCTCGATCGTGCTGCGCGGAATGTGGCAGATGTAGCTCTGAAAATAAGCGTCACCGCGAACAATTTCCAATCGATCGCCGCCACCCATGACTCCGACGGGCAACATGCCCGCCGCATGAATCAGCTCGCGCGGGACGTAAATCGGCATGTGCCCAATCGCTTTGCGGCCGGGCACCTCCTCCTTCCACGCCCGCACAGCCTTCAGGTCTAAATCCCCGTAGAGAGCGTCGGCTCTGCCAATGAGTGCGCCGAGCTCAGGCCGCAGTCCTGGCTTCGAGGTTTGCTGGAGCGACGGCAGAAAGAAACTCATTTTTCCACCTTCGTGGGCTCCGTAAGCCACGGAGCAATCTCCCGCACGAGCGCTTCATTCCAGCGCGCGCCTTCGGCCAAGCGCCGCCGCAGAAGCACGAAATCAACCTCGCGGTGGTCGCGTGAGCCAAAGTGGAATGCGCGGAAGCCGGCGTTCGCCTCGGTCATCATGTTCAGCGCGAGCCACGCCCGATTGGTTTCCATGTTGCGGTCCCAATGCTCGAGCTTGTGTTTGCGCAGGCTCTCGATTGTCTTGGTCAAGCAGTCCGGCATGGTGTACAGCAGCTTCGTGCAAAGTTGTTCGACCGCCTCGTCGAGCAGCGAAAAATCAACGGTTCCGCGCTTCACCAACTCCTTGCCTCGCTCGTACTCTGCGCCGCTTTTCCATTCTCCAAGAGCGACGCGTCCGTATTCATCGAGCATCCGCTCGGTAACTACCGTCGGATTGGCCACCCATTTGCCGTCAACCTTCAGCACGGGCACGATCTGACTCAGACCGCCGAGCCAGTAAAAACGGTGCGCCGTCCACGGCTCGCACAGCGTGCTGCTCATCATGGCGCGCTCGACGCCCACGAACACCGGCAGAAAATCCGTGCTACCGCCATCCGGCACCGATCCATGCTTCGGCCCGGCCTGGCTGAAAATTGCGAGATCGCTCGCGACGGAAAAATCACACGCCATGCCGACCTCCTGTCCGCCGCCGACGCGCATGCCGTTCACACGGCAGACCACCGGCTTGTCACAGTGCAGCACGGCCGAAACCATGTCGTTGAACAGGCGCATGTATTGGCGGTACTCGGCGGGGGCGCCGGCGTAGTACTCGGCGTATTCGCGCGTGTTGCCGCCCGCACAGAATGATCGCGTTCCAGCGCCGGTCAGCACGACGGCGACGCAAGCGCGATCGTTGCTCGCTTCGCGCACGGCCAGAATGACCTCTTTGATCATTTCGGTCGTATAGGAATTCAGCTCCGCGGGATTGTTGAGCGTAATCCAGATGTTGTGGAGACCCTTCACCGCGTCTCCCGCCCGGTCGTGAACGGCTCGTCGTTCAACGAGCACCTCGCGCGGTTCGAATGACGCTGTGAGATTGTGATTTTTCACGAAGCCTCTCCTTCGATCACGCGTGGGCGGACCCGTTCGGAACGAGCACGACACGGCGCTTTGTCGCGTGCTTCGCGACCGCCTCGAAAATCACCGGCGCATCTCGCAGGCGATGCCGCTCAATGAACGGCTCTATGGCCACTTTTCCTTCAAGCACCAGCGCGAGCGCCGAAGGATATTGGTCCGGCGGGCAACCCCAGTTGCCGCGCGCGGTAGCATCGAAAGCCATCAGATTCGACAGCCGCACTTCAGTTTTTTCTGGGGTGTATCCCACGATGGCCAGATACGCTCCGTGGTCCAGTAGCGCAAACGCTGTCGCCTGGCCAGCCGCCGTGCCGCTCATTTCGAAAATCTTGCGGCCGATTCCCCTGCGCCCGCCCTGCTTGACGAACTCTCGCACGGCAGATTTGAGATCCTTCTCGTGGCATTCGCGGGCATTCAGCGCCAGCGACGCGCCGTATTTCATCGCCAGCTCGAGGCGTTCTGCATCCACGTCAATCGCAATCACCGCGGCTCCACGCGCCGCCGCCAACTGCACGCCGAATCCTCCGATGCCTCCCGCACCAATAATGATCGCGACGTCATCGCTCCCGAGTTCGGATCGCCGGATTGCTTCGAAAGGCGTCGTGACGGCGTCAGCGAGCACCGACAGCGCATCGAGTGAAATCCCTGCCGGCAGCTTTTCTGGAACGATGCAAAGACCGCGTGCCGGAACGCGAACGTGCGTCGCGAAGCCACCGTCCGCGTCATTGCCGGGCATGAACTGCGCGCGGCAAATCGTAGGTTTCCCCGCTACGCATGCAGCGCACTCCCCGCAGGGGATAACCGCAGGTACGATTACATTCTTGCCGAGCCACACTTGCGCGTTTTCTCCGGCCCTCACGACTCGCCCGGCAATTTCGTGCCCGAGAATCAGAGGCAACGGATGCCGCGTTGGAACACCGCCGCATGCGTAGCCGACATCGGTGTGGCAGATTCCGCATCCGGCCACTTGCACCACCACGTCGTCGGAGCGCGGCTCGAGTTCAAGAGAATCGGTGAAATGGAGCGGCCGATTAAGTTCGGCCAGCTTGTACCCAAATGCGTCGATTTCGTTCATGACCCTTTTCGACCTTTCGTTCAAACCGATTTCGCGCCAGTCGGAGCGGGCGGAGGGCCTGCAGCCTGATGTTGTTGGCTAGGAAGCTCACCCGCCGCCGATCCGGGTGCCGACCATTGCGGGTCGCGCTTTTCTAGGAACGCACGAATTCCTTCCACCGCATCAGGCTCGCGCATCAGTTTGTCGAGGTAGATTCTTTCGAGCAGCGGCAGATCCTGCTCCAAAGCGCGCAGCACTGCGAACCGCGCGGCGGTTGCTGCATGGCGCAGCGCCGCTGCCGACCGCGGCAAAAAATCCGATTCGAGCCAGCGTTCCAGTTCACCGTCCAGTTCGCCAGCTGCGGCTAGCCTCGAGACCACACCTGCAGCGAAGAGGTCTTTCCCGGTGTATGTATTGCCGGTCAGAACGATCTTGCTCGCCCAGCCTGCTCCCGCTCTTGCCGGCAGCAGCGCAGACGCTGCCGGAGGGAAAACGCCGAGTTTGATCTCCGGGCAGCCAAATTGCGCCGTCTCTTCCGCCAAGATCAGATCGCAGGCCAGCGCCAACTCGAATCCTCCGCCGAGGCAATGTCCACGCACCGCAGCGATCGTGGGCGCGGGCGCTTTCGCCACCACAATCAGAAGCTCGCGCAGCTGGTGCAGCGTCGATTCGATTTCGTCCGGCAGATGCTCGCGCACGCTCGCGCCATAGCTGAAGCTTGGTCCTTCGCCCGTAACAACGATAACCTTCAAATTCTGCTTCGCTATCAACCCATCGAGGGACCAGCCGAGATCCCGCATCATCTCGCGATCGAGGATGTTAGCCTTGGGAGCAGCTAGCACCACGGTTGCGACCTGTCCATTGCACGAGAGTTCGAGTCTGGCTCGCCGTAAGTCCAATCGCACGTCTCCTCTACCGACGGTCTCTGCAACTATGCGCCATCCGGGCGGATTCTCTGTGACAGAGATCACGCACCCTTGTGACGGCGTGCCCAACTCCGTTGTGCCGGTCAGCGGGAGGATCAGCTCCGGGTAAGCGTCGCGAGCGGATATCACGCTGGCAAACAAACCTAAGGTGCGTTCGGGGGGGGACCTCACTCTTGCAATTAGCGCGATTTACGCTCGCGCGGACCATTGGCTCGGCTGGCCCAAAACCTCGTGACTCAAGATCGTGGTGCGATTACCGCTGGCAATTCCAAGATTCTGTTGGGGCAACCTCAGATTCGAGTCGGCGCCTTTCTCATCTTTTACCCTCGGCGCGAGGGCTGTTCAAAAAAGCCAACAAGTGGCTCAGGTCGCCCTCGTTCAAAGTGGGCCACCCCAGACTCAGCGCCTCGGCCTTCGCATACATGCGCGGTCCATGGGACCAGAGAGCCAGGGCGAAGCTCACGGGTGTAAAGACCTTGCCGAGGTTCCTCAGCTTGGGGCCGTATTTTCCTCCGCTTGCGTCACTTCCATGACACTGACTGCACTTACGCTCGTCGAATAGCTGCTTTCCGATAATGGGTGAGCCTCCGAGCTCGAAATAGCGCACGCCGTAAAGGAATGCGATCAGATCGGCCATATCCTGACCTTCAAACGTGGGGCGCTCGATGCCCTTTGCTTTCATGGCTGCCCACATCTCCGGAGAGTGATTCCACATCCGACCCGCCATCTGGGTCAAAGTGCGGGGCAACGGGCGATCCGAGCCGAGGTCGGGGCCTACGGTTCCTCCTTCGCCGCGGATGGCATGACAGGAGATGCATCCCTTTTCGCGGAATAAAGCCCAGCCCCGGTGGGGGTTCGCTGGGAGTAGATTGCTCTCACGCTCCGGCCCTGCTCGGACGTAGCGCACAAAGGCCAACAAATCGTTCATCTCCTCGCCCTCGAACCGCGGCCAGGGCATGTTCAGTTCGCGCATGTGGGTTTCCATCGCTGGAGCATGGTTCCACATTGTTTGCGTCCAAAAAATTGGCGTATCCACAGGACCGATTGTCCTCAGATTGGGCCCGACGCTGCCTCCTGTGTCGCCGATCGAATGGCAGCGGATGCACCCTTTCTCTGTGAACAGGAGCTTTCCGTTATCCCGGTTCCCCGATTCATCGTCGTAGCAGGTGACGTAGAGGTAGGCGAACAGGTTTGCCATTTCTTCCGGTGCAAACTGAGGATAATTGATTTTGCTGGTTCTTATCTGCTCCCACATGCGCGGCGCGTGGTTCCACATCTGCGTAACTAGCTCATTCATGCTGGAACCTGCGGCTCCTCGCAACCCTAGATCAGGTGCGAGATTTCCTCCGACGCCGAGAACAGAATGGCAATCGGCGCATCCTTTTTGCTGGAAGGTTTCCGCGCCGGCGTGCGGGTCGCCCACCAGAAAAGTATTCCATCGATCGGCATTGCTCTCCCGCCGCCACACAAGGATGCTTACCAGGATGAACAGGGCCGCTGCGCCAGCGACAACCCAGACCACGAAGTGGTGCCGAACATTCATGTTCCCCCGTGCTAGTGCTCGCGCCGCAAGATCCCATGGGCGGGAATCCGGCGTCGGTCCATCGCCAATTCCCTCCCGGCCTCGGATCTCATTGGTTGCAGCGCATCGAACGCGTATCGCCTGCCATAGCAGGACGAGACTGAGCTTGGCATCACTACCCCGCTATGACATGCGTCACGGTCAATCGTGACCGACGTCACAGCAGCAGGTCGTCGGCGCTCAAGACTTCCTGGTATGCACTCTCGCGATTTCGACAGTGGCTGGGGGAGATTTGCCCCCACGATACCTCGTGTTGCAGGGCTTATCCTCAAACGGCCGCGGCTCCGGCGGAATTATTCGACGAGTTGGAGATTCAGAGCAATGCGGACGCCGTTGACGAGAACGATGCTTTGATTTGCCAGGTCCTGGCTGGTGATCTCGTCGCGGATGAAGGCATTGACAGCCTTCACGGGACAGATGAATTCGACGGCTTCCGAGGAGTCTTTCTCGGAGCCCAAATGGTTCAGGACCGAAAAGTCGTAAGCGGAAATTGACGGGTCCGCCGGGAGCTTCGGAATCAGAGCCTTTAATGCGGGCGCGAGAAAAAGATCGAGGCTCTGAGCGGCGCGCTTGTAGATCGAAGTTGCGGTCTTGTCGAACACCTGCGGATTGCGGAGCGAAACCTGCAGAACGACGGCGTCGTGGTAGATCGCGAACGACGGCGGGGCGTAATCGACGAAATGGAGCTTCTCGGCGCCGTCTTTCGCGAGAGCGTCAAGTTGCGACTGGAATTTGGCCTGCAAACGGTCGGCATCGGCTTGCCCGGACTCGGCGGGTGATGCCGTTGGCGAGCCGGCCGCAACGACCGCGGGTGCCGCGGTTGGAGTCAGTGGAGCCGTAGGCGCTGCAGGAGAGCTATCGCGCGGCGGTTGCGGGGAATAGCCCAAACCGGTAGCGGTCGAGCTTGGACTGGGCCGCTCAGCGGAGTCCCCACGTCCCAGCTCGTCCAAGTCCAGCGGATCGCGCGCGCCCAATCCGAGAGCGAATTCTTTGCCGTCCGCGAAAACCTGCGAGCGATTCATGACGGCCTGGCGCGCGTCATTTCCCGCTACGGTCAAGAAAGCGAATGCGTCCTCGACCGAGAACACCACGACGAGCATTTCCTTTCCTTCAAACTCATAGCTCTGCTTCGCCGTTCGCGTGTGGTAGGCGATTTCGAAGCCAATGCCATCGCAATCGAGACCGCCGGAGAATTGTTTTCGCATCAACTGCAATATTGGCACGACCACATCCTGAACGGTGCGATCTGCGCGCTGATTCTGGGTCAATTGCTCCGAATTAAACGCAGCGTTGTAATGCCCGGAAACCTTCAGCAACGTGCGCTCCTGAAAGTTGACGAATTCCAGGCCGCGCGTATCCACCAAACCCTTTTGGGAGTCGGAGCCGACGTAACGCGTCAACACGAAAGGGAAGGGGAATCGCGTTTCGTCGATGGTGCGGCGCAGCGATTGCAGTTGCGGAAGATACTTCTGCTCCACCGCTTTCAGCTTGGGATTCAAAATCTCCGCGGGACTCACCTGGGCGAAGGCAGAGCCGGAGGTGAGTAACATCAGAGCGCAGACGATAAACCCGAGGGTAGCCACCACTCGCTTGGTCACTAATTATTTCTCCGAGTAGGCTGACGCCGCGTTGGCTGGAGGCTGGTAGGGAGGCGTGGCAATCGCGCGGATGTAGGCGATGACGGAGCGGATCTCATCCTTCGAAAGCATTTTGCCATACGGGGGCATCATAGCGGATTTGCCTACGGCGCTGCCACCGAGAGCGATGGTGTTCTGAATATTCTCGTCGGTCTCGGGGTTCAATATCGAGCCATCGTTCATCAACGGAGGAGAAGGAGTGACGTTGGAACGATTGGAAGGCCCGGCCGGCGTTGCGTCCGCGTGGCACCAGACGCATTGCTGATAGAAGATGCGCTTGCCCTGCGCCTGTTCGTAGCTGAGCGGGATGATGTGCTGTGGATCGTTCCAGTCCACTTCCGAATCGTAGGCCTTCGCGAGCGGATCGGATTTCACAACACGGTTCTCGCGACTGCAGCCCGCGAGCACCAAGCACGCAATCACCAGGAGAGTTCGGAGGCGCGAATTCATTTTTGGCCTCCTGCGGCGCCGGCGTGCGCTGCCCGCGTCGCTGCAGGGCTTTGCTTCAGCGTCAGCAAATAGGCGGTGAGGGCCTTAATTTCGTCCGGCGTGAAGGCACGGCGCGGCTCGATCGTGCCCGGCACCAAGGCTTGCGGATTCTGGAGCCAAGCCTCAATCCATGCGGCCGTGAGCCAATTCCCCGCGTCGTTCAAACTTGGGCCTACGTATCCGCCGGTCGAACCGATCGTATGGCAAGCCTGGCACTGATATTTCACGTCGTAGAGCTGCTTGCCGAGCGCCGCCTGTTGCGGCGAGAGATCCTGGCGATTCACCGACGCAGGATTTACATCCGGATTCTGCAGCACCATTCCGAAATAGTCCGCGACCGTTGCTGCTTCCTGCTCGGACATATTGAACTGAGGCATGCGGAGCACAAGAGTGGGCCGCAGAGTCTGCGGATTCCTGAGAAACTGGATGAGCCACTGGCGATTGGCGCGACTGCCTTCATAGGAAAGATCGGGAGCGAGCGTGCCGCCGTCGCCATTGAATTGATGGCAGACGTAGCATTTATAGCGCTCGTAGACCTTGCCGAATTCACCCGCCGCCTGGAATGCCGCGTGCCGCTTGGGCACGAGAAGTTTTTCCATCCCGCTCGTCGCCGGAGTTCCTGTCATCCCCAGCAGCGCAGTTGTGACCGCGTCGAGGTCGACGGGAGTCAAATTATATTGAGGCATGCGCGCGGCCGGATTCACCGAAAGAGGATTGGTGATCTTGGCCTGGATGTAGGAAATCAGGTTTCGGGGAATTTTCGAAGTGCCGAATTCGAGCTGGGAGACATTCTTTCCGCCGAGCGCGGAGAGGTCGGGGCCAAAGTCTTTCTGCAATCCAACGCCCTCGATCGCATGACAGCCCGCGCAACCCTTCTCCGAAAATAGGCGGCGGCCGGCCTGAATCTCCGCGTCCGCGGGCGCGCCTAAGTCTGGGACGCTCTTCAGCAGATCCGGATCGGTCAGCTTCGTCTCGATGTATTGCGTGACCTGAAAGAGATCTTCGTCGGACCAACCGTAGCGCGGCATTTTGCTGTGCGGCAAATAGCCGTGGGGGTCGCGCAGCCATGCCACCAGCCAATCGGGCTTGACCTTCGTGCCGACCTTGGTGAGCTCCGGCCCGATATCGCCGCCGACAAGTTTCGTTTCGCCGCCCCGTGTTACGGCGAGAGAGTGGCAAGTGGAGCAAAACATCTGCCGGAAGCGCAATTCACCTTGTTCGACTAGGGCGGGATTTTTCGACCAGGATGCGACGACCGCTGGACTGATCTTGTATGCCTCGACCGGCTTCGAGCGAAGTGTGCTCAAGTAAGCAGACAGCGCGCGAAGCTCGTCCTCGGTCAACCGGAACCACGGCATGCGCGGCTCGTCTTCGTTCTCGACGCCATCTACGGTGA
>DATNIN010000026.1:0-26607 GCA_035604415.1 Candidatus Acidiferrales bacterium
AGCAACAGCAGGCTCAACAGCATCAGGCTCAGCAACACCAAGCCCAGCAGCAACAGCAGGCTCAACAGCATCAGGCTCAGCAACACCAAGCCCAGCAGCAACAGCAGGCTCAACAGCATCAGGCTCAGCAACACCAGCAGCAGGCCGCGAGGCGTCCGCTGGAAGAGCAGCATAGGCAGGCACACGAACAGCAGGCTGTCTGGCAGGAGCATCGGGCACACAACTGGCAGTCCGAGCACCGCGACTGGCAGCAACGCGGCGGCTACAACGGCTACCGCATTCCAGATGACCGTTACCGTGGCTACTTTGGTCCCGATCACTGGTTTCGCATATACACCTATCCCGTATTGATAGTTGGCGGGTATCCCCGCTTCCAGTACGGCGGCTTTTGGTTCAGTCTCATGGACCCGTGGCCGGAATACTGGTCAGACGACTGGTACGACAACGATGATGTGTATATCGACTACTCCGGTGACGGCTATTACCTGTACAACCGCAGGTATCCCCGGGATCGAATTGCAGTCATGGTGTACGTGGGCTAATGGTTCATCGAGTGTGATGCCATCGACACTGGCCAGCGACGGCGACCCGGCCAGTGTCGTCTTCAGCGAAGTTCGCGGGGACGCCGTTTCAAGTTGAAAGGAGACTTTCAATGCTATTACTAATTATCGTTTTGATCTTGTTGTTCGGGGGAGGCGGCGGCTATTTCGGGTACTCCAGATGGGGGACACGCGGGGGCTTGGGGATAGTCGGGACAGTGCTGCTCATCGTGGTGATCTTGTACCTGGTCGGCGCGTTGCGTTGACCGTGCCATAGAATCGTAACCGCTGCCGTCCCGATCAGGGCGGAGCTCCAGGTCGTTGTGTCCGGCCGCGCCCGGCACATTCCAGCCGTATCATCGGGCGCTCGAAAACTATCTTCCGCAGCCACTTCAGTAGTTCGTGTAGCCAGCCACGCGGACGCAACGTCGCTTCTCGCGAACTGACCCACCATCTGGCCCATTTCTCTCATTGATG
The DNA here is from genome assembly GCA_035604415.1 of Candidatus Acidiferrales bacterium. GTDB lineage: Bacteria > Acidobacteriota > Terriglobia > Acidiferrales > UBA7541 > Palsa-295. The sequence continues at coordinate 1,017 of DATNIN010000026.1, forward strand.
GCGGGCTTGCGGCGCATGCGTTCGCTGCTGCCGACTTGCGTCGGGCTGGTACAATTGCGCGCATGCGTCCCAGGGATGTCGTGAAAGCGTGGGTCGAGGCGTTCAACCGCGCCGACGTGGAAGCGCTCACGAACTTCTATCGAGAAGACGCCATCAATCACCAAGTTGCCGAGAAGCCAGTGGAAGGCCGCGACGCCATCCGTGAAATGTTCGCGGCGGGCTTTGCCGCGGCAGAAATGGTGTGCATCCCGGAACACATCCTCGAGGACGGAGATTGGGCAATTCTCGAATGGCGCGATCCCAAGGGTCCAAGAGGCTGCGGATTCTTTCGAGTGGTCGACGACAAGATCGCGTTTCAACGCGGATATTGGGACAAGCTGTCTTTTCTCCGACTTTACGGTCTTCCGCTGCCGGAAATCACGAACTGACCGGCCATATGCACAGACGAAAGCGCGCGTCGGAAATGCCTCAGTGCGATATCTGGCCGTTTCCTTATGTAGATTGGTCTGCCGGCAGAAGCAAATAAATCATGGACGAAGTCAACATCTACTCAATCATCGGAGAGGAAGGTTTTACACGCCTCGTGGCTGCGTTCTACCGGCAGGTCCCGGAGGACGACATTCTCGGAAGGATGTATCCAGAGGAGGATCGCAAAGGCGCCGAGCAAAGGCTTCGCGACTTCCTGATCTACAGGTTCGGAGGTCCGCAGCGATACATTGAAGAGCGGGGACATCCCCGCTTGCGGGCGCGACATCTTCCCTTCCGGATCGATCAAGCAGCCCGCGACCGTTGGATGAAGCTGATGAACAATGCTTTTGCCGAGGCCGCTCTGCCGGCCGAAGTCGAACAATTCCTTCGGGCGTTCTTCGAGCAAATGTCCACGTTCATGATCAATCAGGCGGAGGCAGCGCCCGAGCCACACCGCTGACCGATTGCCTGGGCTTACGCGCACAGGCGTCCTTGGGCGCCACTCAGAAAGAGCACAGACAAGAGTGTCTGTGCCACAAAGCAAAGTGCACCGACCGGTTGCCTGGGCTTGCGCGTACAGGCTTCCTTGGGTGCTGCCCAGAAAGAGCACAGACAAGAGTGTCTGTGCCACGGAAAACTGAGTCACAACCGTCCCGTTTCTTACGTTGACGCCGTGGTGACGGGCACCCTATAGTGGCTCATTTTTCGCAAGGGAGATTTTGGATTGCTCGAGCGCGTCTTTCATCTCTCGGAGAACCACACCACCGTTCGGCGCGAGCTTCTGGGCGGGCTGACGACGTTCATGACAATGGCGTATGTGGTTGTCGTCAATCCGCGGATTCTTTCCGAAGCGGGCATGCCCGTCGAGGGAGTGCTTTTCGCGACGTGCATATCGGCCGCGCTGGCAACGCTGGTGATGGGCCTGTGGGCGAACTATCCCATTGCGCTGGCGCCCGGAATGTCACTCAACGCGTATTTCACGTATTCGATTGTGATTGGCCGCGGCGTGCCCTGGCAGACTGCGCTGGGAGTGGTGCTGCTTTCCGGGCTGCTTTTTTTGATCCTGACGCTCACGAGTGTGCGCGAGCAGATCGTCAATGGCATTCCCGACTGCCTCAAGCACGGCACGGCGGCGGGCATCGGGCTTTTCATCGCGTTCGTGGGCTTCCGGAACGCGAACATCATCGTGGCGAACAAGTCCACGTTCGTGGGCCTCGGCAAGATATCCGATCCGCAGGTGATTCTCGCCGCGGCGGGCATTCTTCTGATTGCCGTTCTGATGGCGCGGCGCGTCGGCAGCGCGATTCTGATTGGCATCGTTGCGATCACGGTCGTGGGCATGCCGCTGGGAGTGAGCCACTTGCCCGCGCACGTTTTTTCGTGGCCTCATCCGTCCGGGACGCTCTTCAAGTTCGATCTGCGGTCGGCGGCGAAGCTCGGGCTCGGGGAGCTTGTGTTTGTGTTTTTCTTCGTCGATCTCTTCGACAACGTAGGGACGCTCGTCGGGGTCTGCGAAGAAGCCGGATTCCTGAAAGACGGAAAACTCCCGCGCGCGAGCCGGGCGTTGCTGGCGGACGCCATCGGGACAATCGTGGGCGCGCTGACCGGCACGTCCACGGTGACGAGCTACATCGAGAGCGCGGCCGGGGTGGCCGCGGGCGCGCGAACGGGGCTCGGCAATCTGGTGATTGCGGGACTATTCGCCGGGGCGATGTTTTGCGCGCCGCTGGTGGCTGCGATTCCGTCGTATGCCACCGCGCCGGCGCTGATTCTGGTTGGCGCGCTGATGTGCGGCGCGGTCGCGCGGGTCAAGTGGGACGACTACACGGATGCGGTTCCCGCGTTTCTTACGCTGATCGCCACGCCGCTCACTTTCAGCATCGCGACGGGATTGAGCCTCGGATTGCTTTCGTTTACGTTCCTGAAGCTCTTTACAGGGCGGCATCGCGAGATCAGTGCCCTCATCTGGGTCCTCAGCGTGCTGTTTCTTCTGCGATACGCGTTTCTTGGCACGGAATAGCGGCGACATTCAAGACAAGGCGCCCGCCTGAAAGGCAAGGCGGCCGCTACGAAACCAGAAGCGAATGGCGCACAGTTGCCAAGGATGTTTGCCGGGCATGACATGTCATGCCCCTACAAATGCACGGAGCTCGGGTTAGTACTGAAGCTTGTTGGGTTGCCGTTCCCAGGCGCGAAAGGCTTCGAGGGCTTCGTCGCGCATGAGCTGAGCCATGGGGATTTTACGCTCGGCATGCGGCTGCGGAATTTCCTGATAGATCAGCGAGTCGTCGAAGCCGGCCTTGGAAGCGTCCGAGGCGGTGCTGCCGAAAAAAACGCGCGCGGGGCGCGCCCAATAGATCGCTCCGAGGCACATCGGGCAGGGCTCGCACGAGGTGTAAAGCTCGCAATCTCGAAGGTCGAAGACGCCCAGCGCCGCGCACGCCTTGCGGATCGCGACCACCTCCGCGTGCGCGGTGGGATCGTTGGTCGAGGTGACGCAATTCGCGCCCTCGGCGATGATTTTGCCGTCCTTCACGACGACGGCGCCGAATGGCCCGCCGTTTCCCGAGCGCACGCTTTCAATCGAGAGCTGAATCGCGCGCGCCATGAAGGGATTGCTCATTCAGCGAGTATAAGCCGGATTTGAAGGGGCCTGGAACTGTCTGGGGTCGTGCTGGCTGAAACGCTGGCAAGCCTGTCGGAATGACCTGATTTAACTTGCGTCTGCTGCGGAAATGATCCGGTGAACGAGCCGCCGCGGTGCTGGAGGCGATTCCACGATCTGATAACTCTGTTGCAGAAGTTTTTTCGCCTGAGCTGCGCGAGTTTCCGAATTGTAGTGGATCGTGCAGAGGGATTCACCCGCGGAGACGCGGTCCGAGACTTTCTTGTGCAGGATGATTCCCACCGCAGGATCGACCGAATCTTCCTTCTTCTCGCGGCCACCCCCTAAAACGACGCAAGCCGTGCCGACCATCTCGCATTGAATCGCTCCGATAAAGCCGTTTCGGGGACTGGCAACATCGACCGAGTGCTTCGCTTGAGGCAGCCGCTGCGGATCGTCGATGAAAGCCGGATCGCCTCCCTGCAACTCAACCATGCGGCGGAATTTCTCGAGCGCCTGTCCCGATCGCAGGAGCTGGTCCGCAAGTTTCTTGGCTTGATCGATCGTGCTCGAGCGTCCGCCCAGGTGAAGCATCCATCCCGCGAGTTCGAGGCAGAGCTGGCGCAAATCCTCCGGGCCCCGGCCGCGCAGCACGTCGAGACACTCCTCGACCTCCAGTGCGTTGCCTACGCGCAGCCCGAGCGGCTGGTCCATGTCGGTGATGAGCGCGACCATCTTCTTGCCCATTCGCTGCCCGGTTTCAACCATCAGCTTGGCCAGAAAAGCGGCGTCTTCCTCCGTCTTCATGAACGCACCGGAACCGGTCTTCACGTCGAGCACCAGGCCGTCGACGCCTTCCGCCAGCTTCTTGCTCATGATCGAGGCGCAAATCAGGTAGGGACTTTCGACGGTGCCGGTGACATCGCGCAACGAATAGAATTTGCGATCGGCTGGAGCAATTTCAGCGGTCTGACCGATCATGGCGCAGCCGCAATCTCGCAGCACTTCGCGGAAGCGGACGATTGAAAGGCCCACCTGGAAGCCGGGGATCGATTCGAGCTTGTCCAGCGTGCCTCCGGTGTGCCCGAGCCCGCGGCCGCTGATCATGGGAACAACCAAGCCACCGGCCGCGGCGAGGGGCGCGAGCACGAGCGAGGTCTTGTCGCCAACGCCGCCGGTGGAATGTTTGTCTATTTTCGGCGCCGGGAATTCCGAAAGGTCCAGCACCTCGCCGGAATGCAGCATGGAATCCGTGAGTGCCGCGGTCTCGGCCTTGCTCAAACCTCGCACCACGGCAGCCATCAGCCAGGCGGATATCTGGTAGTCGGGGATCTTTCCGGACGTGTAGCCTGCGACGAGATCGTCGATTTCAGCGCGCGAAAGTTCCTGCCCGTCCCGTTTCTTGCGGATCAGATCAACGGTGCGGGACGCGTGGGCGGGGGCGGGCTGCGAGGGCTCGTTCACTTCAGGCGAAATCCCTCCGGGAGAAGCTTCGCGATGGGCAGCTTCTTCCAACCCTTCGCAGCAAGAAAAAACACAGTCGCGTTCGGCCCAAACTCGTAGATGACCTGGCGGCAGGCTCCGCAGGGAGCGCATGGCGCGTTCTTGCCGTTCACGATGGCGATGACGTTGATCTCGAGTTTCGGGCCAACCCGGGCAACCGCGGAGAAAATCGCCGTTCGTTCCGCGCAGTTGGTGATGCCATACGAAGCGTTCTCGACATTGCAGCCGGCAAATATTTCGCCCTTCGCGGTCAGGAGGGCGGCGCCCACTTTGAATTTGGAGTAGGGCGCGTACGCATTTTTCATGGCGGCGCGAGCTGCTGCGATCAGCCGCTCGCGGCTTTTGTCCGCGCCGGAAATGCGCTTTGGCATAAATTCAACCGTGAATCGAGACGCTGAACTGCAAGCTGCGACGAACAGCGGTAGCGTAGTAACATTCATCGCCTATGTCGAGCCGAAACTCAGCCGCCGAAAACGAGCCCTTGGCCCGCGACTGGCGAAGCCTCGCGGCGATCATCGACCACACAAACCTGCGGCCGGAAGCGATACCGGCACAGATCATCCGCCTCTGCGAAGAAGCGCGGGAGTTCGGTTTCGGCACGGTGATGGTAAATGCGTGCCACGTGGCGCTTTGCTACTCGCGCTTAAGGGACAGCAGCGTGAAGGTAGGCGCGGTGGCGGGGTTTCCGCTGGGCGCAACGCTCACCAGCGTGAAGCGTTTTGAGGCCGCGGAGGCATTGAAGCTGGGAGCGCGCGAAATCGATATGGTCATGAATATCGGCGAGCTCAAGGCCGGCAATCGCGAAGCCGTTCTGGCGGACATTCAAACCGTCGCGGAAACCGTGCACGCGGAAAAGGCTCTGCTGAAAGTAATCCTCGAAACGCACCTTCTCAGCAACGAAGAAAAGCTGCTGGCGTGCGAGATCAGCGAAAAGGCAGGCGCTGACTTCGTGAAGACCTCCACCGGATTTCTCGGAGGCGTTGCGACCCTGGAAGACGTCAAGCTCATGCGCGGGGCTGTGACGATCGGGGTGAAGGCGTCGGGCGGAATTCGGACGGCCGACGACGCCAAAGCAATGATTGAAGCTGGCGCAAACCGCCTTGGCACGAGCAGTGGCGTGAACATCATCCGCGAACTCCGCAACGGGCCCGGGCGGAAAGATGCCGCCCGATAACCGGCGTTTGAGCAGCCTCTAGTTTCACCCAACTTCAGTTTCGCAGCCGATGGCTGTGATGTAGACTCACCCGTTCGCCCTCGCACAACAGCTCGATTCGGTCAGAGTGCAGCTCTGGGGAGGGAGCACGATGCGTGGCGCTTATGGAAGGATAATCTTCGCGTCTCTTATCCTGATTGCTGCCGGATTCGTGGTCCCGCCTGCGTTTTCACAGGTCGATTTGTCCGGTGAATGGAGCCAACCGCCCGCTCCTGACAACACAACGGATCCATACATCGGCGACTACACTGGTCTGCCGATCAATGATGCAGCGCGCCTGCGGGCCGACAGCTGGACCGCAGAAAAATGGACCCAGGAAGAACATGAATGCGAACCGCACCCGGCGGACTACGCGCCGCGCGCACCGGGCGGAATGCGTATCTGGCCGGACCTCGATCCGCTCACGCAGGAAATCACCGCGTGGCACGTGACGATGTACTGGATGAATGCCCAGCGAACGATTCACATGGATAACCCGCCGAATCCGCCCGAATACGCGGCCTACACGTGGGAGGGGTTTTCGACCGGGAAGTGGGAAGGGGACAAGTTGCGTGTGACGACGACTCACCTGAAGGAAGGATGGCTGCGGCGCAACGGGCTTCCGCGCGCCGATAAGGCTACCCTCACGGAGTTTTTCATCCGGCATGGCGACTTTCTCACGCTCGTTTCAATCGTGAAAGATCCCGTCTACCTGACGGAGCCGCTGGTTCGAACCGAACATTGGGTCCTCAACCCGGGCTACGCTCTTACACCTTCTTCCTGCATACCCCGGCACGAAATAGATCATCCGAAAGGCTGGGTGGCGCACCATTTGCCGGGAACGAACGCGTGGCTGACCGAATTCGCGACGAGATATGGGATACCGGTCGAAGCAGCTCGCGGCGGCGCGGAAACGATGTACCCGGAGTACTTGGAGAAATTGGTGACACTGCCGATCCCGTCCAAGCCAAAAGAATCCCCGGAGCGCATCAAGTGATAGCCGATCGAGACGTGCGAGGCCGGTTGAGCAGCACTTGGGCTGTGCTTGCCCTCACGATTGCCGTGTTGGCCGCAGCTGATGGAAATGTTCGTGCGCAGCAGAGCCAAGACGGCAAGGAGCCGGCGCTCCACGTGCTTCACGTGCAGGGGCGCGTTTACATGCTGGCCGGCGCGGGCGCGAACATCACCGTGCAGGTGGGCGATCAGGCCGTCTTGCTCGTGGATGCAGGAGTTCCGCAGATGAGCGAGCAGGTGCTGTCGGCGATCAGGACACTTTCGCACGCACCGATTGCATTTATCGTCGATACGAGCATGGACGAAGATCACATTGGCGGGAACCAGAACCTCGCAAAGGCAGGCCATTTCAACTCCGGCCTTCCCGGAGAGGTCGCGGGGGCATCGGTGATCGCGCACCTGAGCGCGCTCAACCGGATGAGCGCCCCGACGGGGAAGAAGCCTCCGGTCGCGGAAGATTTGTGGCCCACCGATACCTACGACACCGACAAATGGGAGCTGTTCAACGACGAGGCTGTGATCATCGAGCATCCACACGCTGCGCATACGGACGGCGACAGCATCGTGTTTTTCCGGCGGTCGGATGTGGTGAGCGCGGGAGATGTTTTCACGCCCGAACACTACCCGACGATCGAGCCGCAAAGGGGCGGGAGCATCAACGGAGAGATCGACGCGCTGAATCAGGTGATCGACATCATGGTTCCGAAGGAGAACGAGGAAGGCGGCACGTACGTGATTCCCGGCCACGGGCGACTCTGCGACCGCGCCGAGATCGTGAACTATCGGGACATGGTGACAATCGTCCGAGATCGCGTTGAGGACATGGTGAAAAAAGGGATGACGCTCGAACAAGTGAAAGCGGCGAAGCCCACGCTCGACTATGACGGCATCTATGGCGCCGACACGGGACCCTGGACGACAGAGATGTTCATCGAGGCTGTGTACCAGGACTTGAGCAAATCGAAAAACTAGCGAGGGCAAGAGAGCGGCGGGGAATGCAAATGAAAAGTCTGCGGTTTTTCCGGGAGCGCATGGCATGGCTGCCTGCCATCGCGGGAGTGTTGTCGCTCGCCGCTTGCGGGCTGTGCCCGGCGGCAACTGCACAGACGGGCGGCCAAGTCGCTCAGCGCCGACAGCCGCTGACGCCGAAGGCGGGGGCGTTGATCGACTTGAACGGTTACTGGGTGTCGATTGTGGACGACGAGTGGCGGTGGCGGATGATGACGCCGCCGAAGGGAGACTATTCCTTTGTTCCGCTCAACGCCGAAGGGCGCCGCGTGGCGGACGCCTGGGATCCGGCGAAAGATGAGGCCGCGGGGAATCAATGCAAAGCGTATGGGGTCGCGGCCATCATGCGCTTGCCGGAGCGTCTGCACGCCACGTGGGTGGATGACAAGACTCTGGAGATCGACACGGATGCGGGCATGCAGAAGCGCATGCTCCACTTCGACGGCTCGAAATGGGACGGCGGCGAACCTCAGTGGCAGGGAGATTCCGTAGCCTCGTGGGAAAAGCAGCTACAGTCGCGAGGGTTCGGGAGACCTTTGGACGGGCCCGCGCAGAAGAAAGAGGGCAGCTTGAAAGTTGTAACGACGCACATGCGGCCGGGGTATTTGCGCAAGAACGGCGTGCCCTACAGCGGGAGTGCGGTGCTGACGGAATATTTCGACCGTTTCGAACTCGATGGCGAAGCTTACCTGGTCGTGACGGGAGTGCTTGAGGATCCGCAATACTTGAACAGCCGCTTTATAACGACCGAGCAGTTCAGACGTGAGCCCGACGGCTCGAAGTGGCACCCCACACCCTGCAAAATCACGCTGCCCGCGGTCGCACCGGCCCGCGCGAACGGTTCGTGATTGTGTTCGTCAGCAGCAGCATTCAGCAGCGAAGGGCCGCGACAATTTCCCGAGATCGGCGCAGCTAACAACTGCGGTTTAGAGCGACATCGAGTTTGGGAACACGTAGTAGAAGAGCAGGGCGAGCAAGATCAGATACGCGAGCACGATCAGCGTCCATCCCATGTTGTGCCGGATGACCTGGCCCTCGCTGCGCACCAATCGGCTGGTTGACACGCCGACGCTCGCCGTCTGAGGCGCGATCGGCTTCCCTACCTCCGCTCCCACGGAATTGAACGATGGAAGCAGAAGAACCGGAAGATTCAGCAGCCGACCGGTGACCGCCTGGACCGGCCCGAACATTGCGTTCGTGGATGTGTTGCTGCCCGAGAGAGCGACGCCGATCCACCCGAGGATCGGCGCCAGGACGATGAAGAAAACCCCGATTTTCGAAAGTCCGTACGCCAGCGAATTCGCCATCCCCGTGTAAACGAAAATATAAGCGAGCGCGAAGATGAAGAACGCGACCAGCAGCGCTCCCCACATCTGTTTGAAGGTCTTCGAGAATACTTGCGGCAGAATCCGGCGATTCGGCCGGACAAGAGCCAAAATCACGAGCCATGACGCCAGAATCGATGTGCCGCCGTTCAGCGGCGCGAAGTTGAAGACCGACGTGATCGCCTTCTGCGTGACCGAAGATTTTGCGGCGATCGACAGCTTGAACAAGCTAATTCCCGGAAGTTTGGACCACGGTCCCGTCCACGCCACTACCACGCCGATGAGCACGATATACGGCAGCCAGGCGTAGAAAGCTTCGCGCGCCGAAGTCAATTCCGATGAGTTGGATGTGGCTGCGCCAGAAGGCTCCAGCACGGCGCCACCGAATCCGCGGATCGTCTTTGGGCGCCAGATTTTGACGAACAGAAACAGAACCCAGAAGGAAACGAGCGCGCCGCTGAGATCGGGGAGATACGGACCCAAATAGTGCGCGACCGGCCACTGCCCCGCAATGTAGGACAGCGACCCGACGATAGCCAGCGGCCACGCCTCAACGACGCCGTCCCAGCCACTGACGAGAAAAATCAGAACCCACGGCGGCAGTAGCGCAAGGATGGCGACGACGTTGCCGATCGAACCGGAAAGCGCGAGCAGGGGCAGGCCCGTCACCGCGGCGAGACCGATGATCGGCGCGCCGAGCGCACCGTAAGATACCGGAGCATTGTTCGCCAGCGCAGCCACGCGTATCGCATCGAGGTCGGCAATCCCCAGCCCAACCAGAATCGGCACCACAACCGCCCATGGATAACCAAACCCGACGAGCCCTTCCAGCAGCGCACCGAAGGCCCAAGCCAGCATGATCGTCTGAATTCGAATGTCGGCCGTGGCGTGATGAACGATCCAACTTTTGAAGCGATCGAAATTGCCGGTGAGCACCAGCGTGTTGAAAATGATCAGGCCCCAGAAGGTGATCCAATCAATCGACCAGATTCCCGTGAGGCCGCCATACAGGTAGGACTTCATCGTGCCGGCGAAGGGCGCGTGCCACACGAAGACGCCCATCAGGATCGTGATCGCGCCGCCGACGATTGATGCAATCCATGCGGTGATGCGAAAAACCGCCAGCATGAAGATCAAGGCAATCAGCGGGATCAGCGCGGCCGCCACGGTCAACCACAAGTGGCCCGTGGGATTGAGGCTCTGCTCAAACATGGGCCTCTATACCTCATATTCGAGCCGTACCTGTCAACCGGGGATTTGCTGGCCGGGGATCAGCGTGAGGAGTGAAGCTGTTTCTACACGATGAAAGCGCGAAGGCCCGGCCGAAGAATCGGCCGGGCCTTCATTGCTGCTGCAGCGAATCGTGAAGAACCGCTTACATGGTTTGCGCTTGCAGGAACTCTCCGGGAAGTCGGCTGATGCGAGAACTGGAAGGCGGCAGCGCGCGATGCTTCGCGGCTGACTTGCGCACTTGTCCTTCCGGAAGATCAGCCACTTTCATTCTCTCAATTCGAATTCCGAGTGTGCGCTCGATGAGAGCCAACTCTCCTCGTTGATCGGCCCCGAATAAAGTCGAAGCAAGGCCCTGCAAGCCAGCTCGACCGGTGCGCCCGACGCGGTGAATGAAGTTCTCTGCCAACTCGGGCAGATCGTAGTTGATCACGTGTTCGATACTTTCCACGTGGATGCCGCGCGCCGCCAGATCGGTCGCCACCAGGATGCGAAAGCGCCCCTGCTGGAACCCGGTCAACGCCGCCGTTCGCTGGGATTGCGAACGCCCGCCATGAATCAACGCCGCAGCAAAGCCGTCGCGATTCAAACTCAGCGCCAAGCGCTCGGCACCGCGCTTGGTGCGCGCGAAAACGAGGCAACGTCCCGTGTACTTCGTGAGCAAACGCTGCAGCACTTCCTGCTTTTGGTCGGAGTGAACCTCGAATGCCTGAACGCGAACATTTTCGGAGGGCTTGAGCGTGGAGCCGAGCGCGACGCGCACCGGATGCTTCATGTAGTCATCCACGAGATGGGCGACGGATGCTTCGAGCGTTGCGGAAAAGCAGAGCGTCTGCCGGTCCTTGGGCACCACTCCCACAATTCTGCGAATCGAAGGAAGAAATCCCATATCCAGCATGCGATCTGCTTCATCGAGAATCAGCACGCGCAACGCGCGGAAATTGACGAGTTTGCGGTCGAGAAAATCTTCCAGCCGACCAGGGGTGGCAACCACCAGGCGAGCTCCCTGGCGCAGGGCGGCGAGTTGCTGCACTTCGGACAAGCCACCTACCACCAAAGCTGCGGGTGATAGTTGTTTGCCCCTCAGCGCGTTGTACTGGTCCACGACCTGCATTGCGAGTTCGCGCGTGGGAACGAGGACGAGTGCCGCGATGCCGGGCACATTGAAGAGAAGCAGCTGTTCGATCACCGGGATCAGGAACGCGAGCGTCTTGCCCGTGCCGGTCTGAGCGGTCGCGAGCACATCCTTGCCCGCGAGCGCGTGCGGAATCGCCGCGGCCTGCACGGGAGTCGGAATCGAGAAACGAGCGGCCGACAAACGCTCCTTGGTGTAGCTAGAAATCTGTAGTTCTGAAAAATTCTGCATGTTCTAAGTTTTTTTTCTGGGGGGATGCGGCATGCAGTGCGCCCGGTAGCTTTCAGGCGTTCACGGCAACCTGCATTTCCAGTCCTTGTTTGAATTACGCCGAAGACTTCGGAAGAGACTGAGGCGGGGTATTCTCGGCAGACACTGAAAGAGATCAACCACACCACACAACCGCTGTATCAAGCGCAACCGCAGTATATCACATCCGGCGCCCGCGAGTAAGTTGATAAGCGAAAGTTCTCAACATACAATACGCGCCATCTGCACCAGCAAGACCAAGGCCGGGGGGGAACATGCCAGCCACTTCTCAGAGAGTTTGCGTGGGCGCGAGTGAGCGCGTGCCGGAAGGCGGCCGCCTGGTGGTCGATGTGGGCGAGACAACGATCGGCATCTTCCGCTTCGAGGGCCAACTGTACGCCTATCTGAACACCTGCGCGCATCAGGGCGGGCCCGTCTGCCAGGGAAAGATCATCCCGCGCGTGACCGAGGTGATCGAACCGGGCGGCGAAAGCCGCGGCTTCGCGTTCGATGAGTCGAGCCTCCACATCGTCTGCCCGTGGCACGGCTTTGAATACGACATCAAGACGGGCGTCCATCCCGGCAGGCCTTCGGCCCGGCTAATTCGCGTGGCTGTCGAAGAAACCTCCGAAGGCGTCTATGTCACGGTCTGATGATGGCGAGAAGCTATCGACGCTTATTGCGGAACTGCGGGGCCGGGTCGAGCAGGCCATCCAGAACGGCCAAATCGCAGGAGTGGCGCCAGAGGACTTGACGAATCTCGTGAGCGGCGCCGTGAAGCTCTACGCCACGGCCGCGGAAGAGACGGAATCGGAATTGCCCGTGATCGATGGCACGGTTTCGACGACAGAGGCGATGGTGGTTGCATGCGCCTTGCTGCGCGCGCACCACTTGAATCCATTTGATCTGGCGCTCTGGTTTTCGCGCACCGCGCCAAGTGCCCGGTGAATGATATTTAGGCTCGAAGATGGAATATCGGTGGGGATGAAACGATGAGCAAAGTCGAGTTAGCCAACGGCACCACCAGCGCAACCGAGCACAAGGTCCAGCAGATCACGACGCGCACCGATTCGCGCGAAATCCTCGCGAACGCGCGCCGCGACATCGCCCGCTACCACCTCGATGACTATTTCATCGTCGACGTGGACGCGCATCACGTCGAGTTCGACTCGTGGAGCGAGATCCTCGAGCACCTCGAGAATCCCGTGCTCCGCCACAACGCCAAGTCCATGACGCAGAATTGGCCCAACGCAAAACAACTGGCCTTCAGCAATCACCCGGTCGGCCTCACGTTCCAGGATGTGTTCGGGCGGATTCCGCATCAGTGCGAGCTCGGGGAGCACGTGGACACGACGGACGAGCATCGCGACCTGACGCTCGTGCGGCGCGCGATGGATTCGATGGGCATCAAGATGCAGGTTGTGTTCCCGCAGCCGATGCTCGAGATGGGATTGCATCCGGAGCCGGATATCGTCACGGCGATGACGTTTGCTTACAACCGCTGGTTCACCGAGACAATTCTCCCCCGCGAGAAGCGCGTGAAGACGCTGCTCTGCCTTCCGTTTCACGATCCCGACGCGTGCATGAAAATGATCCAGGAATTCGGCGAGACGCCCGGAGTGGTCGGCTTCATGATCACGAGCCAGCGCCACGCGGGCGTTCACAAGAACATGTACATGCGCGTGTACAAGGAGCTCGAAGAGCGCGGGCTGCCGCTGGCCTTCCACGCCGGGCCGACCTGGGGCGACACGATGACGTCCACGATGAACCGCTTTCTGAGCGTGCACTCGATGTCGTTCGTCACATGCAACATGACGCACATGACGAACTGGATCGTGAACGGTTTGCCCGAGCGTTTGCCGAAGCTGAAGGTAATCTGGATCGAAAGCGGGCTGGCGTGGGTGCCGTTCATGATGCAACGGCTCGATCACGAATACCTCATGCGCCAATCGGACGCGCCGCTGCTGAAGCGTCTTCCGAGCGAGTACATACGGGAGATGTTCTTCACGTCGCAGCCGCTCGAAGTGACGATCCCGCACATGCTCGAAGCGACGTTCAAGGCCGTGAACGCCGAGACCCAGCTGATGTATTCCTCCGACTGGCCGCATTGGGACTTCGACGTTCCGTCGCGCATCGCCGGAATACCGTTCCTCAGCGAGCAAGCGAAACGCAACATTCTGGGAGAGACGGCGCGAAAGCTGTTTCACCTCTAGTGCCGTTCCAACTTTTCTGACCAACGGAGATCGACTAAGGTGACACGCGAAGAGGGTACCGGGCTGGCAACCAAACTTTTCGAAATAAGTTGGAACGGCACTAGCCGGCGTAAATCTCACCGAAAAGGAAAACAACCGACATGCATAAAGTTCTCGCGCTGTATCCGCCGCCAAGAGACCCCGCTCACTTCAAGCGCTACTACGAGGAGACGCATCTCCCGCTCGCCGGGCAGCTACCGGGTCTCCTATCCAGCCGCTATACGTTCTCCATCGACGGCGTCGGGAGCCCTTCCCCATACTTCTGCATCTGGGAGGGAGAGTTCGCGAGCGAGGCCGCGATGGGAGCGGCGATGCAGTCCCCGATTGGCCAGAAGGTGGCGGCGGACGTCGCGAACTACGCGACGGGTGGCGTCACGATCATCCACTTCGATACGAAGGCGCCCTCGCACCGCTCGGACCTGGCAAAACAAACTCCTAACCCGGAAACTTTTTCGGCGGGGCTCCAAGTCCGGCGGGACATGTTCGGCCCGGCGCTCGCGGATCAGGCTCTCGAATCGGCCACGGATTTCAACCGGACGTTGCAGGAGCTGGTGACGCGCTATTGCTTCGGTGAAGTCTGGACCCGGCCGCAGCTCGACCGGAAAACGCGCAGCATGCTGACGATGGCGCTGCTCGTCGCTCTCAATCGCCCGAATCAGTTGAAGGGACACGTCCGCGGCGCGGTGAAGAATGGCTGCACGAAGGATGAGATTCGCGAAGTGCTGCTGCACAGCATGATCTACGCGGGAGTGCCGGCAGGCGTGGACAGTTTCAGTCACGCGACGGACGTGCTGAAAGAACTCGGACTCGAGTAGAGGAGCGAACAACGCCATGCGCGTCGGTTTCATCGGCATCGGAAACATGGGCTGGCCAATGGCCGGCCACATAGCGAGAGCGGGCTACGAGCTCATGGTGTTCGACGCCGACGCGGAGAAGAGCGCGCGCTTCGCGCGGGAGCACAATTGCCGCGCGGCCGCCGATCTCGCCGAGGTCGCGCAGAACGAAATTATCGTCACGATGCTGCCGACGGGGAAAATCGTCCGCGAGGCGCTGCTCGAGAATCAAGATGGCGCTTTCGCGAAGGCGTTGCGGCCCGGCACGCTCGTGATCGACATGAGCTCTTCCGAGCCGGTCGGGACGCGTGAGCTGGGTAAGGCGCTCGAGCGATCGGGAGTCATTCTGATTGACGCGCCAGTGTCGGGGGCCGTCCCGCGCGCCAAGACCGGCACGCTCGCCATCATGATCGGCGGAAACGACAAGGCCGCGATCGAGCGCGCCAAGCCGTTGCTTCTCTCAATGGGCAAGCAACTGTTCGAAACCGGTCCGCTCGGCACAGGGCACGCCATGAAGGCGCTCAACAACTACATTGCGGCGGCGGGTTACACGGCGGTGGCGGAAGCGCTGCTGATCGGCGAGCGCTTCGGCCTCGACCAGGGTGCGATGGTGGACATCCTGAACGCTTCGACCGGCCGCAACTTCACGACCGAGGTCATGGTGAAAGAGCACGTCCTCGGCGGAAAATTCGCGACAGGCTTTGCGCTCGGCCTGATGGCGAAGGATGTGAAGATCGCGGCCGATCTGGGCGAAGCGGTGCGGCTCGACGCGCCCTTATCGCGCCTTATCCGCGAACGCTGGGCGGCAGCTCGCGACCGCCTCGGCGCGACGAGCGACACATCCTCTGCAATCCTCGGATGGAAAGACGACCTGCCGGAAGGAAAGCAGTAGATTTTCAGTGGAAGTCGTGCGAGGTCATTTCCGCGCGCGATATCTCAAGGGGCAGGACGCGTTCCACCTTCACCGAAACCACATTGTCCTGATTCTGAAGCGTGCCCTCGATCAGCAAAAAAGGATGATGGACTACCACGGTATGATCCCGCTCGAATAGCTGCGGCGTGATGATTGCGTTCGCGATCCCTGTTTCGTCCTCCAGGCTGAGAAAGACAAAACCCTTGGCCGTGCCGGGGCGCTGGCGGGCGATCACGGCTCCCGCCACACGCACGCGCGTTCCGTCGGGAATTTTCGCAAGCTCGACGGCCGCACGGATTCCATGTCTCTTCAATTCGGCTCGGCGATACGCCATCGGGTGAGGTCCGGCCGTGAGTCCGGTGCCGCGGAAGTCCGCGACCAATCTTTCCTCGGCGGTCATCGGCTGCAACGGGGATTCCAGAATAACGGCCGATTCGTTCTCGGAATTTTCCTGCGTTTCGAGAAGAGGCCCCGGCCGGCGGGCGGCTCGCTCGACCTGCCAGAGAGCATCGCGGCGGTGCGAATTGCGTTTGGAGGATATGAAATTTAGGGCACCGGTTTCGGCGAGCGCAGTCAGCTCGGATTTCTGCATTTCGGGAACGCGCTGTTTCAAATCGTCGATCGATGCGAACCTGCGAATCTCGCGCTGGCGCACGATTTCGAGCGCAATCTCCTTGCGCAAGCCTTTCACGTAACTCATTCCCAGGCGCACGGCGAATCCCTCGGGAATTGTTTCGAGAGTGCATTTCCAATCGGAGCGCGTCAAATCGATGGGTTTGCATTTCAAGCCGTGGCGCTGCGCGTCTTTCACGAGCGTTGCGGGCCGGTAGAAACCCATCGGCTGGTTATTCAGCATCGCGGCGGTGAATGCCGCCAGATAATGGCATTTCAAATAGGCGCTGGCGTATGCGATCAGCGCAAAACTGGCCGCGTGCGATTCGGGAAATCCATAGAGCGCGAAAGAAGCGATCGACTGAACGATTTTGTCCTGCATTTCTCCGGTGATCCCTTTCGCATGCATGCCGCGCCGGAGCTTCACCTCTATTTCTTTCATGCGCGCTTCGGAACGCTTGAACCCCATCGTCCGCCGCAATTCCTCGGCTTCGCCGCCCGTGAATCCCGCGGCGATCATCGCCATACGCAGCAATTGCTCCTGAAATAGAGGCACGCCCAGCGTGCGTTCCAGGGCGGGCCGCAGATCGGGATGAAAATATTCCGGCGTCTCCAGCCCCTGGCGGCGCTTTAGATATGGATGAACCATTTTCCCGACAATCGGCCCCGGACGAATAATCGCAACCTGCACGACAATGTCGTAGAAACATTTCGGGCGGAGACGCGGCAGGCACGACATCTGCGCCCGGCTTTCGACTTGAAACATTCCGACCGTGTCCGCGTTTTGCAGCGCCGCATAGACGGCCGGGTCATTCGCCGGGAGATGGCCGAGGTCGACCTCTTCTCCATGCTGTTCGCGGATGATCTGGAGCGAGTCTTCGAGCACGGCCATCATTCCCAAGCCGAGTAGGTCCACTTTCACGATTCCCATGTCGGCGCAATCTTCCTTGTCCCATTGCACGACCACGCGGCCCGGCATCGTGGCCGGTTCGAGCGGAACGACGGAATCCAGTTGTCCCTGGCACACCACCATTCCGCCAGAATGCTGCCCCAGATGGCGCGGCAAATCCTGCACGGCCTGGCAAAGCTCGAAAAATTTCCGGACCCGCGGATGCTGGAGGTCGAGGCCGGTGTCGCGAAAATGGCGAGCGAGCGTGTCGCCGGGGTCCTTGTATTCCCACGATCCGACGAGGCCCGCCAAGCGGTCGAGCGTTTCCGTATCGAACGACAAAGCCTTGCCGATTTCGCGGGCAGCCGAGCGGCCGCGGTAGGTGATGACGTTCGCGGTCATCGCGGCGCCTAATTTTCCGTAGCGCTCGTAAACATACTGAATGGCGCGTTCGCGCTGATCGCCACTCGGAAGATCGAGGTCGATATCCGGCCATTCGCCGCGCTCTTCGGATAAAAACCGCTCGAACAGAAGATCCATCCCGACCGGATCGACAGCCGTGATGCCGAGCGCGTAGCAAACGGCGCTATTCGCCGCGGAGCCGCGCCCCTGCACGAGAATATTCTTCTCGCGGCAAAAGCGGACGATATCCCAGACGATCAGGAAGTAGCCGGAGAGATCGAGCTTTTCAATCAGCGCAAGCTCGCGATCGATCTGGCGCCGCGCTCGTTCGTCGCTCGAGCCATAGCGGCCAATCATGCCCTCGTACGTGCGCTGGCGGAGAAATTGCATTTGCGAGCCGCCGTCAGGGACCGGATAAGCCGGGAACTTGTATCCGAGGTCGTTCAGGGTGAATTGCAAACGCGAGGACAAAACTTCGGTGCCGGCAATGGCTGCGGGAAGATCGGAGAAAAGAAGGGCCATTTCCGTTTGTCCCTTGAAATAGCGCTCGGAATTGCGGCTCAACAAACGGCCGGCCGTTGCAAGTGTCCGGTGGCGGCGGATACAGGTGAACACATCCAGCACTTCACGCTGCTGCGGCAGAGCGTGCGAGACGCCGTTGGCCGCAAGCAGCGGCAGCTTCAGCTTTCGCGCGATGGCAACGGCCGCCTGGTTGCGCGCTTCTTCATCGCGATGGAAATGGCGCTGAAGCTCGACGTAAACATTTTGCCGGCCGAATGCCCGGCAGAGCTGCTCGATGCATTCGAGGGCGCTCTCGATCCCGCCTTGCGCCAACGCATGCGCCAGCGGACCTTCCTCACCCCCCGTCAAGCAGATCAGCCCGCCGCCCATCCCCGCAATTTCCTCGGGCCGGGCGCTGCCCTCTCCTTTTTTCGCGCGCAGCTTCATTCGCGTGATGAGGCGGCACAAATTCTGGTAGCCCTCGCGCGATTCGACGAGCAAGGGATAACGCCAGCCCGCAACGGATGTGATTTCGGCGCCGATGTGCGCGCGGATGGAAAGTTTCCTCGCCGCCAGATGGAAACGAGGCGAGCCGTACACGCCGTCGCGATCGAGCAAAGCCATGGCGGGCATGTTGTGTTCCGCGCACACGCGGGCCAGCTCTTCGGGCGAGGAAGCACCCTCGAGAAAACTGAACGCGGATCGCGCGTGAAGTTCGACGTACATCAGTCGTAGATTCCCCGCACAAACCAGCCTCCGCGCAGCGAGTCGTAATAGAAGCGGTAGAGGCCGCATTCGGGATGAAATTTCGCGGATACATCGCTGTGCCCCGAAAAAGAGTGGAAATGAATCTCCAGATCCCATTCATCCTGCTGCCAGGGATCCTCCCGCCACCAGTCGCCGGACGTGCGCCATGGACCGGCAGCGGCGAGCACTTCTCCGCGCAGGCCCTGAAAAATAACGCGCGTCGGGCGGCCCGCATGCAGCTCGAGTTTTGCGGGAACGGGCGGGCGAAAAGCCCGAAAGCTCGTCGCGACTTTTGAATCCGCGCGTTGTTTTCCTGAATGGGCGCCACCCTGATTGCAGTTCGTCTCCACGGCCGCGAGAGGAGTCAGAAACCGCCGCATCTGAAACTCCCCCGGGCGATGCGTATCCACCAAAGACGGCGAACCGACATTCCCTTCGCCCACGACGTTGGCAATGCGCGCGATCGTCAGCTCCAATTTTTCCGGATCGGGAAAACTGGGGAGAAACAGGCCGCCTTGCGTCGCGCGCGGCCTGGCGGAATCAGCCGCCAGCAGGATTTTGTGAATCGGCGCGCCGGGCGGATTCGATTGCAAACGCAGCCGCAGCAATTTCAAAAGCATTTTCGAATCGCGCGCCGGGATGGGAAGCTGGATTTCTCTTTCATAGAGCCCGGATGGGTTCTTTGAGCGAAACGTCTCTTTGCGAATGTCGAAAGCATTCTCGAAAGCCGGTTGCAGTTCGAAACGCACGCGAACGGCGGCCGCCGCCAGGGAACGCGCCGCCAAACGCGCGCAAAGCTGATCGAGCAATCGCCCCAGAAGAAACGACAGCGGATCCAGCTCCTCGACGGCGTCGTCCAGATCCATCTCTTCTTCGAAGGAGTGCCCGAGATCAGCAATCACGAGCGAGCGCGAGCTTGCGCCGCGCGCCAGGACGTGCAGGCGGACTCCTTCCTGCCCGAGACGTTCGGAGAGCTGCAAGACCGGCAGGCCGGCAAAGGCGGCGCACGTGTGCACGCCCCAGCGGCTCAATGTTTCGGCCGTCTCAGCGGACGGCGAAAGCACGCTGACGGACAATTCGCCCAGATATTTCGATTCTTGTCCGGACGGGATCACCGTGATCCCCGCAAAACCTCGTGCAGCGATCAGAGCTGTATCAACGTTCGAGGCGATGGCGACATTCGGGCGCAAGCTACATGTGGACGAACATTGCAAGAGATGCGCACCAATGTCTTCTTCCGAACCGAATAGATAGGACAGGCCGGTGATATCCAGAGCGATCGCGTCTTGCGCGGTATCTTCCATTCGCGGAGAAACCGACCAGCCGATATCGAGCAATACGGCGTGAGCTATTTCTTCCTGCGATAGAGAGCGGGGACGAATTTCCAGACCGGCAAATCGCGCCGCATTTGTTTTCGCCATCCCGATTTCGATTCCCATTTGCGCGGCCTTTTCGTTGACAGCCGTCACGCTGCAAAGCGGCGGCTTGCCTTCGACCAGAGCCAGGGCGCTCTCGCGCAAGGCAGGCTCGGCGCGCACGACCGCCTGCACCATGAAATTGGGAACGAAAACGGAAGCGAATGCCATAGGAGTCCGGCGAAAAGGAAAAGGGACTGAAAAAGTTCTTCACCTTTGCCTGGGCCCTCCCTCCGAGCTGAGTTTGCCGGTGAATATGCGGGAATACATTCCGATGGTTTGCGTTTCGAAATCGGCGCCAATGCCGCTCGCGCCCATTGAAGTTTCATCCAGCTCGATCCATCGCCGATCTTCCTGCTTCGCGCGAGAGCGAAGGATTTCCGCGCGGCTCTTCCACCCTTCGAGCAAAAACCCCTGTGAATGCGGCGAGATAATCTCTCCCATCCTTTCAGACGTCTGCGACCATCGCGTCTTTTGCGTGCGAAGGCCGAGAACCAGGGAAGCGCAGGTTTTTGCGTTCGACTCCTGCTCCAGGACGACGAGAACTGTCGGCGTGTATTCCACGGCCCGGCGGAAACGGAACCACACCTGAAGAGGCACATGGCGGACAACATGCGGCGAAGTGTCGCTCAGATCGAGAGCAATCAAGCCGAAGCCGCCGCCCTGGATCAGCAAATCGGTGGCGCGCAAGGCCTGGTCAACATTCCGGCAGCGCACCCAGAGCAGTTGCTTCAATTTCACGCCGGCTGCTTCCGCGAAATGGGGATCGAAAGCATCCCGCGCATCGACGAGCGCGCACACCTCCGATGCCGCCGTTCGCGACGCCAGTGCGGAAATCAGCAAACTGGTCCTCCCGGAACTGGGAGGCCCGTAGATTTCCGTCAAGCTGCCTCGAGGCAGCCCTCCCGTAAGAAGATCCACGGGGAGAACACCCGCAGAGACCGTTTCCACGATCCGGCGGTCGCGATATTGAAAGGGACTCGCGACACGCGCAGCCAGCGCGGATTCGACGCGCAAACGCAAAGCAGTGGTTTTTGAGCTCATGGCGAACGGCAAAGGGCGAAAAGAGGGGACCTGTATTTCGCTTTTTCTTCGCCTATAGCGATTCTAGGTTTTCGGGAGCGAGGTTGTCAAGCGCGCAGGCGGTCAAGCGTGCCCGTGGTGAGCACGTGCAGGACGGCGAGATCGAAAAACGTTCCCTGAGGCATGGATTCGTCAGTGACGACATCCCGATTCGACAGCTCCTCCATATCGGGCCAATACTCCTCGAGCTGCGCATTCTGCGGAGGCGTGGCCAGCAGAGTGACCGGCCGGCCCAGCGTCGCGGAAACGGTCGGCGCGAAGTCCGGGTTGGAACTGAGGGCATAGCCTCCGTCAGGAAGCGTCACGCGCACGGGAGGCACGGCCGACCCGGCTGCTGGCGGACTCGTGAATGCCGCGTGGTAGCTGAACATGTTCGGCCACTTCCGCGGGTTCTTGGCGCTTACCACCTTTCCGGTCTCCGTGTCGCACAAGGCGTAGGACCTGTCGCCGAAAAGCCCTCGCTGAGTGACCTGCGCCGCGTTGAGAGCCTCTCCCATCATGGACTTCGCCGGATAACGGTGGAGACTCGCTAACAAGCCTAAGCTAGCCGTCATGCAGATCCTCCGGCAGCGGCACGATTAACGCGGCCGTCATGCTCGGGGAGATCAGCGCGACCGCCTGAGCCAGAACCTCCCAGAAATTCAACGGATCGGTCTTCAATCTGGTGTGTGTCTTCTTGACTTCCTGCTCATAGCTGGCGCTGGTCTCGGTCATGGACACTCCTGAGGTAATTGCGTGAATGACGATACAAACATCCACGTACCTCAATGCAAGTGGGAGGCCACTTGTAGAGTTCTTAAGAAAATGGCGGATTTGCCAGGTTTTTTCGGGGGTGCAAGTCGGCGGATGATCATCGCGGCGAGCGCTGATACGACATTCTTGTAGGATTCGAAGCGTGCCTACGACAAATTTGTTTTCGTTGCCGCGGACGTTCGCGCGTGAGTCGAGCGGCGATGCAACATTTTTGTCAGTTTCAAAGGCCGCCCACGACAAATTTGTCACCGAGCTGCTTCCGGCCGCGAAGGCCATCGCAATGTTCACATCGAGCACCCACTCCGGGAGTTTTCGGGCTCGCTCCTGCTCGCTAGGCGGTAGCTTTGGAATTGTGGCTGCAAAAAGACTGTCGCAAGAAAAGACCGTCTCGAGATTGGTGTTCACTCCACTTGACCAATGCGCGAAGGAATGGATTCCGGCGCGCGCGGATATGCTTTAGAATCAGATTCACATCTGTGGGCGTGTAGCTCAGCTGGGAGAGCACCTGCTTTGCAACAAAGCAGGCGAAATCATACAAGTGCCGCATCTGGTGTCGCTTATGCGGATGCATGCGGTGCTACCAACCTCTCCATGTGGACTGACGTTGGACCGAAAGCTTCGAAGTCACTCGGTGACTTCAGCGACTAAAACCTTCGCAAAATCAAAGGGTGCGCAATCCTGTGCGCGCGAAACAAGAAAAGCACGCCCTTCGGATTTGCCGATCCAAACAACAGGAATGGGGGCTCGTGCTAAGTCGACAGCTCTCTTCTTCCGCCGAGCTCAGGCGAGATCGTAGCGATCCAGGTTCATCACCTTGGTCCAGGCCGCCACGAAGTCTTTCACGAACTTCTCCTGAGAGTCCGCGCAGGCATAGACTTCCGCGAGAGCGCGCAGCTCGGAATTCGAACCGAAGACAAGGTCGACACGTGTGCCGGTCCACTTGAGCTCGTTCGTCTTCCGGTCGCGCCCCTCGTAGACGCCTTCCGAGCCAACGGAGGGCTGCCATTGTGTGCTCATGTCGAGCAGGTTGACGAAAAAGTCGTTCGTCAGCGTCTCCGGCCGCTTGGTGAAGACGCCGTGTGTGGACTTTCCGGCATTTGCACCCAGGACGCGCAGGCCGCCGACGAGTACCGTCATCTCAGGCGCCGTCAGCGTCAGCAATTGCGCCTTGTCTATCAGCAGCTCCTCCGCTGATACGCTGAACTTGGCTTTGAGGTAGTTGCGGAACCCGTCCGCGACCGGTTCGAGATACTCGAAGGACTCCACATCGGTCTGCGCTTGCGATGCGTCCGTGCGCCCCGGCGTGAAGGGCACTTTTGCGTTGTACCCGCCGGCCTTCGCGGCTTTCTCGATCGCCGCACAACCGCCGAGGACGATCAGGTCCGCAAGCGAAACCTTCTTCCTCTTCTTGCCCTTCTTCCCGTTGGATGGCGAGCCGTTGAATTTCTTTTGGATCGCTTCGAGGGTCCGCAACACTTTCGCCAGTTGCGCCGGCTGGTTGACCGCCCAGTCCTTTTGCGGCGCGAGGCGAATGCGCGCGCCGTTCGCTCCGCCGCGCTTGTCTGAGCCGCGGAAGCTTGCCGCCGAGGCCAAAGCGGTACCGACCAGCTCCGAGATGGAATGTCCCGATGCGAGAATCTTGGCCTTGAGATCGGCAATGTCCTTGGCGTCGATCAGCATGTGATTGACCGCCGGAACGGGGTCTTGCCAGATCAGCTCCTCCGCCGGGACTTCCGGGCCGAGATAGCGCGAACGCGGGCCCATGTCGCGATGAGTAAGCTTGAACCACGCGCGGGCAAACGCGCCTGCGAACTCGTCCGGATGCTCGTAGAATCGCCGGGAGATTTTCTCGTAGACGGGATCGATCCGCAAAGAGAGGTCCGTGACCAGCATGGTTGGCGCGTGACTCTTCGACGCGTCGAAGGCATCCGGAATTGGCGTAGCGCCGCCTTTCGCTTGCCACTGATAGGCGCCGGCCGGGCTCTTGGTCAGTTCCCATTCGTGGCCGAACAGGTTTGCGAAGAAGTTGTTACTCCATTTCGTTGGCGTCTGACTCCAAGTGACTTCGGGGCCGCCGGTGATCGCGTCTTTGCCTTTGCCTGTGCCAAAACTACTCTTCCAGCCGAGGCCCATCTCCTCAATGGGCGCTGCGGCCGGCTCGGGGCCAACAAGCTTCGCATCGCCGGCGCCGTGGGTCTTGCCGAAGGTATGTCCGCCGGCAATGAGCGCAACCGTCTCCTCATCGTTCATGGCCATGCGCGCGAAGGTCTCTCTGATGTCCTTTGCAGCAGCAAGCGGATCCGGCTTGCCGTTCGGCCCTTCCGGATTCACATAGATGAGACCCATCTGCACGGCTGCGAGCGGGTTCTCGAGCTCCCGGTCGCCCGTGTAGCGCTTGTCGCCAAGCCAGGTTTCCTCCTTGCCCCAATAAACGGCTTCGTCGGGCTCCCACACATCGGGGCGCCCGCCGCCAAAGCCGAACGTCTTG
This sequence comes from Candidatus Acidiferrales bacterium, assembly GCA_035604415.1. Taxonomy (GTDB): domain Bacteria; phylum Acidobacteriota; class Terriglobia; order Acidiferrales; family UBA7541; genus Palsa-295. The sequence continues at coordinate 25,634 of DATNIN010000026.1, forward strand.
AACCCCATAGACTCGAGGGCGACATTGCCTGCGAGAATCATAAGGTCGGCCCAGGAGATCTTGCGGCCGTATTTCTGCTTAATCGGCCAAAGCAACCGGCGCGCCTTGTCGAGGTTCGCGTTGTCCGGCCAAGAGTTGAGGGGCGCGAAGCGCTGTTGGCCGGCGCCCGCGCCGCCGCGTCCATCGCCGATGCGATACGTGCCCGCGCTGTGCCACGCCATGCGGATGAAGAGCCCCCCGTAGTGGCCGAAATCCGCCGGCCACCAATCTTGGCTGTCCGTCATCAGCGCATGGAGGTCCTTCTTCAGGGCCTTGAGGTCGAGCTTCTTGAACTCTTTGGCGTAGTTGAAGGCCGCGCCCATCGGATCAGACTTGGGCGAGTTCTGCCGGAGAATCCTGAGGTTCAGCTGTTTCGGCCACCAGTCGCTGTTCGACCTCATGCCGAGGTTCGTCGTCCCGTGCATGACAGGGCATTTCCCCTCGCCTTTTGGGCCAGTCTTTGTGTCCACGGTCGCGTCTCCTGTTCGGATGATTAGAATAAGTCTAATCTATGGCTTCCGCCCGGGCAGGTCAACAGTTAAGAATGATTCTCGGCAAGGACACAGGACGGGGCCCCCTCATCGACTGCGTTGTGCTGAAGCCCGTTGCGGGCGTGCCCGCCTGGATCCAGGCACAGCTCTATGGTGATCTCGCGGCCCTCCTGGCCTTGAGCGATGACCAAGCCCGCAAACAAAAACTCCCGGCCAAAGGTAGGACCGGGAGTCAATTATCGGTGGTTGCGGGGGCACGCAGCCACCTTTACCGAACAAAGATCACCGCCCTTTCACAGCGCCAGCACGGGCTCTAATCCCGTGCAGAGCGCCAATAATTTCAACGGGTTATTGGTTCTTGCCGCGACCATGCCCAGCGAATAGCCGTAACCGCTCGGTGAAGACGCATCAGGATTTGGCCCGGCTCTTGGCGCACCGCCTCAA
>DATNIN010000027.1:0-30205 GCA_035604415.1 Candidatus Acidiferrales bacterium
CGCCACCCGCCCACCCGCCCTCCTCAATCCGCGAGTTGGTCGGCCAAAACGACGAACTCCGATAGCCCTTCCTCAGATTTACTGTCGAGCGGATTCGAAAGGCTGATTCGCGCAACGTCCCTCCCGTTAGCGTCTCGCCAACGACCGAGAATCTCGCACGGCATGTGGCCCAGCTTAGGGTACGTGCTGTCTGCACCTAGAGTGTCGACAGTAAAAACAGGCACTTTGTCAATGACCGTATGTCGAAGACCTTCCGCGTCCTCAAACTCGCAGGCCACCCAGCCGGGCTGACTATCATCCACGTATCTCACAATCCGAACGGAGAGGTTCTGTATCTTTCCTGACATAATTTCCCTATTCCTTTGGACCTTCAGTAACTATAGTACGTAACAGCTGAAGGAATTCCTCCTCTGTTAACAGCCCCCCTTCGGCGGGTGGCCCACCCTTTCCTTTCCAATGATTCTGCGAATCAACATCGGGAGTTGGGCGGATGATACCACACCGATAGTTAACTACTGAGTTTGCTCACCGATACGGGGTGCCGCACTCTTTGCCGGTTTCGCAAAGGGTGCGCGGGTCTGGTTGAATCCGGAGTGCAAGCTAGGCGAGAAGACCTGATAAGAAAGAAATAGAAAGACGCACCCTTTCCGCCTGCGGCGGACGAAGAGTGCGGCACCCTCAAATTTTGTGCGAGACCTTGAATGAACTCGGGTGTGAGATGTCCACGCGAGGACGAGGTTTCGGCGTGCAAATGGGCTTAAGGGTGTGCCACCCGCCACCCACAAATTCTGTCCGACGCCTTGAATGAACTTGGGTGTGGCCTGCTCGTGCCCGTACGGAATTGGCGACAGGCAAAGGTGCTTAGAGTGCGCTGCCCGCTAATGCGGAGCATTTCTGGTGGATCACTCGGAAAATCGGAAGGGCGAGGAATCAACCGGAGAGTACGTCACGTTCGCCCCGTCCTGACAACTGGTTCCCCGTTGGCGACAACAATGGAATACAGAATAAGGAATCCGCCAGCACCAGCGACGACTACGAGAGGTTGCAGATACGCCCAGTGCCATTGGCCCCCTTGACGAAATAGCTCAACGAGTTGACGAAGCTCGGAGCAGAACGCGGCCAAAAAGAAGAGCCCCACCACAAGGTAAATCCAGAAGTGCCTTGGGTTTGGTCGTTGAAAGCGCCCTCGTATTTTCCGTGCCAGAAGTGCGCCCAAGCAGTAGGAGAGAGAGATGTAAAAAGGCAACGTGACGGTCGTTTGATCCATGCAGTGATTCACGGGCTGGCAACCCCATCCAAAGTAATGTGACAAACGGGACTCGCCGACGCCCGCTTGAAAGTCAGGCGGTGTGAGATTTGGCGTAAACGTCGGAACAGCGATGAACGCATACAACAAATAGATCAATGGGATGATCCATATCCACGTCATTACCCGGTGCTGGAAATGACGGCCTATTAGCCAACCCAGGAGCAAACCAAGAAGTATTTGCACTGGGAAATACGGTGTCCCGGTGAGAATCCAATAGGTGTAAGCCATCGGAAACTGTCTGCCGAATAATTGAAGAAAATCCCCGGCCGACACCAGGATGTAAGGAGCGACAAACATGATGCCGTAAGTACCGAGGAACTGATGGACCGTAAACCACGCCAATGAACCCACGGTCGATCTGTCATTGCTTTGTCTCAACGCATCTCGCATCCGAAGTGACGAGCTAGTGCATGCCGCTCAATGGCGGGTGGCCCAGGCTTTCGGGGCATTCGACACTCGACTGGCTCCTCAACGCCGTGGGGCATGATACCATCGCGGTACGTTACCGCGGAGTACGCATTTGCGGGTGGCCCATGCTCGGTTTGTGAGCGTGGGGCTTTTCGGCCCCGGTCTTTGTTTTCCAGCTTGCGCCATGCCGAAACGCCTCAAGCGCATCTACGGCTTCGGCCATCTGCACTTCCTCACGTTCAGCAGAATCGCCCGCCTAGAATGCGAGGCGGCCGCTACAAAGGCAGCAGTCGGGCTCATTCCACAACGGCGGGTCGGGCTAGCCTTCGCGGAGCTGCTGCTTGAGGTGGTCGACTTCCTCGCGGAGGCGGGCGACGCGGCTTGCGACGGACACTTCGTAGAGGAAGAAAACCGCCCAGACGGCGATCCATGCGGTCAGCAGAAAATGGAAATTGCTCATAGCGCACCTTTCGTGACGGCGGAATTCGGATTGGCCGCGCGGGAGTCGGCGGCCAGGCGAAGCTCATCGAGCTCGTGGCGCAGGCGCTCGAGGCGGTAGCGGTCGATCAAAACGAGGATCGTCACGCCCATCACGGCGACCATGCAGATCATCAGAACCTTCCCCATGGTGGGATCGAGGCCTGAATTCTGGCCGCCGAAAATCACCGGCGCGGGATGCTGTGTCCGCCAGAGGCGGTTCGAGGCGTACACCAGCGGCGCATCGAGGAATGCGAATATTCCAAACACCGCGGAAAGCGTCGCGCGGCGCTGCGGCTCCTCGATCAAGCCGCGCAGAAGCAGGTAGGAGATGTAGAGCAGCCAGAGAATGAAGCAGGTCGTCAGGCGCGCGTCCCACGTCCACCAGATGCCCCACGCGGGGCGTCCCCAGAGCACGCCGGTGATCAGCCCGGCGGTGCAACTGACGACACCCACTTCCACCGAGGCGACGCCCAGCCAGTCCCATTTAGGATTGCGCGTCGTGAGCCAGAGGATGTTCGCCAGGAATGCAAGCGACAGCGCCGAGAACATGGCCATCCAGCATGAGAGGTGAAAGTAAAAGATGCGCTGAATCTGGTGCATGGTGCTCTCGTCGGGTGCGATGAAGAGCGCTGCGTAGCCCGCGAAGAACATCAGCGCGGCGGCCAGGACCGTGATGGGAATGCGCGTTTTCATTGGATGGCCGATGATTTCATGACTTTAGCGCTCCCTACAAAGAGAGATCCCTCGACTCCTCCGCCATAAAACTGGCGGACTCTCTCGGGATGACGATGCTCGTCGCATCGTCACTCCTCCAGCAAGAAATCGCTGAGCAGCCAGGAAGCGGTCAGGAACACAATATCAAATCCGGCGAGGAATGCGAGCCACGTGCTGTCGAGCGCGGGCTGTTCCGCAAACAGCGATGCGGTGGCCTCGACGGCGGCGATCAGGAGCGGCGCGAGAATCGGAAGCAGCAGCAGCGGCAGGAGCAATTCCCGCATGCGCGCGTGCGACGCAATCGCTGAGAACACCGTCCCCGCGATCACAATGCCCATCGTGCCCAGCACGAGAACGAGGGCCAGGCGCCCGACGACGCCCGCGAGCGAAACATTGTAGAGAACGGCAAAGACCGGGACGAGGACCGTCTCGGCAAGAGAGAGAAAGATCAGGTTCGCGAGCATTTTTCCGAGCAGGATGCTGAAAGGCGACATCGGCGCCATGCGAAGCGCGTCGAGAGTCTGGTTCGATTGCTCGCGCGCAAAGGACGGATGCAGCATCAGCGAGCCGGCAAAGAGAAAGGCGATCCAAAGCAGGCCGGGGCCGTAGCGGCGCGATTCGGCGGCCGTGGGATCGAAGGCGAAACTGAAAAGCACGACGACGACGAGGGCGAAGACGATCGTCGTGTTCAGGAGCTCGCGCGTGCGGAACTCGAGGCGAAGTTCCTTGGCGAGCAGCGTGGCGGCGGCGCGAGCGGCGGTCACGCGAGCCTCTGCGCACTAGGAGGAAGACAAAAGCAGATTCCTCGCTTCGCTCGGAATGACAAAGTGCTCGCAGCAGACGAAGTGGTCATGTCAGGCCTCGGCCCGGAGAGCCGCGAGCAACGGGCGCGGATCGCCGGCCGGGCCGCTGTCGCGGTCGATGCGGCCGCCCACGAGTGAAACGGCGCGGGTGGCGAGGTCGAGCGATTCATTGCGCGCGTGAGTGCTCATCAGGACGGTCACGCCCGCGTCGCGAAGACGCGAAAGCGTCTCGCCGAGCCATGCGAGGCCCTGACGATCGAGGCCCGCGGCAGGCTCGTCGAGAAGCAGCAGGCGAGGGCCGTGCAGCAGGGCCCTTGCGATCGCAAGGCGCTGGCGCATGCCTCGCGAAAACGTGCGGACGATGCTCGTGGAGCGGGACGCGAGTCCGCAGGATTCGAGCGCCTGAGCCACGCGAGCCGGGATATCACGGAGGCTGTAAAGCTCGGCGAAGAAGGTGAGGTTCTCGGCGGCGCTCAATTCGTCGTACAGGAGGGTATTGTGGCCGACCATTCCGATCTGTGGCCTCGGGTCGTCTGATGCGCTGCCGCTAAATCGGACCGTGCCGCTCGTGGGAGTCGAAAGAAGCGCGGCGATGCGAAGCAGCGTGGTCTTCCCGGCGCCATTCGGGCCGAGCAGCGCGACGAATTCACCCGGAAGGATTTCCAGCGATACTCCTCGAAGGGCGAGAAACGAGCCGAAGCGTTTGTCGATGCGTTCAAAAGTAATGCCCATGCGGGCGGCGCCGGCGGCGGCGGAAGGCGGGGCGCTCCCCAAAGCCGATGCCGGAGCGGAGAGGGCGCCGGACAAACTCGTCAGCCTTTCACCAAATCGCGCAGGACTTTCTGCACGCGGTCATGCTCGCGGGCGTACTCCTCCTGGCTGATGGTGCCGGCTTCGCGGCGCAGTTCGAGGCGGAAGAGAGTGTCCTTCAACTGGTCGAGGCTGCCGGCGACTTCGCGGTCGATCTTTGCGGCGATTGCAGCGGGTGGCTGCACACTTGCTGGCGCCGTTTTCTTGGCCGATGTCGGCTTTGGTGCTGCCGCAGGAGCTGCGGCCTCGGCAGAGCCCGCAGTAGCCGCTTGTGGCTGGCGCCACAGATACGCTAGCCCGAGAGCGAAGACACCGACAAAGCCCGCGACCAGAATCCATTTCAGGCTGTCTAGGCGAGCGGGAAGGGAAGTGACGCTTGCCGTGGGCGCTGTAGCGCCTGTATCAGCGCGGGAGTTGACGGATGGATTTTGACTATCGTCTCCGCCAGCGGCACCGGCTGGATTGCTTGCGGCGCCGCTATCCGGTGCCGGTGCCGGCGCGGGAGGCGGAGCGGTGCCCGAGACGGAAACGGATACCGGAGTGTTCGCGGCGACCGATTCGCGCATATAGACGCTGAATCCCTGCTCCGTTCCCGCGGGCGCAAAGCCGCCGCCCGTGACCTGCACGGACGGTGGCGCAAAAACCGCCAGGCGATCGACCCCATAACGCGAAATGGAATGGAGGGTCGTCTGATTGCCGGGATAGGGAATCTTGTAAGACACGCGAACGTCGCTTTCGCCCGGGCGAAATGGAAACACGACGGCTTGTTCGTTCTTGCCCTTGGCGATGGGATTCTGCGTCACGGGCATGCCGGAGGAGCCGACGGCGGAAACACCAGCGAGCTGCGCGCCCTGGGGGATTGAAAAGATGAACGAGCCGTCGGCGCGGTAGAACGCGACGGGAGGCTGCGTCTTATTCGAAATGACGTACTCCTCGTTGACCACGAGATCGGAACCGTCCGGTTGCAGAATGATCGCGTGAGCCGTGACGGAGAACGCGCTCGGCTTGTCGGTCGGCTCGAAGACCTCGATATCGACCGTGGTCTTTCCGGGTGTGGCGGGCTCGTGATAGTTCACGCCGTGATACACGGCGCGGATCAGCATCGGTCCGGCGCCGAGCGACGGATTGTCGAAGCTGTAGTGGCCCTGGGAATCGGTCTTCGTGTTTGCCACGGGCTGCATGCCACCTTGGAGCTGGATCAGAATCATCTCCACGCCCGCAGCGGGCTTGCCCGTGGTGCCGTTTCGGACGGTACCCGTGACGGTGCCGGCAAAGGAAGCAGAGGCAAGGAAGCAGAGAAGCAGGGAAGCAAGGGCAAAGCGTCGGATCACGCGGCGTGCCTCAGGGGCTTCCCGATAAAAACCATCGGGACGCAAAAACCGCGAAAGCCCCACTTGTTGCGGAGCTTTACGGCGGGGATGAATCCCCGCCCTTCCGATACGTTTTCTGCGATCAGCCGGCTGCGGGATCACGAGCGAGGGCCTTTCGCGGAAGCCGCTTGGCGCGTTGCGGGCGTGGGGGCGCCGCCGGTCAGAACGTCCATGTCGGCGAGCACGCGTGCGGCTTCGATTTCGAGCGACTGCTTGGTCTCATCGTAGTCCTTTTCGGAAAACTTTCCGGCGCGATATTCGAAGCGGAGATCGCGGAGATTTTCGTAGATGGCGTCGCGCTTCTCCATGAGATGGTCGAGCTTCGTGCGATGGGGCGCGGAGTCCGAGCTTTCGGGGCGCACGCCGAAGACGAAAATTATCGTGGCGACGGCGAGCAGGACGCAAGCGACGGCGATATCGAGATCACTCATCGATTTCCTTGTCCGATTCGCGGCGAGCGCGGTCGAGCAGGTCGGCAGAAAGCGCCGGGCCGCCGGCAGGGGCGAGAACGGCGCGACGGCGCCAGCGGCGCACGAGCTGCCAGATCAAGAAGAATGCCAGGATCGGCGCAACGATGGGCGCGATCCAGACGAGCCAGGTGAATCCCTTCGCGGGAGGCTCCAGGAGGACGGTCTGGCCGTACTCCTGGATGAAGGATTGAAGGATCAGATCGTCGGAGTCGCCACGCGCGACGCGGTCATCGAGCTCCTTCAGCATCGCGTGCGAATACTGGCAGCCGACGTGGTTGCAGGCAGTGAGGATCTGGTTGCACCCGCAGACGCACATCATTTTCTGGCCGAGCCTTTTCGCGCGCTCGGTTTGCTGCGCGTGGATCGCGGGCGCAAGCATGAGCAGCAGAAAGACGGCCACGGGCACGGCTCTCACGACGCCCGAATGGCGAAGACGGCTAGTCATGGGCACCAGAGCGGCGGACGACGGTGCTCGGGGCCGGTGATCCCGGCGCGCCTTGCGCCAAGGCATCGCCCCACGAGGCCTCTACCGCCGGGCGTAGGACAAGCGCAGCGCGGCGATTCGGCATCAGGGCGAGTCCCGTGCCGAGCACAAGCACAATTCCGCCGAACCAGATCCATTTTACGAGCGGGTTGAGATAAGCGTGAATCACGGGTTTGTTGGTTTCCGGGCTGCGTCCCGCGTAGACGACGTAGAGATCGCGGAGAGGCGAACTCTGGACGGCCACCATCGTTTCAGTGACCTGGCTTGCCAGGAAGAACCGGCGCTCCGGATAGAGCATCATCTCCGAGCGGCCGTTGCGCAGGATCTCGAGCGTGGCGCGCTCGGACTGGTAGTTGTTGTTCGACACCTGATCGAAATTCTGGCAGAGGATCGTGTATTTGCCGATGACCAGCGTGTCGCCGGGGCCCATCTCCTTCTGGATGTCCTGATTGAAGGCGGAGCCGGCGATGCCGATGAAAATCAGCACCATTGCGAAGTGGACGATGTACCCGCCGTAGCGGCGCGTATTGCGCATGGTGAGTTCGCCGACGGCGGTGAGCAGGTTCGTGCCATCCCGCGCCGCGATCACGCGGGCGCCGCGATAGAACTCCGCGAGAATTGTCAGCGTGACGAAGACGGACATGATCAGGCAGATCAGCGGGTAGAACTGGCGGAAGCCGGAGGCGAATGCCACTGCGCCGGCCACGACTCCGCTCCCGAGCGGCCACGCAAAATTGCGCCGGAGCGCATCGAGAGACGTCTTGCGCCAGGCGAGAAGCGGCCCCACGCCGGTCAGAAACAGCAGAAACATGGCGATTGGGATCGTGACCTTGTTGAAGAAAGGCGGGCCGACGCTGATCTTGTTGCTGGTCACCCATTCGGACAGCACGGGGAAGAGCGTTCCCCAGAGGACGGCAAAGCAGGCGGCCAGGAGAATCAGATTGTTGAAGAGAAAGCTGGATTCGCGCGAGGCGAGCGAGTCGAGCTGATTGTCGCTGCGCAGGTAGTCGCGATTCTTCCACCACGCCGCCAGACAGACGACGAACACGATCCCGAGGAAGCCGACGAACCATCCGCCGATCGAGGACTCCGCGAAAGCATGCACGGAGCTGACCACGCCCGAGCGCGTAAGCATCGTGCCGAGAATGCAAAGCATGAACGTGACGAAGACCAGCCAGACGTTCCACACCTTCATCATGCCGCGCTTTTCCTGCATCATCACCGAGTGCAGGAATGCGGTGCCGGTGATCCAGGGGAGGAACGACGCGTTTTCAACCGGATCCCAGGCCCAATAGCCGCCCCAGCCGAGCACGGCGTACGCCCAGTGCGCGCCGAGAAGGATGCCGACGGATTGGAAGCACCAGGCGACCATCGTCCATCGGCGCGTGATGTGAATCCACTTTTCACCCGGATATCGTCCCAAAAGTGCGGCTAGGGCAAACGCAAACGGCACGGTGAAGCCCGTGTAGCCGGAATAGAGCATCGGCGGGTGAATCACCATCTCGGGGTATTGCAGAAGCGGATTCAGACCGCTGCCTTCGGAAAGTCTCGCGACGTGCATCGCGCCGGAGCCATCGAGTCCGCCGAGGACCTTGAAGGGGCTGGCAACGAAGTTGTTCAGCGTGAGGAAAAATATCTGCACGCCCGCGAGCGTCACTCCGACGTAGGGCATCAACTCCGGATGCTTCTTGCGGTTCAGGAAGAGCGCCAGGAAGGCCCAGATCGAGAGCAGCCAGCTCCAAAACAGTAGCGAGCCTTCCTGACCGGCCCAGAGGGCCGCGAACTTATAGAACGGCGGCAGGGCCGTGTTGCTGTGCGCCGAAACGTAGGCCAGCGAAAAATTGTCGGTGAAAAAGAAAAACTCAAGCGATCCGACCGCGAGGGTGACGAGGCCGAAGACGGCCATTCCGGCGTTGAGGGCGCTTTTTGTGAGCAGCGCGCGGCGCGTGAGAATTCCGGCGATTCCGCCGACGAAGGCATACGCGGCGGCCAGAAAAGCCAGAAGCAGTGCGAATGATCCGAATATATCCAAGCGAATTCCCTCAGGCCGGCGCTAGCTCTTGCCGCCGTCAACCGGCGCACCGGGTTGGTTCATGGACTGACCGGGCTGGGCCCCGGCAGGAGCCGAGTTCGGCGCCGCCTCATACTTCGACGCGCATTTCGCCTGCACCTGCTCGGCGACGAAGCCGCCCTGCGGATTCAGGCGCCCCTCAACCAGGGCTTGCGCGCCGTCCTTGAAGGTATCCGGAAGAGGGTCCCGGCCCACGTAGCTGACCGACAGATTCTTGCCCTGCTCCTCGAGCACAAAGTCCACGCGGCCATCGAGATGCGAGATCGATCCCGCGCGGACGTTGCCCGAGACGCGCATGCGCTGGTGAAGCGCGGGCGCAGGCAGCATTGGGATCTCGGAGATTGTGTGGTAATAGGTCTTGCTCTGCGTAAAACCAACGTAGGCCAGAGCCACAAGCGTGGCGACAATGATTCCCGAGCCAACGAGGAACTTGCTACGCGCCTTCATGCTTGTGCCCCCAGATATCTCATTTGGCTGATTCGCCAAATTCTAACACACTCGCGGAGTGCCGCCTCAACCTTCGACCCTTAGGTAATAGGTCAATTCCAAGAACCCAACCGTGGTCAATGAGCACTTGTCTGGTCAGCACGTTAATCAGGAGTCGGGCGTGCAGTCGTCCTGACTTGGAGCATAGGTACCTTTGAGAGAGGTACCTACGGGCTATTTCGCACTGCGGCATCAGACCACAGAATCCAAAAGTAATCCCACACTACTCAATAACTTGGTGCTGAAAGGGGCCTCGATTTGTGGCTCAGAAAACGCCTAACTTGATGAGTGATTTAAGGTTACGCACCAAGCTATTGCTCTCCTTGGTTCTGACCACCGCCTGCCTGAGTTGCGCGACGCTGCTCGTAGTGCGTTTCTCAGGGGAAAAGCACGCGCGCGAAGAGATCGTAGCCGGGGCCCACACCTCGCTGCTGACTTTCGATGTGCTACTCCATCAACATCAGAAAGCACTGGCTCGAAAGGCGGACCTTCTGGCTACGAAGGCGGCAATGGCCGGGGACGGGGAGGATGCCGACGCAACGCAAAGCTCTGACGACCCGCTGGAATCGGATGGGAGCGATCTTGTTGCGGTGGCGGATGGATCCAACAACATCGTCGTACTTCATGCCAGCGAGACGAGTTTTCCGACGGCAGAGGCCCGAGAAATGCTCCGTCGGTCGCTAGCGAAACGCTCTGCGGCCGATTGGTGGTACGTCGGCGGTTCTCTTTATCAGGTTGCGGTGCAAAAGATCCGCAATGGATCAGGCGCAATTGTCGTAGGTCGCGAGATTGACTATCGCGCGGTTCACGATATGGCACGAATCTCGGCGAGCCAGGTGGTTTTTAGCTACGACGGAAGCGTGGTCACCAGCACGTTCCGCCCAATCGAGGAGCAGGGAGCAAACAAGAAACTGCAGGATGCGTCGTTGCCCGGGCAAATCGAGATTGGAGATGAGCAATTCTTTGCCGATTCGCTGCAGCTGAATAGCGGTTCCGGCCCGTCCGTGCGCTTGACGGTACTGAAATCGTACAGCGAGGCCACGGCTTTCCTTACAAGCCTGAACAATCTGCTCCTCGGTCTTGGTCTTCTGACGGTGCTTGTCGGCGCTGGAATTGTGTTCTTCATTTCAAACACATTCACGCGGCCGCTTTCAGATCTCCTAGAAGGATTTCGCGCGCTTGAGCGCGGCGATTACGCCTATCCACTGCATGCCCACGGAGGCGATGAGGCGGCTCATGCGACTCGCGCGTTCGATCGCATGCGCAACGCACTGCAGAAGAACGAAACGCAGAAAAGGGAGCTTCAGGACCAACTTCGTCAATCACAGAAGATGGAATCGCTAGGACGGCTGGCCGGCGGCGTGGCCCACGATTTCAATAATCTGCTGACGATCATCAAAGGCCACAGTGGCCTCCTACTTGAACGGCTGCAACCCGCCGACCCTCTCCGTGGAAGCAGTCAGCAGATTGAGAAGGCAGCCGACCGCGCCGCTTCGCTAACCCGTCAGTTGCTGGCGTTCAGCCGAATGCAAGTGCTGCAACCGAAAGTCCTGGACCTAAATGCGCTCGTCGCGGACATGGGCAAGTTTCTGACACGGTTGATTCGCGAAGATATCGCGTTCAGCTTCCGGCCGGATGAGTCACCGCAACGAGTGAAGGCAGACCCCGGACAGATCGAGCAGGTGATCTTAAATCTGACCGTCAACGCCTGTGATGCCATGCCAAGGGGTGGCCAGCTGACCGTCGAAACGCACAGCATCACAGTGAACCAGGAATTTGCTCAGCGTCGCCCTCCAATGCAGCCCGGCCAGTATGTGCTGCTCACCGTCACGGATACCGGTGAAGGAATGGATGCCAACACGAAGGCTCGCATCTTTGAGCCCTTTTTCACGACGAAGGGGCTGGGCAAGGGAACCGGGTTGGGTCTTGCGACGGTATACGGCGTCGTGAAGCAAAGCGGCGGCTACATCTGGGTGGACACAGAGCCAGGGAAAGGGACCCGATTTGAAGTGTATCTCCCACAGGTCCACGAGCCAGCAGAGTTCACTCGGTCGGAGGGAAATGCTGCTCCGCCCACTCCCCGACGCAGGACGGTGTTACTTGCAGAGGATGAAGATGCAGTCCGAGAACTGGCCTCTGAGTTCTTGAAATCGGCTGGATACAAAGTGCTCGCTGCCGAGGATGGTACCCAAGCGCTCGCGATTGCGGAGCAGTCGAGTGAGCAGATTCACGTTCTTGTAACGGATGTCGTGATGCCCAACATGCGAGGGCCGGAACTCGCCAAGCACATGAAGCAACTCCATAGCGACATGAGGATCGTTTACATGTCTGGCTATCTCGACTACAACAGAGGCTGCGGAGAGTTCCTAGATGAGGGATTTTTCCTTCAGAAGCCCTTCTCGCGTGAAATGTTGGTCGGCAAAGTAGACGAAGCCTTGAAGAATGAGCCGGTCGAACAGCAAATCCCACGGCCAGTCTCCTAAGCAACCTACAGCTAGTCCGTTTCTCTGACCTGCCTGAATGGGACGCACGGGATCCAAAGCGCCTACCGTCGGACCACAAGACTTAGAGTAGCAGTTGGGCCCATTGGATTTCCTGTCGGGCGATTCGGGAAGACCTGGGTCCAGTCAAGCCAGAACGACGTCGTTAGGGCATCGGTAAGCCGAACCTAGTGGCTGTGTAGCCGGATTACCGGAGAAGCGATTTATCGACATCCGGGTACACAAACGGGGTCTAAGAAGTGATGCCTCGTCTGCGCGGCTCGCGAACTTTCAGGCCGGCACTAAGGGTTCGACTTCGATGCGATTGCGTCCGTGGTCTTTGGACCTGTAGAGGGCTGAATCAGCCTGGCTTACCAGCTTGGCAAATTCTGGCGCATTCTTGCCGCTGAATCCGGCGACACCGAAGCTTGCCGTTACACTCACGTGCTCGCCGCCCCAGGTAAACCTCTCGGCCTCAAACTGTTTACGAATCCGCTCCACCACGATCAGCACGTTGTGTTCGTCCGCGTGGGTCAAGACTTGCAGAAATTCCTCGCCGCCGATCCGCCCGGAAATGTCGGAGAGCCTTGTGTTGGACTTCAGAATATTGGCGAATCGCTTGAGGACCGTATCCCCGGCTTCATGCCCATAGGCATCGTTGATTCTCTTGAAGTGATCGAGATCGATCAACACGACCCACAAGGGGAACCCGTAGCGGGCTGCTCCGCTGATCTGGCGCGCGGCCCAGGTTTCGATCGCGCGGCGGTTCGGCAGGCCCGTGAGCGAGTCGGTGAGAGCCAATTCCTCGAGGAGCCGGTTCTTGGCTTCGATCTGCCGGTGCAGGTCGACAAGCCTCTGGCCGACGCGGACGCGCGCTAACAGCTCGTTTCGATCGAAAGGCTTGGTAAGGTAATCGTCCGCGCCCGCGGAGAGTCCTTGGACGACGTTCTCCTTTTCCGCGTTGCTTGTCAGGATGATGATGTATGTGTACGGGGACCCGGCGCCCGCGCGGATTTTTTGGCAGAGTTCGATCCCTGTGAGATCGGGCATGACCCAGTCGGTGATAACGAGGGAGGGGCGTTCGCGCTCGAAGATTTCGATCGCTTGGTGACCGCTGTTCGCGAACATCACCGCGCAGGAATCCTGGGCGAGCGCCTGCTCGACGAGCTTGCGGTAAACTGGCGAATCGTCGGCCACCAGTACGCTAAATCCGCTCATCCAATCCTCGGGGAACTAAACCATCTTCGAAGGAGCTACCGGCCGTTCTGTCCGTCCGGACCTGCCGGATTGGCGATTCCACTCTGGCCGAGCTTGGTGCGCAGGCAACCCACGAGCTCAGGTGCAAGTTCGGAAATGTTCATGCCTTCCGAGACGATAAACTTGCAGCTCAGGATGGGCCGGTACTGGTCGTCGTCGGAAAGCTGGCAGTTCACGCGGCAATACTGGCATTCCTGATTCCAGCAGAAGCGGCCGTAGGGGATTGTTTCGGGGCTGATGAACTGGAACGCACGCAGGAGCGAATTCCGTTCCGGCACTAAAAACGTCTTTCCCAAGATCGTGATTTCCACGAGCTTTTCATACGGTCGAAACACGTCCGCCATCAGTGGTGCCTCGCCTTCAGCCATTGGATGAATCCCCCGTGCTTCACGCTAAATGAACGTGCGAAAGGTAGCAACGAGAACGAGATACAGGCGTGTTCAATGCTCCAATGGTAAGCAGAGACCGATGTCAAGAATGGGCGATTCGTCGAGCCGTCAGGCGAAGAACTGTCCCATCCGGCGGAATTTGTGGTAGCGCTGCTGAAGAAGTTCCTCCGGGGAGAGCCGCGAGAGTTCGTCGAGTAAGCGGGAGAGCGCGGAATCGAGGAATTTGGCTGCGGCGGCGTGGTCCGTGTGCGCACCGCCTTCCGGCTCGGGAACGATTTCATCGATGAGCTGAAGCTCCAGGAGATTGGACGCAGTGATCTTCAGGGCTTCCGCCGCGATTTCGGCTTTGGTGGAATCGCGCCAGACGATCGAAGCGCAGCCTTCCGGCGAGATCACCGAATAAACGGAATTCTCGAGCATCAGCACGCGGTCGCCGATGGCGATGGCCAGCGCGCCGCCCGATCCGCCCTCGCCGGTGATCGCAACGACAATCGGAACCGGCAAGCGCGACATCTCGCGGATATTGTGGGCGATGGCTTCGGCTTGGCCGCGCTCTTCGGCGTCGATGCCGGGATACGCCCCCTGCGTATCCACGAAGACGAAAATCGGCCGCCCGAATTTTGCGGCCAGATGCATCGCACGCAGCGCCTTGCGGTAACCCTCCGGTTTGGCCTGGCCGAAGTTGCGGGCCAGGCGCTGCTTGGTGTCGCGCCCCTTCTGGTTTCCGACGATCAGAACCGGGCGGCCATGGAAGCGAGCCATGCCGGCGATCATGGCGCGATCGTCGGCAAAATTCCGGTCGCCGTGAATCTCGCTGAAGTTTTCAAACAGCAAGCGGATGAAGTCGTCCGTATAGGGGCGCTGAGGATGACGCGCGAGCTGTAGGCGCTGCCAGGAATCGAGGTGCGAGTAAAAATCGCGCTTCAGCTCCTCGACTTCGCGGCGGAGGCGGCTGATGTCGTCGGAGGTGGCGTCGCTCGGGTCGGCAAGGCGGTCGAGTTCAGTGATATCGCGTTCGAGCGCGTTGATTGCGGTCTGTCGCTGCTGGTCGAGTTGGTTCGAAGCGGTGTTGCTGACTCGCGGAGCTTTTTCAGCCGCGGATTTTTCGGCTTTGGCGGCGGGGGCCTTTGCTTTCTCCAGCAGCTTGCGCTGTTCGGCGAGGGCGCGAAGCCTGCGGAGACGTTCGCGGGCGAGCTTGCGCCTCTCCTTCGGGTCCGTCATTGCACCACCGCAACAGAATCAGCGCCGCAGATTTCGCGGACGCGCGCGACCAGCTCGTTGTCGGCCTGCACGGCGCTGCCCGCGTCGATCGTGGCCTCGGTGCCGTCGTCTTGCACGAGCTCGAAGGCGATGCGGCATCGGCCCGGGTGGCTGGCAAACAACTCATGCAGCCGGTCAATCACTCCGGTGTCGATCGAACTGCGATTCACGCGCACGCGCAAGATGCCGGCCCCGTTGCCCGCTGGTTGTTCGCGGACTTGGTCGAGCAGGCGCGCATCGGAGACGATCACGCGAGTCCCGACGTCCTCCACGGCAACCCGGCCTTTGACGAGCAGCGGCGTTGCAGCCTTCAGGATCGGTTCGAGCTTCTGGAACGCTTCGGGGAAAACGAGCGCTTCGCTTACGCCCGTGCGGTCCTGGAGCGTCAGGATCGCCCAGCGCGAGCCGCGGCGAGAACGCATCGGGCGCAACTGGACGATGATTCCCGCAACGACGAGTTCCTCACCGTTCCGGCGGCCTTCCAGAGATGAAAGTTCGACGGCTTTCAGGTCCCGCAGCCGGCCTGCGTACTTGTCGAGCGGGTGGCCGGAAATGAAAAAGCCGAGAGTGGAATATTCGGCGGCAAGGAGCTCGTGCTCGGCCCACTCCTCGACATCCGGCAGTATTTCCGGTGGCGGCGCAACCGCGGCGTTTGAGCCGCCGCCGAACAATCCGTGCTGGCCGGTCTCCTTCGCGCGCTGCAATTTCTGCGCGCGCTCGATGGCGCGATCGATCACGGCGATCATTTGCGCTCGATGGGCGCCGAGGCCGTCGAGCGCTCCGGCGCGCACCAGGCTTTCAAGAACGCGCTTATTGAGCAGCCGTGCGTCAACGGACTCGCAGAACTGAAAGAAGCTCGAGAACCGGCCAAGCGCCTCGCGGGCTTGCAGGATTCCTTTTACCGTGTTTTCGCCGACATTCTTGATCGCCGCGAGGCCGAAGCGAATCGAATCGCCGACCGGAGTGAAATTGAGATCGCTCGAATTGACGTCCGGCGGGAGCACGGTGATGCCCATGCTGCGGGCCTCGTTGATGTACTTCACCACCTTCTCGGTGTTGCCCGTTTCCGACGTGAGCATCGCGGCCATGAACTCGACCGGATAATGCGTCTTGAGCCAGGCCGTCTGGTACGCGAGCAGGGCGTAGGCGCAGGAGTGGGACTTGTTGAAGCCGTATCCCGCGAACTCGGCCATCAGGTCGAAGATTTTTTCGGCCTTCTTCGCCGGCACCTTGTGCGCGTGGCAGCCGGTGAGGAATTTCTCGCGCTGCGCGGCCATCTCCTCGGGCTTTTTCTTCCCCATGGCGCGGCGGAGCAGGTCCGCATCGCCGAGAGAGAAGCCGGCCAGGCGGTTCGCGATCTGCATCACCTGTTCCTGGTAGAGGATCACGCCCCAGGTCTCGGAAAGAATCTCCTCCAGCTCCGGCAGATCGTAAGTGACTTTCTTCTTCCCGTGCTTGCGGCCGATAAAGTCGTCGATCATTCCGCCCTGAATCGGGCCGGGCCGGTAGAGCGCGTTGAGGGCGGTGAGGTCTTCGAGGCGCGTTGGCTGATAGCGTTTCAGGATGTCGCGCATGCCGTGCGACTCAAATTGGAAGATGCCCGTGGTGTCGCCGCGGGCGAAGAGGGCGTAGGTCGGAGCATCGTCGAGCGGCAGCGTGGGCAGATCGATGGTGACGCCGCGATTCTGCTGGATCAGCCGGACGGCGTCGTCGAGCACGGTGAGCGTCGTCAGGCCGAGGAAATCCATTTTCAGAAGGCCGATGCGCTCGAGCGCGTTCATGTCGTACTGCGTCGTGATTTCATCCTTGCTTGATTTGTAGAGAGGGACGATTTCCGTGAGCGGCTGCGGAGAGATCACCACTCCGGCGGCGTGCGTGGAGGCGTGGCGCGCGAGGCCTTCGAGGCGCAGCGCCACTTCGACCAACTCTTTCACGCGCTCGTCCGTTTTTCGTAAGGATTCGAGCTGAGGCGTTTGCTTGAGGGCGTCCTCGAGTTCGATATTCAGCGTCGTGGGAATCATTTTCGCGATCTTGTCCACTTCGCCGTAGGGCATGTCGAGGGCGCGTCCGGCGTCCTTCAAGACGGCTTTCGCTGCCATGGTGCCGAACGTGATGATCTGCGCGACGCTTTTCTCGCCGTAGGTACGGCGGACGTAGTCGATCACTTCGCCGCGGCGGCGCATGCAGAAGTCGATATCGATATCGGGCATGGACACGCGCTCCGGGTTGAGGAAGCGCTCGAAGAGCAGGTCGTATTGCAGCGGATCTACGTCGGTGATGTGCAGCGCGTAGCTGACCAGGCTCCCCGCCGCGGAGCCGCGGCCGGGCCCGACGGGCACGCCCTGCGCTCGGGCGTAGCGAATGAAATCCCAGACGATCAGGAAGTAGCCGGCGAAGCGCATCTTCTTGATCATCTCGATTTCGGCGGAAAGGCGGCGCTCGTACTCGGCGAGCGGATGGCGGAGCTGGTTTTCTCTCGCAAGGCGTTCGAGCAGCGGCGCGCGCGAAACGAAGCCCTCGCGGACGACTTTCTCGAAATAGGAATCGGTGGAATGGCCTTCGGGAACCTTGAATTCGGGGAACGGATTGCTTACCCGCTGGATTTTCACGTTGCAGCGCTCGGCGATTGCGACGGTGCGCGAGACGGCGTCGGGAATCTCGCGGAACACCTGCGCCATTTCCTCGGCGGTTTTGAAGTAGAACTGGTCGGTTGCGAACTTCATCCGCTGAGTGTCGCTCATCGTCTTGCCCGTCTGAATGCACATCAGGACTTCCTGCGCGTGAGCGTCCGACTTGGTCAGGTAGTGCGTGTCGTTCGTGGCGACGAGCGGGATGCCGGTTTCGCGCGACAGGCTGACGAGATCGCGGTTGATGCGAGTCTCGATTTCGAGGCCCTGGTCCTGCACTTCGAGAAAGAAACTTCCTTTGCCGAAGATGTCGCGCAGGCGGTAGGCGTTCGCGCGCGCCTGATCGTATTTTTCGGCAACCAGCGCGTCGGCCACTTCACCGCGCAGGCACGCGGAGAGCGCAATCAGCCCTTTGCTGTGCTGTGCGAGCAGATCGTGATCCACGCGCGGCTTGTAGTAGAAACCGTCGAGGTATCCCGTCGAGACGAGCTGAATGAGGTTGCGGTAGCCCTCGTCGTTTTCGCACAGCAGGACCAGGTGATTCGAGCGTTCGGCTTCGGCGCCGCGATTCTTGTGGTTATCCGGCGCGACGTAGACTTCGCAGCCAATGATCGGCTTCACGCCGTGCGTAGTGGCCTGGTGGTAGAAATTCGCGGCGGCGAAAAGGTTGCCGTGATCCGTCACGGCAACGGCCGGCATCCCGCGGCGCGCCGCTTCGGCGGTCAGCTCGCCGATTTCGCAGGCGCCGTCGAGAAGAGAGTAATCCGTGTGTAGATGCAGATGTACGAAGTTGGACGAACTCGAGGACGCCATGCGAACCCATTCTAAACCACCTTCACGGAATCGTGTACGCAAACCTCTGCCGTCGCAAACAGCGAACCGCGGCCTGTGAATTCAAGAGACCGGGGGCTAGAAGTCGTCGGACTGCTGGGCGAACGTGAATCCGGGGAGATCTGCCGAGGAAGGCGTGTGGTGAACCTTCACGCGGATTGGCGCCTCCTCCTCGGCGCCCGTCTTGCGCAGGACAGCGTAGGTGGTCAGCGCCTCGCTGTAGATCTTGGTGATTAGAAAGGAATCGCCGCTATCGGTTTGCTTCCAAACCTGGCCGACCTGAACTTTTTTGACGGGCACTGTAAGAATGTAGACATATTCGCCGGAGGCGTCAATATGGCACCGGCCGGATGATTCGCCGAAGAATACTCCCGAGCGGAAACGCGGTTTTAGTGGTGCGGGGCGCTTGTCTTGTGGCATCTTAATCTTTGGTGGACGCCGCCATGCCAGCCGCAAAGAAGATCGCCGTCGTCATGTTCCAGTTGGGCGGTCCCGACACGCAGGCCGCCGTGGAGCCGTTTCTATACAATCTGTTCCGCGATCCGGACATCATCAATTTTCCGGGCTCGTTCCTTGCGCGCAAGCCGCTCGCAAAGCTGATCTCGACGACGCGCTCGAAAAAGGTCCGCCTGCGCTACGCCGAGATCGGAGGTGGTTCGCCGATTCGCCGCTTGACGGAACAGCAGGGGAGGGCGCTCGAAGCCGCGCTTCGCCCGCACATCTCCGCTCGCACGATTGTGGCGATGCGCTACTGGCATCCGAATACCGAAGACGCGATTGCGGAGCTTGAAAGCGCCCCCTTTGACGAGCTCGTCCTCTTGCCGCTCTACCCGCACCATTCCTTTGCAACCACGGGCAGCAGCCTGAAGGAGTGGAATCGCCTCTACAAGCCTCAGGTGCCGGTTCGGCTCGTGGATCATTTTTTTGATCATCCGGACTACGTCGCAGGGATTGTGGAGCGGGTCGACAGCGTCCTCAAACAGCTTCCGCGCCCGGAGGAAGTCCACCTCGTGTTCAGCGCGCACGGTCTCCCGATGGCGCTGTTGGAAAAAGGCGATCCGTATCCGCAGCACATCGAGGCGACGGTTCGCCTGATCCGGGAGCTCGGAGCCTGGCCGAACCCGCACGTCCTCTGCTACCAGAGCAGGGTCGGCCCGCAAAAGTGGCTACAGCCGTTCCTCACCGGCACCATCGAAAAAATGGCGGGCGAAGGCGTCAAGCGCATGCTCGTGATTCCCATTTCCTTCCTCACCGAGCATATCGAGACGCTGCACGAGATCAATATCGAAGCGCGCGAACAGGCCGAATCGCTCGGCATCCATGATTTTTACATGATGCCCGCGCTCAACGATTCGCCGCTCCTGATCCGCGCGCTCGCCGATCTCGTCCTCCGCGCCGTTGGACGCCGCTCCGGCGTCGCGTCTTTAGCCCTATAGCCCCCGCCAGCGCGGAAGGGGCAGTTCATCCGTATTCATCTGAGCTCATCCACCGCCGCGCTGCCTTTCGACCCGTAACCCTCGTGGTATAACTTGAACGGGCCATCGAGAAACGCGTTCTTACGCGAGGAATCGTGGAATTCTCGCTCACTGACGAACAGCAACATCTTCGCCGCACCGTCCGCGAATTTGCCGAAGGCGAAATCGCGCCGCACGTGATGGAGTGGGACGAAGCCTCGCAGTTTCCATCGGAAATCATTCCCAAGCTCGCCGGGATGGGCTTTCTGGGCGCCATATTCCCTGAAAAACATGGCGGTGCCGGAATGGGCTACCTCGAATACGCGATCATCATCGAGGAGCTCTCGCGCGTGGATGGCTCGATCGGCATCATCGTCGCCGCGCACAATTCCCTCTGCACGAATCACATCTTCAAGTTCGGCACCGAAGCGCAAAGAATGAAGTACGTCGTTCCTCTGGCGCAGGGCAAGAAGCTCGGCTGCTGGTCGCTCACGGAGCCTGAGGCGGGGTCTGACGCCAGCGGCACCCGCACCGCAGCCACAAGAAAAGACGGCGCGTGGGTACTCAACGGCGCAAAGACGTTTGTCACCAACGGTCGCCACGCTGACATCTGCGTCGCAATGGCCGTCACCGACGCGTCGAAAAAACACCACGGCATCTCCGCGTTCATCATCGAGAAGGGAACTCCCGGCTTCCGCCCCGGCAAGAAAGAAAACAAGCTCGGCCTGCGCGCCAGCGACACAAGCGAGGTCGTGTTCACCGATTGCCGCGTCCCGGCTGAAAATCTCCTGGGCGCGGAAGGTGAGGGATTCATCAACAGCTTGCAAATCCTCGACGGAGGCCGCATCTCGATCGCGTCGCTTGGCCTGGGGATGGCGCAGGGGGCGTACGAATGCTCTCTGCGCTACGCGAAACAGAGAAAGCAGTTCGGCAAAGTGATTTCGGATTTTCAGGCCATCCAGTTCAAGCTGGCCGACATGGCCACGCAGATCGAGGCCGCGCGCCTGCTGACCTATCGCGCCGCATGGCTGGCCGACCGCGCCATTGCTGCGGGCGCCGCGGGCGACGACGCCGTGCGCTTCACGCGCGAATCCAGCATGGCCAAGCTCTATGCCGGAGAAGTTGCTGTGCGCGTGGCGAACGAAGCCGTGCAAATTCACGGTGGCTACGGCTTCACCAAGGACTACCCGGCTGAAAAGTATTACCGCGACGTAAAACTCTGCACCATCGGCGAGGGCACCAGCGAAATGCAGCGCCTCGTCATCGCCCGCCAGCTCCTCGGCAAGCAGTAGCGCTGATGAAAATTCGCGAAGTCTGCTCCCTCAAGGTAGGATAGTCGCATCCGTCAGAGGAGGACTGCCATGAAATCACAATTTCTGATCGCCGCGGGTTTGATCGCGAGCGCGTGGATCGCAGCGGCACCGGCTCGTGCTCAGGAGGTGACCTCGGAGACGGTGGACGGCATCACCAACTTCCATCGCATCGAGACCACGGTCGCCTGCGCCGGTGCGATCAAAGCCCAGGTGGTACCCGAAATCAAGAAGATGGGTTTTGTATCGATCATCAATCTGCGGCAAGCCAGCGAGCCCGGCGCGGACCTCGAAGCAGAGGCCGCTGCCGCGAAAGCCGCCGACATTCGCTACTACAGCGTCCCCTTCAATGGCGCCGCGCCCGATCCGGCGGCGGCGGACAAGTTTCTCGACGCGATCACCGCGAAGGGCAGCGAGCCGGCATTCATTCACTGTGCGGGCGGCGGCCGCGCGGCCACGATGTGGTTCATCAAGCGGATGGTGGTGGATCATTGGGACGTCGAACGCGCGGCAAAGGAAGCGACTTCGCTGGGCGCGATGAGTCCGTCGCTCAAGCAATTCGCCATCGACTACGCGCAGACGCACAAGCGCTAAAGGTTGAATCACCACTCTTGAAGGTGTGGCGGCTCAAGTTTCACTACGGACCGCCCGACGGAGAAACATTACCCCGACGTCAAACTTTGCACAGTGACGAAGGCACCAGCGAAATTCAGCGCCTCGTCATCGTCCGGCAGCTCCTGGGTAAGTAGAAGGGTGCGACTCAAATGCCGCCGTGCGGGCAAGGGAGCAGTTTCCGATAATCCGGCTTATCGCGTGCCTAGTTCTTCAAACGGAGTGCGACGTCGCCCAATATGTACTCGTGTTCGCTGGCGACACCCCAGCGTTCAAAGCGCCGCCAATACCACGCGGGATATAGGTTGGAGATGACGGTCGTCTTGCGGGTCAGGACCGTCCCGCCGGCGTACTCGCGCAAATCGTATTCCGCATCTTCGAACCCAAGCCAGTGGCGTCCCGGCATATTCGTGCGGTCGATCGCCAAGCGCATCCGGCTCGGCGGTAGCCATTCAGTGACAGTTTCTTCGATATAGCCGCGGTCAAAATAGCAAGTCCGCTTTGCCCCTTGGCCGCTTCCTTGCATTGTGCACCGGACGGGTATGGGGAGCCCGATATACATCAAGACAGGCTTTTCACCTGTTAGGCTGTCGAACGACTGAAGATCGGCCCAAACTCGGTCGGGTTCTGCCGCAATCCAGATGGACGACGTAACGGCTTCCTGGCGAGGGTGAGTGAGAGTAGACAATTCAACTCGATGGCCCGCAAACACGAGGAGCGGCACCGACAAAAAGACAATCGATTTCATCGTGTCCCCGCTGCCCTTAAGCTTGGCGATGCTCTGAAACAGGTACGCGAGTGCCACACCGACCATGAGGCCGACGAACAGGAAAGGGAGCGCGAGCACCGCGCATAGCGGAGTCTCCATGTGTGTAGCGATCAACACGCCGAGTGAACCAAGCATTGCAAGAAGCGCTGCTGCGGATATCCGCTGCGCTCCGTGGGTGACCGTCGCGATGGCGAATCCGGCGGCGAACGGGACAAGAAAGAACATTACTGGGCCCATTGCATGAGTCCCGGGAATCTCCGCGAAGAGGAATCCCCCGAGTCCGAACGCGATTCCCACTACTGTACCTATAAGGACCCCTTTTACAGAATTTCTCCAGTCGTGCAAGGTGATCCTCCCGTCGGTGCCGGACCAGCCGCCGACCGTGCTCTTTCGTTGGGCCGAACTTGTGGGCGCTATGTTGGTCCGGAGTATAAACCCAGCAGGTCCTGATAAACGCGCCGATCGGAAACCAACCCACCGGCCCACGCCGTTTCCTTTGAACTTTCAACTTTCTACTGTTAACTTGCAGCTTGTCCATCCATCCGCCACGAGGAGACCGTCATGAAATTGGGAGAAATCGCCAAAGCACTCGGCTGCGCCGTCGAGGGCGATGAGAAACTCGAAATCACAGGTGTCGCCGGGATCGAGGAGGCGCAATCCGGCGAGCTGACGTTTCTCGTCAACCGCAAATACCGCCCGGCGCTCGAGACGACACGCGCTTCGGCGATCCTGATCGCGCCTAATGAGGACCGCCCGCGCATCGCCGCACTGCGCTCGGCGAATCCCTATCTTGATTTCGCGCGGGCAATCGAGCTGTTTCATCCGTCGCCACGCTACGCGCCCGGCGTGCATGCTACGACCGTAGTCGCAAAATCCGTGAAGATTGGCGCAAACGCTCACATCGGCCCCTATTGTTTCGTTGACGAAGATGTCGAAATCGGCGCGAACGCCGTGCTGCACAGCTTTGTCTCCATCTATCGCGGCGCGCACATTGGCGACGATTTCTTTGCCCACGCGCACGCATGCGTGCGCGAAGACTGCCGTATCGGCAATCGCGTGCTGCTTCAGAACGGAGTCGTCGTCGGCAGCGACGGCTTCGGCTTCGCGCGCGAAGCGAGCGGCCGCTGGCACAAGATGCGCCAGGCAGGAATCGCCGTGATCGAAGACGATGTCGAGATTCAAGCGCAGAGCGTTATCGACCGCGCCACGGTCGGCGAAACACACATCGGCCGCGGCACGAAGATCGACAATCTCGTGCAGGTCGGCCACGCCTGCAAGGTCGGCGAGGACACTCTGCTTTGCGGCCAGGTGGGACTTGCCGGCACGACGCACGTGGGGAATCGCTGCATTCTCGCAGGAGGCGTTGGCGCGGCCGGGCACCTCACCATCGGCGATGGCGCCACGGTCACGGCCAAGAGCGGAATCCCCTCGGACGTACCTCCCGGCGCGATCTATTCCGGCTACCCGGCGATGGACAATCTCGCGTGGCGAAAGTCGGTCGCTGTCTTCAACCGTTTGCCTGACTTGCAGAAGGAGTTGCGCGAACTTCGCGAAGAGGTCGCCCGCTTGCGCGGAGTGTCGGGCTAGGCGTCAGTTCTCGCACTAAACACCGTCGGCAGGGCGTCAAACGCTGCGCGCCGAAGAGGCAGAATCCGCCATAGTGCGGCGCACACGCACGCGCAGGACCTTGCGCTGGTTGGCTTCCAGAACCTCGAATCGCAAGCCGTCGAATTCAACCAGCTCGCCCGTCTTGGGAACGTGGCCGGCAACGCCGTTCAGCAGCCCGGCGACGGTCGTCGCGTCCGAGTGTTGCTTGGCGGCTTCGAGCTGCACGCCAAAAAGATCGCCGATTTTGTCCACCGGCACGCTGCCCCGCAGGACCATCGCGCCGCCGCTTTCGCGAACCACGTCGGGCGCGGGCCGGCGGTCTTCTTCTCCGATTTCGCCAACGATCTCTTCGATCAGGTCTTCCACAGTGACGACTCCGGCGAGCAATCCGTATTCATCGATCACGATCGCCATCTGCTGGTTCTTGCGCTGCATCTCCTTCAGCAGTTCGGAGCCGAATTTCATCTCGGGGATGAACAGCGCGGGCCGCATGAGTTCGCGCACGGTGCGGCGGCCGGCGTCGCGGTCGGGAACTTCGAGCATGTCGCGCGCCATGACGATGCCCACAATGTCGTCGAGCGATTTTTCATAGACGGGCAGCCGCGAGAACTTCGTTTCCACCACCCGCTCGCGGAGTTCCTCGAGCGTGGCCTTGGCCGAGATGGTGATGACGTCGGGCCGCGGCGTCATCACGTCGCGCACGCGCTTGTCGCCGAATTCGACCACCTGCTCGATCAACCGAGCTTCGTCCTGCTCGATGATCCCTCCCTCCGTCGCGGCATCGACGAGCGCCTCGATCGCCTGCTGCTCCTTGACGGGCTTGCTCTGCTCCTCTTCCGAAATCCGCAGCACCGAAATCGCGAGTTCCAAAACCGCGAGAATCGGCCACATCAGCCAGACGATCAATCGCACGGGAGGCAGGAAAGGCGATATCCAGCGGCCACGGGTGCCCGCAAGCAGGAGCAACGGAAGGAGCTGCATGGCGAGCACGACTTCGGTGCCGAGGAACAAAACAATTTGCAGCGCGGCTTGCCACCTGTCGGGCTCGAAGTAAGCGATGCCGAGCGCCGTGAGGGTGGCGACGAGCACAAGCCACAACCGCGCGAGCAGGCTGAACGCCAGCCCGGCGCGGCCGCGATCTATTTTCAGGCGCGGCTCGATCTCCGATTCGAATACGTCGAGGTGTTCGTGGACGCGCCCGGTCGAAACGCGGCCCAGTTCGCGGTAGATGCGATCCAGATACGAGGCGACGACGAGCCCCGCCGTCAGCACGAGGACACCCAGCGTATAGAGAAGAATCGCCATGGATCAGGCTAGTCCCAGTCGGTGGCGAACCCGGCGCTCGCGGCGGTCCATCTGGCCGGTGTCCGTTTCGTGATCGTACCCCATCAGGTGAAGCATGCCATGAACGATCAGGATGCGCATCTCTTCGTCAAAAGTCCGGTCGAACCGGCGCGCATAGCGGCGGGCCACCGCCGGGGCGATCGCGATGTCGCCGAGATAAGAGGCGGAGGAACGAGGAACCGGGAAATCGCCCCGGCGCTTGAGGGAGCTCTCGTACTTCCGTTTTGTTGCGCCCCTGCTGGGTTTTGCCACGGCCGGAAACGAGAGGACGTCGGTGGGACCTTGCTTGCCGCGGTAGCCGCGATTCCAGCGAGCGATTTCCGCGTCCGTGACCAGGCAGACCGTGAGCGACCCGGGGGGCAGGCGCAGCACCCGGCTCGCTCGCGCGAGAAACTTCCCGAGGTCTTTGACGGGAACCCGGACGCGTCGCTGGCGATTCAAGATCATGGGAGCGGCAGTTGCGAGCGTGCCCCGAAGGGCCGGCTATCTGCCGCGGGACTTTTTTGCCGGCCGCGCCTTCGATTTGGAGGGCGCGGTCCGCGTGTGCTGCTGGGCCGCCCGGTGTGCGGCGGCTGACTTTTCATGCTTGGCCTGCGCTCTTGCGCCGATGGCAGCGGCGGCCGCACGGCCCGGCTTTGCCTCGGGCTTTGCCGGCGGAGGCGTCTGCGCCGGAACGGCTGGGCGCGGTGGCTTGGCGCCCTGCTTGGCCTCGGGCGCGGGTGGAGCAGCGGTTTCCGTTTCCTTGTGCTTCTTCTTTACCTTCTCCTCTTTTTTCTTCGGCTCTTCCTTGATTCCAGCAAGGGAACGAAGCGCCTTCGTCCGGTCCTCCGGGGAGCGAGCCTTGCCGCGGAGCTGCATCTCGAAAATCTGTTCCAGAATTTTGTCGAACTTCGGGCCGCGCGCTACGCCCAGCGCGTCGAGTTCCGCCACGGGCAGCGCGAGACGCATCGGCCGCCATTTCTGGACGTAATTGCGAATTTTCGAGACGGCGCGCGGATTGGGCAGC
Source organism: Candidatus Acidiferrales bacterium (assembly GCA_035604415.1). Classification (GTDB taxonomy): domain Bacteria; phylum Acidobacteriota; class Terriglobia; order Acidiferrales; family UBA7541; genus Palsa-295. Next base: position 26,353 of record DATNIN010000027.1, read on the forward strand.
TCCACTTCGATGAAAACGAGCATCTCGGGAGGCACCGAAGCCAGATAGAAATAGGCGTCCCGAGCCGAATTCGTCTTGCGGCTGCGGAGGATTTTGACGATTTTCTGGGCTTCAGGAACAAGATGCGCGATCGCGTCCACTTCGGCGGTGCGAAACTCCAAATGTCGCAAAGCCGCAGCGGCCTCGCGGGCCTTTAGCTTGCCGAAGATGTAGCGCGTCACGGCCACCGGCACGCGGGGACGTATCCCCGCAGCGAGAAAATTGCCGCGCACACGGGCTAATTTGTTGAGGCGGTCGTAGTCCGGCTTGCGGCGCTGGAGCTTGGGGTGCAGCACGGCGAGAAGTTCACGCGCTTCCCACTGCTTGAGCGTGGCGGTTGGATTGTCGTCGCGCGCGAGCGCGCGAACCTCATGGCCGGCGTCGGCGCCCTCGATATTTTGCTGGAGGCCGCGCTCCATCGCGAGCTCGAACCATTCCTGCGTGCGCGATTCCATCTTGCATCCCATCCGGGCGCAATAGCGCAGGATGCGAAGGAGCCGCACGGGCTGGTTCGTAAACGCGTGAATCGAAAGCGCGCGCACCTCCTGCCGCTCGAGGTCCGCCAGGCCGTTGGTGGGATCGAGAAGAAGTCCGCGCGATTGCGTGTTGAGCGAGATGGCGATGGCGTTGATCGAAAAATCGCGCCGGCGCAGGTCTTCCATGATGCCGGCGAAACGGTACTCGGGCTTTGCGCCGGGGCGTTCGTACACATCATCGCGGGCCGCGGAAATCGAGCCGTCCGCGTCGCCCGCGAAGATCATCTCGTAGTGGCGCAGCTTCTCGCTTTCCCACGTGACGCGGGCGCCGCCTTTTTCAAGCTCCCGCACCATGCGAACCGGATTGCCTTCGACCGTGAAATCGAGGTCGCGGATCGGCTGGCCGGAGATAAGATCGCGGATGGCACCTCCCGTGAGGTACACGTTAACGTCCTGCGAGCGCGACAGTTCCTGGACGCGTTCGAGCGCCGCTCGTTGCTCGGGAGAGAGTCTGCTTTCCAGCAAGTACATGTAATCGGGCATGCGGTGGTGCTCCTATTCGCCTGGCCCCGCAAATTATTTCAGGCGCGCGGGTGATGCGCCTTGTACACCTGCTTGAGCCGCTCCTCGACCACGTGCGTGTAAATCTGCGTCGTCGAGATGTCCGAATGGCCCAGCATCATCTGCACGGAGCGGAGATCGGCCCCGCGATCGAGCAAGTGCGTTGCAAAGCTGTGGCGGAGCATGTGCGGCGTGAGAGCCTTTCTGAGCCCCGCCTTGCGGCCGTAGCCTGCGAGCGTCTTCCAGAATGTGATGCGGTCCATCTTGCGGCCCCTTTGATTCAGAAAAAGGTCCGGCGACGAACCCTCGCGCAGCAGCTTTGGCCGGCTCGCGCGGAGATACTCCCGAACCGCTTCGATCGCCTGCCGTCCCACAGGAACGAGCCGCTCCTTGTCGCCTTTGCCGATGCACCGCAGACAGCCGGCTTCCGTCTCCAAGTCTGAAACGCTCAAACCGCAAAGTTCAGAGACTCGCAGCCCGCAGGAATACAGCAGCTCAATCATGGCGCGATCGCGCAAGCCGAGAGTCGATTTCGTGTCGGGCTGCCGAAGGAGTCGATCGACCTCTTCGAGGCTCAGGAAGTCCGGCAGGCTCTGGCGGAACTTCGGCGATTCGATCGTGGCGGCGGGATCGTCGTCGATGTATCCCTCGATGAGCGCGAAGCGGAAGAAATTGCGGACGGTGACGAGATGCCGCGCAACCGAGCGGCTGTCGAGGCCCCTGCGGTACAACGAGCCGAGAAAGTCGACGATGTCGCCGCGCCGCACTTCCTTCGTAGTGAGCTTGCGCGCGCCCGCGAATACCGCGAACTTGGCGATGTCGCGGCGATACGCGTGGACCGTATTGTCCGCCAGGCCTTTTTCGACCCGCAGGCAGTTCAGAAATGTGCGAATCTCAGCTTCCAATTTCCTGGTCCTCGGCTTCGTTTCCCGCGACCGGCCTGTGCGTACGCCGCGCCGCAGTCCTCCGGCAAGCTGCTAGCCTCCTGTTTCGGCGACGGTTGCCGCTGCCGGCTCGCCCCGTCGGAGCAACAGAAAAAACTCGGACAGCTCTTCACACCGCAGCAGCCACGCAAGGCCGAAATACACCGCTGCCGATCCGAGAATGATCGCGGCCAGCATCCCGGCTTGGGCGAGCAGATGTTGTGCGACTGCGAGATGAGAAAATCGAACGGCTCCGTACGACGCTGCTGCCATCGCTGCGGCACAAACTCCGATCTTGCCGAGCGATCCTGCCAGCGCGCGCGCTCCCATCCGCCCGTAGCGTTTGCGGAAGAGGAGAAACAGAGCCCCGAAATTGAAATAGGCGGCGAGCGAACTCGCCAGCGCCGGGCCTCCGTTCGAAAGCGTGCGGACGAAGAAGATAAGAAACACCGCGTTCAGCGCGATATTCATGCCCAGCGCGTAAGCTCCCACGCGAGCGGGCGTCATCGTGTCCTGCGTCGAGTAGTACATCGGCGTGATCAGCTTGATCGCCGCAAACGCCGGCAGGCCGAGCGAATAATAGAGCAGCGCGTGGGCCGTCAGCGACGTGGACTCCGCGGCGAATTGCCCGTGCTGAAAAAGAACCTGAATGATCGGACGGCGCAGCAGAATCAGCCCCACGGCCGCCGGAATCGTGATGAACGAGACGATCCGCAGCGAAAAGCCGAACGTCTGCTTCATTTCGTCGCGTTTGCCCTCCGCCAGTTGTTGGGACATGGTCGGCAGGAGAGCGGTGGACATGGCAATGGCGTAACTTCCGAGGACCAGTTGCATCACGCGGTCCGCCACATAGAGCGAGGTGATGCTGCCGGAGGGCATCTGGGGCGCCGCAGCGAAAATCGTGTCCACGAAGAGATTGACCTGATAGACACCCATACCGAAGAAGGCCGGACCCGTCAGCCGGGCGATTTTCTGGATGCCAGGATTCGACAGAGAAAGCTCGGGCTTGAAGCTCATTCCTCGGCGGACGAGCGCGGGAATCTGCATCGCCAACTGCACGACGCCGCCTATCAGAACGCCCACGGCCAGAGCCACACCTGGGCTCTGGTAAGCCGAAGGCGCCCAGCGGAGAATCGGCCGGTATGCCACGCCGAACGAACATGCGATGAGTGCGAGGTTGAAGAATATCGGCGTCGCGGCCGGGAGTGCAAACACACGGAAGCTGTGCAGGATAGCGGTCGCCACTCCCGCAAGCGCGATGAAAAAAATTGCCGGGAAGATGATCCGATTCAAATAAATTGCCAGGTCCCACGCGACGTGGTTGCCGCCGAGAATCGCGTAGATGCCGATCACCTGTTTCGAGAACACGACGCCGAGAGCCGTCACGACGGCGAGAAGGACAGCCATGTCCCAAAACATCTTCTGAGCAAACGCCCAGGCTTCCCGGCGAGGATTGTTGCGCAGATATCCCGTGAACACGGGAATGAACGACGCACCGAGCGACCCCTCCCCCGTCATGCGACGCAACAGGTTGGGTATCCGAAACGCTAGGACGAAGGAGTCGGCGGCGGGCGAAGTCCCGAGAAGGAGAGCCACTCGTTGATCGCGTAAGTATCCGCAAATCCGGCTGATAACAGTGACGAAGGCTACAACGGAGGCCGATCTTAGTATCTGTCTTTTGCTGTCTATCGATGGGACTCCGCTGCTAACCCTTTAAGCAGCAATAAGTTGACAAAACCGTTGACGAAGATAACATAGTCTGCGGGGATATAGCAACATCCTCCCCGAAAAGGCAGTTCAGACGTGAAAAGCCGCGCCCCAGCCTCGACGCACAATAAGGTGGTCGTCCTCCTG
>DATNIN010000028.1:0-55484 GCA_035604415.1 Candidatus Acidiferrales bacterium
ATTGTCGCGCAGCCTATCCAAAACTTTCGATCATGTCTGCCCCACCACGAACCCTGAATTAAGAGGCAGAATCATAGCGCTTCTGGTAGACGTTGTCCGTTACTCCGACGGAATCAAGAAGGACGTACAAAAACTGACCCGTCTCAAACGCCCAACGGATGCCCGGGCGCTTCGGTCGTTTCTCACTGACATGCAATTGCTCAGATTGCAGCACCAGCAACGATACATCGCTGAATTGCGGCGCAACATCCCCATCTTACTTCGTAGCGTAAAGAAGGGGAACGGAACGCAGTCAAAAAGGCGGGGATTGATTGACGAACTCACCGACATGGTAAAATTCGACGACTGACCCACAGCCGGGCTGGAGATTCACTCTCTGCGCCCTAAAGAGTGGCGAGGTTTTCGGCTTCTAGCACTCAGCCTCTGGTGTCCAGCATCGCGCTTCCAGAAGAGTCCACAGGGACGCACGCTTGACAGCCGCTTCCCCTCTGCTAGCGTGGAGCCATGGTTCAAGAGACCGAACTAGGCGCGCAGTTGTCGCCCCGGATGAACCAGCGGGACGAGCGACCCCTCACGCGCGCTACACTTCCCTGCGGCTTCGGCCTTTTTCTGAACGAGTTACGAGTCACCAATCACCCTCCTTCGCCCTCCGGACTCCGGCGGGCAGGCGAGTCACGACGCTATTTAGGTCGACACACCCTGCCAGGTAATGCGACATCTAAGTCATTGAAAACAAAGAAAAGTGACGCACTCAGGTCGACACACTTTTCGAGGGTACTCGGGGACAGATTTCGGCTTGGTTTGGGCGCGAGCGAGGTTGTTACAGGGAGCGGGCGCCGACGCGGCGGTACTCGGTGCCGTGGCGGAACAATCCTGCTTTCGGCAACTCTTCGGAATACACGATGCGCGCCGGAAGAAAAATATTGGCTGCGTCTGGCGAGTACGGCACCGCCACGTCGATCGAGCTATCGGCGGGGTAGCGGCGCTTGCTGCGGAAGCACATGCCGACCGGGGAAATATCCTCACACACGGCCAGCTCGTCATCCGCGCCGGGCTGGCGGATGCACGCCGTGAGCCGCGTCTTCAGGCGCATCCGCTGGCGTTCGCGCTGCTCGCCCGTGTCCGGCACGGCTCCTAGAGAATCAGCCGCACGGCGGCTGCGGGCGGAGCGCGCCTTGAGCTTTTGTTCGTCCTCGTGCGCCGCCTGCGTCCAGATGCTGGGCACGCCGCACGTCTTGCAATGGCGCGCGATGCCGCGGTTGGTTTCGAACGCGCGGAGCTCCATTTCGTTGAGGTGGACCACTTCGCGACCGCGGCAGTAGTTGCACTCAAGAAGCATCCGCGCCACGGCTTCCGGCGAGTCTGCAATCGCAGGGAATTCCACTCCCCAGAGATCGACCTCGGGGTCGATGATCTCGACGCCGTATAGGTGGCCGTCCTTCTGGCTGCCGAATTCGCCGACGACGCGCACCTCGGCGCGGCGGTGCGACTCGTTGGCGGCCCTCCGCTGGATGAAAATTCGCTGGTCGGTTGCGAGCTCTCGCGGGAAGACAATCACGGCGCCGCCGCGATTGACCAGCAACGTGCGAGCGGGCTCCTTGAATTCCTGGCCCCTGGCGTCGGTGCCGGAAGCTTCGAGCAAAAGAGTCAGCGAGACGCGATCGGTGCGGCGAAGCGGCGCCGATGCCATTCAGCCCTCCTCAAGAGAACGGACTCCCCATCTGCGAAGATAGCATACTGCTGAACCAGCCAACCTTCGAAGCCCAACTCGTGTCGGATGGTGTCCTAATTTGACCGCAAGAAACCGGAGACATTTTCCTCAGGGGCTTCCCGGTAAAAACCACCGGGACGCACAAACCGCGAAAGCCCCGTTGTTTCTCTGCTGCTATGTCAGGGCTGAAGCCCTGACCCCCTAAAAACCGCAGTCAAATTAGGACCGTGCCACGCGCCGCGCAACACTCACGCGGGGTTGGGCCGGTAGAGCCACTGGTCGCTTGGCTCGCGGACCGGCGGACCGGGCGCGTTGAGCTCGGCGACGATCGCGTCCACGATTTTCCGCTGCGGCGAAAGCGAGCAGACCGGGTCGGTGGCCGCCGCATCTTTCGCGAGCAGAAACGCCTGGCAGCGGCAGCCGCCGAAATCCTGCGCTCGGCGATCGCAGCTCCGGCAAGGCTCCGGCATCCAATCCTCGCCGCGGAATTTCCGGAACGCGTCCGATTCTTCCCAAATTTGGCGGAGCGGCCGCGCTGTCACGTTCTCAAACTTCATGCCGGGCAGGACGTTCGCGGCGTGGCACGGCAGCACGTCGCCATCGGGCTTGACGAGCAGCACTTTTCGTCCCCAGCCGCCCATGCAGGCCTTGGGGTATTTCGCGTAGTAATCCGGGACGACATATTCAACGCGAATCCGCCCGCGCAGCCGCGCCTCCGCCTGCTTGATGATCTCAAGCGAGCGGTCGAGCTGCTCCCGCGTTGGCAGGAGACGCTTGAGATTCTCGAATGCCCAGCCGTAATACTGCACGTGCGCGAACTCCACGCGGCCGGGGCCGATCTCTTCCGTCAGGGCCAGCATGTCTTCGAGCTGGTCGAGATTCTGGCGGTGGATCACGAAATTCAGCGTGAGCGCGACGCGGTGGCGCTTCACCCATCCCGCGACGCGAAGCTTCTGTGCGTGGGTGCGCGTGCCGGAAATTTCGGCGGCGACCTCCTCCCGCGCGCCCTGAAAGCTCAACTGGATGTGATCGATTCCCGCGCCGACGATTTCCTCGAGACGCTTTTCATCGAGCGGAAGGCCGGACGTGATCAGGCTGGCGTAAAGGCCGGCGCCGCGCGCGGCGCGGACAAGCTCGGTGAAGTCCGGGCGGGCGAGCGGCTCGCCTCCCGTGAAATCCACCTGGAGGACGCCGAGATCGGCGGCCTCGCGCAAGACGCGCGCCCAAACGTCCGCCGGCAGCTCGCGGCCTCGCGGCGTCAATTCCAGCGGATTCGAGCAATAGACGCAATGGAGCGGGCAGCGGTGGGTTAGCTCGGCGACGAGGGCAAGCGGGGTTGGAATTGGAGTGGTCATTGCGAATCGTATGTTCGGGCATTTTCCCGAAGACGCCGCCCGGAGCGCTGCTTCTACAACCTATCGCAATAAATGCTTCGCCCGACTTCAGGGGTTAAAACCCCTGAAGTCCCGGAGCCTGACGGCAGGGCTTAAGCCCTGCCCTTCCGGATCAGCCATTTCTCAGAAAGCTTCTCGCCGCTGGCGCTCTCATTCGAAATCGAGTGCGCGCTGTTCCTGCAAGCGCTCGAGATATCCGAGAATATCCTGTTCCACTTTCTGGGGCTCGGCCTTCGAGTAGAGCGCCTGCAATTCCGAAATAATCTGGCGAACGGTGCGCTGTCCGTCGCAGCGCTCCACGATTTCGAGGCTTGGCCCACTCAGCCGCAGCGCGCGCTCGGGCATCAGCAGGACGCGGGAAGGCTGCGTCTTCTCATTCAGGCGGCAGCCGGGAACGAGACGCGGGCGGCTGTCGGGGGAGGGCGTCATCAAGAATCCTTCGCGGCCGGCTGAAACGCTCCCGGCGGCGGCCAGCCCGGCGTGACGTACGAATAATAGAGCGCGTCCAGCATGGCCCAGAGAATATCGCACTTGGCGCGCAGGGCGGCGAGCGCCAGCTCCTGCTGCTCGCGCGTCCGCGCGTGCTTCACCACCCAGGCGAGCGCGAACGTGGCGTCTTCGGGCGCCTGCGTCATGCGCCCCTGAAAATAGTCGAGGCCGCTCGAGAGCCATGGATAGTGCTCGCGCAAGCGGTCCACGCGCAGCGTGATCAAATCCTTCGAGAAAAGCTCGGTGAGCGACGAGGCGACCGCTTCGAGATGCGTGCGCGAGCGGACGAATTCCACGTACGCATCGACGGCGTAGCGCGTGGCGGGAAGGATTCCTTCGCCGCGAATGGCCTGGTCGCGCGAAAGACCCGTCGCCTCAACGAGCTTCAGCCATTTCTCGATGCCGCCCGGCCGCGTGCCGTCGCCATCGTGGTCGATGATCCGCTTGCGCCACGCCAGCCGAAATGCGGGATCCTCGCTGCGCGCGAGAATCGCGGCGTCCTTGATCGGGATGCGGCTCTGATAGGCGTAGCGATTGAGCGCCCAGGCCTGAAGCTGTCCGCGCGTGAGTTTTCCCTCGTGCATCAGCAGGTGGAACGGATGCTTGTGGTGATAGCGTTCTTTGCCGATGGCGTGAAATTGCGCCACGAACTCCGCTTCCGGCAGCAGCGCATTCGAATTGGTCACAGTTGAAACTCCATTCCGTCGTAGGCGACTTCCCAGCCCGCATCGCGCAACGCGCGGCTTGCCGCGCTCTCTTCATCGAGCGCGGGATTCGTATTATTGAGATGGATCAGAACGCGGCGCACGTTGCGAGCGCCCTTCAATCGTTCGAGCAGCCCATCGGCGCCCGAAAGCGGCGCGTGGCCGATTTCCCGCGCGGTCTTGCCGCTGCCCCGGACGTCGATCAGCTCGTTGTCCGTCCAGAACGTGCCGTCGAGAAGAGCGAGATTACTCCCCGTCACGCAGCATTTCCAATTCTCTCCGTGAGGTGGAAGGCTCGGGGCGTAGAAGAATCGCTTGTCGTTCTGCACGAGCTCGAGACCGATCACGGCTTCTTCTCCCGGCAAGCTCTTTCGCAGGGCGTCGCTCACGTAGTCCGGGTATCCGCCGCCGAGCGGGACGGCCTTGCAGGTGAGGCAGACTGTCCCTCCCGCCGCATTCTGCTGAAAGATCGGTATCGGGCGATCGAGAGGCAGGGCCTCCCAGCGAACCGGCGGGACCGAGCGATCGAGAGCGCGGAAGAGAGTGTTCTCCTCGGTGAGTACGCGCAGGACGGAGGAGGTCGCGTAGATGTGCAGCGGCTGGAACTCGCGAAGGTGGAGGAGTCCCATCACGCAATCGACGTCGGCGCTCATGAGGATAATGCCAACGATTGGAGTGCCACGCGTGTCAGGAGCCGGGGCGAAATCAGGATCTTGAGAAAGCTGCTGCCGGAGATCAGGGGAAGCGTTGAGGAGGAACCAGGCGGACGGAGCGGGCGAAACGGCGACCTGGGCTTGCGTGCGGGCCCGGCCTTTCAATAGACCCCGGCGGAAGCGGCTGCAGTTTGAGCACCCGCAATTCCACTGCGGGAAACCGCCGCCCGCGGCCGAGCCGAGGACCTTAACACGCATTTAAAACTAGAGTTCGGCGTTCGCGTACGAGCTAACTTCGCAGCTCAGGCAGATTTCTTCGTGCTGCGGTGTGGTCCATTCCATGGTGGTTCCTCCGTTATAAGGGCGAAACTTACCCCTTCGCGCGAAACGCCGGTACGCGATACCCCTGAGTGTATCGCAACCGCCTCGGCCAGGCAACTCCCATTTTGCCAGCGAGTTAGTTGCCCTAGTGCGCGGAAGTGGAACGCCGCTTCCGGGGCTCTCTGGGACCCGTGAGGCTTGCCGAGGCCCGGTTCTTGCGTTTCCGGACAACGAGTTTGGACTCGCATTCCTGTGATCAGGGTCACAGATTTCTGAAAAATGCCGGACTAAGTTTAGAAACGCGATGATGACCTAAGCCGTCGAATTCATACGTCATGTTGCAGCGCCACAGATAACTAGAAAGCAGAGTTGCGCAAATCAGAGCGATCCTTGTTCCCGCACCATACTGAACTGAATAGATGTTGCGCCGCCATGACCGGCTATGTCATGCGCTCAACAGGACGTCCACAGCGTCACCTGACCGGGTCAATGATCACAATTTCTACCTCCAACACAAGGGCGCTTGGAACGATAGGGCGGTTTCTTGCCACATGGATCTTACTGGTACTTGCCGGAGCGCCGTTCGCGCTCGCACAGGGAACGCGGGTCGAAGGCGTGGTGCGCGACGCGACGAACGCCGTGGTGCCAGGCGCGCAGGTCGAGCTGCACGCGAAGTCGTATTCGTCTCAGAAGACCACCGACGCGTCGGGCGCCTACGCATTCGACGGCGTGCCGGAAACGACCGGTACAATCGCCATCAGCGCCGACGGATTTCAGCGCGTGCAGCAGACGTGGACTGCTTCCGGGAGCGCGCCGGTACGAATCGACGTCGTCCTTCAGCCATCCGTAGTCTCGCAAAAAGTCGTCGTGACGGCGGCGCGCGCGCCGACTCGCCTGAATGAAACTCCACTCAGCGACATTCAGCTGACCCGCGACGACCTGGAGGCGACGCCGGCCCTCACACTCGATGATTCATTGCGGCAGGTGCCGGGGTTCAGCCTGTTTCGCCGCTCGAGCAGCCGAATCGCAAATCCCACAACGATGGGACTGTCCCTGCGCGGACTCGGAAGCGGGAGTGGAACGAGCCGCGCGGTCGTGCTCGAAGACGGCATTCCGCTGACCGATCCATTCGGCTCGTGGGTGTATTGGGATCGCGTGCCGACAGAATCGGTGTCGAGCATCGAAGTGGCGCAGGAGGGCGCATCGAGTCTCTACGGGAGCTCCGCGCTGGGCGGCGTCGTTCAATTCCTGACGCGTCCCGCTCATCCGGCTGGGATTTCGCTCGAGACTTCCTACGGAAACCAGAACACGCCCGACTTTTCGCTATGGGCGGGAGGGCAGGCCGGGAAATGGGAGTCCACATTCGGCGGCGAGCTGTTTCACACGGATGGATACGTGCTCGTGCCTGAGGCCGATCGAGGAAGCGTGGACACGCGGGCCGGTTCGCAGCACGGCTCCGCGGATTGGATGATCGGGCGCAAGATTGGACAACAGAGCGAAATTTTCGCGCGCGGCTGGTATCTCGACGACACGCGCAAAAACGGAACTCCCAAGCAGAACAACGGCATCCGGCTCGCGCAGGGAGCGCTGGGAGCGAATCTGCAGCTCGGCGAAATCGGCGCGCTCACGCTGCGCTTTTACGGCGAGGCGGAGACATATCACCAGACGTTCTCGTCGGTGCTTACGGGCCGGAACAAAGAAATTCTCACGGACCAACAGGCGGTTCCCGCTCAAGGAGTCGGGGGTTCCGCTGTGTGGACGCGCAACCTGGGAAAGCGCCAGACGCTGGTGGCGGGATTCGACGAGCACGAGGAAATTGGACACAGCAACGAGAACTTGTTTTCAGGAGTTAGCGGAAAGGCCACGAAGAATACATTCTCGGGCGGACACCAGCGGACGATCGGCGTCTTCGGCGAGGACATGATTCAGATCGCGCCGCGATGGATGCTGAGCCTCAGCGCGCGCTTCGACAACTGGCGCAACTTCGACGCGTTCCTGGCGTGCGTTCCGACTTCTTCGCCTTCGCCGTGCAACCCGCCGCTGACGCAATATGCCGATCGCAGCTACGATGCTTTCAGCCCCCGCGCGACCTTGATCCACGAGTGGAATCCCCACATTTCCTGGTCCGCTTCCGTCTATCGCGCGTTCCGCGCGCCGACGCTAAATGAACTCTACCGCTCATTCCGCCAAGGGACCGTTACGACCGATTCCAATCCGGACCTGCGCTCCGAGCGGCTCACCGGCGGCGAAACCGGCATCGACGTAAAAGGGCTGAACCAGCGGCTCGAACTGCGCGGGACTTTCTTCTTCAACGAGGTGGTCAATCCGGTCTCGAACGTTCCGTGTGCGGTACCTCCGGCGACGCCGACTCCCAACTGCCCTCTGGCATCCACGGGGACGACGCAGCAGCGGCAGAATCTCGGCCGGACGAGCGCTCCGGGATTCGAAATCGACGGCGTCGCAAACATTACCACGCACACGCAACTTATCGCCGGATATCAGTACGTCGATGCGACCGTCCTCAGTTCTCCCGCGATCACGCCCACGCTCGCCGGAAACTGGGTGGCGCAGATTCCGCACAACGTGGTGACGTTTCAGGCGCGCTATACGAATCCCAGGCTCATCACGGCATCGCTCGAAGGCCGCATGGTCGGGATGCAATTCGATGATGCGAGCAACCAGGCTCCCATGGATCGCTTCTTTGTGTTGGACGCGATGGCGTCGCGCTCGATCGGTGCCGGAGTCGAGGTCTTTGCGTCTGCGGAAAATCTCTTTAACGAGAAGTACCTCTTCGCCGTGCAGGGCGTGCCCGAGCTCGGCCTCCCAATCGCGGCCCGCTTCGGGTTTCGGGTTCAATTCCCCAAGCGCTAGCTTGGCGCGTGGCTTCACAACAGGCTGTCGCGGTCGATTGCGGCGATTCACTAGCGGGACGGCGAGAGGTCCGGCGCGGGATATTCGGGCAGCTTGGCATTTTTCGCGTCGGTACGTTTCACTTCGAGGTCATCGAACAAGATCGAGGGGCTGATGACTGTCGTCGGGATCGTTCCCTCGCGATTGCCGACGAGCGGATCGTTGCCCGCGGCGACCAGATCATTGCGCAGGGCGCGCGCGTCAAGTTCATCGAACACCGCGCCGCGGACGAGCTCCTGATGCCCGTCCTTTTCATACACGCGGTAGAGTAACCGCGGCTCGTAGCCGGGTCCGCCGAGCGTCTCGACGAAATAACCGAAAGCTTTCCCTTCCTGGCGGCAGAGATCGATCAGCTTTTGTTTGAGTTCCGCGGGCGAAAGACTCTGCTTCGACTCCACGATCAGATTCCCGATGTTCGGGGAGGCGAATTGGCCCGGTGAAGCGCGGCCGTGGCCGTTCGATTCCGGGAAATCGCGAATCGGCTGGCGGCCCACGAGATAATTCACGAGCTGGCCATCCTGAATCAACGGAACCTTCACGGCGCGCACGCCTTCGTCATCCGTATCGTAGCTGCCGATCAGCGTTTTCCCGTCGAAAGTCTTGAGCGTGGGATCGTCCTCCACGGACAGGAATGCGGGCAAGACGCGGCTCTTAAAGTTGGAGGCAAACTCGCCGGTGGTCCGCGCGGAATCTCCCGGTCTCGGCCTGATTCCCAGCACGTTGCGGCCAACCATGCCATTGAAGATGTCGCTCGCCGCATCGGGCGCGAAAAGGACCGGGCCGCGGTAATCTTCGTCCACCACGGGGGCCTCGCGGAGATCCTTGAGCGTCTGGATCATTTTCGCGCAGGCCGCCAAAAACTCATCCGGTGCGGGCAATTCCTTCAAGCTTGCAGCCGTAAAATAGGGCGAGCGGCTGAGGCGCATGCCATCGGCGGCCTGCGTCGAGCCGGTGGCGTTGACAAAATAGACGGTGTAGCCGGAACGAGTGACGGTTCCTTCGCTGTTCACCAGATACTGATTCACGGCGCGGAAGCGCACCGAGGCCGAAAGGGACTGAACTTTCGGGTCGGTGCGGAACAAAGCCGTCGATTTCTGCAGCAACTCCTTCCACGGCTTCGGGTCGAAATCGAGCTTCGCGAGCGGTTCGATCGACTCGACTGGCGGGGCATGAGCGAAATCGTCGAAAGTCTGATCGGAACTATACTCGCGCAGGGCTGCCTTCTTCATTGCCAGCGCCTCGCTCGCGGCTTTGTACGCCTGGTCTGTCGCAATCCACAATTGCCAGCGCAGCGCCGTGGGGTTGTCGTCCACCGTCGCAAAGTTTGCGGCGCCGATTCCCGGCCCGTAGTAGCTGTCCTGCTTGTAGTCCCCGACGCGCACGATCACGCGCAAGTACCGCGCGTGGCCGCGCTGATCCTCGCGCAGAGCCCCGAACGCCGCCTCCGCGTCATACTCATCCAGATCCGAGACGTGGTATTCGATGTAGTAAGGCGCGGGCACGTTTTCCATCTTGAGCTGCGCTTTGGAGCGATCGAGCTCTTCGCGCATGGCCTGGAGCAACGGGTCGGAGGATGCGGGGCTCGCCGGCTTCTGCTGGCCCACCGCAGGGACGGCGCACGCGAACAGAACCAACAACGAAACCGCCAGACGCGGCATGCGCAATACGCTTTCGAAAAACTTGCTCATGGCTTGGTTCCCGCCGATGCGGGATTATCGAAACCCGGAGGCGGCAGAATCGGCGGCCGCTGCGTACCCTTCGCGCGCTTCTGCACTTCGATTTCGGAAAAGAGCATCGCGGGAGCTGCGCCGGCGACCGGCACCTGCCCGGACTCCGCGCCGCACACGCCATTGAACACCTGAAGCGTGTCGCCGGTCAGGACGATCGTATTGAGCGAGAGCAGCGGCGTGCCGACAATGTCCACGCCCCGCACGAGCTCGTCGGGCCGGCCATCGGGATACACGCGCCACACCATGACGGGAATCACCTGGAACGCCTGCGGCAGCGCCCGCTGGGTCAGCGTGAATCCACCCTGGATGTCTTCAAAGTACAGGCCGTAGGGTTTTCCCTGCTTCTTGATCTCCTCGATGAATTTCTGGCGCAGTTCGGAATCCTTCACTGTGTTCGTGGATGTCACGATCAGGTTTCCCTGGCGTCCGGTCGGCATCAGGCCGGGCTGCCGGCGCCCGTGGCCGTTGGAATGGCTGAAATTCGTGATGGGCATCCGCGACATCAGGAAATTCTTCAGGATGCCGTTTTCGACCGCGACCACGCGGGCGGCCGGAACGCCCTCGTCGTCGAAATCGTATGAGCCAGCCAGCTTCACGCCGTTCAATTCCTTCATCGTCGGGTCGTCCACGACGGTCAAGAACGGGGGCAATACCTGCTGATTCACTTTCTTCGTAAACGTCTGCCCTTCGCGGTCGTCGCGCTGCCGGTGGCCTTCAAGCCTGTGCCCGAGCACTTCGTGGAAAAACACCGCAGCGGCCCTGCCGGAGAGCAGCGCCGGACCCGCATACGGTTCGGCGGCCGGGGCGGCGCGCAGCGCCTTCAAGTCGGCGCCCATCTTGTCCACTTTCGCGAGTAGCTCCCGTTCGGAAGGCAATTGATCGGCCGAGGCCGCCTGAAACGACTCGACGCGCTGGAGGTCCATTCCGTCATCGGCGCGCGTATTAGCCTGGATCACCAGGCGGACGATCGCCGATGGCTGCTCGAGCGCCGTGCCCTCGCTTGTGGCGAGATACGAGCGGCTGGCGCCGCCCTGGAAGAGGACCAGCGACGTATAGACGTTCGGATACTTCAGGAAGCCGGCCGAGATTCGCCGCACGCGGTCTTCCCAGGCCTTCGCGTCCAGCGAAGCTTTGACCGGTGATTCGTCGAACCGGTTCTGCGCCGCTTCCTGAGAAAAGTCCGGCGATCTATCCTCTTCGACCGACTGAACGGCTTGGTCGGTCTTTACCTTCAAGAAAGCGCCGGAGGCCTGCTCGTATTCGCTGTCGGTCAATTGCCACAGGACTCGCGCGATCGCATCGGGATCGTCGCGCAATGGCAGCAGGCCCGAATTGATGCCGGAGGGACGGCTCTGGCTGTGAGTGTTGTCGAGGGCGGCCGAGCCGACGCGCATCATTACGTCCGCCTGCCGCTGGTGGAAGCTCGTCGATACGACCAAACTCCCGTTTGCGCCCGCGATCGTAGAGCCGTCTGAATCCGTGACGGCATAGCTGAGGTAGTACGCCGCGGGATCGGACTTGGCGAGCGCTGAACTGGCTCTTTGCAGCTCGCGCTGCATCGTCTGGAGCAGGACGTCCGTGCGCGGCGCCGAAGTGACGGCGGCCAAAGGAATGGCGCACAACACCAAAAGGAAGCAAATAGCGGGCCGGACAAGAGGGCGGCTCATGCGAGTCGTTTGTGTCCCATGAACGATGACAAGCTAGCATACCCTACGGGGACATGGGCACCAAGGCGGGCCAGGCGTTTCACAGCGCAAGAAACAATAGAGGCGACGGGGATCGGCCTCAGGATGCGGAAGTGGTTTTTTCGAGCTTCACCTGGCGCTCGTATGGCGCGCTTTCAAGAAGCAGAATGGCGAGCAGTCCGACAACGGAAAGAATTCCCGCCAAAAGGTAAGCGGTCCCGGGCGAAACGTAGGGAACGATCAGCGCGAGGAGCCCGAATGATGTTGCCAGGCAGTACATCGCAAGAACCGCGCCGCGATGGCCCAACCCGAGATTCGAAAGGCGATGCGCCGCGTGGTCCTTGCCCGGCGAGGTGAACGGCAGAAGCCCGCGGCGAGCGCGCGAGATGGAAACGAGAGTGGTGTCGAAGATCGGCACGCCGAGGATCAGCACGGGAACGAGCCAGGTGGCCGGAAATTCCGCGCCCTCTGGGCGGATCTTCAGCGCGAGCGCGGCCATCAGGAATCCCAGGAACATTGCCCCGCCATCGCCCATGAAAATTTTCGCCGGATTGAAATTCCACCGCAGGAAGCCGAGCGCCGCTCCGAGCGCGGCGGCCCCGAGCGTCCGAACCATTGTTTGTCCGTTGAGAGTGGCCGAAATCGTGAAGAAGCCTGCCGCAAAAGCCGCGATCCCGGCGCAGAGCCCATCCATGTGATCGAGAATGCTAAATGAGGCCGTGACGCCCACGACCCATAGAATTGTCAGGGCGCAGTCCAGAGCAACGCCAACTGGTCCGCTAATGAACGTCGAGAAAATTTGCGCGCGGATCCCGGAAGCGAGCAGGAAAAGCGCCGCAGCCGGCATGCCCACAAAGAGCTTCACCTGGTGATGCAGCAAGCCGCCATCGTCGAGCAGGCCGACCGTGGCGAGCAGAGTGGCGCCGGCAAGAATGCCGGCGATCTGCTGCTTCGGCGCGCCGTGGAGCGTCAGGAGAATCGCCAGGACAAACCCCAGATAGATTGCGATGCCGCCGAGCAGAGGAATGGGCCGCAGGTGAACTTTGCGCGGGCCGGGCTGATCCACCATCCCGTAGCGCAATGCCAGGCGGCGAACAGGCACGGTGAGACCGAGCGATCCGAGGAGCGCGACGGCGAAGGCGATCAGATCGGAAGGGAGAGTCATCGCTCGACTGCGAATCGTGTCATCAAAGCCTAGGCGGCGATCACGCGGCCATCACCGTGCGGTGAGCATCTTTTCGAGCACGCCGCGCACGGCTTCTTTCTGGTGGCTCGCGGCATACCAGTCCATGGTCTTCCGCAAGCCGTCGCGGAAGGCTGTCTTCGGCTCCCAGCCGAGAAGCTGCCGCGCGAGCTTGTTGTCCGCGACGCGGTTCGCGGGGCCCGTCGGCATGTCCGGCCGGAAACGAATCTCGGCCTTGTGACCGGAGTATTCGAGCACCAGCCGCGCGGCATCGATCACGCGCACGCGCTCCATCGTGCCGAGATTGACGGCCGTACCGTCGTTGATCTTTTCGGCGGCGAGGATCGTGCCGCTGACGATGTCGTCCACGTAGGTCCAGTTGCGGATTTGCGTGCCGTCGCCCCACACGTCGAACGGATTCTGCCCGATGAACGCGCGGGCGATCATGGCGATCACCGCGTGGTTTTCCACTCCGCGCGGGCCATAGACTGTGAAGTAGCGCAGGGAAGCCGCGCCGAGCTTGTGCTCCCGGTGATACGCCTGGAGCGTGAGTTCGGCCATCAGTTTTGCCCAGCCGTACATGTTGTCGGCGTCGTGCGGCGGCTTTACATCTTCCTCACTGAGATAAACTTCCTTCTTCACGTCGGTCTGCATGTAATTCGGATAGACGCAGCCTGAAGAGGCGTACACGACCTTCTCGACGCCGGCCTTCAAGGCCTCCCAAAAGACGAGCCCGTCGAGGAAGAGGTTTGAGGCCGGGCCCGCCTGGTGCAGGTCCACGTAGCCGCGCCCACCGTGGTCGGCGGCGATGTGAAACACGATCTCGATCCCCTTCATCGCGGTGCGGGTGATGCCCGGCTCGCGCAGATCGGCTTCCATGAAAGTGACGCGGCCGGTCTTGAGGTGGGATTCGATATTGCTGAGCCTGCCGCTGCTGAGGTCATCGACGACGTGCACGCGTGCGCCGCGCTCCACGAGCGCGTCGACCAGATGCGATCCGATAAAAGAGGCACCGCCTGTTACGAGGACTTTCTTACGATCCCAGATGGTTCCCTCCATTTTTCCTGAGTACCGCTTCTTCCATCACGGCAACGAAGCGCTGGAGCTCATTGACTCTAGCATATTTTTGCGCGGTTTCCCGAGCAAGGCGGCCCATTTCGATGAGTCTCGCAGGATCGCCGCGCAACTGGCGAATTGCCACGGCCACGGCGGCCGGGTCGTCCGGATCGGCCGCGAGGCCGCATCCAGACTCGACGACGATCCGCGCCGCGTCACTTTCGGGCGCGGCCACGGCAAGAACCGGGCGTCCCGCCGCCAGAATCGAATAGAGCTTGCTCGGGACCACGACGCCTTCGAGCCCGCGGCGCACGGTGACGATGTGAACGTCGCCCGCCATCATCACGTGCGGCACCTGCTCGACCGGACGAAATGGCAGAAAGCGAACGTTCGGCGAGCTGGACGCGGCAGCCTCGAGCGCCGCGCGGTTGGCCCCGTCCCCTATGAACACAAGCCCGACGTTTTCGTTGCGCAGAATTTCCGCGGCCTTCAGCAGCGTGCCCCACGCACCATAAAAACCCAGATTGCCGGCGTGCAGGACCACAAACGGGAAACCGCTGCGAATTTCCCGGACGACGGGATCGTCTTGCGCGGGCATCGACGCGGGGAACGAAGTGCCGTCGCGCACAACCACAACGCGCTCCGGCGCGACGCCTTTGGCGAGGATGCGGTCGCGCATGTCGTCGCCTAGAACGATCACGCGAGCCGCCTGCTTGAGCGCGCGGCGATGCATTTTCTCCCAGCGCTCGACCCAACGACTCGGCCGGACGATATCGCCGCCGACAGCCATGTCCGGATACAGGTCGCGAATGTTGTACACAAATGGGCGCCGGGCCAGCCGCGCGATGAATGCGCCGGCGATTCCCGCGACGGGCGGGTCCGTCATCGCGAGAATTACGTCGGGGCGGATCGCCAGGGCGCGGGGAACGGCGAGCGCGAGATAGGTCAGGTAGTTCGAGACGCGGCGGCGCATATGATGGCGCGGATACGCTGTGGAACCCACCCGCTCGACGACGACACCGTTGCGCGTGTCGCGGCGAAGAAAAGCGAAGGGGTAGAACTCATCCGGATCATAGGAGGGACGCCCGGCGACCACGGTGACTTTGTGGTGTTTCGCCAGAGTCTCCGCCACCTGCGCCGCCATTTTCGCCGTCGCGGACGTGTCGGGCGGATAGTATTCGTTGAAAAGCAGAATGTGCATGCGTTTCTATTTCGCGCGCTTCGCGACGCGTTCGTTGAGCTCCCCGCCGGCGACGGCCGGAGATTGTTTCTCGAGGACGAAATTTCCCATCACCAGGACGTCTATCTGCGTTCGGCGAAAACAATCGAGCGCCTCTTCCGGCCGGCAGACGATCGGCTCGTTGTCGTTGAACGAAGTGTTCAGCACCACGGGCACGCCCGTGAGATTCCCGACCGCGCGCAGGAGCTTCCAGTAAAGAGGGTTCGCCTGGCGGCTCACGGTTTGTAGCCGCGCCGTGCCGTCCACGTGTGTGGGCGCGGGAATCACGGCGCGCTTCTCCGGACGCACCGGATACGCGAACGTCATGAAGGGCGAAGGATGCGTCTTCTCGAAAAACTCGCCCGTCGCCTCTTCCAGGATCGATGGCGCAAAGGGGCGGAACGTCTCGCGGTGCTTGATGCGGCGATTCAGAATGTCCTTCATCTCGGGCCGCCGCGGATCGGCGAGGATGCTGCGATTGCCTAGCGCGCGCGGGCCCCATTCCGCGGCTCCCTGGAACCAGCCCACAATTTTTCCGTCGGCGATGTGCCGCGCGGTCGTTTGCAGCAGCGCGGGCTCGTCGAGTTCGGCGACCTCCGCATCGTCGGTGGCGCCGGCGCCATCCACCACCCTTCGAATTGCCGACGCCGAGAATTGCGGGCCCCAGTAGGCGTGGTCCATCGTGAACTCGCGGGGCCGGCCCAGGACTCCGTGATTGACGGCGAACGCGGCGCCGACCGAAAGGCCCGCATCGCCGGCGGCAGGCTGCACGAATACCTTTTCAAACGGGGTCGCGTCGAAGATTTTTCCGTTGGCGACGCAATTGAACGCCACGCCTCCGGCCAGGCACAGAGCCTTCTGTCCGCTGCGCTTCGCGAGCCCATTCCAGCACGCGATCAGCACTTCCTCGAGAGCGGCCTGCATGCTCGCGGCGAGATTATAGTGCCGCGCGGTGAGGGGTTCTTCCGCCTTGCGCGCCGGACCCAGGCGTTTTTCGAGATAGGGCGAAAAGAGGCGGCCGAGGACGGGCGTGCGATCGGATTCGCGCCAGCTCATCTCGGGGCCCTGGCTCTGATGCGAGAAGTATTCGAGCCCCAGGCGGAATGAAAACGGGCCATGCGCGCGAACGATGCGGCGAAATTCGTCGAGATACTCCGGCCGGCCGTAGGCCGCGAGGCCCATCACTTTGTATTCGTCGCCGAATTTCCAGAAGCCGAGATACTGCGTGAGCGCGGTGTAGTACATCCCGAGCGAATGCGGGAACGCCACTTCGCCGAGGACGCGCATCTTCGGCCCTTCACCCGCGGCGCACATGAAGCTCGCGAAGTCGCCGAGGCCGTCGGCGGAAAGCGCGGCCGCCTGGTCGAATGGCGAGACAAAAAAAGCGCTCGCGAGATGCGCCGTGTGGTGCTCGATGCGATGGAACTGCGCGTGAATTTCCTCCGGCGCGATTTCGAACGCGGCGGCCAGCTCCTCGCGAATTCCGGCGAAGCGACGCATCACGCGCACGCGGTCGAGCGCGAACCGCGGCATGCGCATCGCGTAGCGGAGCTTCGTCCCGAGGCGGGCCCACGGATCGCGGGGGATCGCGATGTGGTCCACTTGCGCCAGCTTCACGCCCGCCTGTTCGAGGCAGAACTGAATCGCGCGCGCGGGCAAGCCGGCCGCGTACTTGACGCGATTGAGGCGCTCTTCCTCGACGGCGGCGATCAGGCGGCCATCGACCACGATCGCGGCTGCGGCATTCGCGTGATAGGCGTTGATTCCGAGGATGATCATCGATACTTTGATGCAGCTTTCTTCACCGGCGTGCCCCCAGTGAAACTCAGATGAAGCTCAAGAGATAGCCACGGCGGCGGATTTATGGGAATCGACGCTGCTCGCCGCATCTTCGCGAATGTTTCGCTTCACCCATTCATTCAATACGTAGAGGCTCCAGGGGCGCGACCAGGTTGTGCGTCCATTCAAGAAATCCCGCCACACGGCGCCGGCGAAACCCGCGCCGAGATGCGATTCCAGGGCGGGCGACCAATCCGCCAATCCTGCCGCTACGCGCTTGCCGAGCGCCCCGCGCAGCCACCGCTCCCACGGAAACGTAAACGTGCGCTTCCGTTGCGCCACGATCTCCTGCGGCAAAACGTCCGCAAGAGCCGCGACGAGCAGCGCCTTCGGACGCGAAGAGCCTCGCTTCACGGATTCGGGAAGCGATAGGACGTATTCCACGAGCGGCGAATCCAGAAATGGAACGCGAACCTCGAGCGAGTGGCGCATGCTCATCGCGTCCGTGTCGCGCAGCAGCGTGTTCACGAGATACGAACGCAACTCGAGCCAGGAAATTCCCGTAAAACGATCCATCGCGTGCGCCTGGCGCGCGGAGTCCGAAAGCCAGCGCCACCAAGGCTGGGCATCCCACGACGCGGGATTCGTGCGCAGCCCGGCATCGACTGCCTGCGGCGTGAAGAGCAAGCGCGTGAAGAAGTATGCGTGGGGAAGCGAATCCGGATCGAGAAAAGCGGCCGAGACCTTTCGAGATGCGTCGGGCGAAGACGGAGAAATTCCCGCGCCGGAGAGTCCGCTTGCGATCAATGCGCGAAGCGGACGCGGAACCACTCTGGCGATCGCGGCCACGCGCGCGACGGTCGAGGTCGCGCGGAACGACGTGTAGCCACCGAACAACTCATCGCTGCCGAGGCCCGAGAGCGCGACCTTCAAACCTGCCTGGCGCGCCGCCCAGGAAACGAAGTATGTGTTGATGCCGTCCATGCTGGGCTGATCGAACCCCGCGACAGCTTCATCGAGCCGCGCGACCATTTCCTGATCGGAGATCGAGAGATCGCGGTGCTCGGTGCCGAGGCGGCCGGCGGTCCGGCGAGCGATTTCGGCTTCGCTGAACTCCGTGTCGGGAAACGCAACCGTGAACGTGTGAATTCCGCTCCGGACGCGGCTCGCGAGGGCGGCGAGCGCCGTCGAATCGAGCCCGCTGCTCAAGAACACGCCGACGGGAACGTCGGCGATCAGATGGCTGGCCACAGCATCCTCGAGCAGCGAGCGAACCTGCTGCGCGGGCGACGCGATCTTTTCGCGCGAGGCGCGCTTGGCGATTGCGTCGCCACCGGAATCGCGTGCAAAATCCCAGTAGCTTTGCGTTTCAACGGAGCGGATCGGCGTGGCTACGGGAATGCTCATCGAGTGGCCCGGCGGGACGGAGGCGACTCCTTCGATCAGAGTAGACGGCTCGCAGACTGAACCGAAGAGCAGATACCCGGGCACTGCTCCCGGCGCAAGACGCGGGGCAATGCAGCCGCTCGCAAGCAGGACGCGCACCTCCGAGGCAAAGAGCAGCTTGCCATCGACGAGCGCGTAGTAGAGCGGCTTGATGCCCAGACGATCCCTGGCCAAGAAAACACGCGCGGCCCGGCCGCTGCGACCTTGCGGCATCTCGATCACCGCAATGGCAAACATTCCGCGCAGCCGCTCGACGCACCGCTCGCCCCAGGATTCGTATGCGTGGACGATCACTTCGGTATCGGAGTGAGTGCGAAACTGGTGGCCGGCGGCTTCGAGTTGCTGGCGGAGTTCGCGAAAGTTGTAGATCTCGCCGTTATAGACCACGGCGAGCGTGCCGGTCTCATTCCACACGGGCTGGCCGCCGCCAGGAAGGTCGATGATGCTGAGGCGCCGCATGCCGACGGCGGCGGGTGGCGCGACTAAAATCCCTTCGGCGTCCGGACCGCGGTGGATCATGGCGGCCATCATGCGTCGAACGACGGCTTCGCTCGTCTCTCTCGACTCGATCCCGATCACACCGCAGATACCGCACATGCTATGGTTTAGACCCTCAGCCGGAGAAACTCAGCTCCGAATTGCCAGGCTCTCGCGCACGGCCCTCAACCAGCAAATGCCTTCGAGCATCAGTATATGTTTTGCGGGCGGCCAATGCACCCGTCTGGCGAAAAATGGAGGCGCTTCTGCATTCTTCATCGCGTGGCGACTCGTTCGCCGCTTACCGCTTTTTGCGCATCCGGCGTGCAGCCGAGTTCGGCAAGGATGCGGCAGCCGGAACGTTGCAGCTCCTCCTTCACGCGATCGAGATCGCGGAACAACAACTTGCCGTCGCGCTTGCGCCATCCGCCCGCCACCATCACCGAATCGATGTTCGCCAGATTGGCTTGCATCACCACCGTCGCAACCGGGTCATGCACGGGCCAGAGGTTCAGCGCGTCGGCGCGGATGAACACGAGGTCCGCCTGCTTGCCCGGCGAAATCGTGCCGATGCGATCCTGGAAGCCGAGCATGCGCGCACCTTCGACCGTGATCCAGGACAGCGCGTCGCGCACGGGAATGGTGGACGTTTCCGGAATGCCGCCGGTGGCGACGCGATACGCGGCGTTGTCGAGAGCGCGTTGATGCGAAAGCGCGACTCGTGCAACGGTCAACATATCTCCGGAGATCACGCTCTCGAGGTCCACGCCCAGCGACGGCGCGGCACCCAGCTTGCGCAGGCGGCCGATAATCGGATGGCCGTGCCCCGAAATCATCTCCACCTCGGGCTCGACTGAAAACGTCACACCGCGATCCACAAAGCGCGCCAGTCTCTCGTCGGACAGGTCGTTTCCGTGGACGATGTTGACAAAATCCTGGACGAGGTTTTCCTGCTCCAGCACGTCCCAGCCATTCGGAGTTTTCGCAGGGCCGCCACTCTGGTGCATGGACGCGACCAGTCCGAGCTCGCGCGCCAACCGGAAATCGTACAGCGCAACCTCCAACGTCGAATAATGCGGGCCCAGAATTGCCAGCCCGAGCGTGAGCAATTGGTCTCGCGAAGCGAATGGGCCGCGCAGCAAGCGCTCGACCTCGCTTCGCGGATGGGGGACTTCCGAATAATGCGGCTCGCCCGGCTTGGGATCGGGTTTCGGCGATCCGTGGAAGAAGGCAGCGCGAATTCCGGATTCCCGGAGGCCCTCGATGGCCGCGTCGGTGTGCGCAGGCGTCGGGTTGTTGTGGCACCAGTCGACCAGCGTCGTTGTGCCGCAGTTCAGTTGGTTCAGCGCGCCGGCTAGTGTAGCGATGCGGATGTCTTCGGGAAGGAACCTCGTCGCGAGGCCCGCATGAACCCAGTGAAAGTATTCGAGCAGCGTCCAGTTGGAGGAGATCGCCCGCAGCCCCGTCTGCCAGGTGTGCATGTGGGCGTTCACGAGGCCGGGGATTACGATGAACGAGCGGCCGTCGAATATTTCGGCGTCAACCGCGTCGATGCGAGCGCCTACGGCGACGATCCGCTCGTCCTCGACCAAAATACTGCCTGGCCGCAGATCGCCCAGCCGAGGATCCATCGTGATCACGGTGGCATCCTGAATCAGCAGCCTACGCATAAATCTTCAGCTCCGTGCAGCCGCTTGGCGTGGCGATCGGGTCAGGCTTCGCGAGACTTCAAATTGATTCAGCGAGATTCCCAACCACCGGTCAAGACGTCGCATCGAGTTTCTTTATCACAGAGAATCCACAGATGATACAGCAGTTCGTTTTGCAGTTTTGATTTTCCCGAAGGCCAGGCTGGCGCGCGACAGGAAAGCGGCTTCTCTGAGCGGGAATCCGCGCACTCCTCAGGAAAGCTTGAGGCCGTGCGGAATCAGGGGCAAGGACCGGAGTCGCACACCGGTGGCGTCAAAGATGGCGTTGGCAATCGCAGGGGCGATCCCGACGATCGGCGCTTCACCAGCGCCGGCTGAGGGCAGGTCTTTGCGGTCGAGCAGCACCGTCTCAACGGGTGGAATATCGCTGAACCGGGGGAGACGATACTTTGAGAATCGCCCGTTCAGGATTCGCCCGTTTTCGAATTCAATCTCCTCAAACAGCGCGCCACCGAGACCCATGATGTTCGCGCCTTCCACCTGATTGCGAAGTTGATCGGGGTTCACGATGGCGCCGCATTCAAACGCCGTCACGACGCGGACGATGGTGACGCGGCCCGTAGCGCGATCCACCGCAACCTCGACGGCCGTTGCGACATTGCCCAGTTTTTCAAAGCCGCCGCCTATTCCGTGGCCGTGCCCTTCCGTCTTGCCTTTTGCCCAGCCGAACTTTTCCGCGGCAGCCGAGAATACGGCGCGCAGCCGCTCATCCTTCAGATTCTTCATGCGGAATTCGAGGGGATCCATCTTCGCCAGGTGAGCCAACTCGTCCATATGGACTTCGCGGGCAAAGTGATTCGCGGTGGCGGCCAGTCCGCGGTAGGACCCTTGCCGCAGGGGCGACTTCGTAGGATGAAATTCAATCCTCTGATTTGGGATGTCGTAAAAGGTGCGGATTCCCGCCGCCCCGGAATTGTAGTTGTGAAAATCCCAGGCGGTGATTTTGGAGTCGCGGTCCACGGCGCTCGTGATTTCGATGACGCCCGCGGGCCGGAAATACGCCCAGGCGAATTCCTCTTCCCGCGTCCAAGCGACCTTCACCGGCAACTTGGCCGCGCGAGCGAGCCGCGCAGCCTCGACCGCCGTTTCTCCCGTGTGTTTTCCGCCATATGCTGAGCCGGTGTCCGGCACCAGGACGCGGATTTTTTCTTCCGGAATGCGAAAGGCGCTAGCGAGTTCGCTCCGTACAGCAAAGGGCCGCTGCGTCCCTATCGAAACGGTCAACTGATCTCCGGTCCACTGCGCGAGGGCCGCGCGTGGTTCGAGCGGCGCATGTGCGATGTACGCGACGTTGTAGGTTTGTTGCAGGCGACGATCGGCCGCGGCCAGCGCCGGCTCGATAGCTCCCACTTCGTACCGCGATGCACCCGCGCCCTCCTGTTGCGGGAGCGGATTCCCTTTCAGGTATTCGAACAATTCTCCATTCGAAGGCTGCGGGTCGGCCTTCCATTCCGCCCGTATCGCGGCAGCGGCGCGAGTTGCAACGGCGGAGCTTGGCGCAGCCACGCCGATAAAGTTGCCATCGCGAACCACCGTGACGCCCGGGATTTTTTCAGCTTCCTGCGTGTCGGCGGAGACGAGCGTCGCATTGAAAGACGTGGGGCGAACGATTTTTCCGTACAGCATATCCGGGAGTTTCTGGTCCGAAGGATAGCGATGCGCTCCGGTCACGAAGTCGCGGCCAGCGACTTTCGGCGCGGACTGGCCGGCTACCTTCCACTGAGAAGCAGGGACGAGGGGATCGTCCGCGGCCAGAACCTGGGCAATCTCGTGCCCCTTGACCAGGGCTCCGTACTCGATCGAGCGCTTTGTTTCTTTGTCCGAGATCTTGCCATCGGCCGCGAACAGTCGCTGGCGGTCGACATTCCACTGCGCAGCAGCCAGGCCGATCAAGATATTGCGAGCGGCGGCCGCCACCCGCCGGAGTTGCAAGTTCATGGTCGGCGTCGTGCGGCTGCCAAAAGTGCCCATGTCGAATGGCGTTCGCTGCGTGTCGCCCATAACCATCTCGATGGCGCTCAGGGGAACGCTCAGTTCTTCGGAGACGCCCTGGCTAAGAGATGTCCGTATGTTTTGGCCCATCTCAACCTTGCCCGTGAAGACCGTTACCCCGCCACCTTCACCGATGTGCAGCCACGCGCCAATTGTCTTCGGAAGCGGCTCGTCCGGCGGCCTGATGCCCCCACCCGATTCCTGACCGGCGACTGCACTCTCGAGTGCGTATAAGACCGCGACTCCGGCGCCGAGCAGTTTGAAGAAGTCCCGACGACCGGGCTCGAAGCGGTAAGCAGGCGCCTCGGCAAATTCGTAGCGTTCCGGTTCCGGCGAAAACTGAAAATCGATTCGCTGTGTCATCCGCGGGACTCCTGCAACGCCCTGGCGGCCCGGCGGATCGCAGCGACAATCCGCGGATGAGTGCCGCAGCGGCAGACGTTGCCTTGCATGAATTGCAGAATCTCGGAGTCGGAAGGATTCTGCTTTGCGTTCAGGAGGGAGGCGGCTGAGAGGATCATGCCGGACGTGCAATAGCCACACTGCAAGGCGCCTTCGTCGAGGAAGGCCTGCTGCAAAGGGTGGAGCCGATCAGACCGAGCGAAGCCCTCGATCGTAGTGATTTGCTTGCCGGCAACCGCTCCAACCGGCGTGATGCACGACCGACGAGCCTGGCCCTCGACGAGAACGGTGCACGCGCCGCATTGGCCCTCTCCGCATCCATATTTGGAGCCCGTCAGATCGAGCTGCTCGCGCAGCACACTCAGCAGGCTCGCTTGTGGATCGGCGTCGACTGCGTAAACCGTCTGATTTACTTTTAGTTTCGTTACGTTTGCCATCCGGAGGCCTCGTTCGCGGAAAGCTTCATTTCAGGGGACCGGCGGACATTCCAGGTGGAAATGTCTCCTCGCCTCGTCAAAACACCGTGCAGCCGCACTCGAAAGATGGCCAGTGATTTGGACGAGTCGCGGGCAACGGGAGCCAGGTGGCAGAGCGAGTCTAGCACCGCGTCGCTGGAATTGTCGACGAATCTGGCATAGACTTTCGCCGGTTTGACACCACGATCAATATCTCCCAGGAGGACATCGATGTGCCGGTTTCCACGACTTGCGTGTTCGGGTGTCCTTTCCTCGTTGCTGCTCCTATGCCTTTTTGTTGCTCGCACTGCCTGGGCGCAGGAAAAGCGCGAGCGGACGCTCGACGAAGTCAAGGCAGAGGCCATCACTCGCGCAGAAAATGGGATGTACCCGCTGATTGGGCTTGATCCCGCTGACGTGCGCGAAGCATTCGCTTCGATCACAAAAATGGACGATGACGAGTGGGCCGCGGCTTTCATGCGCGTCGCCGACCGGTACATGGCGCAAGGCAAGGCGCTCGAGACGAGCGATCCCGCGAAAGCGGGCGCCGCCTACCTGCGCGCATGGCGCCTCTATTCGTTCGGCCGCTGGCCTGTGCCGTCTTCCGCAGGGAAGAGGCAGGCCTACGCGAAAGCACTGGAGGCATTTCTCGCCAATGCGCGCCTGATGGATCCGCCGCCTGAGGTGGTGCGAATTCCATTTGAGGGGACGGAAATCGTCGGCTATCTGCGGCTGCCGAAGAATGCTCGGGGCGCGGTGCCGGTTGTGATTGCAATCAGCGGCCTCGATAGCCGCAAGGAGGATATGGCCGTCAACTTTGGCGCCATCCTGCCCTACGGAATCGGTTTCTTTGCCGTGGATGGGCCGGGCACGGGACAGGCTCCGATTAAGGCAAGCGAGACGGCGGAGCGAATGCTTTCGCGGGCGATCGATTACCTCGTGACGCGACGCGAAGTGGACTCGGCGAAGATCGCCGTCGACGGGCAGAGCTTCGGCGGGTATTGGGCGACCAAGATCGCAATCGTCGAACACGCCCGCCTGAAAGGAGTGGTAGTCCAGTCCCCTCCTGTCGACGCCAGCTTTCAGAAGGACTTTCTGATGAACTCGCTTCTGGGCAATCGGGAGTATTTGTTCGGTCTGCCTACCGCGATGATGGCTATTTTTGATGGCGTGAAAACGGTGGATGATCTGGCGGCGATTTATCCGCGGATGTCCCTGGTGACCCAGAATCTGATCGGCAAACCGACATCGCCGATGCTCATCATCACGGGTGCCCTGGACACCCAGGTCCCCGTGTCGGACGCCTATCTGCTTCTCAGCAATGGTGACGTTCCAAAGGAAGCGTGGATCAACCCAAAGGGTGGTCATCTGGGAAGGCAAGTGAAGGTGCTGCCGGACCCGGTGATTTTCCGCACCGTGATTATTCCCTGGCTGGTCCGGACGCTGGGCGTGCAGCCGGAGCAACAAGGGCGGTAGCGGTGTTCAAGGCCGACGTCCGTGATCTGGTCCCTGCGGGAATCCCCGGCGTGCCGTTGACTTCCTTGGTTCCGAATGCAGTCAGATTACGCTCGGCCACAATGAAAAATGGCCGGGTGTGAACCCGGCCACTTTTCTTGCATCCTTGCCCGCAGCGGCTAGAAGCTGAGTTTCAAGCCCAACTGAACGGCCCTCGCGCCTCCCGATCCGATAATCGGGTTGGCCGCTGCTACGTCCGGCGTGACGCAGCCGCAGCCGAATGGTGGCGCGGTTGGATCGTTGAGACCGAGGCCATTTTGTCCGCCATACGGATTGGCGAAGTTGGGGTGGTTGAGAACGTTGAAGAATTCGGCGCGGAACTGAGCGTTAAGCCGTTCCCCGAACTTCCAGTTCTTCCCAATCGAGAAATCCCAGTTGCGGAAGCCGGAATCCTTAAACGAGTTACGGCGCATGGTGCCGAACGTTCCGAGTGCTGGCGGAAGCATCATCGCACCGCCCTTTGCGTAGCACCCAAACAGGTTGAGCGCGGCAGTCGCCAGACCAGGCGCTCCTCCGTCCATGGCGAGCGCCTTCGCGGCGCAAGCTGCGTTGCTGGCACCCCCAAAGAAGGGGATCGGTGTGGGTCCAGACGTGAAGGCATTGGGATTCCCGAAAAAGTCCCATCGATTGACGCTGTTGGCCGGCGGGTTGAACGGCAAGGCACCCGTTCCGGCAACATCCGATCCCAAATCAATGACTCCCCAGGGTTGCGGGCTGTCCAGAGTCACAATGGAAGTGAGCTGCCACCCTTCGAGCAACTGTGCGAACGACTTTCTGCCCGGAATCGCATAGGTCAGCGAGAGCGTGAGTCTGTGGCGCATGTCGAAGTCGCTGTTCGCATACTCCAGGCCCGTGTTGTACGAGTTCATGGGCAAGCCGTTTCCGTACCCGAAGTGCCAGTTCGCGCCTACATCGTCGAGAGCGTGAGAGTAGGTGTAACCGGCCACGGCGTTGAGTCCATGAAAATTACGCGCCGTGAGGGTCGTTTGCAGACCGTTGTAGCTGGACTTGTAGATGTTTCCCATCTGGAAGATATTGCTCAAGAAGGGGAACTTGGTGTTGAAGGGCCGCGCGTCCTGTTCGGCAACAGGGTCGGGGCAGACGGTGGTACACGTCGCCCATCCCGAGCCTACGGGCGGCTGGTTGATGTCGCGGATACCGGTCATGTTAAAGCCGTGATTGCCAACATACGCCACTTCCAGTGACACGTTCGGCGTAAAGGCATGCTGGATATTCAAAGTCCAGTTCGCGACAAAGGGTGTCGTAAGATTGCGATCCACGCCCATAATCGCGCAGGGGTTCGCTGCGCAACTCAAGCTGCTGGGGCCGATATTCACGAAGACCGGGGCCGCGCCGGTATCCCATGTGCTTGGAAATTGGGTCAGGTTGCCAGCTTTGATTGTTCCACCCCCCGGAGCCACTCCCTGAAAGCCGGTGGGAACGTTACTGAGCCCAAAGCTGTTGTTGAACGCCATAAATGCCTGCCAGTTGACGACTTCATACACTAAGCCACCGCCCCCGCGGATCACCGTCTTTCCAGTACCCCAGGGATCCCACGCAAAGCCGGCGCGCGGTGCGAAATTCGTGTGGTCGCCGTTGTAGGGAGAGCTAATCTGTTTGCCCACTTGGACCAGCCCCACGTTCGGATCGAAGTTGCCGAGCAGGTTGTTCTGTTCCTTGATGACGGTATTCAGCTCGTAGCGCAGCCCGAGATTGATGGTCAGCTTCCGGGTAAGACGGATGTCGTCCTGGACGAACAGCGCATAGGCCCAGTTGCTCAGATGGAACGTGGGATCGCCGGCCAGTACGCTCGCGACCGCCGGAAAGCCGGCGAAGAAATCCTCCAGCGCAGTGGAATTGCCTCCAAGCGTATTCCCGCCCAGGAATTTGAAGCTGCCTCGCGCATTCCCAAAACCGGCGCCGGTCACTCCGTCGCGGTGAATTTCCCCGCCGAACTTGATGGCGTGGATGCCGTGGCTGTAGGAAACGTGGTCAATGAATTGGATGATCGTGTTCGGCCCTTGAATCTTGGGCCATTTAAAGCCGCCCAAACCCGTGAAGAAGGGCCCAAACCCGATGCGGGGCAGGCCGCCCGTGAGCGGGCCAAACGGCACGCCGGTATTGAGTCCGTAGGCGGCGTTCGGGTCCACATTCAGGTCGGCGGGCATGGTCGGCTGATAGAGGCGGCTGTATCCGACTCTGGCTTCGTTCACCCAGCGCGCACTCGGAGTCCATACCCAGCTTCCACCGGCCACTTGAGCACGTGTGTGAATCAAGCTGCGCCAGTTAGGCTGCAGTTCGGGGAAGTCCTCGGCAATGCCCGAGTTGTCTCCGAAGAAATACATGCCGCTTATGGTGTTGCGGTCGTTCGCGTGATAATCAACCTTGCCCAAAGCGTCGTCCGTTCTTGCGTCGTTGGGGAAGCCTTGTGAGACACCAGTCGAACCTGTTGTGTTGGTCGGGAAACCCTTGCCGTTGCACGTCGTAACCTCGTTTGGGTACGAGCCGGTCACCGTGCAGCCCGAGATCTTCTGGCTTACCAGACTAATCGGTATAGCCGGTACCGCGCCCAGCAGAGCATGGATCGCGTCAGGAATAACATTGGCCGGGTCTGTTCCCAATGGGGCCGATGAGGCAGTGATCGGCGTGGTCACCCCAAACGTATTGCCCAGGTGGTAGCGCTGGCCCTCGTAGCTGCCGAAGAAGAAGAGCTTGTCCTTGACGATCGGGCCGCCTAAAGTTCCGCCGAATTGCTCCAACGTAGTAATTTTCGGATTCGGCGCCACATTGAAGAAGTTGCGGGCGTCCAAGACGTCGTCCCGGCCGAACGCGTACGCGGTGCCGTGGAGGCTGTTGGTTCCGGACTTCAGCGCCACGTTCACGATGGCGCCGGGCTTCCAGCCGTATTCCGCCGGGGGATTCTCGATCAGGTTGAATTCCTGAATCGCGTCGATGGGCAGAATGGTGGCCGAGTCGCCGACGATACCAGCACCATTGATGATGCCCTGGCCGGAGTAGGGTTCGCTATTGAACAGGCCTTCGATCACATAGGCGTTGTCTTCCGCGCGCAGGCCATTCGTGCTCGTGGTCGAAAATCCGCCGCCCGGGTAGCGCACCACGGCAGGGCGCAGTTGCAGGAGGTTTTGGTAGTTGCGTCCGTTCAACGGCAGGTCATTGATCTGCTCGTTGCTGAGCGTGCCGCCCAAAGCGGAGGATGTGGTATCGAGCAGCGGGACTTGTTGTGTCACTGTGATTGTCTGGGTCACCTCGCCCGGCTGGAGCGAGAAATCGACGCTCAAATCCTTGGCAACTTCCAACTGGATATTCGGGCGCTCGACAGCCTTAAAACCCGCGACCTCGACCCGCACGGTGTAAACGCCTGGGGGGAGCTCAGGAGCGACGTACTGTCCCGAGGAATCCGTGACTATGGTTCGCTTCGCGCCCCTCTGCACATCCGTGATAGTCACAGTGGCCCCGACAAGGACGCCACCGGATTGATCCGTCACAATCCCCAAAATTCGGCCGGTAACCGACTGAGCAAGGGTCGGAAGGCACAGCAACAACGCCGCGAAACTCAGAACCAGGACCTGCATGCCCCCGCGTACATTCGCTCGTGACTCTCTACTCAACGCACATACACGCATTCGACCCCTCCTGACAGTTTACGAAGCCGGAATTCCCCCGTGATCCGGCGACTGTACCACCGTACGGTTAGGCCATGTCAAGGAATTTATGCCTGGGACCATGCCGCTATAATGCTTCACGAGCGGGCCAGTTCAGTGGCAGCTAATTTTCGGAAATAATGGGAATTGCGTGTAAACGGATCGATTTTCTTGCTGGCGTCAGACTTGTGCGGTCAGGATCTCGGGGGCGATTTCAAGGTGGTGACGGTTGGATGTTATGGTATGTTGGTCATACCACTGGCTGGTTCAGTCGCTTCAGGAGTGGCTGCATCGTCGGCCCTCAAGCGATGTGGTAATTCCGCCGCTCGTGAGAGGATCGGCTAAACGTATACAGTTGTCTTCGATGATTGGCAGTCTGGCTTTAGTGCCGGGCAGCGAGACAGCGTTGCTGCTTCTGCCGATGAAAAGCCGCCAATCTCCTCTGTAAGGACAGGTCAAATGGCAATCGCAACGGTGAACCCAACGACAGGACAGCTTGTGAAGAGCTTCGAGCCGATGCCGGATTCTCAAATCGAAGAGAAACTCCGGCGAGCCGCCCTGACATTCCCCAAATTCCGGAGCCTTACGTTCGCGGAACGAGCAGGAATGATGAAGAAGGCCGGCGACATCCTGGAGAGCGAGAAGAACGAGCTCGCCGCGCTCATGACCACCGAGATGGGAAAGACGCTCCGATCGGCCGTCGACGAAGCCGCCAAATGCGCCTGGGTCTGCCGCTACTACGCCGAGCATGCCGAGCGATTTCTGGCCGATGAAGTGATCGACACGGTGGCCAGCCGGAGTTTCGTCCGCTATCAGCCGCTCGGTGTCATCCTGGTCATCATGCCGTGGAACTATCCCTTCTGGCAGGTTTTTCGGTTCATCGCGCCGGGATTGATGGGCGGAAATGTGGGGTTGTTGAAGCACGCGTCGAACGTTCCGCAGTGCGCGCTAAAAATCGAGGAGGTCCTTTGCCGGGCCGGTTTTCCGGAAGGGGCTTTCCAGACGCTGCTGATTGGGTCGGATAAAGTCGATCGAATCCTCGACGACCCGCGCATCGCTGCCGCCACGTTGACCGGCAGTGAAGAGGCGGGAATCCAGGTGGGAATGGCGGCAGCAAAGAGAGTGAAGAAAGTAGTTCTGGAGCTGGGCGGCAGCGATCCGTTCATCGTAATGCCGAGCGCCGATCTGCAAGATGCCATAGCGACCGCCGTGAAAGCGCGCACGCTCAACAACGGCCAATCCTGCATTGCGGCGAAGCGTTTTATCGTTGCGGAACAGGTGGCGGATCAATTCGAGCGCGGGTTTGTCGCGGCCATGCAATCGCTGCGGCTGGGGGATCCTTTCGACGCGGGAACCGACGTGGGACCTCTGGCGACCGCAGACGCCGTGACTTCCCTCCACGCGGATGTGCAGAAGACGGTGCAGGCGGGAGCCCGAGTTCTCACCGGAGGCAAGCCGGCAGATCGCCCCGGAAATTTCTATCTGCCCACCGTGCTGACCGATGTCCCTGAAAATTCGCCGGCCTATCGCGAAGAGTTCTTCGGCCCCGTCGCGTCCCTTTTTCGGGTGAAGAACGCCGATGACGCTATCCGCGTAGCCAATGACAGCCGGTTTGGATTAGGCGCCAGCGCCTGGACAAATCATCCGGACGAGCAGGAACGCTTCATCAATGAACTGGAAGCGGGGATGGTCTTCATCAACCACTTGGTCGCCTCCGACCCGAGGGTTCCCTTCGGCGGGGTGAAGAGATCCGGACATGGCCGGGAGTTGAGCGTGCATGGAATCCGCGAGTTCATGAATATCAAGACGGTCTGGGTGAAGTAGGCGGAGATTCCGTCGAGTCATTGCAGGACCGAGGCGCAGCGTGATTTTGTGGAGAAGATGCCATGTATAAGACAGTCCAAACTTCCCGTCTTTACGAACAAATCGTTCAGCAGATAGAGGATTCCATTTTCAAGGGCACCTTGAAGGCGGGAGACCAACTTCCCGCTGAGCGGGAACTGGCGCACCAGTTCGGTGTGAGCCGCACGGCGATACGCGAAGCCGTCAAGACGCTTCGCGAGAAGGGCCTTGTAGAGGCGCATCCAGGGCGCGGCACGTTCATCACAAATGGGACCTCACATTCAATTCGACAGACGCTCGATTGGATTCTGCGGACAGGGCCGGGGGAGGGAACCGCGCACCTGGCGGAGGTTCGCGAAATACTTGAGCCGGAGATTGCGGCGATGGCAGCTTCGCGCGCCAATGAAGAAGCGATCGCATCCATGCGGGAAGCGGTCGCGGTGATGGATAATGCGAAGCGCGACCCGGATGCTTACATCGAAGCCGATCTTGACTTCCATTTGGCGCTGGCGGAAGCGGCAGCGAATCCGCTCATTCTGTCTCTGATAGACTCCATCGTCGCCGTGCTGCGCGAGCAGCGGATGCGGATCTTCAAGGTCGAGGGCGGTCCCGAGCGGGGGCAGTATCATCATAAGAGAATCCTCGATGCGATCGAGCATCGCGATCCCCAGGGCGCCCGAGAGGCCATGCGCGCCCATCTGCGGCAGGTGCGGGAGGACTCACGCGCCGAGACTATGCAACATTCTCGTTTGATCTAGGAGACCAGACGTAATGGCCAACCTCGGATTCGTCGGACTCGGAGTGATGGGCGGAGAGATGGTGAACCGTCTGCTCGGTAAAGGTCACGCCGTCACGGGATACAACCGCACGCGCTCGAAAGCCGAATGGCTTATTCAAAAGGGGATGAAATGGGCAGACTCGCCGCGCGCCGTGGTGGCAGCGGCCGATGTGACGTTTTCGATGGTGACCAATTCCGCCGCGCTGGGGATGATCGCCGACGGGCCGGACGGCATGCTAGCTGCGCTGGCCCCGGGCAAGTTTCTCGTCGACATGAGCACGGTCAGCCCCGCCTTCAGCCGGTCGATCGCCGCCAAGGTGCGTGAAAAGGGCGCTGACATGGTCGATGCCCCGGTTTCCGGCAGCGTCATCACCCTGCAAGAAGGAAAGTTGTCGGTCATGGTCGGCGGGCGACGCGACACGTTCGAACGCGTGAAAGCGCTTCTCTATGACATAGGCCCCAAGGTGACCTACGTCGGCGATAGCGGTCTCGCTCTGGTGATGAAAATTGCCACGAACTTGAGTCTCGCCGTGCAGATGCTGGCTTTTTCGGAAGGGATACTGCTTGCGGAAAAAAGCGGCATCGCCCGCGAAGTCGCCGTGGACGTGCTGACGCATAGTGCCGTGGCCTCGCCCATGATCCAATACCGCGGTCCTTTTGTTTTGCAGATGCCGAAAGAAGCGTGGTTCAACGTCAACATGATGCAGAAAGACATGCTGCTGGCGTTGGAATTGGGCCGGCAGCTCGATGTTCCCATGCCGACGACGGCGGTGAGCAATGAGTTTCTGACGGCCGCGCGCGGCATGGGCTGGGTCGAAAAGGATTTTGCCGTGGTGTTCAACGTTTTGGCG
The DNA here is from genome assembly GCA_035604415.1 of Candidatus Acidiferrales bacterium. Lineage (GTDB taxonomy): Bacteria > Acidobacteriota > Terriglobia > Acidiferrales > UBA7541 > Palsa-295. Next base: position 31,964 of record DATNIN010000028.1, read on the forward strand.
CAGATGTCAGGAGTCCATAAATGAAGATTGCCGCGGACCAGTCGAAGACGGATTCCGGTGTCGCAGTCGAGAAGTGGCTGCGGATGTTCCGGCGCATGCAAATGATTCGACTGTTCGAGGAACAAGTCAACGAGCTCTATACCCGCGCGTTGATGCCCGGCCTGGCTCACTTGTACGTGGGTGAGGAAGCCGTGGCGGTCGGAATCTGCGAAGCGCTCCGCCCCGACGATTATATAACCAGCACCCACCGCGGCCACGGGCATTGCCTGGCCAAGGGAGCATCGCCCGACCGGATGTTTGCCGAACTTCTCGGGAAGGAAGCCGGGTATTGCCGGGGCAAGGGTGGATCGATGCACATCGCCGATCCGACGACCGGGAATCTCGGGGCCAACGCCATCGTAGCGGGCAGCACAGGGATCGCTACGGGAGCGGCATTTTCCTCCAAGCACCTCGGCACCGGACAGGTTACCGTCTGCTTCTTTGGCGAAGGCGCGCTCGGCCAGGGAGTGCTTTACGAAGTGATGAACCTGGCGGCGCTTTGGAAGCTGCCGGTGATTTATGTCTGCGAGAACAATCTCTACACCGAATACACGCATTTCACGGAGACGACGGCTGGAGACATCCTGGCGCGCGGCACGGCATTCGGCGTACACGCGGAGAGTGTCGACGGCCAGGACGTTCGCTCCGTACACTCCGTGGCAACGAAACTCGTGGATCGCGCGCGCCGGGGAGAAGGACCCGCATTCCTGCTGTGCAACACGTATCGGTATACGGGCCACCACGTGGGCGACATCAACCGCGAATACTATCGCTCCAAGCAGGAAGAACAGGAGTGGAAAACCCAGCGCGATCCCATCCGGCTACTTGCGGATTGGCTAGTTGGCCAGCAGATGGCCGATCGCGCCGCTCTCGATCGCATCGAGTCCGAGGTCAAATCGGAGATGCAGTCGGCCGTCGACTTTGCCGTTTCGGCGCCTTACCCCAGCCCCGACGAGGTGGATCAGGACGTGTATGCCTGAGACAGCACAACGCGAGTTGACGTTCGCGCAAGCAGTGCGTGAAGCCCTGGCCGAGGAGATGCGCCGCGATTCACGTGTGTGCATTCTCGGCGAGGATGTGGCCGAGGCGGGCACGCCCTTCAAAGTCCTATCGGGACTCGTCGAGGAGTTCGGCCGGGAACGCGTGATCGATACGCCGATCTCGGAAGCCGGCTTCACAGGCGTTGGCGTTGGTGCCGCGATGACGGGCATGCGTCCCGTGATCGACATCATGTTTGGCGATTTCCTGACGCTGACGATGGATCAGATGGTGAACCAAGCCGCCAAGGTGCACTATATGTCGGGCGGTAAATGGAAAGTTCCGATGGTCTTGCGGACGACCCTGGGCGCCACGCGCCGCTCCGCCGCGCAGCACTCGCAATCGCTCCATGCCTGGCTGAGCCACGTTCCGGGACTCAAGGTCGTGCTGCCGTCCACCCCTTACGACGCCAAGGGGCTGCTCAAGACAGCCATTCGCGATGAAAATCCCGTGGTTTTCTTTGAAGACAAGATGATGTACAAGCTGAAAGGGCCGGTGCCGGAAGAAAACTACACGATTCCCTTTGGACTGGCGGACGTGAAGCGCGTCGGCCGGGACATCACCATCGTGGCGACCAGCAGCATGGTGCAAGTCGCACTCGGCGCGGCGGCACTACTCGAAAAAGTCAGCATCAGCGCCGAAGTGGTCGATCCTCGGACCACGTGGCCACTCGACGAAAAGACATTGGTTGAATCCGCGCAAAAGACTTCCCGGGCGATTGTCGTCGATGAAGGCTACGGCCGCTATGGCGTCACAGGGGAGATCGCTTCCGTGATTGCGGAAGGGGCGTTTTACGATCTGGAAGCGCCTGTGAAGCGAATGGGGGCGATGCACGTTCCAATTCCTTTTTCTCCCCCGCTCGAGGACCTGACGGTACCCACGGAGCAGACGGTATTCGAGGCCGCCCGCGCACTCTGCGGCAAGGCCTGAGGACAGCAGAACAGGAGGCGCATCGTGGCACTCAAGACTCACGGAACGATGGCGGTGGATTGGGAAAATCGAATCGACTTCGACCGGCTGCGCCGCGAACGCCTGGCGCGCGCCAAGGCCCTTCTCGCGAAATCGGAGATGGGCGCGCTCCTCTGTTTCGATATGAACAACGTGCGCTATCTGACGGCCACGCACATCGGCAGTTGGGCGCAGGACAAGATCAGCCGTTTTACCCTGCTTCCGCAAAATGACGAGCCCATCCTGTGGGACTTCGGCTCGGCCGCCCGCCACCATCAGCTCAACTGTCCATGGCTGGGAGAACGCTCGCGCGCCGGAATCCCGCTGCTGCGGGGCGCCATGTCGCCGGAGATGGGACGCGCTGAAAACGTCGCGCGCAAAATCAAGATCGAGCTCGAAAAACGCGGCCTGCACAACGAGCCGCTGGGAATCGACGTCGTCGAGCCTCCAATCCTCTTCGCCTTGCAGCGCGAGGGGATCACGGTGGTCGATGGACAGCAGCTCATGTCGGACGCCCGAGTGATCAAGACGCAGGACGAGATCGCGCTGCTGAACACATCGGCCATGATGGTCGACGCCGCCTACGACGAGTTGTACCGCGCGATGAAGCCGGGAATGAGCGAAAATCAGGCCGTAGGGCTGGCCAGCAAGGTCCTCTACGATCTTGGCTCCGAGTACGTCGAAGCCGTGAATGCGATCTCCGGGGAGCGCTGCAATCCGCATCCCCACGTGTTCTCCGATCGCGTGCTTCGCCCCGGCGATCCCGTCTACTACGACATTCTTCATTCCTACATGGGATACCGCACCTGCTATTACCGCTGCTTCACGATCGGCTATGCGTCGCACGCCATGATCGACGCCTACAAGCGCTGCCGGGATTACCTCGATGCGGCCATTTCTCTCGTGCGACCCGGCCGGACCACCGCTGAAATCGCTTCGGTCTGGCCGAAGGCGCAGGAATTCGGCTTCCCGGACGAGGAGGCAGCCTTCGCCCTCCAGTTCGGCCACGGCATCGGTCTCGCGATCTGGGAAAAGCCGGTAATCAGCCGCCTGGTTTCCCTCGAGCATTCGCATGAGATCAAACCGGGGATGGTTTTCGCGCTCGAAACGTTCTGGCCCTCGACCGACGGCTGGAGCGCCGCGCGCATCGAGGAGGAAATCGTCGTAACGGAAACCGGCCACGAAGTGATCACGCGCTTCCCGGCGGAGCAACTGATGGTGGCCGGCGCACACTATTTCACCGTCAACGGCCCCCTCTCGACCACACGCGAGAACGAAGCGGCGCCCAGCAAGCGCGTCGTCGAAATGGTCGAGGCCAGCGCAAAAAAGGAACGAGTAGTAGCTACTGACTGACGGTCGGGTCCAAGCAGACGGACAACGGACTATGGCGATCAGCATCGTAATGCCTGCTCTCGAGATGGCGCAGGAAACCGGCAAACTTCTCTCGTGGCTGAAAAAAGAAGGCGAGAAGGTCACCAAGGGCGATCTTCTCCTCGAAATCGAGACGGACAAGGCTGTCGTCGAAATCGAGGCGCCCGGCGATGGAATTCTCGCGGGCGTCACCGCGCACGAAGGTGACGTGATTCCCGTGGGCCAGACGATTGCGTGGCTCGTTCTGCCCGGCGAGAATCCTCCCGCGCAGGCGGCGCCCACCGTGCCATCTGCCCGCGCCACCAGCACGGTCGGGCGCGCAGTGGAGGCCGTGCCCGTAGCGCCCGAGCAGGCGCCGGCCGCAGCCCCCAGGATTTCGCCCAAAGCCCGGCGTCTCGCCAAGGAACTGGGACTAGACATCAGCCGCCTGCGCGGAACAGGTCCCGAGGGCGCGATCACGACTGAGGACGTGCAATCCGCCGCGGATTCAAGGGAATCTTCCGCCGCGCCAGCCGCCGCACCTGCGTCGGAAGTCGAACCCCTCAGTCAGATCGCACGCCTGATGGCCGAGCGAACCACTCAATCCTGGACGAGCGTGCCGCATTTCTTCGTCGTTCGGGAAGTGGATTGCACGGAACTGGTCGCCGCGCAGAAACGTCTCGCCCCCGCCATCGAACAGGCGCGAGATGTCCGCCTGACCATCACGGATTTGCTCGTCGCGCTCGTCGCTCGAGTCCTCGCGAAGCATCCGCAAATCAACGCAAGCTGGACGCGCGAGGGGATCCGCCTCCACCCTGACATCAACATCAGCGTGGCCATGGCGGTGAAGGAGGGCGTCGTTGGCGCGGTGATTCGCAACGCCCACACGGCGGAGCTTGGTGAAATCGCCGTCCAGCGCCGCGATCTCTCCGAGCGTGCGAGAGCGAACCGCCTGCGCCCGGCTGACATTTCCGGCGGGACCTTCACCATCAGCAATCTCGGGATGTATCAGGTGGATGCCTTCAGCGCGATCATCACTCCGCCGCAGTCCGCGACTCTGGCGGTCGGCAGCATCGTTGACCGCGTGGTTCCGGTGGAAGGCAAACCCGGCATACGGCCCGTGATGATCCTGACGCTTTCGAGCGACCATCGCGTCGTCGATGGAGCGCGCGCGGCGGAATTCATGAAGGATTTGTCCGAAGCCCTTTCTCGCCCCGGAGAAAGGCTCGGTTGAGTAGGGCGGCGCAATTCCGGCCGATCGCCATCGAACTCTGCCGCAACTCGGCATCGCCGTCTCCCCGATGACAACTCCCAATTCCAGCAAGAAGCCCTTCTACAAGAGTTTGTCGGTGCAAGTGCTCTTCGCGATGGCCATTGCCGTTGTGCTCGGCTATGCCAGTCCGGCAAGAGCGATTGCCATGAAGCCTCTGGGCGATGCGTTCATCCGGCTGATCACGATGATCATTACCCTGATCATCTTTTGCACGGTGGTAACCGGCATCGCCGGCATGGAAGACTTGAAAAAGGTCGGCCGGGTTGGCGGCAAGGCGCTGCTCTACTTCGAGGTCGTGTCCACCCTGGCATTGTTGATCGGCCTCGTCGTCGGCAACGTGGTGCGCCCCGGCAGTGGCTTCAATGTGAACCCTGCCACCCTTGACCCCAAGGCCGTGGCGGACTATGCCGGCCAGGCAAAAGCGCAAAGTGTGACGGATTTTCTGATGCACCTCATCCCGTCCACTGTGGTCGACGCTTTCGCGAAAGGCGACATCCTGCAGGTTTTGGTCGTTGCCATTTTGTTCGGCTTCGCTTTGTCGGCCATCGGGCCGCGATGCAAACCGCTCGTCGATCTCTTCGACGCGCTGACCCATGCGGTGTTCGGTGTCGTCAATATCCTGATGCGCCTTGCCCCGATTGGGGCCTTCGGCGCCATGGCATTCACGGTCGGCAAGTACGGCATCACGTCGCTCGGGCCGCTCCTCAAGTTGATCCTCACGTTTTATGCCACCTCCATCCTGTTCGTGCTGGTCATCATGGGTGCGGTTGCCCGTGTCGCCGGATTCGGTATCATCAAATTCCTTCTGTATATCAAGGAAGAGATGCTGCTCGTTCTGGCCACGAGTTCATCGGAACCGGCACTGCCCACGCTGATGCGCAAGCTCGAAAACCTCGGGTGCTCGAAGCCGCTGGTGGGACTCGTCGTTCCGACGGGCTACACCTTCAATACCGATGGCACGAGCATCTACATGACCCTAACGGCGCTGTTTGTGGCCCAGGCAACGAACACCCCGCTGACGCTGACGCAACAGCTCACGATCTTTGCGGTCGCGGTCTTGACCTCGAAAGGCGCGAGCGGCGTGCAGGGTGCGTCCTTCATCGCACTGGTGGCAACCATGACCGTCATCCCCACGATCCCGGTGGCGGGCATGGCCCTCGTTCTTGGCATCGACCGCTTTATGAGCATGTTCCGCGCGCTCGTCAATATGGTCGGCAACGGTGTCGCTACGCTCGTGGTGGCGCGCTGGGAGAAGGAGATCGATCGCGAGACCTTGCGCCGGAATCTCGCCTGACCCCTTTCGCTCCTCTTTCCACGGGAATTCCGCCGGCGCGTGCTTCGTCTCGCAACCACAGCCAATGGCAAAAGTCGCGGCAGGGAAGACCTGTCACCACGAAAAACTCCGTCCTCGTTGAACTCGTTGAATTTGAACGGCGCCAGCTATTAATTACCGATGCCATGTTCACGATCGCAACCTAGGAGCGTTAAGAATCTGCGCAGGATTTCAGGCATTCTTTTAACAGGGGAAAGTTCACCGAAAGATTTCAACGCCGGAACTGACGCAGTAGATGTTATGAATGTGGGCGAGCCGCTGCCGTAGGAATCAGCGCTATGGGGAAAGTGGGGGATGAATGAAAGCAGGAGAGTTCGAATATAGATTCTGCAAACCGCTAGGTGCGCCCGGAGAGCGCGGCGGCACGCCACCCGTCTATCGGCGGACGGTTGAAAACGGCATGGTCATCGAGCGCGATATAGCCGTTGCGATGCGCGATGGAATCAAGATTTACATCGACGTGCTCCGCCCCGCCGACGAGAAGCCGGCGCCGCCGCTGATTGCCTGGGGGCCTTACGGCAAACACGGACACACGAACTACCACGAGATCTTTCCGAACTGCGGCGTCAAGCCGGAAATGCAATCTCGATATGCAGCATTTGAGGCGCCCGATCCCGGATACTGGGTGCCACAAGGCTACGCCGTCATCAATGTGGATATCCGCGGCACATGGTATTCGCAGGGCGACGCCACGTATCTCTCTCCGGAAGAGGCGGAGGATTACTACGATCTGATCGAGTGGGCCGGCACGCAGCCCTGGAGCAACGGCAAGGTCGGTTTGTCCGGCGTTTCTTATCTGACCAGTTCTCAGTGGCGGGTCGCGGCTCTCAACCCGCCGCATCTGGCGGCGATCAATCCATACGAAGGCTGGGCCGACACGTATCGCGAAGTTGTGCGTCATGGCGGCATTCCGGAGACCTACTTCTGGCCCTACCTTCCGGGCCGCTGGGGCAGAAGCACCACGCGCGTGGAGGATCTGCTTACCGAAGTGAAGGAACATCCCTTCTTCGACGCATTCTGGGCCTCGAAGGCCGCCGACTTTTCGACAATCAAGGTCCCTGCCTACGTGGTCGCGAGTTGGACGGACCAGGGTTTGCATACGCGGGGAACTCTCGAGGGCTTCAAGAAGATCGCTTCCACGCAGAAGTGGCTCGAGGTACATGGGCGAAAAAAGTGGGCCTACTTCTACGAACGGGAAAATGTGAGCCGGCAGCAGGAGTTCTTTGACTACTTCTTGAAGGGCATTCCCACAGCGGTCACGCAATGGCCGAAGGTGCGACTCGAGGCGCGGGAGAAGTTCTATGTGGGATCCATGAAGCCGGAGAACGAGTGGCCCATCGCTCGCACGCAGTATACGAAGCTCTATCTCGACGCCAAAACGGGGTCGCTCAAGCGGCAGCCCGTTCCGGAGGAGCAATCCTTCTCATACGACGCCCGGTCGGAGGGGCCGGGTCCTCGTTGCGCGCAATTCGACCTGGTGTTCGAAAAGCCGACGGAGTTGATCGGCCACATGAAACTGAAGCTGTGGATGGCGCCCGATGGGGCGGACGACATGGATATCTTCGTCGCGATTCAGAAGCTCGACTCAGCAGGGAAGCTCGTGCCGTTTGCTTTCTGGACCCAATTCGACGACGGACCCGTCGCATTGGGTTGGTTGCGAGCGTCCCATCGAGAGCTTGATGAGACGCAATCGACGGCATACCAGCCGATTCTTGCGCATCGCCGAGAGCTCAAGATAGAAAGCGGCGCCATCGTGCCGCTCGAGATCGAAATCTGGCCCTCGGGCACCCGTTTTGAGGCTGGCGAGCAGTTGAGGCTCGTCGTCCAGGGCGTCGACGTCTATCGATACCCCAAACCGACGATGGCGGATCGTCACGAAGACACGGTAAACCGGGGGCGCCACGTGATCTACGCCGGAGGAAAGTATGATTCGCATCTCCTAGTCCCGGTCGTTCCAGAGAAGACACGATAGCGAGATTTTGGAGTACTGCTCGTTCGGAGGGTCCTCGATGGGATCAGGCCAGAATTGCGGCGGCCAGATCACTGACCTGTTCGGCAACCGAGGGAGCGGAGGTCAGACCGGGCCCTATTCCAATGAGTTGCACGACGCGCGGGAATTGCGGGTCACACTCGATAGTGATCATCGTCACAGACGAGCAAATCCGCAGCCGTCATCCTTGCAACGAAGGGCTTTTGCGGTGCAGCTCTTATCGCAAAGGCTACGGGTGTGATGGCGCAGGTTTATTCCATCGACGGAATTGTCCCGGTCATCGATCCCACTGCTTTTGTGCATCCCACGGCAGTGCTCATCGGCGATGTCATTGTTGGGCCGCGCTGTTATGTGGGGCCGTGCGCGTGTCTGCGTGGAGATTTTGGACGCCTCATTATGGAAGCGGGAAGCAATCTGCAGGACACCTGCGTGATGCACGGTTTTCCCGGTGCCGACACGATCATCGAAGTCGACGGTCACATCGGCCACGGTGCTGTCATTCACGGATGCCGCATCGGCAGGAACTGCTTGGTGGGCATGAACGCCGTCGTCACCGACGGAGTACTCGTGGGTGAGTCCAGCTTTATCGCAGCAGCCGCCTATGTGAAAGCAGGCAGTGTAATCCCGCCGCGCAGCCTCGTGATTGGCGCGCCGGCGAAGGTGGTACGTGAGCTGAGCGACCAGGAAATCGCGTGGAAGAAGGAGGCTACAGCTGTCTATCAAGCCCTCGCGCAGCGGAGCATCGAGAGTATGAAGGTGACCGAAGCTCGCACGACGGTCGAGCCAGATCGCAAGCGAATTCCCAAGGTGCCTATCGATCCGCTCTACCGAGTGAAACAGGGATGAAGCTCACCGAGAAAAATGGCGCGAATGGGCCGCTGCGGCGGCCCGGCGGCTACACGGTACCAAGAATCACCGGGGGCGACAGATTACGATGACAAGCGTGCGAGGGGCACATGGATTTCAACTCACCGCTCCGCGAGCTGCTTTGCAGCCCTGCGATCTCACAACGCTCGATCCCGGCTCGGATGACGTGGTTGTACAGGTCGCAGGCTGCGGCGTCTGTCACACGGATATTGCCTTCGCCAGCGGCGATGTCCCTACCCGTCATGCGCTTCCCCTCATTCTGGGACACGAAATCTCCGGCCGGGTCGTCGCTGCGGGCGAGAATGCGGGTGCCTGGCTGGGGCGATCCGTGATTATTCCGGCTGTGATTCCCTGCGGAGTGTGCCCGGCTTGCCAGGCGGGCCGAGCGACGATCTGTCGCCAACAATTCATGCCGGGTAACGATGGCAACGGCGGCTTTGCCACGCACGTACTCGTGCCTTCCCGCGGTTTATGTCCCGTGCCCGAACCTCTCCCCTCCGATATCACACTCGAGATGCTTTCGGTCGTTGCCGATGCGGTGACCACACCCTACGAAGCGCTTCGAAGAGCGCAAGTTGGGGCGGAAGACGTGGTTGTAATTGTGGGCGCCGGCGGCGTTGGTGGATTCGGAGTGCAGATTGCAGCAGCGCTGGGTGCGGCAGTCGTTGCAGTAGACACAGACCGTGAGCGACTCGATCTGGCTGCGAGGTATGGCGCCGGGCTGGTGCTCGATGCTGCGTCGACGGACTTGAAGGGCTTGAAGACGGCCATACGTGCCTTCGTAAAGGAATCCGGACGGAAAGGCATTGGCTTGAAAATTTTCGAGATGAGTGGCACACCGGCTGGTCAGGCCACGGCTTTTGGACTAATGGACTTCGGGGCGTATCTCGGAGTCGTGGGTTTCACATCGAAGCCGATTGAGATCCGCCTCTCGAACTTGATGGCTCTGGATGCAACCGCGCGCGGCAACTGGGGTTGCCCACCGGACCAGTATCCCGCCGCGCTACGGATGGTCCTGGCGGGCAAGATTGTTCTCACGCCCTATATTGAAGTACATGCGCTCGAGGAGGCCCCGGCGATTCTCGAGGCAGTTGCAAAGCATTCCGTACGCCGTCGGGCAATCCTGCAACCAAGCCAGAGGTGAAACAGTGACTGGAGGCAACACGGTGAAAAATCACAACCTCGTCGAGACCTTTTCTCCGCGGGAGATACTCGTTGAACGGAGACCTGTGCGCGACCGCCAGGGCAAACCTGTCGAGGGTCTCCACAACCTCTGGATCACACTCAACAACGCGAGCGAGCTCAATAGCTATACCACTTCCATGGCCAAGGAAGTCATTTTGGCGATCCGCGATGCGAGCAACGACCGCGCAGCGGTCGCTGTGGTTCTAACGGGGGCAGGGACGCGTGCCTTCTGCAGCGGCGGAAACACACGCGAATACGCAGAGTACTACGCCGGTGCACCGGCTGAATACCGTCAGTACATGCGCATTTTCAACGACATGGTCTCGACCATTCTCCAGTGTGACAAACCAGTGATTTGCCGGGTGAATGGCATCCGCGTGGGCGGCGGCCAGGAAATCGGGATGGCATGCGATTTTTCGATCGCAAGTGATCTCGCTCTTTTCAGTCAGGCGGGGCCGAAACACGGCTCTGCTCCGGACGGCGGCACTACAGATTTTCTTCCCGTCTATGTAGGAATCGAGCAAGCCATGTATAGCGGAACCCTCTGCGAGACTTGGAGCGCCCACCGTTTCTACTGGTTGGGCGGGCTCACTCAGATCGTTCCTGCCTTGAAGGTCGACGGCCGGTGGACGGCAAATCCCTTGGTCGTGACTGATCGAGTTCTAGACGAGTACGGACGCGTGGTGCTCGGCGAATGGAAGACAGGACAGGCTCGCGAGGACGGCAAGTCGCTACTAGCCAAGGGCACCATAGACCTTTCCATGCTCGACGAGACCGTCGAGCAAATGTGCACAAAACTTCTCTATACGATGCCCGACTGCCTCATAAAGACGATTGAGAGTCTCCGCAAGCACAAACTCGTGCACTGGGACAAGAACCGCGAGAGCAACCGCGCCTGGCTCGCGCTGAACATGATGACGGAAGCCAACGCCGGCTTCCGCGCGTTTCATTACGGAACAAAGGATGAACGCGAAGTGGATTTCATCCGCCTTCGCCAGCGGCTTGCTCAGGGTGCGCGCTGGAACGAGGAACTCATTGGCGAGATCGCTCCGTGGGTCGTACAGCCTGCGAAGACGATCAAGTAATTCTGGAATCTGCTGGCGGGGCCATCGGCTGAGAAAACAGCCTAACGGCCACAGTGACCGCCGCATCGGGCGCCATCGCCCCCGCGATCACCGAGGTGCAGAACTAAAATTCATTCGAAATTGCGAGGATTTGCCTCATGCCAGGTGAGAACCGAAGCATCATTTGCACGATTGAAAGCGGGGTGGCAAGGATCACTCTGAATCAGCCACCTCTAAATATCATCGACATCCCGATGCTAGGAGAGATCCATAGCGTCCTCATGCGAATCCATTCGGAGAATGAGGCGAAGGTACTCGTCATCGACCATCAAGGAAAAGCCTTTTCGGCCGGGGTCTCGATCCGAGACCACACGCCGGACAAAGTATCTGCCATGATTGAAAAGTTTCATGGAATGTTCCGCCTTCTCCATTCCCTCGCGTTACCCACCCTGGCGCTGGTCGACGGGATGGCGCTCGGCGGCGGATGTGAACTGGCTACTTTCTGCGATATGGTCATCGCTTCGGACCGGGCCACTTTCGGTCAGCCAGAAATCAAGGTGGGAGTTTTCCCGCCTGTGGCCGCGGTCGTTTTTCCGCACCTTATCGGTCGGAACCGCGCGCTGGAGTTGCTCCTGACCGGAGACGTCATCGACGCTGCCGAAGCCAAGGCAATGGGCCTCATCAACAAGGTCTTCCCCGCCCAGGAGTTTCGCCAGAAGGCAGACGAATTCATCGGCAAGCTCACATCGTTGAGCGCCCCTGTGCTGAAACTGACAAAACGGGCGGTGGACCGGGCCCTATACGCGACTATGAGCGAGGGCATCACATCCGCGGAGGAACTCTACCTCGGCGAACTCATGCAGACGGAAGATGCCCACGAGGGCTTGAATGCCTATCTGGAAAAGCGCAAGCCGACCTGGAAGAACAAGTAGCGCTCCAAACAGCATACCGGGACACAGGTAGTTTCTTTCGGACGCAAATCGCTGCGGAGGCTGGCGCGGGCCGGTCACGATAAACTTAATCGGTCACGTGGATTCAGCGCGCGACCGCGCCTGTTCTAGTGCGGATGCACGGGGATCTGCCGAAGTTTGAACCGCTGCAGCTTTCCCGTCGAGGTCTTGGGGAGTTCGACCACGAACTCGATCCACTTGGGGCGTTTGTAGCCGCCAATCCTCTGTGCGACCCAATCCTTGAGCTCCTCGGCTAGTTCATCACCGGGAACGAAATCCGGGTTCAGAACCACGAAGGCTGCCGGCTTGGTGAGTCCGATCTCATCCTCACGAGGGACGACCGCAGCTTCCCGGACGGCCGAATGCGCATCCAGCGCGCTCTCAACCTCGGGCGGGCTGAGCCACCGGCCGTTCACCTTAAATACGTCGTTGGCGCGCCCGGCATGCCAAAAGTAGCCATCTCGATCCTGGTAGCACTTGTCTCCCGTACGGAACCAGGGACCCTCAAAGGCTTCCTTGGTTCTCTCGGGCTGGTTCCAATAGCCGGAACAAACCGAGTCCCCCTTGACCATTAAGTTCCCAATCTCGCCCGGAGCGACGGTGCATCCGCTTTCATCGACGATCTTGGCCTCGTATCCGGGCACGATCTGGCCGATGGAGCCGGCCCTCGCTTCGCCAGGGCGGTTCGAGATCACCGCCTGCAAACTCTCGGTGGAGCCCAGGCCATCAAGAATCTCAACGCCAAAGCGCTGCTTGAAACGCTCGAACAGCAGCGCGGGGAGGGACTCGCCCGCCGAGATCGCGTGACGTACGCTCGAAAGGTCAAATTCTCGCCCGTCCTCGCGCCGGTGGTCCAGCAAAGAGGCATAGCTCGTAGGCACGGAGAAAAACAGAGTCGGACGGTAGCGTTCGATATTGGCGTAAATGCCGGCCGGTGTTGGACGGGCCGGGGAGAGGATCGTCGTGGCGCCGCAGTACATGGGAAAATAACCGGCATTCCCCAATCCGTACGCAAAGAACAAGCGAGCGACGCTGTAACATCGGTCGCGCTCGTTCATGTGCAAAACGCCTCTGGCGTACAACTCGGAGCACGCCATCATATCGTGATGACGATGGATGCACGCTTTGGGCACACCGGTGCTTCCGGAAGAGTACAGCCAAAAGGCAGCAGCATCTTGGCTGGCGGGTTCTGCTTCGAGCCGGGGGGAACAAGTATCCATTAGCTGGCTCAACGCAGGAAAGCGCTGATTGGGTCGCCCGACGGCGACCAGGTCACGCAGATACCGAAGCCGTTCCCGTGATATACCCTCGAATTGTGGAACCAAGGACTCGCTAACCAGAGCGACGCTTGCGCGTGTGTCGTTGCATAAGTATTCGTAATCGTGCCGCTTTAGCTGGGTGTTGACGGGCACCGCGACTGCGCCGATCTTGATGGCGCCAAAGAAGCAATACAGGAACTCCGGCGTGTCCTCAAGGGAGAGGAGCACGCGCTCTCCCGAGCGCACACCCAGCTGGCGAAGTGCATTGCCTACGCGATTCGTTTGCTCCAGCAATTGCTGGTAGCTGATCCGCTCGTCGCCGCACTCAACCGCAATCTTCTCCCCTCTTCCCTCGAGCAGATGGCGATCCACGAGGTATTTAACGACATTGGCGGTCTCCGGCAGAGCGATCAAGAACTTGCGCACTCCCCTTGTTGCATCCCGACGGCTTTTGAAGCCAGAGTCTCGCGCCCTTCTGAAGGGCGCTGTGACTTCGGTCACAGCTCGGTGTGATGTGCCAACATGGAGTTCGAACCCGCGGCCCGGGCGGGACGCTGATGGCGAACTAACCCTGGCACCGCACCTGGGACGCCGCTTGGGTGGCAAGGTGGATGAGGTACTTGGATTTCGCGCCCAGAGTTCAAGCTAGACAAACTCGGCTTACAATAAGGGCAGGAACAAACCACCGTCGACGACGACCGTCTGTCCGGTCATGTAGGACCCTCGATCGCTGGCAACAAACAGCGCCGCTTCGGCAATTTCGGCGGGTTGTCCGATGCGCCGAATGGGTTGCTTCGCGAAGAGCTCCGAGCTCCGTTGCTCGTCCTTCCAGTAATACTCACTCAGCGTGGTTTGAATCAATCCGGGCGCGATCGCATTTACGCGCACGCCCAACGGCCCCAGCTCAAGGGCATAGGACTGCGTCATCATTATGAGTGCGGCCTTGGTCATGCTGTACAGGAGGCTGTGGAATTGCGGACGCAGGCCTGAGACCGACGTGATGTTGATGATCGAGCCCGAGCCGCGAGCGCACATCGCCGGAGCCACCAGTTTCACGAATCGAAACGCGCTCTTTACGTTAGTCTCGACCATCTTATCGAACTGGGCATCGTCCATCTCGAGGCACGGCCCATGCGCCATATTCGTCCCAGCGTTGTTCACGAGTATGTCGATACGTCCGAACTCGCCGATCGTTCTTCCAATCATGCTTTCGACTTGGTCCAACCGGCCGACGTGACAAGCAATCGGTTTCACGGACGGACCGACTTCCCGCGCAACTTGGTCTAGTGTTTCCTGCTTGCGCCCGCAGATGACGACCTGAGCTCCCTCGCGGACAAAAACCTCCACAATCGCCCTTCCGATACCGCGGCTGGCCCCGGTCACAACCGCCACTTTGTCCTTGAGTATGCCCACGGCGGGAGCCTTTCCCTATCTCTCCTGCTAATGTGACGCAGGGCTGATTTGGCGAAAACTGCGGCGGGGGCGCGCTACTTCACTCCTGCACTTTCTGCCCCGAAGCCCTACTTTCACTTTAGCATGCCGCGCTGCCCGTCTTTCCGGGAGCGTGCCTTCTCTCATTGGTAGTAACGGACAATCCATTCCGCAACGCAGTGCGGTTTCTCGCTGTCCTGACCCTCCACCGATATCGCAAAGGTGGCCTCAATAGCGTCTGGAAGTTCCTTCACAGATTGGAGGCTCACGCGAGCACGAATCTGCGAATCGGCGCGGACAGGAGATGGAAAGCGGACTCGATTCAGACCGTAGTTGATGCCCATCCGGACGCCGCTTCGGATCTGGATTGCCTGTCTCATGAAGTGGCTCACCAGCGATAGCGTCAAGAAACCGTGCGCGACCGTCGTGCCGTAGGGCGATTCTCTTTGCGCACGTTCGCGGTCCACATGAATCCATTGCCGATCTTCGGTGACTTCGGCAAATTGCCGAATGCGGTCCTGCGTGACCGTGAACCAATCCGTCACGGCGATCTCGCGGCCTATGAAATCTTTCAGGGATTGCGGTGTCTCGACCGTGAGTGGAGGCATGAAATCTCCTTTTGAAGAAGCCTAGGCGCAACGAGGGGACTCGGCGATCATTGCGGCGTGGAACGCGCCGGGGGTTTGGCCCACTTCCTGAGCTCATTCTTGGCGATCGATTCTGTGTGGACTTCGTCCGGCCCGTCAAGTGAGCGACGCCAGTGGCGTCAAGTTGAGTTTCGATTCTATCACTGCGAGCGTGATGCTATTGATGTCCTGAGATTCACCAGTGAGAAGGGGACGTCTCAAGATTGATGATGGGCTACCGTCGAGGACTGCACCATTGGGGGCGATGTTTTCCGGATCATCTCCAATAGGGCAGCCCGGTCAGGCTTGAGCAGCTCGTCAACAACCTGCTTGTTGACGTTCGCGACGATGATTTGCCCGACTTCTGTCTGCACGTCGGAGAAGATCCCCATACTCTTCATCTTCTGTGTTTGGGACTCGTTATCCTCGGTCGGAGTGAGGTAGTGCACGGCGCTGGCTTTGTAGCGGTGGATCAGAAACAGTTGGATGAGCATCATCATTCGTTTCTTGCGCAGCGGCTCGATCGTGTTCTGGTCGCGCACCGAGAGCAAGTTCCGCCCGCGACGATCCTGGACAGTGGCGAAGATGATGTTGGCGAGCTTTTGACCACCAGGCTCATCGAGCAGGCTCAGTTCCAACAGTTCCGAACCGGCCGTGTGGGGACGCAGTTCGACCCGAATCTTCGCCGGATGCTTCCAGTGCTTCCTCCACTCCGCGAGCCACTCCTCCAGCAGCTTGGGAGGAACTTCGGTCTGAACGAGGTGCTGGTAGTGTGTCGATCCCTTGCCCATCGCCTTCGTTGCCGCAGTACGTCCCGACGAAGCCATCAATGCGCCGTCCAGCCGTGGTCCTCCCACCAGCGTCTGCGGCGTGCGATAGGGAGACTCCAGCAGCCTGAACTTGCGCTGCAGGCGCGCCAGCGCCAACATCCCGTCCTCCTTTAGCGCAGTCGCGAACTCCTCGGCGGCCAAGCCATCGATCTGGTGTCCACCGTAAGTGACGAAGTTGAAGACGAACCCGAGCTTCCCGAGTTCCTCCGGGAACCGCTTCATCTCCTCGGGGCTCATGCCGGTGGTGTCCCAGTTGAACGACGGCGACAAATTGTACGCCAGCATCTTATCGGGATATTTTGCGTGGATTGCATGCGCGAACATCCTGGCGTCCTCCAGGTCCGCCGTCTTGGTCTCCATCCACAACACGTCCGCAAAGGGCGCCACAGCCAGCGATCTGGTGATGGCATAATCGATCCCGCTCTGGATTTGATAGAAACCTTCCGGGGTCTTGGGCAGCTCACAATCCCAGACGATTTGGACACCCATGGACTTCGCCCGCTCGCGCACTTCGTAGAAGGAAGCGCGTTTCGAGAACGCCAGCCATTCCTCGACGCTCATGTCGAAACGTTCGCCTTCGTCCGTGCGCGACTTCATCACGTCGGCGACCGCCTGCCCGTAGGACTTCAGCCCGGCTTCTGTCTGCCAGATTTCCACATAGCGCGTGTCGATCTTCTCGAGCGCAGCGTCGAGCTCCGTTGCCGACGCATGCTTGAGGCCCTGGGCAGTCTCCGTGATCATCGACATGAGTCCGACCCGCCCAAGCCAAGCAAAGGTCGCCCGGTACTCGGTCTCCGACACGGCGAACAGGAGGTGTCCACGGACCTCGACCCCCAGTTCGAATAGCGTTTTCAGAATGGCTAGATAGCCAACCCGGTAACTTGGCAGCTCGATGTTGGTTGCGCCGAGGATGACGGGCTGGTCTCGCTCGTCGCTACGATTGTCGAGAAACGTCGCCGCTTCGGCATCGGTTCGGGCCACAAGGATGCCCGGGACCCGCATGATGTCAAGTTGCAGACGCGCCGCGTTTAGACGCCTGATCTGCTCGTCCTGGGCGACGAGCACCTTACCGGCCTGGTGTCCGCACTTCTTCGCTCCGGGCTTCTGGTCTTCGATGTGGTAGCCCGGAACCCCGGCCTCCACGAAGCGGCGGATCAGGTTGCGCACGTGCGCATCCCCACCGTGGCCAGTGTCTGCATCGGCGATGATAAAGGGTCGATAATCGACTGCCGGAGTCGCCTTGCGCTCTTCTTCGCCCATCCGTATCCGTGCGAAGTGTTGGTTCTTGTCGGCCGTGAGAAGTGCTCGGACCAACCCGGCTGCCTCGTCTGGCACCTGGCTGAGCGGATAGCTTGCTAGGTCCGGCCCTGGATCCTCTGAGAGCGAACCCCTGGCGGAGGCCGCCCAGCCGCCAAGGTAAATGCCCTCTATCCCCATCCGTTTCAGCGTAACCGCCTGGCCCGGTGAATAGGGACCGAAGGTCGTGATCTGCTTGCGCTGCTTGAACAGCTCGCGCAGAAGCACGTAGAACTCCTCGGCTGTACGTTGCGTGCCGGTGTAGTCGTTGGAAATCGTACCCCGTTGTTCAGCCACCTCACGCGGAGAGTAGAGGCGAACGATGCCAGTGAACCGGGGGCTCGCGAACCATTGTTTGGCGGCCGCCACCTGCTGGTCGAATGTACTCATATCCTCTCCTCTCTCTTCTCTTGCGTCATGAATTCAAGATCTGCTTGAGTTCGAAAACGGCGTGCATTCTACACCAACTCGCCGTGAATTCATTGGCGGCGTCTCGCCATTCGCCCCCATGTGCCCACTGCGGTTGTTGCTCCCAAAGTAGCAACCCCATCTTCTCCCAGTTTTCTGCTATTCAGCAACGGGCTGCTGAGAATATCGGATGGGGTCTTCTTTATCACGAAGAATCGAAGGATGATAAAGGAGTTCGTTTTGCAGTTTTGCCTTTTGCGAATCCCGCCCAGCGCGCGGCTTCGTAACTAGTTAGAGTTCTCGCAAAGGAGGGCTAGCGCGATGGAAAAGTGCATGTCCATCCGGAGTACTACTATATACGTCGTACTAATACACCGGGGTTTGTAAGTCATGGAAATCTCAGAAGTGGTCCTTCGTTCCCTTGCGGTCAGTCGCTACGAGATCCAGTACTACTTGGGAACTGGCACTTGCCGCCCGTTGTTTTGCCAATCCCAAGCGGTATTCTTAGTTGAATGAGCTCTCGAACCTTGGAAATACTTTATGCTTCATGCACACGGCTGCGGTGACGCAGGAGAAGACACACCAGTCTCGGCGCGCCGAAACCTTGGTCGTCGGGTCGCACTAGTCACGGCGTTTACCTGCGGCCAGCCGCGCAGGAACAGATGTCCATAACCGCAACCTTGAGCTTCTTCCCTCACGGGTTGGGGTTGCCTTTTCGCTTAAGATATGCGGCGTACCAATCCGTTTGAATCTCCTTCTGAGCGTCCTCCAGAGTGATCTGTCCGGTACAGACCTCTTTGTGGAGCTCATTTTCAAGCCAGTCCTTTTCATGTGCGCCGGGGTGTTGTGTGTAAGGCTGAGGCCACAGGTTGTCCTCCTCGTCAGCGCCTCCGAGTTCCCTACTTATGAGATGGTCCACCTCGCAGCCTTCCATCACTGTCTTTCCCGCCTTTGTCTGATGTGCCTTCAGCACGCAGACGCCGACGCCCGGAGCAGTCCCATAGGCAGCGTAAACGTCATTCTTCATCCTCTTGGTGACGTGCCGCTCATCCGTGCCCCAGTTGGTCGTGCACACGGCATGCTTGTCTGTGATCACCACGTGCCCTTTAGTCACGTTGGGATCAGGCAGCAGTGCGGGGCCGTTCTTTCCGTACTGAGCCTGCTGTGCTTGCAGGAATCCGATAAAGATCAAAAAACCAAAGGAGCCGAGCAAGAGTCTTCGCATCGTTGTGTCCTCTCCCGAAGACGTCGCCTTTAGCGAGGACATTGGAATTAAACTCATTGTGTCAGAAGTGAGGTAAATCCGTTATCGCTCAGGACTTGCCTCCACAAGAGGACTTCTGACTGGGGTTGCTACTTTGGGGAGCAACAACCCCAGTATTCCCGGAGCGCAATTCGGTCTGCCAGGCGCAGCCCATCTCAGGCCGGAGTTGCGTTCGGAATGATCGGTGTTTAGCGCCTCAGCCGTCCCCTGTCAATCCGTAGTAACCGTATCGGTACTTAGTCGCATGCGCTGAATTTCTTGAGTGGCCGGTTCCGATGTTTCTTGACAGCCCCCGGTTGTAGGTATTTACTGCCGGCCTAATGCTTCGGAACGAGGCGTTCAATCAGGAATTGGTAAAGCGCTATCACACATGGATGGTCGCCCAGCACTACGCGGTCCCCACGCAAAAGATGTATGCACGAGCACTAAGGGACTTCTGCATGTTCATTCGCGACAAACGAATGACGCAGGTTACCCACACCGATGTCCTTGCATTCCTCGCTCACGAGTCAAAGAGAGGCATGTCCTTGCAGAGCAATCACAATACGTTGAACATCCTGCGAGTATTCTACGATTTTCTGAATCTAGGAGGACTGGTCAACTTTGTACCGCCTCGCTTCGTGAGGCTGCGGTCTGTGGTGAGGACCATCCCAAAGGTTCTGAGCGAGGAGTCCGTCCGCAAGCTGATCGCGGCTTCCGGAACCCCGCGAGATCGCGTCTTGATTGAGCTTCTGTATGGGACCGGCTGCCGCATTGGCGAAGTCACGGGAATTCGGTTAGAGGATATCGACTTCAAGGCGAGAAGCGCCCGCGTCCATGGAAAGGGGAAAACGCGCATCGTGTTATTCGGTAGACAAGCTGAAAGGGCGATTCGTGCCTATGTGGGAGACCGCCGACGAGGCTTCCTCTTCACTTGCGACTGGCCGCGCCAGTGGGGATATGTTCTCCGTAAGGAGAAGACGTGGATTGGAACGTGGATGGACTACGGCAGGGATGATGGAAAGCCTGCAAAAAGGCAAGCGGCTCTCGGTCGCATCGCTACGATGCCCTATTGGGAAGCGCGGGGGGCGCTCCGAAAGATGATACAGCAGGAACATGTGCTCGGCCCCGAGCGCGAGAAACCCCCATGTCCACAGACGCTTCAGGAATCGGTCCGAAGAGCCGCCGATCGAGCCGGTCTTGGCAACGTTACTCCTCGGATGCTTCGACACAGCTTTGCGACCCATCTGCTCGATCATGGAGCCGATATTCGTGTGATTCAGGAGTTGTTGGGGCACGTATGGGTTCAAACAACGCAAATCTACACTCACGTGAGCCGGTCGAATTTGACTCGGACATTTGAACGATGCCACCCACGCGGGGCCTGAGACATGCCGAAACAGAAAACGGTCCGCGTTCGTTCCGGCGGCAACAATAAACACTCTGGGAGGGAGCGTGACGTTTTGACTCGCGAAGCCGCTCTTTTCCATCCGTGGTTCTTGCCCCGTCCTGCGTGGCGTACGATCATTGAGGTAGTTCCCCGCGAATACTTGATGAAGATGCGCGACTACTTTGACCGCTATGGCTGTATTAGCTGCAAACGCAGGGACCGAATTTATGGCGCAAACGGGATGTGCAAGCCGTGCTTTGCCGAAGTGGGTAGGAGACTGAGGCGCTGTTTGAAACGGCGATTCGGAGGTAAACGCGAGCTGGCTGGTGATGCCGCAATCCCTGAGCTTCTGAATAGCGAGAGTATGGCACGCAAGTTACTTCGCGATTTGGTTCCCGCTGAGCGGGCGATGGTTCGTTCGAACCAGAGAAAATACAATCCCAAGAATCCCACCAGCAGCATCGCTCGATTGGCGAGGCCAAGGTGAGACGACGGTTTGCAGAAACGCCGCGCCTGACTCCCGTCACTGTTTCCGCTTGGAGTTGATCGTTGTCTTTGCCCTGACCTCCTTGACCCGCTCGATGATTTCCGCTTGGTCGAGCAGCCCCTTCTCGACCAGCAGCTGTACGAGCGATTCCACAACAATCATATTGGAGTAGGCCATCTCTTCAAATGAAGCGGTGAGCCGATCATTCCTAGGATCTTCTGTCATCAGGCCTCCGGTCGCTCCGTTTCCACGAACGCGGTGCACAAACTTATCGTGTCTACCCCCAATTCTGCTAGGAGCCAATTACATTCGACCAAATAGGTAAATTATGCATAGAGACGTTTGTACTAGGTACTTTCGTCTCCTTGTGCGGGGAACTCTGTGTACCTATGCTGCGGGCCGAAGCGAATCCTTTTGCATCCAAATGCGAATCACGAGGGGATCGATGCGTTCTTACGCCCGATTTAATCGAGGCCTCGCGAGACAATACGACCAGTGGATGGTTGCGATGCACTATGCAAAGGCCACGCAACACACCTACAGAAAAACCATTCGGCGATTTATTGAATTCTTGGGGAAAAGGTCGCTTGCAACTGTCAGCCACGTCGATATCCGGCAATTTATCGCCTGTACGTCCGCGGACGGTGCATCCTTGGGCGTGGTGTATCGCGATCTTGGCGTACTCCGCCTCTTTTACGATTTCTTGAATCTTGGAGGACTGGTTAGCTATGTGGCACCTCGCTTCGTCAGACTGCGCAGGCCGTGGTGGAACAGCCTTGCTCCACTGAATGAATCACAGGTTCAACGGCTGATTGCCGCGACGAGGACCTTGCGCGAGCGGGCTTTGGTCGAATTGTTTTACGCGACAGGCTGTCGCCTGAGCGAGGCAATACACCTAAAGGTCGAGGACCTTGATCTCGATGCCCGGACCGCTCGTATTCTTGGAAAGCTGGGAAAGGCGCGTATTGTGCTCCTCACCAAGAACGCAGCGGAAGCCCTACGAGGCTATATCGGAGACCGCCGGGGCGGCTTCGTATTCCGGCAGGAACGACCGGTTCCGATGGGGTGCCTTACCACGCAAAATGGGAAGTGGCTGGCTTTGTGGCACGATTATGGCGGACAGAAACCTCGTCGCAGAAGAAAATACCTCGGCAGCGTCGAGCAGCTGCCTTACGGGACCGCGAGGAGGATGCACCAAGAGCTTCTCAACAGTTGCAACCTCATCCGCCCACACAGAAATTGCCCCCTCTCGAAAATGGCCGTACAAACCGTTATAAAGAAGGTCGCAAATCGTGCGGGCTTGAAGAAGGTCACTCCTCACACGCTTCGGCGCACGTTTGCAACGCACTTGCACGATCACGGCGCAAGTGTCGAAGTGATTCAAGCACTCATGGGGCACGTGTGGATTCAAACGACTATGAAATACGCACGTATTAGCACGGATAGACTGGCCAACACCTTTGAGCGATGTCATCCCCGAGGAAAACTGAATGGCCAAGCATCGCAGTAGTTCCTATTCCTCGACTGCGGAGAAAGTCCTGCTCCAGCCGTGGTTCTTACCGCAGCGAATCGCGTTTGCCATTCACGCTATGGTGCCTCGTGACTTTTGGAACAAGATGCGCAACTTCTTCGATGACTACGGCTGCATGATCTGCGGAAAGGAGTCCGGATACCATTCCAACGGAATGTGCAAGAGCTGTCACGACAAAATACGGAAGAAATTGGTGCAGAGTGTCAAGCGTCGTTTGAAGTCTGAACCGAAGCAGCGGTTGGATCTTGTGTTATTCCGCCAAGAAAAGCTCGCCAAGAAACTACTCGGGCGATACTTTCGTCGCAGCCGGGCTTCTTCGCGAAGGCGGCGCATCGACATACCCCGACAAAATAATCCGGTCTATGAAGCGTTAGGTGCCCTGCCGCGATAGAGTCTTCTTGTTGCTGCCCCACGTAATCCAGTTTCCGGAAGAGCCCTGCTGCATCTGGCTGAAACTACCCACGATGAAATCCAGCAAAAGGTAAAATGAAATTGCCGCACAGGACCTCCAAGGAGCAAGGCGTGAAGACGCGCAAAGCCATCTTCGAGCGCCTTGGTGACAAAAAGATACTGGTCATCGGCAGTCATTTCTCCGAGCCGACCGCCGGTTACATTGTCCGCGATAAAAAGAATTGGCGTTTCGAAGTTCAATGATTGAAACGAGCCACGGTTCTCACTGTTCCGGGAAGTGAAGCATTGGGATGCCCCCAATGACCTGCGATCTCAACGAGCAAACGGTCCTGATAATGGGCGTCGGCCGACGGGTAGGAACCGAGGCCGCTGCTTCAGCCGTCCCCACAGGTTCTTAAATTCAATCGGGAGCGAAATAATGCCGCGTCTCAAAGGGCAGGTTGCGTTCGTTACGGGTGCCGGGCGCGGGATTGGGCAGGCTATGGCCCTCGCGTTCGCAGCGGAGGGCGCGATTGTTGGTGTTGCGGATATTGACGGTATTACTGCCGCCGCAACGGTGCGCGAAATCGGAA
>DATNIN010000029.1:0-16920 GCA_035604415.1 Candidatus Acidiferrales bacterium
TCATCCAGGCCAACCGGAGTTGGCCAGTCCGGCTCAGCTCGCACCCAAAGCGCGAGAGCTCTCGCGCTTTGGGTATCCTTCCCCTTCGTATTTGCATAGCGACACTCTACCGAGTGTCACTAATCATTCTGAACGAGAACAACCGCGCGCGCCGCACGCTCACAGTTTCGCGTGCCGGAGGCGCAGCGCGTTGCCGATCACGGACACCGAACTGAAACTCATCGCGGCGGCCGCGATCATGGGGCTCAGGAGCAAACCGAAGAACGGGTAGAGGACTCCCGCAGCGATTGGAATGCCAAGGGAGTTGTACACGAACGCGAAGAACAGGTTCTGGCGGATGTTGCCCATCGTGGCTCTACTCAGGAGCCGCGCGCGAACAATCCCGCGCAGGTCGCCCTTTACGAGAGTGACTCCGGCGCTTTCCATGGCGATGTCGGTGCCGGTTCCCATCGCGATGCCGACCTGCGCCTGCGCCAACGCCGGGGCGTCGTTGATACCGTCGCCGGCCATGGCGACGAAACGCCCCTCAGCCTGAAACTTTCTTACGATGCCTGCTTTGTCCTGAGGCAACACTTCGGCAACGACATCGTCGAGCTGTAGTTTTCTCGCCACGGCGCGCGCGGTGGTGCTGCTGTCGCCAGTGAGCATGACGACGCGGATGCCATCGTCGTGAAGCTGGCGAATCGCTTCCGGGGTCGTCTGCTTGATCGGGTCGGCAACGCCGAGCAGTCCGATCACGCGCTGTTCGGCGACGACGAACATGACCGTCTGACCGTCGGCGCGCATGGTTTCCGCCTTTTGCGCGGAGGCGCCGGCATCCACGTGAAGTTCGTCGAGGAGCTTGCGGTTGCCGAGAGCGACGCGGATGCCATCGACGCGCCCGCTCACTCCGCGGCCGGTGAGTGATTCGAAGGCGTCAACGGATGCCAGCGCGACGCCGCGTTCCTCGACGCCCTTAACGATGGCAGCCGCGAGCGGATGTTCGCTGCCGCGTTCGAGACTGCCCGCGAGACGCAGGAGTTTGTTCGGCTCAGCGCCGTCCAGCGCTTCTATCGAAACGAGCTTGGGTTTGCCCTCGGTCAGCGTTCCTGTTTTGTCGATTACCAGGGTGTCCACTTTTCTCAGCAGCTCGATTGCTTCGGCGTTCTTGAACAGCACGCCGAGGGTGGCGCCCTTGCCCGTGGCAACCATGATCGACATCGGGGTCGCGAGACCGAGCGCGCACGGGCACGCGATGATGAGGACCGCGACGGCGTTGATCAACGCGTGCGCCATGCGAGGGTTCGGTCCCCACAGTCCCCAGACCGCGAACGTGGCGGCGGCGATTGCGATGACAATCGGCACGAAATACCCGGCGACAACGTCGGCGAGCTTTTGGATGGGAGCGCGGCTGCGCTGTGCCTCACTTACCATCCGCACGATCTGCGCCAGCAGCGTTTCCGATCCGACTCGCTCCGCGCGCATCACGAGCGTGCCCGTGCCGTTGATGGTCGCGCCGGTGACGCGCGCGCCGGGCTGCTTTTCCACCGGGATCGGCTCGCCCGTGATCATGGATTCGTCCACGCTGCTTGATCCATCGAGGACGACGCCGTCCACCGGGATTTTTTCGCCGGGACGCACGCGCAGACGGTCGCCTGGCGACACCTGGTCGAGCGGTATGTCGAGTTCGGTGCCATCTTCGCGGACCAGCCGGGCTGTCTTGGGGGCGAGACCCAGAAGCGCCTTGATCGCAGCGCCCGTTTCGCTCCGAGCTTTTAGCTCCAACACCTGACCCAGGAGGACGAGCGCTGTGATAATGGCGGCCGCTTCGAAATACGGCGCGACGACGCCTTCCTCGCCTCGGAATGAATCGGGGAAGATGCCGGGGGCGAGCGTGGCGATCAGGCTGTAGAGATAGGCGACCGCCACGCCCAGGCCGATCAGCGTGAACATGTTCAGGCTGCGATTGACGATCGAATTCCAGAATCGCACGAAGAAGGGCCAACCTCCCCACAAGACGACTGGCGTGGCGAGGATCATTTCAAACCACGCCCAGGTCCGGGCCGAAGCCAGACTTTCCAGCGGACGACCCGGAATGAGATCAGACATGGCTACGACAAGGACGGGAATCGCCAAAGCAGTGCTTATCCAGAAACGCCGCCGCATGTCGCGGAGCTCAGGGTTTTCTTCTGGTTCCGCTGACACCGTCCGCGGTTCCAGCGCCATCCCGCAGATCGGGCATGGGCCAGGGCCGGGCCGCACGATTTGCGGATGCATGGGGCACGTGTATTCGATCCGGGTAGTGGGAGCGCGGGGAACCTCCGGTTCGAGCGCCATGCCGCACTTCGGACACGGGCCGGGATGATCCTGGCGCACCTCCGGGTCCATGGGGCAAATGTAGACGGCAGCCTTCGTCGCGGGAGGAGGAGCAGGCTTCGCACCCCCTAGTCGGATGAGCTCGACGCGGGGGGCCGCTGCCGGTTTCAGGTGCTTCTCCGGACTGGCGCGAAACTTTTCAGCGCAGCCCTTGCAGCAAAAGTAATAGGTCTTCCCGGCGTGCTCGGCGGTCGCCGCCGCTTTCTCCGGATTGACCGTCATGCCGCAAACTGGGTCGCGTTCCATACCTGCCCATTATCGCCTGACTGTCAAAGCATGTCCCGATGCTCCGCGCGACTCGACGCTGTCGAGGCGCTTCGCTACGAGTAGAGGCGATTACTTCTCGCTCAGCAGGGAATCGAGGTAGGAAGTCATGGCGGGGCTCGTCCAATCCTGCGCGCCGACGATCTTCCGGTCGATGCGCCCCTCTCGATCGATGACGTAAGTCTCGGGGATCATCTGAGTGCCGTAACTCAGCTTGATCTGCTTCGACGGATCGCGGTAAGTTGGGAAGGCGACGTCATAGGTCTTCAGAAAATCATCGAAAGCGCTGGGATCTTCGTCCTCGCTGACGCCCAGGACAGTGCCGCCAAAGAGCGCGATCCTTCCTTGCAACGCGTTGAGCGCGGGAGCTTCGTCCACGCACGGCGGGCACCAGGACGCCCAGAAATTCAGCACGACGACTTTGCCGCGGAAGTCGGAGAGCCGCGCGGGCTTGCCGTCGAGGGTAATCTGAAAATCCTTCGCCGGCCGGCCCCGCAAGCTCGCTTCGCCCTGACGGTAGTCGGGCAGCGCGAAGAGAACGAGAAGTCCGGCGATAAATGCGAGAACGAGCCCTGTTTTCAGTTTCCGTTTCAATCCGCCATCCAAGCGCCCTATAATGGGAGCATCTCCAAATAGCCAGCGAACAGTTTAGCAGTCCCGCGGATCGGATCGCAAAAACCTTGGTCTCCGCCATCATTCCCGCCCGAAACGAAGAAGCGTCGATTGCGCGCGCGGTCGAGTCGGTTGCGGCACAGCTCGAGATCGGGGAAGTGATCGTGGTGGACGACCAGTCGAGCGATCGCACCGGCGCGATTCTGGCCGAGCTCGCGGCGCGCATCCCCAAGCTGAGGATCATCCGGAACGACCATTTGCCGCCCGGCTGGATCGGCAAGAACCATGCGGTTTCGATCGGCGCCGCAGCGGCTGTCGGCGATTGGCTGCTTTTCACCGATTCGGATACTTACCATTACCCAGGCTCGGCACGTAGGGCGCTGGGCGACGCGGTCGATCACAACGCGGTGTTCGTTTCCTACTCGCCCGAGCAGGAGATGGAAACCTTTTGGGAGCGGATGCTGATTCCGTTTGTCTATTGCCGGCTGGCGGCTAAGTTTTCATTCGCGCGGGTGAACGACCCTGCGCGGCCCGACGCCGCGGCAAACGGGCAATTCCTGATGGTGCTTCGAGACGTCTACCAGACGATCGGCGGCCATGAAGCTGTGGCGCGGCACATCTTGGAAGACGTGGCGATCGCGCGCCTGGTAAAGCAGAGCGGCTACGGAATTTACTTCACGGCTCCCCTCGGCGTGGTCCGCACCAGGATGTACCGATCGTTTGAGGCGATGTGGCAGGGCTGGACGAAGAATTTACATCCGCTGATGGGCGGAAACACCAAGTCTTCGCTCCTAGAGTTTATCGAGGCTTCCGCGATCCCGGAGCTTGGCTTGTTGGCCGTGGCGCTGCTGCTTCACTTCGCCGGCTTCAGAAGCTCGATTCTGGCTCCGGCCGCGGGCGTGGTCATCGGTATGCTACTGGGCAAGCACATCAGTTACCTTGCGGCGCTGTACCGGAATCTCTATCCGATGCGTTACATCCAATATTACCTTGCCGGTTCCTTTCTGTATGGCATGGTGCTCCTGGCGTCCTGGTGGAAGAGCACGCGTGGCACGGTCGTCTGGAAGGGAAGGGCGTATCCGGCGAGAACTTCATGATCCGAGTGACGCGCAAACTCGAGTTTTCGGCGGCGCACTACTATCACAATCCCAATTTTTCTGCGGAGGAGAACCGCCGCATCTTCGGCAAGTGCAATAATCCGCATGGGCACGGTCACAACTACGTCCTCGAGGTGACCGTTGCAGGCGAGCCTGATCCGGCGACGGGCATGGTGCTCGATTTGAAAGAGCTGAAGGACATTCTGCAGCGCGAGGTCTCCGACCGCATGGACCACCGCAACCTGAATTACGAGGTGCCGGAGCTGGCCGGACAGATTCCCACGTGCGAAAACATCGCGGCGGTGATCTGGCGCTTGCTCGAGCCGAAGATCACGCAGGGCAGGCTCGATCGCGTGCGGCTCTACGAATCGCCCGACCTGTTCGCGGACTGCACGGCGGATTCGAACGGGAGCGGGAGATGAGCCGCCCGTTGAAACTGTCGCTGACGCGGCGATACCGCTTCGCGGCCTCGCACCGGCTTCATAGCGGGAGTTTCAGCCCCGAGGAGAATCTGCGTCTTTACGGAAAGTGCAGCAATCCGTATGGCCACGGGCACAATTACACGCTTGAGGTGACGATCACAGGTCCTGTGGATGCGGAGACTGGCATGGTCGCGAATCTGGGCGAGCTCGATCCGTTCGTCGAGCGCGAAGTCGTCGAGGCGTTCGATCACAAGTTCCTAAACGAAGAAGTCCCTGAATTCCGGGCGAGCGTGCCGACGACCGAAAACGTCTGCCGCGAAATCTTCCGGCGCCTGAAAAGCTTTCCGGCCGCGCACCTCGAACGAGTGTGGATTGAAGAGACGAGCAAGAACAGTTTTGAATTCGGCGAGGAATCCGCCGGGGTGGAGCAACCCAAGCCATGAGCAAAACAACGAGCAAGGTCGCTATCGACGAGACAACCGAGATCGCGCTGTCCAGGGCGGCGGGCGCCGAGAGCATTGCGGATCTGGTCCGCAAGATGATCGCGCAGCTCGGCGAAGATCCTGGCCGAGAGGGGCTTCGGCGCACGCCCGAGCGCTTCGAGAAGGCGCTCCGCTACCTGACGAGCGGCTATCGCCAGGACCCCGACAAGATTTTGAACGGGGCGATGTTCAGCGTTTCCTACGACGAGATGGTGGTGGTGAAGGACATCGAGGTCTACAGCCTGTGCGAACATCACCTGCTTCCGTTTTTCGGCAAGTGCCACGTCGCCTACATTCCGAACAAGAAGGTCGTCGGCCTCAGTAAAATCGCGCGCCTGGTGAACATGTACGCGCGGCGATTGCAGATTCAGGAGCGGCTGACAAGCCAGATCGCGAAGACGCTCGAGGAGCAGCTCAGCCCGCAAGGCGTCGGCGTGATCATCGAGGCGCGGCACCTGTGCATGGTGATGCGCGGCGTCGAAAAGCAGCACTCGTCGTCGCTGACGAGCGCGATGCTGGGCGTCTTCCGCGAGAACAAGCAGACCCGCGACGAGTTCCTTTCCTTGATCCGCAGCGGAAAATGAGGCGGGCCGGGCGGCCGGGAAAATTCCTTTGCACCCCGAAGTGACTGTGCTAGCATTTTCTCGTTGAAGAGGCGAAGAGCATAGAGCAGGGGCACGACGTTTCAGAGGGAGGGTTATGTTGATGGACGCTAAAGCCGGTGTAATCGAGCAGTACCGCGTGCACACGAAAGACACCGGATCGCCGGAAGTACAGATTGCGTTATTGAGCGAGCGCATCAACTATCTTACGACCCACCTCCAGTCCCACGCAAAAGATCACGCTTCGCGCCGCGGGTTGATCATGATGGTCAACAAGCGTCGCCGGCTGCTGGACTATCTGAATCGGCGCGACCCGGATCGGTATCGCGAGATTGTGGCACGACTCAGCTTGCGCAAATAGCGCGGAGCCCCCGAGCGGCCGCTCCGGCCGCATCCTCCTCCACCGCACAAACTTGAATTGTCGGCCCGCGTGCGGGCGGCGAGGGCGGCGGTGTGCGAGGCCACTTGTCGGCTAATCTTCCGCCCTGCCTGAAGCCCTTTTTTCTCTTCTTCGAGGCAATCCCCGAGAGATTTCTCTCGTATCTGATGACCGTTCCCGGTGATCCGGGACAGAAGGATGTGATGGATGTTTGAACAAGTGAGTGTGGATCTGGGAGGACGCAAACTGACGCTGGAGACGGGCAAGATGGCCCGCCAGGCGCACGGCGCCGTCGTTGCGCGTTACGGCGATTCGGTGCTGCTCGCGACGGCCTGCATGGACAACAAGGCAACGGAAAAAGATTTTCTTCCCCTCACGGTGGACTACCGTGAGTACACGTACTCCGCCGGAAAAATTCCGGGTGGATTCTTCAAGCGCGAAGGGCGCCCTTCGGAGCGCGAGATACTGACGTCGCGCCTGACGGATCGGCCGCTGCGTCCGCTATTTCCAGAGGGCTGGGCCACGGAGACGCAGATCGTCGCCATGGTGCTTTCCGCGGACAGCGAGAACGACCCTGACGTAATCGGCGTGACGGCCGCTTCCGCCGCGCTCTACATCTCGAAGATTCCGTTTCCCAATCCGATTGCCTGCGTCCGCGTAGGCTTGATCGACGGAAAGCTGTTCGTGAACCCGACCGTCGCCGAGCAGAAGACGAGCCTGCTGAACATCATTATCGCCGGTACGTCCGAGGCGATCGTGATGGTTGAATCGGGCGCGCTCGAAGTCTCCGAAGAAACCGTAGCCGACGCGCTCGAATTCGGGCACGCCGAAGTCCGGAAGATTGTCGCCGCGATCAAGGAGTTGGGGAGCCGCGTCAACGTGCAGAAGGTTGCGGTGACGCCGCCGGCGTTCGACGAAGCGCTCTACAAAGAAATCACGCAGAAATACGGCGAGCGGCTGCGCGACGCGCTCGATACGGCAAAGCATCCGAAGCTTGAAAGCTACGGCCTGGTGGACGCGATCAAGGCCGAAATCCTCGCGGCGATCCCCGAGGATGATGACGAGAAGCGCAAACTCGCGTACCGCGCCTTCGAGCGGCTGCGTGAGAGCATCTTTCGTGACGACATGGTGATTCACAGGCGGCGTCCCGACGGCCGCGCGTTCGATCAGATCCGGCAGATCACGTGCGAAGTGGGAGTGCTGCCGCGAGTCCACGGTTCGGCGCTCTTCACACGCGGCGAGACGCAGGCGCTCGTGACCACGACGCTCGGCACGAAGGAAGACAAGCAGCGCCTCGATCTTCTGTTCGAGGATCAGGCGTTCAAACGGTTCATGCTGCACTACAACTTCCCGCCGTTCTCGGTGGGCGAAGTGAAATTCCTTCGCGGACCCGGCCGGCGCGAAATCGGGCACGGCGCCTTGGCGGAGCGAGCTCTCGGGAATCTGCTTCCGGCGGAAACTGATTTCCCTTACGCCATGCGCGTCGTTTCGGACATTCTCGAATCGAATGGCTCTTCGTCGATGGCCACGGTCTGCGGCGCCTCGCTCGCTCTCATGGATGCGGGCGTGCCCCTAAAGTCGCCGTGCGCCGGAATCGCGATGGGATTGGTAATGGAGGGCGACAAGTACGCCATCCTCACCGACATCGCCGGAGCAGAGGATCACTACGGCGATATGGATTTCAAAGTCGCCGGCACTCGGCAGGGAATCACGGCGTTGCAAATGGATATCAAAGTGTCGGGCGTGAGCATTGCCATGATGCGCGAAGCGCTCGCTCAGGCGCGCAAGGCGCGTCTTGAAATCCTCGACACGATGGAGCCGACGATCTCGACTGGGCGCGCGGAGATTTCCGCCTACGCGCCGCACCTGCACATGCTCACGATTCCAACCGACAAGATTCGCGACCTGATCGGGCCGGGCGGAAAGAAAATCCGGTCGATCGTCGAGGCCACGGGCGTGAAGATCGACGTGATGGACGACGGCAAAGTCCACGTCTTCGCAAACAGCGGAAAAGCAGCCGAGGAAGCACTGAAAATGATTCGCGACGTCACGGCCACCGCCGAAATCGGCAAGACGTATCTTGGCACCGTGGTGCGGATCGCGGAGTTCGGAGCGTTCGTCGAGATTTTCTCAGGCACCGACGGGCTGCTGCACATCAGCGAAATCGCGGAGGCGCGTATCCGCGCCGTTCGCGACGAGCTCAAGGAAGGCGATCAGGTGCTCGTGAAGGTGCTGGCGATCGAAGGGAACAAGATCCGGTTGAGCCGCAAGGCCGTCCTTCGCGATCAGCGGGACAAGCAGACCAAGGGCGAGGCGGCGGGCTCATAGCAGCGGTTTGAGGCTAGCAGAGGCGCTGCTTGCTGCGCCCGATGGGTAAGGGATTTTAAGGGAGGCGATGATTCGCCTCCCTTTTCTTTTGAGGCGGGAATACTAACTGGGCGACGTAACGCGCTCGATGCTTGCGCCCAGGTCACGGAGCTTCAGTTCGATCTGCTCGTAGCCGCGGTCGATGTGATAGACGCGGTCGATCCAGGTGGTGTTGTCCGCCACGAGTCCCGCGAGCACCAATCCCGCGCTCGCGCGCAGATCGGACGCGGTGACGGGCGCGCCGCTGAGCGGCGTTGGGCCCGTAACGACCGCCAGATTTCCGTCAATCGTGATGTTCGCGCCCATGCGGACCATCTCGCTTGCGTGCAGGAAGCGGTTTTCGAAAATCGTTTCGCGAATGTGCGACACGCCGTACGCCTGCGTGGCCAAGGCCATGAACTGCGCCTGCATATCGGTCGCGAAGCCGGGATACTCTTCGGTGTTCACGTGGGCCGCCACGAGTTTCTTCGCCGCGCGAACGCGCAGCGAGGCCTTTCCTTCGCACTTGATCTCAACCCCGCACTCCTTCAGCTTATCGACGATGGCTTTCAAGTGACCGGGTTCGCAGTGTGTCAGGAGCAGTTCGCCGCCCGTAATGGCCCCGGCGACGAGGAACGTGCCCGCTTCGATCCGGTCCGGGATGACGGCGTGGGTTGCGCCGTGGAGCCTTTCCACGCCCTGCACGCGGATTGTGGGCGTGCCGGCACCTTCAATCTTTGCACCCATCTTCACGAGCAAAGCCGCGAGGTCGGGGATTTCGGGTTCGAGCGCGCAGTTTTCGAGTACGGTCTCGCCCTCGGCGAGCACTGCGGCGGTGAGAATATTCTCGGTTCCCGTAACCGTGATCTTGGGAAAGCGAAATATGGTGCCGTGCAGCCGCTCCGCGCGGGCTTCGACGTAGCCGTGCTCGACCGCAATCGTGGCGCCCAGTTTTTCGAGCGCCTGGATGTGCAGGTCGATCGGGCGCGCGCCGATTGAGCATCCGCCGGGCAGGGAAACGCGCGCGTAGCCGAACCGCGCGACGAGCGGCCCGAGCGTCAGCACCGAAGCGCGCATCGTCTTCACAAGGTCGTACGGCGCCT
The DNA here is from genome assembly GCA_035604415.1 of Candidatus Acidiferrales bacterium. Classification (GTDB taxonomy): domain Bacteria; phylum Acidobacteriota; class Terriglobia; order Acidiferrales; family UBA7541; genus Palsa-295. The sequence goes on from DATNIN010000029.1 coordinate 9,663, forward strand.
CCGCGTGCGACACGTTTTCGGCCTGAATGATGAATTCGCTGGGCGGGATGTCGGGGCTTTCGACGCGGCAGCGCATGTGCGCGAGGAGCTTCGCCATGGTAATGATGTCGCGCACGTGGGGAATGTTTTGCAGGCGCACCGTCTCGGACGTCAACAGCGACGCCGCCATGGCTGGCAGCGCGGCGTTCTTCGCGCCGCTGATCCGCACCGTGCCTTCGAGCCTGCGCCCACCCTCGATTTTGAATCGGTCCATTCGTTAGCTCCGGCCCCTGGTTCGCGGTTCCTTTGCCTTTTCGAGGGCCTGTCGCACATTCCCGCCGGCTGCCGCCAGCCATCGCCCGGCTTGGCCTGCGTTCGCGCCCGATTTCAGCATCACGATGGCCGCGGGCAGATTGTGGCCGGCCTGACGCAGGGCGTGTGCCGCGGCGGACGCATTCGCGCCCGTGGCTTCCTCGAGGATCCGCGCGCCCCGCCGTCGCAACTTCTGATTTGTCAGCGTCACGTAAACCATCCAGTTCTCATAGACCCTGCCGAGCCGCACCATCGCGGCGGTAGAGAGCAAATTCAGGACCAGCTTCTGCGCGGTGCCCGCTTTCAGCCGCGTCGAGCCCGCAATTGCCTCGGGTCCCGTATCCGGCGCGATCGCGATTCGCGCTTGCCGTGCCAGCGGCGAACGCGGATTCGATGTGACTCCAACCGTGATCGCGCCTCGCCGTCGTGCGAACCGAAGTGCGCCGAGCACGTACGGCGTCGTCCCGCTGGCCGAAATCCCCACGACCACGTCGCGCCGCGACACTTTCGCGCGCCGGAGATCGCGCGCACCGTTCGCCGCGGAATCCTCCGCGCCTTCCACCGCATGCCGCAGAGCTCGCTCGCCGCCCGCAATGATCGCTTGCACCATCCGGGGCGGCGTCCCGAAAGTCGGCGGGCATTCCGCAGCGTCGAGAACCGCCAGCCTTCCACTCGTCCCCGCGCCGATGTAAATCAGCCTTCCGCCGCGCTGCAAAGCCTTGGCGATCGCGTCCACCGCGCGCGCAATCCTCGGCAGCTCCCGCCGCACGGCAAGCGCAACGCGCGCATCCTCGCGGTTCAATGCGCGCAGGATTCCGAGCGTGGACTTGCGGTCGAGCCCGCGCGAGCGGGGGTTTCGCTGCTCTGTCCGCGCTGCTTTCAAGGAGCCCCTCAAACCCAGGATGATTATATCGGCCGGGGAACCTAGGATAGCGCGCCGTCGCGGGATTCCGGCCCGGAGTGTGCCGAGGAAGTTATCGGGCGGCAGCCTGACCGGGCGCCAGGCCCAGGCCTTCGATGACGGCGTCATGGAGTGCCGGGCGCACTTGGCGGATCTTCTCGTTGGCGCGCGTGGGATGCACGCGATTCGTGAGGAGGACGACGAACAGCTTTCGCTCGGGGTCGATCCAGAGCGACGTGCCGGTGAAGCCCGTGTGGCCGAAGCTTTTTGCCGAAAAGTAGCGACCCGATGAGGAGGGGTCGGCGGGCACGTCCCATCCGAGCGCGTGGGCCGAATCGCCGATCGTTTGCCGAGCTGTAAACTGCTGAATCGTCGAGCGAGCGAGCAGCCGCTCGTGCCCGTAGATGCCGCCGTTGAGAATCATCTGCGCGAATGCGGCGATATCATCGGCCGTGGAAAAGAGACCGGCGTGCCCGGAAATCCCGCCCATCGCCCACGCATTTTCGTCGTGGACCTCGCCCCACACCATCCGCTTCCGATAGTCAGAGTCCATTTCCGTGGGGGCGATATCTTCGCGGAGCTTGCGCGGCGGATTGAACATCGACCGGTCCATGCCGAGCGCGTTGAAGATTTCCCCTCTGGCTAATACGCCGAGTGACTCCCCGGTGAGCCGCTCAATGATCTCGCCAAGCAAGATGAATCCGAGGTCCGAATATTCCGCCTGCGTGCCCGGCTCGTGGATTAGCGGCTCGGCGAGCACGCGCGCGAGAATCGCATCGTGGCCTTTTGCTTCCTTGTAGAAGTCGCGGTGGGCAGGGAGTCCCGAATCGTGGAGCAGCAGCATGCGGACCGTGATCCGCGCGCGCCAGGCAGGATTCGGATCGGACTTCGCAGCCGCCGCAAAATCGGGCAAGTAGCTTTCCACCGATTGGTCCAGATTGAGCCGCCTCTGCTGGACGAGCAACATCGCGGCGGTCGTGGTGACGATGGGCTTCGTCAGCGACGCGACGTCGTACATCGAATCTTCGTCGGCGTCATAGGCCTCGCCTTCCTGCTCGAGCTGGCCAAATGCGTGAACGGCGAGTTGGCCGTTCCATCCGACCGCAAGCACTCCGCCCGGGAAGGCACCGTCGGTTACCGCGCGGTCGAGCAGGGCGTATGCGGGCTTAAGGCGATTGACGATTGCCGCGGGCGCCGGCTGGAGCGTCATCGAATTGGCGGCCACGTGCAAGCCATCGCCTCGCTGCACAGTTCCGGGCACTGTGACCGGGATTTTTCCCCCGATTGCGATCTGGCCGAACAGAGCGCGAGCCGCGGCGCGTTGCGAGACGTCGTTGGTCGAGAATTCCGCGAGCCACGTCTTCGCGTTCGGGAATCGCTCGATGAGATATGGGCTGCCGAACGAAACCACGACGGCAGGCTTTCCCGCCGCGAGGAGCTGGTTCACGAATGCCCGCTGATCGTCCGGGAAGCCGACGTTGCCTTTGCGGTCCGCGACGCGCACGAAGAGCGCGGCAATCGCGACGTCGTACGTGTCCGGCGAAGGCAGCTGGAGCGTGCTGACGGTCGAATATTGGGTGTCCGCGCGAAGAACCGTGAGCGAATCGACGCGCGGGCGAATCTCAGGCTCGATCGTTTCTCCCGGATACGGATCGGGATCGGCCGAAAGCGCGACGAGCAGAACGCGAAGAGGGCGAGTGGCATCGAGCGGCAGCTGGTGCGGCGCGTCTCGGAGCAGGGTGACGCCGCGGTCGGCGATGTCCTGAGCCTTCTGCTCGTATTCCGGCAGGGCAAAGTTGCGGTTCAGGCGGTCCACGTCGACAAGACGGTTCCGGCTGAGCCCAAGCTGCGCCTTGGCCGCCAGAATCCGGCGCACCGACGCGTCGATTCGCTTCTCGGGAATGCGGCCGGAACGAACGGCGTCCTCCAGCCCCGCCATTGCCGCGTCGGGGACCGGCGGCATGAGCAGAACGTCCGCACCTGCCTCGACCGCACGCACGGCGACTTCACCGGGCGGATACAGGGAAGTGACTCCCGCCATGTCGAGAGCGTCGGTGACGACTAGCCCGCGAAACTTCATTTGATCGCGTAGCAGGCCCGTCAGAATCTTTTGGGAGAGCGTCGCGGGAATATTCGGCTCGGGGTCGAGCGCCGGCACCGCGAGATGCCCGGGCATGATTGAGCCCACGCCAGCGGCGATCGCGGCGCGGAAAGGCACGAGTTCGTTGCTTTCGAGCTCCTTGCGGTCTCCTGTAACCACCGCGAGTGCGAGGTGCGAATCCACGCTGACATCGCCGTGACCGGGGAAATGCTTTGCCGTCGCCAGCGCGCCGTTTTCCTGCACTCCCCGCACGAATCCCTTCACGTACGCAGCCACGCTCTGCGGATCCTCGCCGAACGACCGGACGTTGATGATCGGATTATCCGGATTGTTGTTGACGTCCGCATCCGGAGCGAAAACCCAGTGGACCCCAGCGGCGCGCGCTTCGAGCGCCGTGTACTTGCCGGCAGTGTAGGCGAGCTTGGGATCACCCGTCGCGCCGATGGCCATCGCGGAGGGAAACGACGTGCCTTCATCGAGGCGCATTCCCGTGCCGGATTCGAAATCGGCGCCGACGAGCAGCGGCACCTTGGCGCGGCGTTGCAGGTCGTTCGTGAGCACCGCAGTCGGATAGACCTGGCTGCGCAGGATGCCCAGCGGTCCGCGATCGGTGACGATAATCAGGCCTCCGACATGATTTTCCTCGACCTCGCGGAGCAGCTCCTTGTATTCCGGGCTGTCGGCCGAGCTGAAAACGCCGAAGCAGGAGACCATCAGCATCTGGCCGAGTTTTTCGCGCAGGGTCATCTTCCGGAGCGTCTGCTCGACCCAGGCCGACTGCGATGTCGGTGGCTGCTTCTTGCTGGGGCTTTTTTGTCCGCGGGCGGAAGGTGTCATGAGCGAGAATATGACGGGAAGGACGAGCGCCAGCGCTGAAAGCCCCCGTCTATGCATCATTTTCGTCCCGGGCCTTCTTTGTTGACGCCTGCATCCCGTAGCTGTATATAGCACGCGGTTTCATGCCGCACAATCAAGCGTCTCCGGCGATGTTTCGTTACCGTTCTCTCGCTGCTTTTCTCGCTTGGGTTAGCGTTGCGATTTTCAGCGTTTGGATGCAGGCCGGGCAAATTGCCGCCCCCCAGGCACAGCCGCCTTCGCCCCGCGTCAGTCATGTTCGAGTCGGAATCGATGTCCTCGAAGAGCAGCATTTCCGTCTCCTGCGCGGCAAACGCATCGGCCTAATCACCAATCAGACGGGTGTTGATTGGCGCGGGCGGCGAACTATTGACGTAATCGCGCATGCATCCGGCGTGAAGCTGGTTGCGCTATTCAGCCCCGAGCACGGGATTGGTGCGAAGGCGAATGCTCCGGTCGGGGACAGTGTCGATGGCCCAACGGACCTACCAATTTACAGCCTGTACGGGAACGTGCGCCGGCCAACGGAAGCAATGCTCAACAACGTGGATGTCTTGGTCTTCGACATCCAGGATGCGGGCGTACGCTTCTACACCTACGTCACAACGATGGCCTACTGCATGGAGGAGGCTGCGAAACGAAAAATCCCCTTCTTTGTTCTCGACCGACCCAATCCGCTAGGCGGAGAGGTGATCGAAGGTCCCACGCTCGACCCCGATCGCACTTCGTTCACTGGATATTTTCCAATGCCCGTGCGCTACGCGATGACGATGGGAGAATTCGCGCAAATGTTCAACGCCGAAAACCATATCGGCGCAGACCTCTATGTCATGACAATGCAGGGCTGGCATCGCCGCGATACATACGACCAAACTGGACTTCCATGGATTCCGCCTTCGCCTAATCTGCGGACGGTCAACGCCGTCTTCCTTTATCCCGGCGTCGAAATCCTGCAAGCAGGAGAAGAATCAGTTGGCCGCGGCACTGACACGCCTTTCGAACTCGTCGGGGCTCCTTGGATACATTCTGCCGAACTCGCTGCCGCCTTAAACAGTCGAAACATTCCGGGCGTGAGTTTTGCGCCCGCCCAATTCACTCCGAGTGAGGACCCATATAACGGGAAGCTTTGCCAGGGGGTGAGAATCCGCGTCACTGAACGCGATTCGTTTCGTTCGATGCGAATGGGCTTGGAAATTGCACACGTCTTGCATCAGCTGTATCCGTCGCATCTCTATGCAGGCTGGAATATCCTGCTTGGCTCACAATCTACGTTCGAGCGACTCATACATGGCGATGCGCCGGCGGATATCGTTGCCAGTTGGTCCGCCGATCTCGACAAATTCCGCAAAATGCGCGAAAAGTATCTGCTGTATAAGTGAGCCCTTGATGCGCATCTGCTCGTTGCTGCCCTCTGCGATGGGCATCGCGCATGCAATCGGGTTGGGTGACGTAATCCTCGACGTCAGTCCCGCATGGGACTTTCCCGCCGAAGCCGCACGAACGCAGCGCTTGCAAGTGAGCCAACCGCAACCGTCACGACCGTCCCTGCCAGCACATACCAGGTAAACGCGAGGTGCGTCAGGAATCGGACGGCGACCATCGCCGCGATGCCGGTCGCAAACCCGATGAGCGCTCCCGTTTCATTTGCCCGGCGATTCCAAGTGCCGAGCAGGAAAACTCCCAGCAGGCTGCCGTATGTGATCGACGCGATTGTCAATCCCGCTTCGAGCACGCCGCCCCAGCGGACTAGCCCGAGCAACCCCAGAACGACGCCCCATACGAGCGTGATCTTCCGCGAGCGGCTCAGCTGTTGTGTTTGCGCCGCCGCCCCGCGATTCTCGCCGAAATCCATGACGCTCGACGAGGCAAGCGAGTTCAACGAACCGCTGGCGTTGGACATCGCTACCGCAACGATGGAAGCGAGGACCAATCCCGCCAGGCCGACGGGCACCTCGCGGACGATGAACTCCGGGAAGATGCGGTCGGTATCTCCACCCGGCACCGGCAACATCGCGTGCTGCGCGTAGACGAAGAGCATCACGCCGATGACCAGGAACAGCGCGAACTGCGCGAACACAACGACGCCGCTTGCGAGCAGCGCCTTCTTGCTGTCCCGCTCGTTTCGTGCGGCGAGCAATCGCTGCACCATCGTTTGATCGGTACCGTGGCTCGCCATCGTCAGAAATGTCCCGCCGATCACGCCGGACCAAAACGTGTAGGTTTGCGTCAAACTGACAGTGAAATCGAAGACGCGCAGCTTTCCTCCGGCCGCTGCCGCCGATTGCACTACGGCGGGCCAGCCGCCCGGAATCTTGTGCAGCAGGAGGAAGAACGCCGCGAGCGACCCGGTCAGATAGAGCGCGAGTTGCACCACGTCGGTCCAGATGACCGCGCGCATTCCGCCCTCGAAGGTGTAAACGAGCGTGAGGGCTGTGACGATTGCGATCGACAGGCGGTCGCCCGTGCCGAACGCCACGCTGACGACTTTGCCGATCGCCGAAATGCGCACGCCCTCCGCCAGCGCGCGCGTTCCCATGAAAACGAGCGCGGCGGCCGATTTCATCCGCCTGCCAAAACGCTTTTCGAGAAGCTGGTAAGCCGTGTAGAATTCGCCCTGGAAATACTGGGGGATGAGTACCACGCACAGGATTACCCGCGCGACCAGATAGCCCAGCACGAGTTGCAGGAAGCCGAGGTTGCCCGCGAACGCGATGGCGGGCGTGCCAATGATCGTGAGAGTGGACGTTTCCGTCGCCACGATCGAGCACGCGAGCGCCCACCAGGGCGCCGTGCGGTTGCCGAGGAAGTAATCGCGGAGGGTCCGCTGCCCGCGGCGGAAGTGCGCGCCGAACAGCGTGATGCCGGCGAGATACAGCAAGATGATCGCGAAGTCGAATGGGCTGATTCGCATCGAGTCGGGTCCGGCGGGCCGCGCGATGCTAACCGCCCTCTTGGAAAACTGTCAAGCAACTGTACTCGTCCACATGATTAGTGACACTCGGCTTTCTTTTGTTGAGATTTCCAGCGATGGAGGAATTCGAGCGGAGTGAGATAGCGGAGCGCCTGGTGAGGACGCACGGTGTTGTAGATATGTTCCCAGCGGCGAAGCT
>DATNIN010000030.1:0-17735 GCA_035604415.1 Candidatus Acidiferrales bacterium
CTCACAACGGTTCGGTCCTCCAGTCGCGGTTAAGCGACCTTCAACCTGGCCAAGGGTAGATCATCCCGCTTCGCGTCTATTCCCACAGACTGAACGCCCTATTCGGACTCGCTTTCGCTACGGCTCGCTTACGCTTAACCTTGCCTGTGAGAATAACTAGCCGGCTCATTAAGCAAGAGGCACGCCATCAGGCATTCCGTATCCGAAGACACGGCATAGCCCTCTGACTGCTTGTAGGCATACGGTTTCAGGTTCTATTTCACTCCCCTCGCAGGGGTGCTTTTCGCCTTTCCCTCACGGTACTAGTTCACTATCGGTCGCCAACGAGTATTTAGCCTTGGAGAGTGGTCTCCCCGGTTTCCCACGAGGTTTCTCGTGCCTCGTAGTACTCAGGATTCCGCTTCGAGTCCGGTAAGCTTTCGGCTACATGGCTATCACATTCTATGGCCCCGCTTTCCAGCGGGTTCACCTAGCCTCCGGATTGATAACTCTACTCACGCGGTCCTACAACCCCGGTGTGTAAACACACCGGTTTGGGCTGTTCCGATTTCGCTCGCCGCTACTCTCGGAATCTCGATTGATTTATTTTCCTCCAGGTACTGAGATGGTTCACTTCCCTGGGTTGGCTCGAACCCGCCTATGTATTCAGCGGGCCGTTATCTGGTTTTACCAGATAGGGTTTCCCCATTCGGACATCCCCGGATCACAGCCTGTTTGCGGCTTCCCGAGGCTTTTCGCAGCTTACCGCGTCCTTCATCGCCTGTTGGCGCCAAGGCATCCACCGTACGCCCTTAGTAGCTTGACCATAAAACTTACCCAACACGTCTCGACCGGTTAGGGAACGAGAACCCCGGAACTTCGTGAAGACGGGTCTTGCATCCCGTCTTAGTCCATTCTGGGGGTGTTATGCACTCGATTTAGGCCAGAATCAGGCTAAATCGCTCACATAAGCGGCGTGAATAGGCAAGTCCGCCTTTCCACAAAACGCTACTCTCGAGCAAAACTTGCGGTTTATCACGCTATACGGACCTTGAAATCCGCATAACGCGATGCCTACTTCCTTCAGTTGTCAAAGATCGTTCGTTCCGCTCAACTGTTTCCGATCGGAACGTCTCCGCTCCCGGCGGAGCGCGGAATCGGTTTGGAGCCGAGGCCGCGAAAAAAACTTACAGACAATAAAAAACCCGGCGACGAGCGCCGGGCGAATCCGTCCATCTCCTCAGGCGCTACATTCGCGCGCCTCTCGGACGGATGTGCTCGAAGCTCGATTTCTTTCTACCCGGTATTCGTAACCAACCTCACCTCTGGATGAGTCGGCAGGCCCGGTCCGTCAGCAGACTACCGCCCGAATCAGGGCACCGCCAACTTCACGTCAGTATATCAAAATCCAAACTTCCGTCAAGTTGCATTCATAATTCTTTCAGATCCTTTTTGACCGAACCACCTGTGGATTTCACTATCGTTTGTGGAAATCCACAGGTGGCGCTTCACTCTATTCTCTTGCCGACGCGGGACCAGTCTTTCGAGAAATACGTATAGAGCGGTTTGCCCCGTATTCGACCTGTATCCACGGCCCCAAATTCCGGAGATCGGCTATCAAAACTCTCTCCTCTGTTGTCGCCCATGACAAAAAACTGGCCAGGAGGAATCTTGTAGATACCAAAACCATAAGAACCGGTTGCAGTGAATGAGCCCACCAAGTGCGGTTCCCTAAGAAGTTGGCCGTTGAGCATTATGCCCGCGCCGTCAATAGTCAGCGTGTCGCCCCCGACCGCAATCACTCGCTTCACCAATGGCCCGCTGTTGGGTTCGTTGTTTGTGACGACGATGACTTCCTCCCGGTCAGGAGAGCGTGGACGATAGGCCAAGTCGTCAACGGCGATTCTGTCTCCGGGCACAAGTGTCGGAGCCATCGACTCGGCCACAATAAGGTAGCCGTGTATTCCGAGGACCTTGTTCACGTAAAAGCCGCTCTGCAGCCCGGCGAAGTTCAGAGCTGCCAGAATAATCGCAAGAACCAGAGGTAGGCGCTTTCTTGCTGGCCAGATCATCGATGGATCGGATTTCAACCCACTCCGGGCCGCTTCAGCAACCACAAGAAATGACAGAGGCAGGTTGACAATGGCAAACGTGACGAGCCCCCCAAACGTGTGGAGCAATCGCAGTTCACGTGCGACAAACAAAGAACAGGGAACGAACGAGAGATACAGAATTGCTGTCCAACAGTTCCGGTTGTAGATTTGGCCGGCGCCCGGCTGAAGGATCGACAGGAGCAATGCGATCGAGCCCCTTTTCCAGTTCATGTACGCTCCGTGCGCAGTGCCAGATATTCCAAACAATTTAAATGATGGGGGAGTATACCGCACCAGCGACACGAGACTGCGATAGTTGAGCGAAATCCGGCAGCAACAATCGACCTGAGTCAAGATACAATGGCGGCTGCTTCAGATTCCAAGGTGGAGACCCCAGCTAAGTTTCGAAGTCGAATCTCCCGATCCCGAAAAACCCCATGCCAGCATCCATTGCCGAACTGTTCACACCATTCACTCTCAACGGACTGACGCTCCCCAATCGAATCGTGATGGCGCCGATGACGCGGAACTTTTCGCCGGGCGGCGTTCCCGGACCCGATGTCGCGGCCTACTATCAGCGGCGCGCCGAAGGTGGAGTCGGGCTAATTCTGACGGAAGGCACGTCGCCGAATCATCCGCAGGCCGCGAACATGCCGCAGATTCCGCACATCTACGGTGATGCGGCGCTCGCGGGCTGGTCGCGTGTTGTCGCGGGCGTGCACGCCGCCGGTGGACGAATTTTCTCGCAGCTGTGGCACGTCGGAGCGGTGCAAAGTCAGGGCGGTCCCCCGAAACTCCCCGTTTCGCCTGTCAGCCCATCGGGATTTCTCAAACCCGATGTGAAAGTCGGCGAGCCGATGACGCAGGCCGATATCGACGCAGTCATCCAGGCCTTCGCGCAGGGTGCCGCTGCGGCGCAGCGCGCCAGCTTCGACGGCATCGAGATCCACGGCGCGCACGGCTACATCATCGACGAATTCTTCTGGGACGGCACGAACCGCCGCACCGACAAATACGGCGGCGATTTGGTGCAGCGCACTCGATTTGCCGTGGAAATCATTCAGGAGTGCCGCCGCCGCACCGGGCCGAGCTTTCCGATCCAGTTGCGCTTCTCGCAATGGAAGGGGCAGGAATATACGGCGCGACTGGCGAAAACACCGCAGGAGTTGGCTAAATTTCTTGAGCCACTAACCGCCGCCGGCCTCGACGCGTTTCATTGCTCCACGCGCCGCTTCTGGGAGCCAGAGTTCGAGGGAAGCGACCTCAATCTGGCGGGCTGGACGAAGAAGCTCTCGGGCAAACCGACGATCACAGTCGGGTCGATATCGCTCGACGTCGATTTCATGGTCTCGCTTGGCAGAGTGGCCGGCCAGGCATCCCCACCACAGGACGGCGCGAGCCGGGCAGCCCACATGGACCGGCTCGCGGAAATGCTGGCCCGCGGGGATTTCGACCTTGTGGCGGTAGGGCGTGCGTTGCTGGCCGATCCGAACTGGCCCATGAAAGTCCGCGACGGCCGCTTCAGCGAACTCAATTCCTTCAGCCCCGAGACGCTGAAGACGCTCGTTTAGAGGAAGAAGCCATGGCTTACTTTGTGCTTTTCTACGACGTCGTGGATGACTATGTCGCGCGCCGGACGCCTTTCCGGCAGGAGCATCTGAAGCTCGCAGCGGATGCACACGCACGCGGCGAGCTCCTGATGGGCGGCGCTTTTGCCGATCCGGCGAACAAAGTGTTGGTCGTCTTTCGTGGCGAAAATCGAAGCGTCGCCGAGTCGTTCGCGCGGAACGATCCCTACGTCATCAACGGACTCGTCACGCGCTGGGAAGTGCGGCCATGGACCGTGGTCATCGGAGGAGCGGACGCGGCGCCTCCGGCATTGCCTAAGCCTTGACGTGCATTCCCGCCGCCAGGCTATCCCTTCTGGCGCTTGAAAAACTCCACCTGGCGCAGGCGCTTTAGCGCTTCGTCGCGCGTTTTGTACGGCCCGCCCATGTTCCGGCCCTTCGACGAGAGCACCTGATAGCCGCCCTTCACTTTCTTGATCATCGGCCCCTCCTCCCGCCGCTATCTTCAAACAAAAGCTCCAGGCGTGCTGTGTCGCGCGTCACATCCCGGCAGCGTCTGTCCACAGCAACAACCATTTGCGCCAGGCGGGTCGTTCTGCTAGCTTTCTCGCGCGGTTTGGAATGTGGCAGAGGCTTGGACAGGAGCCGGCGCAATTTGCGCTGACGGATTATGGGGTGCTGAGTCGGCTGCGGAAGCGCTTTTGCCGCTTCGCCCTCCGATCCGCGGACCCTTTCTAATCGACACAGTGGCGATTAGAAAGGGCGCTAACCTGCTGAAAACAGAAGCTGGGCGCTTCGTCTAATCGACACGGAATCGGGAGTCGAGAACGGGGCGCGGTTGAGCGGGCTCGAGGTCGAAAAGGGGGGAAAGATGAGTTTCAAAGGATCAGCGATTCGAGTTTTCGTTCTCGCTGTCGCGATGGTGATGATGGCTTCCGGTGTGGCGCTCGCGCAGGCGCCGCCCGCCGCGCCGCCTCCGGGCCAGGCGCCTCCGCCAGGCGGACCTCCGGCGGGGGGCGCTGCCGCCGCTGCGAACGCGATGAAGGCGCCCTTCGCGCCGTTCCATATCATCGGGAACATCTATTACATCGGTTCGGCCGGGCTCGCGTGTTATCTGATCACGACGCCCGCCGGCAATATCCTGCTCGACACCGGCTACCCCGACATGGCTTCGCAGATCGAGGGCAATATCAAGACGCTCGGCTTCAAGCTGGAAGACACCAAGATCTTGATCAACAGCCATGCACACATCGATCACGGCGGAGGAATGGCCGAGTTCAAGACCGCGACCGGTGGACAGCTGGTCGCCATGGCGCAGGACGCGCCGTATTTCGAAAGCGGCGGCCACAACGACGTCATGTTTGGCGACAGGAACCTGTTCCCGCCGGTTCATGTGGATCGCGTGATCCATGATGGCGATACCGTGACGCTGGGCGGCACGACGCTGACGGCTCATCTGACTCCCGGACACACGCCGGGCAACACTACGTGGACGATGGTGACGCAGGACAAGGGACGGTCGTACAACGTCGTGTTTTTTGGAATCGTGACGCCGTTCCCCAACACGAACCTTGCGGGATCTCCCGCCTACCCAACCATGGGGGCTGACTGGGCGAAGACGATGCAAGTGCTTCCGACGCTGAAGTGCGACGTTTTCCTCGGTTCGAACGCCGCCTTCTTCGACATGCCGAAGAAGCATGACGCTCTGATGCAAAATGCTGATCCAAATCCCTTCATCGATCCTGCGGGATGCAAGGCGTTCGTGGATCGCGGCGAAGCTACCTATCAGAAACTACTGACGAATCCGCCGCCAGCAGGAGGTCCCGGTCCGGGCGGGCCGCCCCCGGCGGGCGCTCCGGGTGCCGGTGGACCGCCGCCGACAAGGTGATGACGTTTGATTTGGCGCAGATTCGTCGGGGATCGCTACTGACGAGAGCTGCTCGGGCTATGGCCGCCCTCGTGATGGCGCTTGTTATTCCGTTCACAATTCGCGCTCAGGCGAACGATCAATCCCGGGCCATGAATCAGCCGGTGCCCCCGTTCCACATCATCGGCAACATCTATTACGTTGGCGCATCGGAAATCACGTCGTATCTGATCGTGACGCCCGCAGGCGATATCCTTCTCGACGGCGGCTTTGTGGAAACCGCGCCGCAAATCGAAGCGAACATTCAGACTCTGGGCTTCAAACTCTCGGATGTGAAGTTTTTGCTGAACAGCCACGCGCATCTCGACCACGCCGGAGGCATCGCAGAGCTGAAGCGCGCGACCGGGGCGCCGTTCGTGGCTATGGATGGAGATGTTCCAGCACTCACGGCCGGTACCGCATTCCCGGCAGCAACGCCGGATCGCGTGATTCACGATGGCGACACTGTGAGCCTGGGCGGCGTTGTGATGACCGCGCATCTGACGCCCGGCCACACGCGCGGCTGCACGACGTGGACGATGGCGATTCAGGACAACGGAAAACAATACAACGTCGTTTTCGTCGGCAGCGCGACGGTCCTCCCGATGTATAGATTGCTCGATCGTCCGAATGCGCCCGCGACGTATCCCGGAATCGAACCGGATTACGAGAAAACCTTCCGCGTATTGAAATCGCTTCCCTGCGATGTTTTTCTCGCGTCCCACGGTTCGTTTTATTCGCTGACGCAAAAGCGCGAAGCGATCTCGAAGAATCCGCCGCAAAATCCGTTTATCGACCCGGCCGGCTATCAGGCATACATCGTGCGAGCCGAAGGAGTGTTTCAAACGGAATTGCAGCGCGAGCGCATTCAGGCGAACTGAACGCGGTGCCGTGTGCAGCCTTTCGCGCGCATTGTTTCGCGCGTTCGGTGAAGCAGGCAAGCAGCCTGATGCAGCCGCAATTGTCGAGTTCGTTGCCATTCTTGTTGGATACGTTGTTCTTCTGATCGTCGGGCAGTGGCTTGATTACGCCTGGATGGAAAGTTCCGAAAAGCAGGCCACGCTCGGTAAGCTGGCACTCGGGTTAGTCGTAACGAACACGGAGGGCCGGCGCATCAGTTTCGGCCGCGCCAGCGGGCGGTTCTTCGCGAAGATGATCACCGGCCTGATTCCTCTAGGGATTGGCTACATCATGGCAGGATTCACGGAAAGGAAACAGGCGCTACACCACATGATCGCAAGCTGCCTCGTCGTAAAAAAATGAAAGGGCCCCGATGTCTCCACCGGCTAGCGTAAAGCTGTCCAATTGTCCTAAATGCGGAGTGGAAGTAGCCTCCGATGCGGAGATTTGCAACGCGTGCGGGGAGCGGCTGACAGGAACCTCACCGGATCCCGACGCAACTCCTCTAAGAAATGAGGCTGCGGGCGCGCGCCGGGGTGTCAGATATGCGGGCTTCTGGCTGCGTCTCGCGGCATACTTCATCGATTCGCTGCTCCTCGGCATCGTTGTGGGATTTGTGATCCTCCGGCCGCTGATGGACCGCGCCGGGATTCCCGCCGACAACCCGTGGATACTGTTCACGGGAGGAAGCCGGCAAATCATTGCAATCAACCTGTTGGTTTCGATGGCGAGCTGGCTCTACTGGGCGTCGATGGAAAGCTCTCCGTGGCAGGCAACGCTCGGAAAAAGAGCCTTCGGGCTCAAGGTGACGGATCTCGCGGGGCGGCGAATCAGCTTCGCGCGCGCATCCGGGCGTTATTTCGGAAAGATCATTTTCGTCGGATTTATCCTGGCAGGGGTCACCGAGAAGAAGCAGGCATTACACGACATGATCGCCGGGTGCCTCGTTGTGAGGAAGGCTTAGGCGCTTTCCTGCCGGGCCGACGCGCTGCGGAGTTCATGGCGGATTTTTCCCGTGAATTCCGAGCCTCGAACGACGCGGCCGCCCGGCTCCGCGATGTCGGCCGTGCGGTAGCCCTGGCCGAGGACGCGATCGATGGCGGCCTCGATCCACTGCGATTCAATCTCCAGGTCAAACGATTCCCGCAGCATCAGCGTGGCCGAAAGGATCGCGCCAAGCGGGCACGCCACATCCTTTCCCGCAAGCGTGGGAGCCGAGCCGTGGATCGGTTCGTAGAGAGCGGGTTGGTCCTTGCGGCCCCGGCTCAGCGAAGGGATCAAGCCGATCGATCCGGCGAGCGCGGCGGCTTCGTCACTGAGGATGTCTCCAAACAGGTTGCCCGTGAGAATCACGTCAAACTGCGACGGGCGAAGCATGATTTGCATCGCGGCGTTGTCCACGTAGAGATGATCGAGCGCGACGCTGGGATATTCGCGCGCAAGGCCCGCGACCGTCTCGCGCCAGAGCGTCGAGCTGGCCAGCACGTTCGCTTTGTCCACGCTGGTCAAGTGGCGATTGCGCGCGGCGGCCCGCTCGAAAGCGTAGCGCGCAACGCGCTCGATTTCCGCGACCGAATACTCGGCTAGATCGCTGGCTCTTTCCGCGTTTATTTTGTGTTCGCCGAAATAGATGTCTCCCGCCAGCTCGCGAACAATTTCGAAATCGCAATCGGCCAGGCGCTCCGGACGCAACGGTGAAATGCCTCGCAGCGCGGGCCGCAAGCGAATGGGCCGGAGATTAATGTAAAGACCGAGTTCCTTCCGGAGTCCGAGCAGGCCTGCTTCCGGCCGCGTCCCGAACGGGAGGGACTCCCACTTCGGCCCGCCGATGGCGCCCAGGAGAATCGCGTCGGAGGCACGGCACCCGGCGAGCGTTTCCTTCGGGAGCGGCTCTCCGCAACTATCGATTGCGTTGCCGCCAAACGGGAATTCGCGGAATTCAAAGTGGTGGCCGAACGCAGAGGCGCAGTCGCGGAGAAGATCGATCGCGGCGTGCGTGACCTCGGGACCGATGCCGTCGCCGGGCAGCACGGCGATTGATTTTCGCAATTGTGTCATCGAAGGAGCCGCACTTGGTTCAGCGCACGGTAGCGGCGCTGGATCCCGGCGTTGCCGGCGCGGGCGCCTGGCCGCGGCGAACCTTGTGGATGATGGAAATCAAATCACGGTCGGTGATTTCCTTTTCGGCGTCGGCCTGCACCATGGCCATGCGATAGCACTCGGCGAGTTCGGCGTCGGAGATCTGGTAGCCGAGTTCGTCAAGACGCGATCGCAGGGCGTTTCGGCCGGAATGCTTCCCGAGTACGAGCTTGCGCGCCGGCACGCCAACCTTTTCCGGAAGGATGATTTCATACGTCAGCGGATTTTTCAGGATGCCGTCCTGGTGGATGCCCGCTTCGTGCGCAAAGGCATTCGCGCCGACGACCGCCTTGTTCGGCGGGACGGAAACGCCGGTGATGGACGAGAGCATGCGGCTGGTCGGGTACAGCATTTCAAGCTTGATGTTGGTGACCACGTTGTAGCGGTTCTGCCGGACGTGCAGCGCTACGGCCAGTTCTTCGAGCGAAGCATTCCCGGCGCGCTCGCCGATGCCGTTGATGGTGCACTCGATCTGGCGCACGCCGGCATCGATCGCCGCGAGCGAGTTCGCGAGGGCCAGCCCCAGGTCGTCGTGGCAGTGAGCGCTCAGCACGACGTTGGGATGCGCGCCGAGACGCGCGCGTACGTCGCGGAACATTTGCGCGTAGTCGTCGGGCGTCGAATACCCGACCGTGTCGGGCAAGTTGATAATCGTAGCGCCGGATTCCACGACTGCGAGAACCACCTGGGATAGGTAGTCGATATCGGTCCGGCTAGCATCTTCCGCCGAGAACTCCACTTCCTCGCAGTGCTGCCGGCCGAAACGAACCATCTTCACGATCTGATCGAGCGCTTGCTCGCGCGTCATGCGCAGCTTGTATTTCAGGTGCAGATCGGAGGTGGCTAGGAAGAGATGCAGGCGAGGCTTGGCGGCAGGTTCGAGTCCGCGGAGCGCCGCATCTACGTCTTCCTGGCGCGCGCGGGCGAGCGCCGCTACGCGGCAATGCTTGATTTCGGCGGCCACGGCGCGCGTGGCATCGAGATCGCCGGGTGAGGCGATGGGGAAGCCCGCTTCGATGACGTCCACGCCGAGCTGTTCGATTTGCCGGGCGAGCTGCAACTTCTCCTCGCGGTTCATCGAGAAGCCGGGCGATTGCTCGCCGTCGCGCAGCGTGGTGTCGAAAATCTGCACAGTGTCCATGGCCGCTCCTTTCATGATGCCAGTGAACCGCGATTGGCGCAAGGAGTCCAATTTATAATGGTTGCAAGTCGGATAAATATCTCTTATATAGGGGAACACGCTGGATGGAGGGGAAATCGTGGATTTGGCTTCGTTGCAGGTGTTCCAAACCGTGGCGCGCGAGAAGAGCTTTTCGCGCGCGGCAGAGAAGCTCTATCGCACCCAGCCCGCGGTGAGCATCTCGATCCGCAAGCTCGAGGAGTGGGTGGGTCAGCCGCTCTTCGTCCGCGGCTCGGGCGCGCGCATGCTAACCGACGCCGGCGTGCTGCTTTCCGAGTATGCCGACCGGATGCTCAACCTCCGCGAGGAAATCAGCAAGGGCATGAAGGAGCTGCGCGGACTCGAGCGCGGGCAGATTTCGCTCGGCGTGAACGAAAGCTCGATCCACGCGCTGCTCCCGGCGCTCGATAGGTACCAGCGGCTTCATCCCGGGATTCACATCCGCGTGCACCGCGTGTTTTCGCGCGACGTGCCCCGCGAAGTGATGAATCACCACCTCGATATCGGCGTGATTTCCTACCTTCCCGAAGAGCGAGAGCTAGAAGCCGTGGAGTTCTATCGCGACTCGCTCGTGCTCGTGGTGTGGCCGGGCCATCGGCTCGCGAAGCGGCGGGAAGTGGATATCAGCGAGCTGGGGCAAGAGACGTTCGTCGCGCACATCGTCGAGTCGCCGTACCGCCAACGCGTCGTGCAGATGTTTGCGCGGCACCGTGTACCGCTACGGATAAGTTTGGAATTGCCGACGATCGAGAGCATCAAGCTGTTCGTGGAGATGAAGAAGGGCGTCGCGATCGTGCCGCGGATGTGCGTGGAGCGCGAAATGGCGAGCGGCGACCTGCGCGAGCTGCGCATCCGGCAGATGCGCATCACGAGGAAGCTCTATCTGGTGTTCCGGCGAGACCGACCGCTTGCCGCGGCCGCGCAGGCTTTGGTTGAAATCATTCGTCGAAAGCCGTCGCGCGTGCGCGGTGAAGCCAAGGGCACCTAGAAGCTGGTGGAAAGACGAAGGGCATAGCTTCGCCCAGGGTCGATGGCGTTGCCGGAGAAAAGGCCGTTAAAGTCGATGACGTTCAGGCGATTGTTGAGGTTCTCACCGTCGGCTTGCAGCGTCATTTTCCAGCGGTCGGATTTGTAAACTTCCACACCCATCGATGCATCGACTGAGAGCGAGGGCCGGACGCGGCCGCGCGCGAAATTGACGCGATCCACCACTTGCTGGCCGTATTGTGCGAGCGCGTCCTCGATGGTCCCGGTGAATTGAAACGGAAGTCCGCTCCCGGACTCGAGACCTCCCGCCAGCCACACACGCGGGGCGATCTGGTAGCGCAGCCGGAAGCGGACGGTGTTGCGCTGGTCTTGGGAAACCGGGAAATGGCCCGTGATATTGTTGAGCGCATTGGTAGCGTCGTCCCCGAGAAATAGCCCGCCCGTAACCGGCAACCACGCGTTGCCCACCATGTAGGAGTAGCTCACATATCCGGAGAGGCCGCGCCATTCGGGGAGGTCGAGCTTTCCCTCCGCTCCGTAGATCACAGCCTTGCGGAACGCGATCGGAAAGCTGACCGATGTGTTGAGCAACTGATCGTCGTCCGCGAAATTGTCGATCATCCTCCGGAAATAACTCGCGTCCAGCCTGATCTTTCCGTGGAACACTTTTGTGAGCCCGCCTTCGAAGTAGTTGCCGTGCGAAGGTTGAACGGGGAGCCGGAGCACGTTTGTATTCAGGGTCACGACGGTGGGAGAGCTGGAGAGGAGAATATTCTCAGAGGAAGGCGTTTGAAAAATACGGTCGTACGAAGCGTGAATGACGACGTTGGCTGATGGGAAGTAGCGCGCGGCGGAGATGCGCGGGCTAACAGCGTTCTGATTGACCAGCAATTGATAATGGTCCCAGCGCAGCCCGGCGCTCACAGTCCAGTGGCCGAGCCGGATCATGTCCTGAACAAAAGCGGACTGCTCGAGATCCGGACGGTGCCCGAGGCTCGGCCTGTCAGCGGGAAACGCGAATGTTGGCGGAGTGCCAGCGGCAAACTGTGTGGGATCAGTGATGATGTCGTTGAATTGTTCGTGCAGGAAGATGTTGTCCGACTCGATGCCAACCTTCCATTCCTGAATGCCGTGGTGAATGGAGAGGCTGCCTTTGAAGTAGCCCTCGCGAAACCGATTGTGAAGAAAGGCTTCGACCGGCGTGGAGAGGTCGTTGGATGTCAGGTCACTCGATGTGTCGCGCACCATGCCGCGGAAGTCCGCCACGGCGTCCGCCGAGAAAACGTGCTGATAGGAGACGATGCCCATCGTCTCGAAGTTGTCGCCGTTCTGCCGCTGTCCTGCTGTCTCTTGCGAAAACTGGTTGGGAACCTGGAAACGCGAGAGTTCATGGCGGACGGTCAGGCCGAGCCTGTCGCTTGGCGTGAGGTCCCGCTCGTAGCGAGCGGAAAAATCGCCGGTTGTTCCGGTGTTCGTAAAATTCTCCGGAACGACGGGATTTAGATAGTGACCGGTCATGTCTCCGCCGGCGCTTGCACCGAATGTGTTCTTTCCCTGAGTATATTGGGCCCGCGCGAAAGCGCCTGCTGTATCGTAGCTGCCGCCCGAGAGCACGACCTGGCCGTGGAAACCGGGCTGCTCGTCCTCAAGCGTATTCACTTCAATGACGCCGCCCAGTTTCCTGCCATATTCCGCAGGGAAGCCGGCCGTGTAGATCGTCATCGACTGCACATCATCGGCTTCGAGCTCCGGGCCGAAACTGGGCGAGCGATTGTCCGTGAGGGGGATGCCATCAACCACGAATTGGGTCTGGTATTCCGATTCACGCGGGTGCAGGACGGCGTTGCCTTCGTAAAACCAGCCCGGCTGCGAACTCACGAGATCCTGAAGCGTGCGGCCGGGCAGAGAAGTGAGGCGATTCTGTATTCTCTCCGCGCCGATCCGATTGACTGCCCCGGCGCGATCGGGATCGATCAGAGTGTTCGCCTCGGTGACGGTCACGGAAGCACTCACGGGGGAGATCGTGAGCTGGATGGTGCGGTCGGTGGGCAGCACGGAACGAATCTCAATTGTCTCGGCAGCTTCGGCAAAGCCGGCCTGGCGGATTTCAACTCGATACACACCGAACGGCAAGCGTTTGACCACCAGCGTGCCCTCGGCGTCGGTGGCGAACTTGCTGCGGTATTCGTTTGCCTTGCTCGCGAGCTCGACCGTGGCCTGCACGCCGAGCCCCGAGGGGTCCGTCACCTTCAAGTGCAATTCGCCCTCGTTCGTCTGCGCACAAAGCGCGGAAGCGCCCAAAAGAAACAACACGAGGAGTCTATTCATACGTGCGCTCGGCCCTCGGGAGCCCTTACCGATTCCTGTCCTATGTACGATGATGGCGCTCTTCCGCATGAAGATGCCACGAAAATCCACCGGCAGCGGTATCTGCAAACGAGGAAATGCGGAGCGGCTACTCCCAGCCGGTGGGAGCCTTGTAAGGCTGCGTGACAATCACGGCGGAGATTTCCTTGATCTTGCGGTCTTTTATCTTGAAGAGCTCGGCGATTTCGGTGCTGTTGGGCCACTGCGAGTAGCGTCCCATCGTCATCTTGCCGCGGCCGGGCACCTCGACGGTCTGCTGCGTGCCGGGATGATTGAAACGCACGATCGCCAGCACGAGGCCGCGCTCGTCATCCACGATCGGAAACCTTCGAGGACTGACCGACTGGATATACGTGAAAATTTTCGTGCTGAGCTGAGCCCCGCAACTCAACGCTCCGAGCGGGGATGACGCCGATCCAGGGCAGGTCTGAATGCCATTCTCGATCCGGATGCAATCCTTGTCGAACGGTACGATGTCGCCGTTGCCCTGTTCGATCCCGTCAAAATACTTTCCCACCATGGAAACCATTTCCGGGCGTGGCGGCCGGTCGGCAGCAGGAACTGTCTCAAGGAAGATTGGCCTTGGCTCCGTCAAATTATCCGTGTTGAGGAAGGCCGTGGTGTCCTTGCGTGCGACCAGCGTCTCGATTTCAGTGATCTGCCGATTCGCGACCTTCAGCCGGACCATGAGTATTGCCGGTGTGCCGTTTTCCTTGACCAGCGCGAAGACGCCGATGGCGCCGGCCGCCGGCTCAGCGAAACTGAGTTTGTACGATCCGAGGCCTGTCGCCGTGGCCCAGAGAGCATCGTCCAGCTTCAGCTGCACGCCGTCCTCGGTGAATTTGAATTTGTTCGCCAGAGGCAGCCGCGAGGAATCGTGCGCAACCATCGCCGCGAGATACTGGTCGGCGATGCCGTTCAGGCACGCCCGGTCGCAGGGCGCGCCCGCAGCTCGAGCGTCACGCAAATGGGTAGCGAGCCCGGTCGCAAAAAAAACTCCAACCGCGGCAATCGTCAAGAGCTTCGTTCGCATGCGTCCCTCCCCCTCTCCGCGTGCTGGCGACGTCGAATTACCACCTCGCCTTATCGGACATAGCGTCCTGCCAGTTGCTCCATCCTGAGCCCATGCCGTAGGGACATCGGTGGAAGATGGCCTGGATTCGCCGGATCTGGCCCTTCTCAACCTTGAACGCTTCGGCCATCTCCCAAGTCCACGGGTTCGTGGGCCCGGCGGTGACGGTCTTCCCATCGGGCGTCTGAAACGTGCGGGTGTTCCCCGCAGCGTGATCGAAGAAGATGAAAGCGAGCGCCACGCCGTGCTCCGTATCGAGCACGACAAAGCGGCGATCGCGAATGCGCGTGACGAAATGAAGTAAACCGGTCTGGAATTGCGCTTTGCATCCCTGGACAGCACCGTACGAATTCCCCTGGCTGGAATTGCTCGCCATGGTGTCCCTTCCCCGAGTGGCCTGCATGCCGTTTTCGACGCGGCTACAATCGTCGGCGAAGAAGGAGTAGTCGCCCTTGCCGTCGTTCATCTGCATGCCCGAAAAATACTTGTTGGCAGTTTGCGCTAGCTCGTCGCGGGAAACGCGCTCGGCGGGAGGGACGATCGCGAGAAAAAGCGGGTCAGGACCGCCCATCTTTTCGAAGGCTTCCGCGCCGGTTTCGGTCGAGCGCGCAGGATTCATCCCCTCGCGAACCACGATCGTCTCGATTTCAGCGATCTTCTTGTCTTCAATCTTCAAACGAAGAACCAAGCTGACGGGAGTGCCGGCCTCGCGCATCGTTCCGAAAAAGACCACCTGTCCGGCCACGGGATCGTCCATATAGAATTTGTAGGTGCCGCGTTCGGTGCCGGTGCGCCAGAATCCATCGCCAAGTTCCAGCCGCTGGCCGTCTTCGGTGAACTTGACGCTCTTCGTGACGGTCAGCCGCGAGGGATCATGCGCCACGACTGCGTCGAGATATCGATCGACGAAGCCATTCAAGCAGTCGCGGTCGCAAGCGCCGGAGGCGGCAGCCCCCGGCCCGTTTGCGAAGGCGTGTACTCTGCTCGACTCACCCGCGATAATGCCGAGGAGCAATACCCCCACCACACCTGCAAGCAGAAGTCTTCCGCGCATGATTCCCCCCTTAACATCCCGGCTCACTACGACAGCGATAAAACTACCACTGTGGCTGGTCGGATCGAGACTCTTCCCAACTGCTCCATCCCGAACCCATTCCGTACAGCCCTTGGTTGAGGACGGCTTCGATTTCGTGGAGCTGGCCGTGGCGGACCTTGAATATCTCCGCTATCTCCCAAGTGAACGGAGTGGTGGGGCCGGCACTGAGAGCGCGGCCATCGGGCGTCTGGAAGTTGCGCGTGTCTCCGGCCGAGTGGTCGAAGAAGATGAAGCTGAAAACAACTCCCCGCTGCTCGTCTACCACGGGGAAGCGGCGATCGTGGATGAGCGTGACAAAATGAAGCAGGCCGGAGCGGAATTGATCCGCGCAGGACCACGCCGAGGAGTACATGATTGGCTTCAACGCGGGATCATACTTGGGTGATGGGGCGGGACGGGGCGCGCCAGACGCGGTCAAACCCGGCATCGGATTCGGATTGTTGGTCGTCTGCATGCCATTTTCGAGGCGATTACAATCGTCCGCAAAGAATGAGTAGTCGGCCTTGCCGTCGTCCAGCTGCATGCCTGAAAAATACTTGTTCGCCGTCTTGATCAGCTCAAGACGCGAAACGCGCTCAGCCGGAGGAAGATCTTCAAGAAACCCGTGACGCGGACTGCCTAGTTTTTCCAAGTTCGCAGCGCCGCCCTGAGCCATCTGGCCGCGACCCACGATCGTCTCGATCTCGGAGACTCTCTGGCTCTCGATCTTCAGCCGAAGCGCCAGGATTACAAGCTGGCCCGCTTCCTGCATCGTGCCCTCAAAACCCACCTGGCCGGCCTGCGGGTCGTCCACGTAGAACTTATAAGTGCCCTTGCCTGTGGCTGTCCTCCACAGGCCGTCACCTACTTCGAGCTTTTGGCCGTTCTCGGTGAACTTGACCGTCTTCGTCATGGGAACGCGCGAAGGATCGTGCGCCACCATAGCGTCTAGGTACCGCTCGACGAAACCTTCTAGGCAAGTTCTATCGCAGGCATTGGAAGAAGCAGCGCCCTGCGGATCGGCGGGTGATGCGTGTGCTTGTACGGAATTGCAGATGATGGCGCCAATACACAAAACTCCGACCGCGCCGATGCTGAGAAGCCTTCTGTGCATGGAATTCCCCCTGGGTGTAAAAAGTCGCGCGCACTGTATAGCAGAACACGTCCGGCATTCGCAACCGTGTCTCCGGCAACAACAGTCCACGCGCATGTAGGCAACAACGTTACTGGTCCGCTTGGAGTTGAAGGCATGCGGGGAAAAAAGGGAAGTCGATTCTCTGAGCAGATGTTTGGTGGACGTGACCGGGATCGAACCGGTGACCCCCTGCTTGCAAAGCAGGTGCTCTCCCAGCTGAGCTACACGCCCCCTGCAACTGTCTGATTCTGAATGATTCTAGCCGATGTTGCGCAGAATTGACCACCTACTCGTGAAGCAGGTGCTCTCGTGACTGAACTGCGAACGCACAGTGTGCAATCTTCACTGCGTAAGACACTTCCAGCGATTCTCTGAACAGCTTTAACTTTGATTCTCGTTCCATGCGGTCCAAGAGCGCACTTTTTTAAAACAGCTGGAGCGTTGAGCAGCTTCTGCCGAATCGAAGCTGGAACGTTCGTGAGCTTTTGCTTTGGCAACTAGAGGGACTCCAAGTAGAGACGCGTGACGTCGGCGACTCGACGGTCGTCTCAAAATCCCGCGAGCGCAACTCTTGATAAAATCTCATATTAGATATATTCTAAACACCTCATGGACGCCGAGGCGATTAAACGGTCCCTGGAGGGCAGCGGGTTGCGGTGCACTCCGCAGCGCTACGCCGTGATGGCATTCTTGATGGAGCACACTGGGCATCCCACGGCTGCGGAAATTTTCAAAGCCGTAAATCGCGTGGATCCGCGCTCTTCGAGGGCAACAACTTACAACAATCTACGGGACCTGGTGAAGGCGGGTTTGGTGCGTGAGGTGGCCGTCGAGGGCCGCGCCGCACGATTTGACGCAAAAGGCATGCGGCATCACCACTTCATCTGCGACCGCTGCGGCAATGTTGAGGACATCGAGTGGTACGACGTGCCCAGGCCTGCCTCGCGTGCTCTCGGCAAGCGGATTCTTCGCGAATGCGAACTCATTTTCCGGGGGCTCTGCACGAAGTGCGCTCCGCGGCGCGCTTCCCGTTAGGCGGCGTTTGGATACCGGAGGAATGGCGCGCGTCAGCAGGCGCGACCGCCGGCGATTGCGCGAATGGGAAAGCCGGGATGGGTTCGCAGTTCGTCACAGTTACTTTGACTAAATCTCGACGGATCAAAAGGAAGGAGCAAACCTTGTCAACCGAAGCGAAGTGCCCGGTCATGCACGGGACCACGAATGTTGGAATGAGGTCGAACAGCGACTGGTGGCCGAACCAGCTGAACCTCAGGATTCTCCGCCAGAACTCGCCCCAGTCCGATCCGATGGGCGAGGCCTTCAACTACGCCGAA
>DATNIN010000031.1:0-68222 GCA_035604415.1 Candidatus Acidiferrales bacterium
CACGCCAGGTCTCCCTTGATGCAGGATGAAATCACAGCCACTCGTTGCAACTCTTTCTGGCTCAAGCGAAATGTCTCCCGGTTCATAGGGTGACATTTTCACTGGGCCGTTAAGGGGTGACAGAATTATTGGGCTAAGACAACCTGCTCGGCCCGGCTGGACACCGACGAGAACTCCGTGTATTATCCGTTTCCCATCATTCGAGCAGTGCAAATCTTAGGAGACCTTTAGCATGACGCAAGACTCGATCAAGCAGTCTTATCGCGGAGTCCTTTGCCTGTCCTGCAGACAGCCAATCCCGCTTCCTGCAATCATTGTCAGAATGGAATCCGCAGCCAAAGGCACGGAATCTACGTCCCTGCAAGAGCACCAGGCCCGTGTGTTCAGCCTTCGATGCAGATCGTGCGAGCGTGAAAAGCCGTATCGTGCGATCGATATCGTGGATTTCGAAGGCGAGCCCAAGGCCCGGCTGTCGCGGTTCAGGCCGGCCCCCGCTTCCGGACGCCAGTCGGGCGGTCAGTCCCGAGCGGCGATCGGCTGATAGACTGCCTGAAGCCTTCGAATAGACCGATCGGATTCTGCTGATCCCGGCCCTCGTCCGGCGCATTGCCATTCATTGATTCGCCGGAGCCGCACATTTGCGGCACTCCTGGCCGCGTAGCCACTACGGAAGCCTCCCCTTCAAGCCGATAACCTCTGCACAGGGAGGATTTCATGCAGAGGCGCACTCTGATCGTGGATGACGAACCCGCCGAATGCGAGTTGATCCATGCCGTCCTGAGCTCAAGTGGCATCGAGACCTTGACACTGACCAGCGGCGCGGAAGCGGAACATTACCTTCGGGACGAAAAATTCGCGGCGGCCCTGTTCGATTTCCGCATGCCGCCACCGGACGGACTCGAGTTGGCGCGGCAGGCCCGGAGTTCGGGAATCAACCAGATGACGCCGATCATCCTGGTCAGCGACGACCAGAGTACCGGGGCCGTTTCGCAAGGGTTTGCCGCGGGCGCCAGTTTCTTCCTCTACAAGCCCATCGATAAGGCGCGCCTGCTGAAACTGATCCGCGCCACTCAGGGAGCCGTCGAGCATGAAAGGCGCCGGTTCCGGCGCATTCCTTTTCAATCCAGGGTGCGGCTCGATTCCGAGAAGGGCGAATGGGAAGGCGAAACCATCGACGTCAGCCTCAACGGCATGCTCGTCAAATGCCCCCGCAGCATTCCGGCAGGCTCTCCCATTCATGTGAGCCTGTACCTGTCCCCGGAGATGAAACCTGTAGTGGGCTTCGGTTCCGTCGTGCGCGTGCTGGGCGGGAACCGGATGGGGATTCAACTCAACCAACTGACGATGGCGGAAAGCGGCCGGCTGCAGGATTTCCTGCTGCCGCTGATCCTTCGGGAGCGGCCCGAAGCCAACCTCGCTAACATTCAGACGTAGGGGGAACGCGCTGGCTCATGAACTGACTCGGAACTTCGTTCCCAGCCATATCGGAGCGGCGGTTTCGGGTGGAGGTCGCGGCTCTTGCGTCGGTGTCCGCTGCCCTAGGGCAGGGCGTACACCACCAACGCCTGATCGCTGCCCTCGCCGCCGCTGGCGGCCATGATGGCCACGTACTGCTTTCCGTTCTTGCCTTGATACGTGATCGGCACGGCGGTCGCCGTGTAACCGAGCTTGGTGGACCAGAGCTCCTTGCCGGTCTTCGAGTCGAACGCGCGGAACCGGTTGTCGCTCGTCGCTCCGATGAAGACAAGCCCTCCCGCCGTTGCGATGGGACCTGCAAACGCGCCAGCCCGGCCCGTGTGCCGCTTCGCTTCAGGCAGCTCTTCGGTGATGCCGAGTGGCACCTGCCAGGCGATCTCGCCTGTGTTCACGTTGACTGCGGACAAGCTCTCCCACGGCGGCTTCTGGCACGGCCAGCTGCCGAGCACCTTGCCACTGGCGTCCTTCGCAGGCGCGCTGAAGGAGCCATACTGGCTGCCGGCGCCGCTGCCACGATGATATTCAACCTCATTCCCCGCAGTGGCCGGACTATATTTCGGATTCTTCTCCAGCCAACCGCTCGAGCCAGCGTTCTGCATGTTGACGAAGATATATCCCATTCCTGGATCGGACGCCGCCCCTCCCCAGTTCGCTCCGCCGGTAGCCCCTGGGAAAATGAGTGTGGTCTTGGTGTCTCCCGGCTTGGAACGCACGACCCACGGCGTGTAGGGACCTTCGTTGTAGAAGTTGCTCTTGTCCCACAATTCTTGACAGGCCTCGGCGTGTTCCGGAGTCGTATCGTCCGCGGTCACGATGTCATCGCGGCTGATTGAGACGCGTGCAATGGGAGGTGGTTTCACCGGGAACGGCTGGGTCGGCGCATACTGCTCGCCGGGCGCATCGCCCTTGGGGACAGGGCGCTCTTCGATGGGGAACACCGGCTTGCCCGTCATCCGGTCGAAGACGAACACATAGCCGATCTTTCCCGTCTGTACGACAGCGGGAACCTTCTTCCCGTCGTGCGTGATGTCCAGCAGCACGGGCTCGGGCGGCAAGTCGAAATCCCACAACTCGTGGTGGACGGTCTGGAAATACCACTTCAGCTTCCCTGTATTGGCATCCGCTGCGACCAGCGTGTTGGAGAACAGGTTGTCTCCGGGACGATCTCCCCCGTAATAATTCGCGGCCGGGCCGCCAATTGGTAGGTAGACGATCCCGCGCTTCTCATCGACCGTCACAGTCATGGACCACACGTTCGAGCCCCAGCGGCCCTTCCAGCTATCGCCTGCCCACGTGTTGTGACCCACCTCTCCCGGCTGAGCGATCGAATGAAAGGCCCAGAGTTTCTTGCCCGTGCGAGCGTCGTAGGCTCGCGAGTCTCCTGAAATACCCCCTGCTGCTCCTGATACCTCGTCTTGCGGGTGAAGATTCGTCTCTCCCGGGCCATAGACGTTCGCGCCAACGATGATCACGTTTTTGTAAATGGTCGGCACCTCGGCGAATGGCACGTCCATCGTGATTTCGCCGTTTTCGCCGAAGCCGGGATCGCGCTGGCCGGTCCTGGCGTCGAGCGCCACCATCTGGTGGCCGCTGGTGAAGAAGAGGCGCGGACTACTCTTTCCGTCGCCCGGCCAGTAGGCCACGCCGCGCGCGGAGACGAGGCCCTTGGGCCGTTGGTAGCTCCAAATCTCCTTGCCAGTCTCAGGGTCGAGGGCGATCACCCGATTTCCCGCAGGCAAGTACATCACGCCGTGGACGACGATTGGCGTGACTTGGCTGAATGCTCCCGCCGACGGACCCGCGCCGCCCGGCCGCATCGGATAGGACCACGCCTGAGTCAGCGTCGCGACGTTACCGGCGTTGATCTGCGTCAGCGGCGAAAAGCGGGTGGATGCCAGATCGTGGCCATACATCGGCCAGTCGCCAGCAGACTGCGCGCGGGCGGGTTGCGCCAGCACCGCGGCGAGAATCGCAACAACGGCCGAGACCATCATCCACGCGATGCGCATGATAGGTGTTCCTCCTGGGCCGATGGGCTTGGGTAAGGAGCCTATAGTTTGTCTCTGGGCGCCGCCAAGGGCGCACCAGCCTGCGATTTATTCCTCTTCCTTGCCCTGAGCTTTTGCAAGACGCTCGATGACGGCCATGTCTTCAAGCGTAGTCGTATCGCCGGAGATGCCCCCTTTGTGGGCCAGTTCGCGCAACAAACGTCGCATGATCTTGCCGCTGCGCGTCTTGGGCAGAATGTCGCAGAAGCGGACGTCGGCCGGCCGCGCGATCGAGCCGATCGTCACCGCCACGTGCTCCATTAGCGCCACACGCAGTTCCCCCGAAATCGCGTGTCCGGAGCGCAGGGTCACAAAGCAAACGATGGCCTCGCCCTTGATCTCGTCCGGCCGCGCCACCACCGCCGCTTCTGCCACCGACGGGTGGCTCACCAGCGCGCTCTCGATCTCCATCGAGCTCAGCCTGTGTCCGGCGACCTTGATCACGTCGTCCACGCGCCCCAGCACCCAGATGTAACCGTCCTTGTCGCATTGCGCCGCGTCTCCCGCGAAATAGACGCCGGGGATCTTTTCCCAGTACTCGCGCGCATAGCGTTCGTCGTCCCCGTAGATCGTCCGCAGCATCGAGGGCCACGGCTTTTGTATCGTGAGGTAGCCCGTCTCGCCAGGTCCCACCGGCTCGTTCTTCATGTTCACGACCTTGGCGATGATTCCTGGCATGGGAAGCGTGGCTGACCCGGGCTTCGTCGGCGTAGCGCCCGGGAGCGGTGAGATCAAAATCGAACCGGTCTCCGTCTGCCACCATGTATCCACAATCGGGCAACGATTTTTCCCAATGACCTCGTAATACCACTTCCAAGCCGCGGGGTTTATCGGCTCGCCCACCGTGCCGAGCAGGCGCAGGCTTGAGATGTCGTGCTTGTCGAGCCATTCCTTGCCCCACGCCATGAACGCGCGGACGGCGGTCGCCGAGCTGTAGAAGATCGTCACCTTGTACCGCTCGACGATCTCCCAGAAGCGGTCCTTGCGCGGCTGGTCGGGCGCGCCTTCGTACATCACGATCGTCGCGCCGTTCGCAAGCGGCCCATAGACGATGTAGCTGTGGCCCGTAACCCAGCCGATATCCGCGGTACACCAATAGACGTCGTCGTCGCGCAGATCGAAGACGAGCCGCGTGCTCCACATGCATTGCAGCAAGTAGCCCGCGGACGTGTGCAGCACGCCCTTCGGTTTTCCCGTGGTGCCGCTCGTGTAGAGGATGTAGAGGGGGTGCTCGGAATCGAAAGGCACCGCAGGGCAATCCTTCGACGCCGCCTTCTCAATATCGTGCCACCAAAGGTCGCGACCCTCCTGCCACCCCACCTTCTCTCCCGTGCGCTTCACCACGATGGATTTCTCGATCGTTGGGCATTTCTTCACGGCCGCATCCGCGGTGTCTTTCAACGGAACGACCTTGCCCCGGCGATATCCACCGTCTGCGGTGATGAGCACCTTTGACTTCGCGTCCGCGATGCGGTCGGCCAGCGCCGTCGCACTGAATCCCCCGAACACCACCGAATGCACCGCGCCGATTCGCGCGCAGGCCAGCATGGCGATGGGAAGTTCGGGGATCATCGGCAGATAGATGGCCACGCAATCGCCCGCTTTCACGCCGACGGACTTCAGCGCGTTCGCAAACCTGCACACACGTTCTTGAAGCTGCGCGTATGTGAGTCGCACCTTCGAGCCGTCCTCGGCTTCCCAGAGGAGCGCGGGCTTGTCGGGGTGCTTTGCGGCGTGGCGATCGACGCAGTTATGGGCGACGTTCAACTTCCCGCCGACGAACCACTTCGCGTGCGGCTGTTTCCATTCGAGCACTCGCGTAGGGGGCGAAAACCAGTCGAGCATTTTCGCCTGCTCGCCCCAGAAGCCCTCCGGGTCGCGCTCGGCCCGCTCGTACATCTTGCGATATTCTTCCAGCGACTTGACGTGCGCGCGCTTGCTGAACTCGGCCGGCGGCGGGACCGCTTTCTCCTCGAGCACGTGCGGATCGAACTCTTGCATTGCTCCTCCTGCTGCGGCCGAGAAGCCGACCCGAGATATAGGTGGCGTTCGGGCGTCCTGTGGGTATCTAGCCGGCCCCTACGTTATTGAAACGCGGCTCGCCGGTCAAGAACCCGTATGCCCCGTGTGACGCAACTTGATGCAATGGGGGCACTATCGGTTCGGCCGCGGGCCAGACAATTCGGGAACCTTTTCGCCCGCCGCCCGCAATATGAAACGAGAAGCAGCACGGGCCGTCCAAATTAATACGGAAATGAGTCAGCCGATCGATCTCTCGGACGCCCTTCTGCTGCGGCGCATGATGGCCGGAGACGAAGACGCCTTCGCCCAGGTGTATCGGCGCACGCATCCCGCGATCTATCGATTTGCTCTGCATATGACGGGCAACGCGGGCGTGGCCGACGACGTGACCCAAGAGGTTTTCATGACTCTGATTCGGAATCCCAGACGATTCGATCCCGCCCGCGGAACGCTGGGAGGTTTTCTCTTCGGCATCGCGCGCAACCATCTGCGGAAGCGATGGGAGCAGGACAGGCGCCTGGTGCCCTTCACGGGCGACGCCGACGATCTGGGCGATACGGTCTCCGGCGGCGCACGCGCCGCCCACTCCGCATCCGGAAACGGAGCCTTCGGCAACGGGAATGGGCATTCACGCACCGTCACCGGCCCGGACGAATTGGTGCTGGGCGAATCAATCGGCCGGCTTCGGCAGGCCATTTCGACGCTGCCCGAGAATTACCGCGAAGTCGTTGTCCTCTGTGAGTTGCAGGAGATGACGTACGAAGAAGCGGCGTCGCTGCTCGGATGTCCGGTCGGCACCGTCCGGTCGCGCCTGCACCGAGCCCGGGCAATCTTGGTCGAGAAACTTCGCGATCCGCGTCCGGCGCGCCGCGCGTCGGTGGTGGGCGAATGAACGAAGAGAGGACTTCCATGGACTGCGCTCAATTTGGCGAGATCCTCCAGGATCTCGACAGGCCCGGCACAGAAGGGTTCGCGCTTCGCCGAAGCGCTCTGGCCCATGCGGAGTCGTGCGGCCGCTGCGCGCTACGGATGATCGAAGCTGAATCTCTCGATTTCGCGCTTCGGACTCTGGCCGCGCGAGAGGCCGAACGACAAGCGCACCCCCGCGTAGCGAGGGCTCTGGTGGAAGAGGTCCGCGTGCAGAGCCGTTCGGCTTCCCGCCACGGAGTGCGTTGGCAGCTCGCCGCGCTCGGCGTCGCTGCGGCGTTGCTTCTCGTTCTGGGATATTCGTTGCGCCATCGGTTCCCGCCAGCCGCGGGCTCCGATGCGGCAAGGGACTCCGCCGCCAACCATACCTCGTCGCCCATTGCTGCGCCGGTCGCGCCTGTACCCGATTCGAACGAAGACCAGTCGGCAGATAGCCAGTCGAATGATTCCGATGATGAGACGGCGTTCGTTTCGTTGCCCTACGCCGACGATCCGAACGCGCTGGATGGCGGAGCCGTTGTCCGCGTGCTTCTCACGCGTCCGGCGCTGGCGTCGCTTGGGTTGCCTGTCACCGACCTGGGATCGGCGGATCGGATTCCCGCGGACATTGTCCTGAGCGAGGATGGCGCCCCGCAAGCGATTCGATTGGTTTCACAAGCGAGCCTCGACGAGTAAGTTGCTCACTCTGCGGTTTGGAGAGACGACAGTTTTCTGGAGTTGGAGAGGAGTGGACCCAATGAAAGTCAGAGCCAAGTTCATGCGTATTTGCTGGGCGGCCATCGCAGCAGCGGTTCTCGCCATATCGGGTGTCGCCTACGCGCAATCCGGTCCCCCAGTGCCGCCGCCCGGGCCTCAGGGGCGTCATGGTGGGTTCGGACCGATGTCCGACGATGCCTTGGGTTTCGTGGGCTTCGAGGCCGGCCTCGGTGGCAAGACGGTCACCGGCGCGCCCTTTAGCGCATCCTTTTCCAGCCAGACGACGCAGACGCTGGCCGACGGCAATCAGATCCAGCGCAGCTCATCCGGCACATTTGCGCGCGACGGCCAGGGCCGCACCCGCCGCGATATGACGCTGCCCGCAATCGGTCCCTGGGCCACTTCGGGGCAGGCCGCGCCGCATGTGGTGTTCATAAACGATAGCGTCGCCGCCGCGCAATACATCCTCGAGCCGGACCGGAAGATTGCGCGCAAGACGGCGCGACCGCCGCACGGCAAGCGCGGCGCAGGCGCGGCGCCTGATGCACAGTTTGCGCCGCCGGCCGGAATGCGGGGCAATCGGAACAATGTCGTCACCACTTCGCTCGGCACGCAAACCATCAACGGCGTGCAGGCGGAGGGCACGCGCACTACGCGCACGATTCCCGCGGGCGCGATCGGCAACGCGAATCCCATCACGATCACGACCGAGAGGTGGTACTCGTCCGACCTGCAAACCGTGGTGATGACGAAACGCTCCGATCCGCGCATGGGCGAGACGACGTTCCAGTTGACCAATGTCCAGCGGCGGGAGCCGGACGCTTCGCTCTTTCAGGTGCCGTCCGACTACACCGTGAAGCAGGGCGGGAATCGCCGCTTCGGACGGAGATTGCCTCCGCCGCCGGGCGCCCCTGCCGGACCGCCACCGCCGCAGGACTGAGATTTTCAGCCACGAAGTACGAACAATGCTTGCGGGCGGAATCCCCCCAACACGCCCGCAAGCGTCCCTCCTGCTATAATTCGCCGAATGGCGCCGCCGAACGAACGTGAATTGTGGAAGCAGCTCGAGTCCGAAGGCTTTTCTCACACGTTTGTCTGGCAGGACGGTCCGCAGGCGTTCTATCCCGACCACACGCACGCCGGCCTCACCGCGCACATCATTCTCGACGGTGAAATGACTCTTACCATGAACGGCAAGTCCAAAACCTATTGTGTGGGCGATCGCTGCGACGTTCCCGCCGGAGCAACTCACTCCGCGCAGATGGGCCCTAGCGGCTGCCGCTACCTCGTCGGCGAAAAGTAGCTCTTCCTATTGACTGATTGCGCGGTCGAGGAGTTCAACCACGTGGAGAATTTCGTGTCCGGTGCCGTGGATTTTGGCTCCGGCGCGGAGTTGCAAGATGCAGCCGGGATTCGCCGTGACGATAGCCTGCGCCTTAGTTTCGCGCACCGACTCCATCTTCACCGCCAGCAATTCGAGCGACGCCTTCGTCTCCGTCACGTTGTATACGCCGGCGGAGCCGCAGCACTGATCGGCCCACGGCATTTCCACGAGCTCCACTCCCGGCACGGCGCGAATCAATTTGCGCGGGGCTTCGCGGATCTTCTGCCCGTGTGCGAGGTGGCAGGAATCCTGATACGTCACGCGCAGTGGCACGGTTCGTAGCGGGGCTGTCAATCCCAGCTCCGCCAGGAATTCGCTGACGTCGCGCACTTTGCTCGCAAATCGCGCAGCCGGTTGATGTGAGGCATCGTTCGCGCCGATGAGGTGCGCGCACTCCTTGAGCGTCGAGCCGCACCCGGCCGCATTCGTGATGATGGCGTCGAAGTCTTTTTCCGGCAATGCACCGAGATTTGCGCGCGCAAGATCGCGCGCCACGTCCCGTACCCCGGCGTGCGCAGGGAGCGCCCCACAGCACACCTGATTGGCTGGCACCACTACTTCGCAGCCGTTCGCCTGCAGCACTCGAATCGTCGCTCGATTGAGTTCGCTGAACGTCACCTGCGCGACACACCCCGCGAACAATGCCACCCGCGCCCGCCGCGCGCCCCGCGCGGGAAACGTCTTTCCCATCTCGTCTGAAAAGAATTGCGAGTCGATCTCCGGCATCAGCCGCTCACGCTCGTGCAATCCCAGCAGGCGCAGCGCACCGCTGCCTCGGGCAAGCGCGGCCAATCCCGATCGCTGGTAGACCCGCAGAACGCGTGCGGCGGCCGCGATTCTCTTCGGATACGGGAGTAGCCGCCGATAGACGAAATCGCGCGCAACCCGCGAAGCGAACGGCCGTTTGTATTGCTGCTCGATCTGCGCGCGCGCCAGCTCGACGAGTTTTCCGTACTCCACGCCCGAAGGGCACGCCGTCTCGCATGCCCGGCAATCCAGGCACCGGTCGATATGAGCGACGAATCCCTCGCCCAGCTCGAGACGGCCTTCGTCCACAAGATGCATCTGCCGGATCCGCCCGCGCGGCGAATCGGCTTCCTGATGCCACAGACGGTACGTCGGGCAATGATTCAGGCACAGCCCGCAGTGAACACACCGCGAATAGTCCGCGTACTCGGGCTTGTCCGCGCCTGCGAATCCGCTTGCGAGGGGAGCAGACATCGCGTTAAAGGTCCCCCACGAATCTTCCCGGCGCGAAGGTGCCGTGAGGGTCGAAGACATTTTTCAGCTTTTGCATCAGCGCGAAATCGCCGGACGTCTCGCCCCACACGTTCATCTCGCGCTTGAATTCCGCCGGGCACCAGGGCATCACGCCGCGGCCCCACATCCCCTCGACGCAACAGCGCAGGGCGGAGGCGCACGCATCCTTCAAGTGTCGCAGCGACTCGGCGCTCTGGTCCTGAGCCGTGAGCGCGAGGTACGTCACGCCGACTCCGCGCATCATCACGGCCCACGGAATATCGTGCCGCATCGCGACTGAGTGAATTCCCTCCGCGAGCCCCGCGAAGCTCTTCGGGAGCGCGCTGATTTTGAGAATGGCCGCCGGCTGGGAAGCTTTTGCGGCAAGGGCAGGGAATTCACGGACGTACGACGTGAGCCTGCTTTCATCTGCGTCGCCCAGCTCGGTGAATGACTCGAGTGCATTCTGGTCGGCCCCGCGCGCGAGTGTTTCCAGTTCGCGGCGGTAGCGATTCAACACTTCCACTTCCCCGGCGGCCGAAACCAGCACGGACCAACGACCGTTTTCGAACAGAGACCCAGGACGATCGTCGAGCCGCAGCAGACTCGAGTCTCTCGCCGCGATGATCTCGATGCTCTGCGGCCGCAGGTGAGATCGCGCGATGGCGTGCCGGAATTCGCACGCGCCGTTGGCCCAGCGAAACCTCGCGACATACGTGCGCGTCATCCTTGGCATCGGAAATGTGCGGAGGTTGATCTTCGTAATGACGCCGAGCGTGCCGAGCGCGCCGACCATCAATTTGTGTATGTCGTACCCGGCCACATTTTTCACCACGCGCCCGCCGCTTTTCTTTGCCACGCCGTCGCTCGTCACGAACTCTATCCCGAGAAGGTAGTCCCGCGCCGTCCCGTACAACTGCCGCAGCGGCGAATCGACGCCCGAAGCGATCGTTCCTCCCACGGTCGCCTGGTCCATGAATGGGACCGCCAGCGGAATGAACTGCCCGTGCTCGCTGAGCACACCCGCCAGCTTCCGCAGCGTGATTCCCGATTCCACGCTGAGGGTTAAGTCGCCCGAGTCGTACGCGAGAACGCGGTCGAGACGCGTCATATCAAGCGCCAGATCGTACTGCCGCGGGGGCATGCCGATTCCGAGCTTCGTTCGTGCGCCCGCCGGGATGATCGCCAGCCTTTCGGCCGCGGCGAATTTCACGATCTCGGCGACCTCTTCGCTCGAGCCCGGCCGCGCCACTGCCGCGGGAGTCTTGCCGTCGATTTGATACGGCGCGACCTGTGAGGGATCGGACGAAACGTTCGCGGCGCCCGCGATTTCCGCCAGGCGCGAGGCAATTCCTGTGGAAGTCATGCTCATGCGGGAGGCGCGCCCGAAGCCGGCTGAGGACGCACGTAGATTTCGCCGCAGCCTTTCGAATCCGGGAGAATTTTTCCGGGATTGAGCAGGCCCGTTGGATTGAAGACGTCGCGGACGCGCCGCATCAGGTCGAGATCGGCTTCGTTGAAGTAGAGCGGCATCAGCCGGTCCTTCTCCATTCCCACGCCGTGCTCGCCCGTGATCGAGCCGCCCACCTGAATGCAGAACTCGATGATTTCGTCGGCCGCCCGAATCGTGTCGCCGAACTGCTTTTCGTTGCGCTCGTCGAAAAGAATGATGGGATGCAGGTTGCCGTCGCCGGCGTGAAACACGTTGCCGATCTGGAGGCCGTATTTCTTGCTGATTTCTCCGATGCGGCGCAGCGTGGCGGGAAGCTTCGACCGGGGTATCACGCCGTCCTGCGTGTAGTAGCTGGGCGACAGCCTCCCAGCGGCGCCGAACGCATTCTTGCGGCCCTTCCACAAAAGATCGCGCTCGCGCGCGTCGCGAGCCACGCGCACCTCGCGCGCGCGGTGCAGCCGGCAAACGTCCGCTACGTCTTTCGCCTCGGCTTCGGCCACTTCGCGCAGCCCATCCACTTCGATCAGTAGTATCGCGGTGCAGTCGAGTGGAAACCCTGCGTGAACGTAGTCTTCCACCGCGCGAATCGTCCAGCCGTCGAGCATCTCGCACGCCGCCGGAGTGATCCCGCGCGCCGTGATTTCAGCCACCGTCTCGGTCGCGTCGTCCACTGTATCGTAGATCGCGAGCAGCGTCTTGATCGCTTCCGGCAGGCGCGTGAGCCTCACCGTAATCTCCGTCACCAGACCGAACGTGCCTTCGGAGCCGACGAAAAGGCCGGTCAGGTCGTAGCCGGGTGTGTCGAGCGCGGCGCTGCCCAAGTGCATCAGCTCGCCGCTTGGCAGCACGACTTCAAGCGCGACCACGTGATTTGTCGTCACTCCGTACGCGAGCGTGTGCGGCCCTCCCGAATTCTCGGAAACGTTCCCGCCGATCGTGCACGCTTTTTGGCTGGAAGGATCGGGCGCGTAATGAAGTCCGAGGTGTTCGACGGCCAGGCTGAGGTCCGCGTTCACCACGCCCGGCTGCACGCGCGCGCGTTGATTGTCAGCGTCGAGTTCAACGATGCGGTTCATCCGGGCGAACGACGTGATGATTCCGCCGTGTCGGGCGATGGCGCCACCGGAAAGGCCGGTTCCCGCACCTCGCCCGACGAGCGGAACTTTATGGCGATTCGCGAGTTGCACGATCCCAACCACATTTTCCGCCGTGCGGGGAAATACGACGCAGTCCGGCCGCGCCACCTCTACTGAGCCGTCGTATTCGTAGAGCAGCAGGTCTTCCGGCGTGTGTAGGACGCCGTCCTTGCCGAGAAGTTTCTTCAGATCGCGCAGAAGACGCGAATCGATTGCGGTCCGCTGTTGAGTTTCGTTGGCCGGCATCTTTGGGCCACTATAGTCGCCGCGACAATAGGCGTCAACGAGGGGAGTGCGTCCACGTGTCCCAGCGCGCGTCCGAATTGAGCCGCACTGGTGTATCCTACTGAACCTGCTCGATTCATTTTTTTCATCGCGAGGTACTTGGTGAGCAAGCCGAAAGTTCTTTCGACGCGGCCGCTTTTCCCCGCGGCCCGTGCGATTCTCGATCAGCATTTCGACGTCGAATATTGGACGCCGACGGAGCGCATCCCGCGCGGCGAATTGCTGAAGCGCGTCGCGGACAAGGATGCGCTCGTCTGCCTGCTCACGGAAAAAGTGGATGAAGAGCTGCTCTCGACTGCGCCGAAGCTCCGTCTGGCTGCCACCGTTTCGGTCGGCTACGACAATATCGACGTTCCTGCTTGCACGCGGCACAAAGTCGTCGCCACGCACACGCCCGGCGTCCTGGACGAGACGACCGCCGATTTTGCGTGGACTCTCCTGATGGCTGTCGCGCGCCGACTAGTCGAAGGCGACGCCTGGATGCGCTCGGGCACGTGGCCGGGATGGGACCTCGACCAGCTTGTCGGCGGCGACGTCTGGGGCAAGACGCTCGGCATCATCGGTTTTGGCCGGATTGGCCGCGGCGTTGCGCGCCGCGCGCAGGGCTTTCAGATGCGCGTGCTCTACAACGACCAGGCGCGCGTCTCCGCGGATGTCGAAAGGGAACTGCGCGCGGAGTTCGTGGACATTGAGCGGCTCTTTCGTGAATCCGATTTCGTTTCGCTCCACGTTCCGCTTCTTCCCGCGACGCGCCACCTGATTTCAACGGAAGCGTTCGAAAAGATGAAGCGCACCGCCTATCTCATCAACACGTCTCGCGGGCCTGTGGTGGACGAAGCGGCGCTCGCTGCGGCGCTCGAGCAGAAGAAAATTGCCGGCGCGGCGCTCGATGTCTATGAGCAAGAGCCCAAGGTTTATCCCGCTCTCATCGCGCGCAAGGACGTGATTCTCGCGCCGCATATCGCGAGCGCCACCGTCGAAACGCGCACCAAAATGGCCGTCATGGCGGCGACCAACGCCGCCGCACTCTTCGAAGGCCGCCGCCCGCCGAACGCCCTGAACGCGGACGCGCTCGGTCTCTAATTCCCGGAGGAAACTAGCATGGCACTCGTCACACGCAATCATCCGAAGCTCACGCTTGAGGGCGCGCGCGCCGTGGTCGCTGCGGCCCAGCGGCACGCCAACGAGATTCGCGTTCCGATGAACGTCGCCGTCGTGGATGACGGCGGCCACCTGCTCGCGTTCGAACGGATGGACGGCGCCAAGCCCTCGTCCATCGCAATCTCCCTCGTGAAAGCGCAGGCTGCTGCGCTTCGGCGCGCTCCCACCGGTCCAGCGATGGCGGGCGACCAGGTGAACGTGGCGCTCGCTGTCGGCCTCGCCGTCGCCGCCCCCAGCCATCAGACTCCCATCCGCGGCGGCGTCCCGCTCGTCGTGGACGGCCAGGTAATCGGCGCTATCGGCGTGAGCGCGGGAAATGAAGACCAAGATGCCGACGTAGCCCGTCACGGCGCTGCCGCGATCGACAAAGCGTGAAGCAGACAGCCCAACGCGTCTTCCGCGAGACCATCGCGGCCATCGATATTCCCGCCGCGATGGTGAGAAAACTCGCACGCAGCGGCTCTTCGATTCGTGCCGGAAGTTCCGCCATCGACCTGAATGAATTCGATTCGATCGTCGCGATCGCATTCGGGAAAGCCGCGTTTGCGATGGCCGACGGACTGGCCCGCATTCTGGCGCCGGACTTTTCGCCCGAAGGCATTCTCGTTGTCTCCGCCGCGCCGCCGGAAGAGATCCCCGGTTGGTTGGTTTTCATCGGAGGGCACCCCGTGCCCAATGCGGCCAGCTTCGCCGCCGGCACGGCAATTCTCAACCGTCTCGCGCAATGCGATGAGCGGACGCTGATCTTCTTTTTGCTGTCCGGTGGAGGCTCCTCGCTCGTTGAACAGCCGCTCGATCCTTCCGTCACGCTCGCGGATTTCGACCAGTTGCATTCCTTGCTCGTCACCTGCGGTGCGCCTATCGATGAAATCAACGCAGTTCGCAAGCACTTGTCGGCCACGAAGGGCGGCCGCTTGGCCGCCGCAGCCCCACGCTCGATGAAACTGACGCTGGCAATCAGCGACGTCCCGGACGGCCAGGAATCCGCATTGGCCTCCGGGCCGACGCTGCCCGATCCCACGACGGTCCGCGACGCCGAGCGCGTCGCGAGAGATTACAAGTTGGTCGGCAAACTTCCCGCACCGCTTCGCGCGGCGTTCGAGAGCCATAGCCTCCGCGAAACTCCCAAAACAGGCGATCCGGCATTCGCGCGTTCGCAATTCGTCTCGCTTCTTGGCACACATGAGTTGTTTCACGCCGCTCACCACGCCTGCGAGGCGGCGGGTTACAAATGCGTCTGCGACAATTCAACCGACGACTGGCCGGTCGAGAAAGCCGCCGATTACTTGCTCGCGCAACTCGCCGCCCACAGAAACGCGAATCCCGGCCGCCCGGTGGCAGTCCTGGCCGATGGCGAGCTAAGCAGTCCGGTAACCGGCAGCGGAATTGGCGGCCGCAATTCCGCGTTTGTGCTGGCGTGCGTGCCGAAAATCGCGGGTGAAAACATCACGGTGCTGAGTGCGGGCACCGACGGAATCGACGGAAACAGTCCTGCGGCAGGCGCCGTGGCCGATGGCGAGACGCTCGCGCTCGCCCGGGCGGCGGGTCTCGACCCCGGCGATTTCTTTCAGCGAAGCGATGCGTACAGCTTCTTCGCGGCGCTCGGCGATGCCGTCGTCACCGGTCCGACCGGCAACAATCTGCGCGACCTGCGAATCTTTCTCGCGCAGCCGGGCCAGCCCGCGTAGCTATTTCCCCGCCGCTTGCGCTTTCAGCAATGAGAGCGCGGCTTCAACGTACGGCCCTTCGCCCATGGTCAGCTCCCCGCTCTTCAGCATTTCTTCGAGAGGCGCGATCGCGTCCGGATCGCCCCGCCGGCTGATCGCGAAGATCGCCGCGAGTCTCACGTCGAAATAAGGCTCGTGCAGATAGGAGAGTAGCGCTGCGGTGATGTCCTTGTTTTTCTTGTCGAGCCCGGCAATGCCGCCGATCGCCGCCTGGCGCGTTAGCTGCGGCTTTCCAACCGTGGACCACTCGAACAGCGTCGGCACAGCTCGCGTGTCGCCGAGCGTTCCGAAAGCGCCGAGCGCCGCCTGGCGCAGCATGTCGTCGGGCGAATCTGTCTTCACGGCCGCCTCCAGAACATCGAACGCATTCGGCGCTTTGATCTGGGCCAGGGCGGCGAGCGCGGCCGAGCGCACCCGATAGGCTGCGTCGCCCGACGCAATGCCCGCCAGCTGCGGGGCCAGCGTTGCATCGTCCTTGAAATTCCCAAGCTCGCGCACGGCGACGTCTCGCACCCACGGCTTCTCATTGCTCACGGCGACGAGGATCTGTTTTTCCGCTTCCGGACCTTCAATCTTGCCGAGCGCGCGCAGTGCCTCCACGCGGATTCCCCAGAAGGGATCGTGCAGCGCGGCGTCGCCCAGCGCCGCGATCGCGTCCGCATTGTTGTGCACGGCGCCCAGGGCGAACGCTGCATCCGCCCGATCGGGCGCGGTCTCCGCATTCTTCAATTGATAGACGAGCTGAGCCGGGTCTTTCAGGAAGCTAACCGCCTTCAAAATCTTGTCGCCCTTGTCGAAGATCACCATCAGCGGCGCGCTGTCCGCGGGGAATGTGAAGCTCTGGTCCGCCTGGTTGATCTGGATTGTGTGCGTCTCGCGTTTGGTCGCGGTGGCGATTTCCACTTCCACCGGCACGTCGAAGAGTCCGACGAGTTTCTCCACCTTCTGCGTCTGTCTGACGTCCAGCTTTACTTCGTGTGTCGCCGCGTCGTACGCGTAGCCGACATCGAATTGCGGAGCGCCTGCGCCATAGACCCACTGGCGGAAAAACTTGTCCACGTTGACGGAGGTGGCTTGCTCGATCGCCTTCTGCAAATCGGCCGTGACGACGTTTTCTCCGCGGTTCGACTCCAGGTAGTGGCGCAGCCCGCGGAAGAAATCTTCGTCTCCCAGTTGCTCCCTCAGCATTTGCAGCACCCAGCCGCTC
Organism: Candidatus Acidiferrales bacterium; assembly: GCA_035604415.1. Lineage (GTDB taxonomy): Bacteria > Acidobacteriota > Terriglobia > Acidiferrales > UBA7541 > Palsa-295. Next base: position 16,762 of record DATNIN010000031.1, read on the forward strand.
TTGTTGTAAATGTTGCCTTCGTATTCGGTCGAGTCGTCGAACTCGCGATTGACGATCGGCACGGGATAGAGCCGCTTCTGGATGAACCACTCGCTCCGGTCTCGCCAGAATTCGTACGCCCCGTCATCGGCGCCGTAATGCTGCTCCATCCAGAAATGCTCGAAAAATGTCGCGAAACCCTCATTCAGCCACAAGTTCGCCCAGTCCTTGCACGTCACCAGATCGCCGAACCACTGATGCGCTAGTTCGTGCGACGTCACGGTGTCGGCCCCGACCCGGTCCTCCAGCGCAAGCTTGGGATTCACCAGCTCGCGCGAAGTCAGCGTAGTTGCGCTCGTGTTCTCCATTCCTCCGGCCACGAAGTCGTCGACGGAAGTTTGCGCGTACTGCGCCCACGGATAGGGCACGCCGAGCTTGCTCGAGAAAAGATCGAGCATCTCCTTCGTTCGCGCGAATGTGGGGTCGATGGTGGACTCGCCGCCGCGCGGCACCACGAAGCGCAGCGGCATTCCACGCCAGGTATCTTCCCGCTCGGCGAATTCTCCGGCGACCGCCGTGAGCAGGTAGGTCGAAAGAGGTTCGGACTGTTTCCAGTCCCACGTCTTCGTGCCGTCGGGCTCGTTCTTGACATCTACGAGGCGGCCGTTTGAAATGGTGATCCACGCCGACGGAACCGTCAGCAGCATCTCCGAAGTCGTCCGATCGTTGGGATAGTCGTAAAGCGGGATGTAATAGCGCGTGTCCTCCGCCTCGCCCTGCGTCCAGATTTCCTGCGGCTGCTGGGGATAATTCTTGTCGGGCAAAATGAAGTAGAGGCCCTTTTTCGGCTGGCCTTCGTACTGAATGAACACTCGGTGCCGTTCGCCCCGCGCGGAGGGATGGTCGAGCGAAACGATCAATTGCTTCGGCGTTGTCGAAAATTTCGCTGTCCGGCCGTCCACCGTCACGCTTGCGATCTTCAAATCCACGGAATCAAACTTCAGCTCCGAAATGCCGTCGCGGAGTGTGGCGATGCTCTCGGTCACTTCGCCCCGCACGCCTCGTTCATCGAGATCGAACCAAAGGTGGGTGCGCAGATCCTGCAAATCGTAGTCGCGGCTGCGCGCGTAGGGTTCGTCCGCGCGCCCGGCGGACGGAATAGCCAACGCCGCGGATAAGAGCAAGGCGCACCAAATCGCCGCCGGATAACGTCGCGGATGCTGGAATGCTTGGGCCATCATATTTCCTCTCCGACGGTCGGAATCGCTTTTGGTAAGCGTCTCATTATATCCGTGCCGGCCGCAGTTGCACCCGGCGTCCCCGCCATGAAAATGGCGCGAATCAGCCTCACGCTGCGCGGCTCGAAAAAGGCTGTCCCCTCCGCGCGAGTTTGACTAACATGCGCGCGTGACTCCTCCCGGCTGGCTTGCGGCAATCGTGCTCTTTCTCAACCTGCCGATTCCTCTCTACTGGTTCGTCGTCCATCCCCAGATACATTTCTGGCGCCGCCATCGGAAGTCCGCGTACATCACGGGTCTCCTGTGCTCCTGGCCCCCGGTTACCGCCGCGATGGTCGTGTATCGTCGTGAGCTTTTCCGCCCGAGCTGGCCGCCGGCGTGGGCGTTAATCGCCGGCCTCGTTCTCATTGCGCTCGAAGTTTGGATTTTCTGGCGCGTGCGTCGCGATTTGGGTGGGGCCCGGCTCGTGGGGCAAACGGAGCTTTCGGGAAGGGGCGAGCTGGCGCGCCACGGCATTTACGCTCGAATCCGCCACCCGCGTTATGTGGGATCTTTGCTAGCGATTATCGGAGCTTGCCTTCTTGCGGGTACGCGCGCGATGTGGCTCGCGGCCGGTGTGTGGCTGGTGCTCACGCGAATCGCGATTTCGCTCGAGGAGCGCGAGCTTCGCGCTAGATTTGGGCTAACGTACGAGGACTATCGCCGCCGCGTTCCGGGCTTTCTACCGCGCCTCGGGAAGCCGGGGCCGACTTAGGCAGGAACTACCATGCAACTGCACGGTCTATCGCAATGCGTTTGTGCGGCGCCCGCGCGGGCGAGCTCGCCTAGTCATCGCAAGATGGCTGTGAACAGCTCTCCGTAGCTTCCTCCCAGGCTATTGCCGCAATTACCACGAGTCCTGCCACGCCTGCAGCCTTACCAACGTCCGTCCAATTGATCCCGGAGCCGCTGCCCGAGGAGCCGCTGCCGGAGGAGCCGCTGCCAGAGCCAGTGCCGGCGCCGGCCGGGCCCTGCGGCCCGCCCGGACCGGAACTCGCCACCAAAGTTGCCTCGTAGGTCTGGCCCTGCTCGATGGTCTTCACGTCGCCGTTGCTGGCCTCGACGAGAAGCGTTCCCTCGAAAGCGCTGACCCGCATCTTCGCTGCGTTCAACACGGCCACTTGCCCGAAGACGCGCTGCCCGTTCGCCCCGCGAATCACTCCAAGCGGCGTCCCGATCTCGATCTGGTCCGGCGAAGTTGTTGAGAATCCCAGCGTGCCGCGCTCCACTTTCGCTCGCACTTTGTTCCCGAGCGGCTCGAGCGTCGCGGAGCTGGACGAGAGTAGGTACACCTGGCTCGGTCCGACTCTTAGCCGCAGCGAGCCATCCTGATCGGTGTTGAGTTTATCGCCGGAATAGACACTCGCGCCAATGGCCGCGTTGGCGTTGTCGAGGCGAGCGTTCGCGGACGTCACGACCATCCCGAGCGGTTTTTCGCTCGCAGCCATGACGGGAAGATTCATCAAGCCAATCGATAGGAATGCTACCAGGCAGGCACGAGCGCCAGAGAGGACGATGGGACGCAAGGTCTCCTCCAAGAAACTACAAAACCAATCTACGCGTACGGTCTTGCGGTGTCAACACTTTATGGCCCCCACTAATGGGGTACCCTTCGCGGTCCTATGCAGTCTGTCCAGGGCCATCTGTCTGAACCGGAGTTGTGAGCACCTTGGGCGTTTGTTAAGCTAAGCGAGCCCCAACGGTGCGGAGAGGTGTCTGAGCGGTTGAAAGAGCTCGCCTCGAAAGCGAGTGTAGGGGGAACCCTACCGTGGGTTCGAATCCCACCCTCTCCGCCATTCCTTGAATCCGGTTTACCGTCGCGCCGCGAAGAAATCCTTCAGCACCGCGGCTGCGGCTTCGGCAAGAACGCCCGGTGTGACTTCCACTCGGTGATTGATCTGCGGATTCTCGAAGATCGAAAAACACGAACGCGCCGCGCCGCCCTTTGGATCGTCCGCGCCATAAATGAGGCGGCCAATTCGCGCCTGGACCATCGCTCCGGCGCACATTGCGCATGGTTCGATCGTCACGTAGAGCCTTGCGCCCAGCAGGCGATAATTCCCGATGGCCTTCGCGGCCTCGCGTAGCGCGATCATCTCGGCATGGGCGGTCGGATCGCAATCGCCGATCGTGCGGTTCCCCGCGCGCGCCACGATGCTGTCGCCCGCTGCGACGACCGCACCTACCGGCACCTCGCCCCGCTCCGCCGCCGCACGCGCTTCGTCAAGCGCAGCTTCCATGAAGACCACGTCCGCTTTGGCGATCTCCGTCATCGCGTGCCAGAATAGCACGACGTTGCGCGAGGACGTCTTCGCGGCCGAGTCCGCGATCATCGTGCGCTGCAACGCAAGCGCGGTCATCAGGGGGTACTCATGACTCGCAAGATTCTATTCGCCCTGCTCCTCGCTGTTCTGGGTTTGACTGCCGCCGCTCGCCCGACCGACTACCAAGCGCAGGCGCCGGCAACGCAGCAGACGCTTGCACCGGCGACACCCGGACAGGAATCAACCGCTCCCGCAGCACAGTCTCCGGCAACGCCGCCCGGCCCGGTCGCGGACCTTCCTTCCGCTGCATGGGCAATGCTGACCCAGGGCGCCGCTTCCGAGAAGACGCGTGACCGCTCGGACGCTCTGTCGGCGCTCACCATTGTGGGCCGCAACCCCAAGGCTGTCTCTTTGATGGAAAACGCGCTTGCGGACAAAGACGTGAACGTCCGCGTTCTCGCCGCGACTTCGCTCGGAAGCATCCGAGCGCGCTCGGCGATCCCCAAACTCACCGGCGCCGTGGACGACTCCGCTCCCCAGGTCAGCTTTGCGGCGGTGCAAGCCCTGTGGCGGATGGGCGACCGCCGCACTCGAGAAATTCTCTACGAGATATTGGCGGGAGAGCGCAAGACGAAGCCGGGCGTCATCAAAGGCAAGATGGCCAGCGCCACGGCTCAGATGCACGATCCGAAATCTCTCGCTCTGATCGGCATCAATCAGGCGAGCGGCGTGTTTCTCGGCCCTTTCTCGATGGGGATTTCCTTTATCGAGGAATACACGAAAAACAACTCGGCTCCCGTGCAGGCGCTTTGTGCGCAGATGCTTGCCGCGGACGACAGTCCTGACACTGTCCAGGAACTTCGCGACGCCCTCGGCGACAAGAACTGGGCCGTGCGCGCCTCCGCCGCTCGCGCGCTTGCGCAACTCGGCCGTCCAGAAGCAATCCCTCAATTGAAGGACATGATGGCGAACGACAAGGAACGGCCAGCGCGCTTCGCTGCCGCAGCCGCCATCATCCGGCTCAGCCCTCCCGCCCCGAAGGCGCTCCCGCCGCCAACGCCCGCGAAGCCCGCTGGCCCTGCATCGCCGCAGAAGCACTGACCCGCGCTCGCGCTTGGTTTCGCCGTTAGGCGGTTTTCTTGCGCTGGATGATCCGAGTGAGGAAGTACATCGCGATGCCGGCCGCAATGATCGCCGCGGCAATCAGGAGTTCACTCGTGTTGCCCACCAGCTCCCTGCTGTTGCGCACGAGAGCCGTGATGATCAGCGCCAGAGGCGGCAGTCCGATGAGAATCGCCCCGGCCAGACCTCCCGGCACTCGGTACGGCCGCGCGAGATTCGGTTCGCGGACTCGAAGCGCGACGAGCGCCCAGAACTCGAGCAGGATGCTCAATCCCGTCAGCAGCACGTCCAGGATCAAGCTCCGTTCGAACCCCAGCGGGTAGCACAGCGCCCAGAAAATCGCGCAAACCACGATGGCCACCCACGGCGCCCCGGTGCGCGGATGTTTCATGGCAAACACTTTCGGCAGATAGCCATCCTCGGCCATCACTGCGGGCAGCCGCGTGAACGACATCATCAGTGCCCCGAAGCACCCAACCGCCCCGAGCACTCCGGCGATCGCGATCGCCAGGGCGAGTCCTTCGCCCCCGACGATCCGTCCTACGTCCACCCATCCGCCCGTCGTCCAGCTATTTGGGTCGAGTCCCACGCGCGCCACGGCCGCCACCGGCAACAGGTAACTGACGACGACCAACAACACGGCTCCCAACATCGCTCGTTGATACGTCTTCTGCGGTTTCTCCACTTCGCCCGCGATCGTCGAGAGGTTGTCCCACCCCATGTAATTCCACATCGCGATCAGTATTCCGCCGAGCAAGTCGGCGTGCTTCAGCGGGACCGCGCCTCCAGCGCTTGCGTGCCCGTCGAAAACCGCAAACACCACGAGCGCCGCGAACGGCGCGAGCAGCGCCACATTCAAAATGACGGAGCCTTCGCCCACTGCACGCGAGCCGACAATGTTCCATGCCGTGCAGGCCGCGATCATGGCGAAGCCGATCGCGAATCCGCGGTGACCCGCCACCAATCCCGGCGCGAATCTCCCGATGTAATCGACGAACAGGTTGGGATACAGCGCCATTTCGAAGACACTGCCGGCCATCGTCAGCCACGTCTCCTGGTATCCCATAAAGCGCCCCATCCCGCGCCGGACCCAGATGTAGAATCCTCCCTCCTCCGGGATCGCTGTGGCCAGCTCGCTCACCATCATCGCGGTCGGAAGACTCCAGACCAGCGGCGTGATCACCAGGATGAGCAGCGTCGCGCCATATCCCGTCTTCCGCACGATGTCTTCGAGGCCGTACGGGCCGCCCGCCACCATGAAGTAGGTAGCGGCGATCATCGGCACGACGGTCATCTTGCGTGCAGTCGCAGCCGCTCTGCCGCCGTTCGCGACCTGGTAGCTCCCCGCCGAGACTGTGCTCAAGAAGCTTGCCCCAACTCTTTGGCCTCCATGATCCCTGCCTCCGGCGCTTTTCCCGGAACGGGAATTGGCGTGCAGTGTAAACTAGGTCGCCTCCAATTTCGCCAATTACCCTGATCCAGCGCGGTTGCCTTTGTGGTCCGCCAACGCTTCGTTATAAGATGGCGGCATTATTTTGACTCACAGGGATTTCATGGAACTTCGCAAAGACCCGATCACTCGCAGTTGGGTAGTCGTTGGCCAGCGGGAACAGGAAATCGACCGGGCCGAGCCCTGTCCGCTATGTCCCCATAACCGCCTTGAGACACGCGTCCTGCTCGAACTGCCTCCGCAGGGGCGCTGGCAGGTCCGGGCGTATCCGCACCTTCGTCCCCTCTACCATATCGAGGGCGAACCGGGTCGCGGCGCCGACGGGATATATGACCGCATGGCCGCGATTGGCGCGCACGAAATCATCGTCGAAACGCCCGATCATTCCCGCACGTTCACGCAGCTCACCGACGAGGAGATCGAGCGCGCGCTCGAGGCCTATGCCCTGCGGATCGCGGATCTGAAACGCGACCCTCGCTTCAAGTACGTGGCGGTCTTCAAGAACCAGGGCCCGCAGGCTGGAGAGGAGTGGCCGCATACCCATTCCCAGATCTCCGCGACGACGTTTGTCCCGCGGCGCATTCTTTACGAATTGCGCTCCGCGCGCGAGTGGTATCGCGACCGCGATCGGTGCGTCTTCTGCGACATTCTGCGGCAGGAAGTTCGCCAGAAGAAGCGGATCGTGGACAGCGTCGGCGATTATTACGCGTTCTGTCCCTACGCTTCGCGCGTGCCCTTTGAGACCTGGCTGATCCCGCGGACCCACAATCACCAGTTCGAAGTCGTCTCCCCCGGCGAGAATCGCCGCCACCTGGCGGCCCTGCTCGGCCGCACCCTGCGCCGCCTTCTACAGATCTCCAGCAGCTACCATATGGTCGTGCATACCGCTCCGAACACGCTTCAAACTAAAGGAGAATTGAGCGATTACTGGGCGACGATTGCGGGCGACTACCACTGGCACATCGAAATCCTGCCGATCGTCGAGACGCGCAGCAAGTCCTACAGCATCAAGGAAGTCTATTTCAACGGCACTCTCCCTGAGCATGCCGCCGAACGCTTGCGCCAGCTCGATCCCGAAAAATAATGGCCCCCGCCGGATTGGCTCGCCGCCTGCGAACCCCGCAGCGCGGAGGGATATTCTTTCGCCTTCTGTTCCTCCTGTGTTTTCTTTTCTTTCTTTTCGTCGTCTATCTCGTGCGGCACCCGCTCCTCAGGCTCGCGGGCGGCTTTTGGGTCGTGGACGAAGGGACTGCTGCCTCCGACGCCATCGTGGTTCTCGGAGACGACAACTACAACGGCGACCGCGTCGCGCGTGCCGCCGAAATCCTGCGGGCCGGATGGGCGCCCCGAATCATTGCAAGCGGCCGCTACCTGCGCCCCTACGCGAGCATCGCCGAATTGGAGGAGCACGATCTCACCAGCCGCGGCGTCCCCGCGAGCGCGATCGTTCGCTTCGCGCATCACGCCGAAAATACGCGGGAGGAGGCGGCCGCGATCGGCCAGCTCATTTCCTCGCGCGGCTGGAAGCGGATCATTCTGGTCACGTCGAATTACCACACGCGCCGCTCGCGCTATATCGCGGAGCGAACTTTTCCGCAGGGCACGATCCTCCGCGTCGTCGCCGCACGAGATTCCGAATACGATCCCGACAATTGGTGGCGCACTCGCGCGGGCGTTAAAATTTTTGCGCACGAATTCGTGGGCATGATCGTCGCTCTATGGGAAATGCGCCATAGCGACGTGCAAACGTCCGAATCCGGCTCGCTGCTTTCCTTCCGCCCTATGGTTGCCAGTTCGCGACATCCCGTTACATTGCGTGTTTACAGCTAGTTGCGCGTGTACTATATTTTGGCAACCGTACAGGATGCTTGCCCCAGCACAGCGTCCCGATAAATTCTGAGGGAGGATTTCATGTGGCGTAAAACCACTGAGGCCCAGCCATCTTCGCCGGTTTCCGGCGCACCTGTTTCGATCAAGCCGCAGGACGTGCCGCAAACACCGGCGTCCCGTGTGCCGTCGCAGTCCGTTCCGGCGTCCTCTCCGTCCGCATCGGAAGCCGCTGCCGCAGCTATTGGCCGGGGCACATCCAGGATCGCGTCTGGCCTCAAGATTCAGGGAGAGTTTTCCGGGAGTTCCGACCTCTACATTGAGGGCGAAGTGCAGGGCAGGATTCGCCTGGCAAACGCCCGCGTGACGGTCGGCCCCAACGGCCGCGTCCAAGCCGACATCGAGGCCCGCGAAATTTTTGTCGACGGATCGGTGCAGGGAAGCCTCAAGGCCAGCGAACGCGCTCATTTCGGTTCGTCGAGCCGCGTCGTCGGCAGCGTGCTCACGCCGCGCATCGGAATCGATGACGGCGCGCGTCTGCGGGGCAAAGTGGAAACAGTTCCCGCGAGCCCCGTGCGCGAGTCCTCGGCCTCCAAGGGTGACACGGAATCGGAAGCGCTTCAGCCCGTTGCTGCAAGCCTGAAAGGCGAGTAAATCGGTCCATGAACTGGACGGCCAAGACACGCCCGGGCGCCGCTGGCACGGCGGCCGGAGCAGCACCGGCAAAACCGGGTCCCGCAACCTCGGTCAGCCCTTCCGCCAACGTTCGCATCTCCAATGGCCTGAAAGAGTTCCTGTGGCTCATTAGCGATACTCCCCACGGTCGCGTCCTCGATCTGGGTCCCGCGTGGCAATCCACGATCACCTTTTTCATCGAAAAGGGCTATCGAGTTTCCACGGAAGATCTCCTGCGCGCTTGGAAGGATTTTCTGACGTCCGAGGAGGAAAGCCTTCGCAAAGCCCCCGTCGGCGCCGAAACGGACAAGGTTTCGGCCTCGATGCTCGCCGACAAGTTTCTCGAAAGCGCCCTGCAATACCCCGAGCAAAGCTTCCACGGAGTTCTGGCTTGGGACCTCCTGGATTATTTCGATCCCGAAGTCGTGCCCCGCCTGATGGAGCGCCTTTCGCTTTTGCTTCATCCCGGGGGAGCGCTCCTCGCGCTCTTCCATAGCCGCCCGACGGAACGCTTCCACCGCTACCGCGTCGTGGATAGCCAATCCATTGAACTGCTCCCTTCGCCCACGATTGCCGTCCACGCCCACGTGTTCCAGAACCGCGAAATCCTCAGCCTTTTTGGTGAGTTTCGCTCCTCGAAGACTTTCGTCGGCCGCGATCAGGTCCGCGAGGCCCTCTTCCTTAAATAGGTAAGTACTCACTCGAATCTGCCGAGAAAGTCAGGGCCGCTGCCTGACAACCAATTTCGCCTTCCCGTCATCTTGTTAACGGCGTGTGGGTGTTTGGGGGGTGTGCCAGGCGGGTTTCGGAACGCCATGCGGGCTTCGCGTCAGTACGCCTGCGCCTTCCGTTCGGGGCGGCAGCGGCAGGGCGAAGTTCTTCGCGCGATGGCTCCTGACGAAAATAGTCTGGAACCTTTTCTCTTTTGACGGGAATCACCCTACACCCTTCGCACACCCTTGGGAGATCACTTCAAGACGGTTACAATAAACTTGATGAAATCAAACCGAATGCTCACGCCCCATGCGCATCTCACCGGTCCAACTGGATCGAGGCTTCGTACGCGCGCAACATTTCGCGTTCTTTGTGCTTCCATGCTGGCGATTGTGGCCGCCATCTGTTTACAGGCATGTGGCGGTGGCAGCGGCAGCGGATCGACTACGGTCACGTCGGTGACGATCACGCCCACCCAAATCACTGTCCCCGTCAATACCCAGACCGAATTTACGGCCGTCGTCAAACTTTCTGATACTTCGGTCTCGACAACCACGACTGTGAGCTGGGAAGTAAATGGCACCGCCGGTGGGAGTGCGACAGTCGGTACGATTGTGCCGTCCAGCGCGGATCAGTTGATCGGTGTGTACACGGCGCCGTCAACAGTGCCGACCACAGCCAGCGGGGGTCTACAAGTTGGCCAGGTCAGCATCACCGCGGTCGCTCAGCAATCCACGTCCACAACCACCAGCGGCACTGTTACGTCCAACGCCGCCGTCGTAACAGTCGGCGTGGGCCTGGGACTCACAGTGACTCCCACAGCAGCCACCGTGCCCGCCGGGGGCATCCGCCAGTTCTCTGCGTTGCTCAACGGTCTGGCAGACCCGAGCGCGGCATGGTCTGTGACCACCGCCGGCGGCGCGGACGAAGTTGGTTCGATTGATTCGAACGGCTTCTACACCGCGCCTTCGGATCCGCCTCCCGGTGCCACCGTCACAATTGCCGCCACGGACCCGGCTGCCACGGCGCCCGCCACCGCCACGATCACCATCGTCTTTTCCGATCATTCCCTCTTTGGTCCTTATGCCTTTTCCTACACCGGAAACGATCAAAATGGCTTTCTCGCCGTTGCGGGAAGTTTTGTCGCTGACGGCCAAGGCAAAATCATCAGCGGAGTCGAGGATGCCGACAGCTTCCTCAACGGAGTCTCGACGCAAGTTCCGATCAGCGGGACTTATACCGTCGGGTCGGACGGGCGTGCCACCGCCAAGCTCACCACGGGGCGCGGGATCGAAACGTGGCAGTTTGCGCTCGCAACCACCCAGCACGCTCAGTTGATCCGCTTCGATACGAATGCTACCGGCGGTGGAACGATTGACCAGCAAAGCCTGGACGCCCTTACAAATTCACCAACCGTGATTTCCGACTCGTATGTGTTTGGTCTTCTGGGCGCGGACGCAGGTGACAACCCCTTGGCGATGGCCGGAGAGTTCGCCTCGGACAGGGCCGGAGGGATCCCCCAGACGAACACGATTCTCGACGTCAATGACAACGGCATCGCCAAGACGGGCGTAATCACGACGAACGACCGGACTCTGCACGGCACCTATCAATTTGACGCCAGCTTTCCCGGCACCGGCCGCGGCCTGCTGACGCTCACGAGCAATACGACGGGCACGCGTAACTACGCTTTCTATGCCGTCGATACCACACGCGCGCACGTCATCGAGATCGACACCAATGGTCCGTTTATCGCCGGAGATATGTTCAGCGCGCCCGGCGTAACCGCGAACTTGGCGAACGGCAACTTCGTCTTCACGGGTGGCGGAGACGTGCTCGTCACGTCGGGGACTCCCCCCGTGTCCGTGTTGACTGCCTATGCCGCTGGTGGCGTTCTCGTCTCGAATGGCGGCAGCATCACAGGCGGCGTCTTCGACGCCAACAGCGGAGGCACCTACAACAGCGGCCCGGCAATCAATTCGTGCGCGTACGCCCCCCCGGACAGCAAGACTGGCCGCATCGACCTCAAGTTGCCCACAGGAAGCGCGACGTGCGCGTCATCGCCGGGCTCCAGCATCGCCGAGTTTGCCGTCTATCCCACTTCGCTGGGAACGGCCGTGATGCTCGAGATCGATTCCACGGCCGTTTCCACCGGCGTCGCATATCTCCAGTGCGTCCCGGGCGCGGCAGCGTGCTCCACAAGCCTGTCGCTCCTGGCCGGGAGCGTCGCGAGTGGTCTGACCGGTCAGGGAATATTCCATAACTCCCCAACCTCCTATCAGCAGGATGCCGAAGGCCAGATCACTCTGAGCGCTACAGGTATCACCGGCGGGAATCTCGACATCAATAATTTCAGCGCTGTCTTTCCGGAAGACCCGGTTGGTGGTTCCGGCAGCTCCGTTGGCCCACCCGCGACGAATGGCCGGGGGATTGCAACTCTCGCCGTGACGAGTCCGGCCGCCACCTACAATCTCATCTACTACCTCATCGATGACAATACGGCGTTGCTTCTCGGCAAGGACACCACTCGCGTAGCGACTGGCGTCATCGTCAGGCAGTTCTAGCAGCCGATTTTCGAATGGCTGACCGGGAAGGGCGGGGCTTCAGCCTCGCCGTCAAGCCGCCTCAAGAGGGGGCTTTAGCCCCTGAAGCCGCGCTTCTAGATCGCGGCTGAGGATTTATGAGACAACTTCTTGCTTTGTGCGCCGGTCTCTGAGGGCGCGGATTTTCCGCTTGCACGGATCGGCGTGGGGGCGTATGAGTGGCCTTGTGGGAGCGAATAGACCGGCGAAGACACGACTTCACGGCGCATGATTCATCGCGACACCGCTTTTCACATCGCTCCCACAGCGCGAACCGCTGGCGGCGCCTTCGGCCTCGCCGCGGCCTAGCGAGTGAACGATGCGGGGAGCTGCCAGGCTCCCCGCATTGCATTTACAGTGACTGAGGATTGTTCTTGGGTTCAACAGCCTTCGGAGGAATCGTGGCCTTGCTGCTTTGCGACTTCCAGGCGTGATACGCCGCGGGCACCAGCGACAAGACAATTACCGCCGCAATGATGTAGTGAATTCGCTTTTCCACGTTCGGCACCGTCCGGCCGAGCGTGTATCCCACCAGCACCATGCTCCACACCCACAGGAATCCTCCGCAAATGTCGTACGCCAGATAGCGCGCGTACCGCATCTTTGCCGCCCCGGCCACCGGGGCGCAAAACGTCCGGATAATGGGAATGAAGCGCGCGAAAATCACGGTCTTTCCGCCGTACCGCTCGTAGAACTCGTGCGCACGCTCGAGGTGGCGTTTCTTGAAGAAGCGGGAATCTGGGCGCCGGTACAGTGTCGCGCCTGCCCTCCAGCCGATGAAGTAGCCCACCTGATCCCCGGCGATCGCGCACACGGTCACCAGCGACAGCAGTTCTGCTAGTTTCAGGTGCCCCGCTGCGGCAAACACGCCCGCAGTCACCAGCAGGGAATCGCCCGGTAGAAAAAAACCCGCAAACATCCCCGTTTCGACGAACACGATCGAGCACACCAGCACCGTTCCGCCCCATTCGATCAGCCCTCGTACGTCGTACACTCGCGCCAGAAGGTGTTGCAGCATCTCGATCATTCGTCCCGATTCCTCGCTGGATTCAGGTTCAGTAGCCGCCCCTAAATCCTGTATTTACAGTAACAGAAAAGGGTGCAGCCGCCACGCTCGCCCACCCCGTCATGTCATAGTACTTCGCTCCTACCAGTCTTAGACCCCTGTACCATTGGCCAGGATGTCGCCCTGTCCGAAAATTCAGTTGTTCGAGGAAGTGACCCTCAGGAGGGGCGACCATGGAAGGTGGCTACGCAGTTTGGATGGGGCAGCCTGTGATTCTTCGAGTTGTGGCAGGGAACCTCCGCGTGCCTCTGCGCGGCCGTTTGCTCTCTGAGACGAATGATGTCGTCCGCCTGCGCATCGCGGACAGCTGGGACGTTGATATCTTCAAGTCGATGGTGGTTGCGGTCGAGCACGATAATCCCGTGTACGTCCTCAACTAGAGAATCCAGTGCGCCCATACGCCAACACCGATTGGAGGCGGAATCGTGGAGCAGTGGCGATCGCGATTCCGTTCTCGGCGGTTTTCGAGGAATTTGCCATGCGGGAAAGACTCGCCGTCGTTCGCGACACGCTCATCGTCCTCGGTTTGCAGGTGGTTTTTCGAGCGACGATGATTCTCCGGCGCTTGAACTACTAGCGCCCCGCAGCCGGAAGGGCGGGCGCCGTGCGCCAGCCTTTGGCTGCTGCCAGAAACTTTGGCTGAAAAAAGTTTGCCGGCCCAGTAGTCCCTCTCAGTGCCCCGACCCCCGGGTCTGTCCCCTCCAGACCCGGGGGGGGTTTTCTTTTCTGCCCGCCATGTGATTGTGCCCGCCTTATCTCTTTGCTTCGAAGCTCATCCGCGATAAAACTATGCCGCGCCGCTCGCCCACATGAAACTCACCTTCGCCGATTGGATTGTCGTCGCTCTCTACTTGCTCTTCACCCTTCTCCTTGGCTTGTATTTTCGCCGCCGCTCCGGCCGGAGCACAGCGGACTACTTCGTTTCCGGGCGTCGCGCGGCCTGATGGCTGATCGGCACATCCATGGTCGCCACCACTTTCGGCGCGGATACTCCTCTCGTCGTCACCGGCTATGTCTATACCAACGGCATCGCGGGCAATTGGCTTTGGTGGAGCATGCTGCCCTCGGGGATGATGACCGTTTTCCTCTTCGCGCGCCTGTGGGTTCGTGCCGGACTTTTGACCGACGTCGAATTCGCCGAGATGCGCTACGCTGGAAAGCCTGCCGCCTTTCTCCGCGGATTTCGCGCGCTCTATCTCGGCCTGCTGGTCAATTGCGTGATCCTCGGCTGGGTCACCAAAGCGATGACGACCATTGCCGCCGTCGTCCTCGGCGTGGACGACCGCACCGCGCTCTTCATCTGTGTGTTCTTCTTGATTCCGTTCACAGGAATCTATGTCGCGCTCGGCGGCCTCTGGGGCGTTCTGTGGACCGACCTCTTTCAATTTGTATTGAAAATGGGCGTGGTGATCGCGGTCGCCTGGTACGGCGTCCGTGCCGCGGGCGGCATGAGCGCCCTTCTTTCGAAGCTCGCTGCGCTCCGAACCGCAGCCGGGCCCGGCGCGTCTAACATCACTTCCTTCTTCCCCGATTTCTCTCGCGGTTTTTCCAGCGAATCCCTCTGGACGATTCCAGTCATCACGTTCTGCGTCTATCTCGGCGTGCAGTGGTGGGCGTCCTGGTATCCGGGATCGGAGCCGGGAGGCGGCGGCTACGTCGCGCAGCGGATTCTCAGCGCGCGCAACGAGCGCGATGGACTTCTCTCGGTCCTCTGGTTCAACTTCGCGCACTACGCGTTGCGCTCCTGGCCATGGATCCTCGCCGCCCTCGCCGTCGTCGTCCTTTATCCGCACCTCGCGCACCCCGAATCCGGCTACGTCCTTCTCGCCGTGGACCATCTCCCACGCGCGGCCCGCGGCCTGCTCGTTGCAGGGTTTCTCGCCGCGTTCATGTCCACGATCGCAACCCATCTCAATTGGGGAAGTTCGTATCTTGTCTCGGATTTCTACCGGCGATTCATCCGCCGCACGGCCCCGGAACGCCACTACGTCGCCGTCTCCCGGTGGGTGACGGTCCTGCTCATCGTCTGCGCCGCATTCGTTTCCTGGGAACTCGCCACAATTCGCGCCGGCTGGGAAGTGCTGCTCGAGGTAGGTGCTGGAACGGGCAGCGTGTATCTCCTGCGCTGGTATTGGTGGCGCATCAACGCGTGGAGTGAAATCGCCGCGATGACCACCGCTCTCGCCGTCACCCTCGCATTTCGCTGGACCGTGCCCTTTCAAGGCTCGGAGCCGACCGTATTCGCAAAGCAGACGCTGCTCACGACGCTCGTCACCACGGCCGTCTGGGTCCTCGTCACTCTGCTGACGCCGCCCGAGCCTCGCGACACGCTCCTGCGTTTCTACCGGCGCGTCCGTCCGGATGTATTCGGATGGCGTCCCATCGCGCAACTCGCCGCCGATGTACTGCCGCAGAGGGATCTCGCGCGCAATCTTTTCGACTGGATCGCGGGCTGCACGATGATCTATTCGGCGCTCTTCGGCGTCGGAAAAATTTGTCTGCTTCGCTGGCGTCCCGGAATCCTTCTTCTCGCCGTTTCCTTCGTCTGCGCCGCGTTCATCTATCGCGGTTTTTCACGCGTTTCACTTGCATCTGATGCGCAACCCAAGACGTGACCCAAGCATCAGATTAGCCAACCTCGCGAACGATCGATGACCGCCGCAGGTTGGCTACGAGGGTGGGCAATGGGGCCACGTTCGCGCGGCGCGCCGTGCGCTCGCTCGCGAAAAATGCTGAATTGTGTTTGTTGGATCGCGCCTCTCAAATTCTGAGAAAAAGTCGAAAGATGGGGATGAAAGCCGTACCAACTCGCATTTAACATTTTGCTGCCGTTCCCACACGCGGCCGCTTCAGGAGCCTCCTTCATGCGAATCGCCAGCGTCGCCAGCGCCTTTCCCAAGCACTACCACAAGCAGGACGTCCTCGTTGGCGCGCTGAAAAACTATTGGCGCGACCGCCTCCCGCAGCCCGGCATTCTCGATCGCCTCGACGAAAGCATGAAAGTGGATGGCCGCTTCACCGCCCGGCCGATCGATTTTTACGAACATCACATGCAGACTTGGGGCGACGCAAACAACGCGTGGATCGAGGTGGGCCTTGAGATCGGCGAAAAAGTGCTCTGCCGCGCCCTCTCCGCCGCCGGGGTCGAGCCGCGCGACCTGAGCGCGATTTTCGTCGCGTCCGTCACCGGCATCGCCGCCCCGTCGCTCGACGCCCGCCTCATCAACCGCATGGGCCTTTCGCCCAACATCAAGCGCATTCCCATCTTCGGCCTCGGCTGCGTGGCCGGCGCCGCCGGGATTTCCCGCGCGGCGGATTACGTCCGCGCTTATCCCGATCAATCCGCCGCACTCCTCTCGATCGAGCTCTGTTCCCTCACGCTTCAACGCGACGACATCTCGATGGCGCACCTGATTTCGGCCCTGCTTTTCGGCGACGGGGCCGCTGCCACCGTTGTCGCCGGATCGGAAGTCGAATCGGATGGCCCGGAAATTCTCGCCACGAAGTCCGTCTTTTATCCGAACACCGAGCGCGTGATGGGCTGGGACATTTCCGAAGATGGTTTTCACATCGTACTCTCGCCGGAGGTTCCCGACACCGTGTTGCGGCACCTCGGCGAAGATGTCGATCAGTTCCTTGCCGAGCAGGGTTTTTGCCGATGCGACGTGAAGAGCTGGGTCATGCACACCGGCGGCCCGAAGGTGCTCGAAGCGACCGCCGCCGCGCTCAAACTCTCCGACAAGGATCTCGAGGCGTCATGGGAGTGCCTGCGCAAGGTCGGCAACATTTCTTCCACGTCCGTCCTCCTCGTTCTGGAGGACGTTTACAAGCATCGCCGCCCCGCGCCCGGCACGCTGAGCATCCTCGCGGCCATGGGCCCCGGCTTTTGTTCCGAGATGGTGCTGCTGCGATGGTGAGCTAGGGAGCGCGCATCCGTGTCAGCTGATGTTCTGATCGTCGGGGGAGGCCCTGCGGGATTGGCTGCCGCCATCGCGGCGCGCATGAAAAATCTTCGCGTCGCGGTCATCGATCCCCGGCATCCCCCGATTGACAAGCCCTGTGGCGAAGGCCTGCTCCCCGAAGCAGTTGCGGCTCTTCGCATCCTCGGCATCCAGATCGATTCCAGCATCGCCGCGCCTTTTGCCGGGTTTCGTTTCTCGGACGACTCTTCCTCCGCCAGCGCGAGGATTTCGCGCGGCAAAGCTTTCGGCCTTCGCCGCACCGCGCTCCATCAGCTCCTCGTCGACCGCGCGGCAGAATTGGGCGTTTCCCTGCTGTGGGGCTCCCGGCTCTCGAGCCTCGATTCTCATCACGTCGCCGTCGACGGCCATCTGTTTCCCTGCAAGTGGATCGTCGGCGCCGATGGCCAGAATTCGAGCGTTCGCCAATCCGCGCGATTGGGGCAGGCGCGCTACCGCCCATCTCGCTTCGGATTCCGCCTCCACTACGCGGTCGCTCCGTGGACCGATCTCGTCGAAGTTCACTGGGGCGAGAAATCGCAGATGATTGTCACGCCTACGTCCGCGAACGAAATCTGCATCTCGCTCTTCTCGCACGATTCCCATCTGCGTATCGGCCGCGCGCTCGATCAGTTTCCCGAGGTCGCCGTGCACCTCCGTGGCGTGCGCCCGATTTCGGCCGAGGCCGGAGCCGTCACCTCGCTCGGCCGTGCGCGCGCCGTGGTCCGTGGCAATGTTGCGCTGGTGGGCGATGCAGGTTGCATGGTGGACGCCGTTTTGGGCCAGGGACTGAGCCTTGCGTTTCAGCAGGCGCTTCATCTTGCCGATGCGCTGGCCAGCGAAGATCTCGCGCGGTACGAAATCGCGCACCGCCGTCTCACTCGCGTGCCGATTCGCATGACCCGCCTGATGCTCTTGATGAACGCGAGCACCGCGCTGCGCCGCAAAGTCCTGCGTCTCTTCGCCGCGCGGCCCGCGCTTTTCGCGAAGATGATCTCGATCCATACCGGCAATTCTGAATCGGATGCCCTCAATGCCGCGCAGATCTTGGATCTCGGCTGGCGTGTCCTCTTCGCTTAGCCGATGACTCCTCTCCCTCTTTTCTTGCAGGCGCGGCTGGGCCGCTCGTTCCTCTCTGTGTCTCCCCGCCCTGATGCAGGACGGGTGCGGTGCAGTCGTTTTCTTGCTTTGATCGCTCTCTTCCCATTCGTTTGCGCACCGGTCCTCCGCGCTCAGGAATCCGTCGCCACACTCGATCCCGCCGCCACGAAGATCGACTTCACTCTCGGCGCCACGCTCCACACCGTTCACGGAACATTCAAGCTCAAGAGCGGCGAGATACGCTTCGATCCCTCGACCGGCAAAGCCAGCGGAAGCGTGACAGTCGATGCGACCACCGCCGAGACAGGCAACAGCGGCCGTGACAGCAAAATGCACAAGGAAATTCTGGAAAGCGCGAAATTCCCGGAAATCGTTTTCACGCCTACGCAGGTGAAGGGATCGATCGCGCCTCAAGGGACATCGAACGTGGAACTATCGGGCGCGATCCGCCTTCACGGCCAGGACCACGACATCAGGCTGATAATCTCTGTCGAGCCGGCTGTGAATGGCGAGCTGCACGCCTCGACGAAGTTCGCCGTCCCCTACATCAAGTGGGGCCTCAAGAATCCCAGCAACTTCTTCCTGCGCGTCAGCGACACCGTCGATGTCGAAGTCCATGCCACGGCCCGCCTCGCGCCGGCGCACTAGCAGAATTAAGTCGAGCGCTTAAGCTTCCTCCATCCGGGGGAGATGTGCCTACAAAGGCTGGTCGGGTCTGCTGATCGTTCGCCACATGTGAGCGACCGGGCTGCCATCGTTTCCCAGTCCCTCTTTCGGCTGTTTGAAGTGACGCCCTATGATGTCGAGGAAGGGATCGATCGTGACCACCACGTTCGGATCGAAGGCGTACAAATCATTCACCGCGACCATCCGCGGCTCCATGTACCACTTGTGCTTGCGCACCATCTGGTAGGTCGCTTCGATATACGCCGGCGGCACGTAGTCCGCGCCGAAAAGTTCCCGATAGAGATCGGGATACTCGTATCCCACCGATGGATCAGCGTAATACCGGAGCGCCTGATGGTAGCGAATCGCAAATGCAACCTTCTCTGAAACGTACGGCTCGAAGAGCTGCGCTCCCCACCATCCGTGATCCGTCCGGATGATTTCCTGCACCACGTCGTGGAGGAGGCAGGCCAGAATAATCTCTTCCGACATGCCGTTCTTCATGGCCAGATTCGCGCTTTGCAGCACGTGGTTCGCCGTGTCCATGAAACGCAGCTTGAAAAAATCAACCAGCGTGGGATTGGCCGGCATGGGAGGAAGTCTTTTCACGTTTTCGCCGGTGCGCGGTACGATGAGAAAACCCGCGCCCGCGCGATAGGGCCGCGTTTCGATCTGCGCCTCCACCTCGGCCGCCGTGGGATACTTCCGCGCTGCTTTTCGATCGCCGCCTTCCTTCGCCTGGATCGCGCTGTTCAGTTCGGCGAGCATCTGGTGTTCCAGCGCATCCGCGCGCGCCTCCGAGTCCATCCGGCGGACGCCCTCCGCACCTCCGAGGCTGTCGAGAAAAGCTTTTCGGTCTGTCTCCATGCCCCCATCCCAGCCGCAATCGCGAGCCCTTGCAACACTACCCGTACCGCATCAGAGCTTGCGGGAACTTCAAGTCCCCTTCCATCTTGCTAAAACGAGATAGTGACTGCGATCCCGATTCCGGGGTACATGCGGTCATATACGTAGTACCCATCGCCGGTGTAATCAATATACACGTCGTCGGTTTCGTACCACGTCGGAGGCCACGATTCCGGCCACGGATCCATGAACGTAACCCAATAGCCGTCGTACTGGAAGCGCGGATACCCGCCTACGAAGAGCATAGGAAGCCGGTTGATGCGGAAGAAGTGGTTGCTCCCGAAGTAGAGCCGGAAGCGATCATCGGGAACTCGGTAGCCGTTGTAGCCGCCGCGTTGCTGCCAGGTGCGGTGGTCGCTATTCCACGAATTGGCGCGAGACTGGACGAAACCGCTGCGCACCTGCCCTTGATGTTGCGGGACGCCGCTAGGATGGACGCCGCCATAGGTGGGCTCGGTCGGCTTAACGCCGCCATGATAGACGCCGCCGTAGGCTTGTTGCGGTCGTTGTACAGTTTGCGCAGGTTTATTCGCCGGCTGCTGATGCTGTTGCTGTGCCTGTTGCGGTTTGCCCTGCTGCTGATGCTCTGCGGGTTGCTGCTGCTGGTGTTGCTGCCCCTGCTCCGGTTTGCCCTGATCCTTTTCGTGTTGCTCTCCCTGCGCGTAGGCAGGAGCCATGGTTCCGAGGAGCAAGAATAAGGTCCCCGCGCTGATAGCTAATTTCGTCGGCATACGTCTCTCCTTTTGAAAATCTAGCTGAGGTTTCCTTTTGGGCTTCGAAAGCGCGAAGCATTGCACATGGATTAGTATCCCGGCGCTGTTTGAAATTGGCAGTTCCAAGCGACGATTTGCATCGACCATGCTCTTGTGGAGTGTCTTGGCAGAAATCTCCTGTTTCAGCTCTGAATTGCTCGGATTGTACTGCTCGCGAGCGCTTTTGCAAGTTCAAAGCTGACGAGCGGCGAGGTCGGGGCCGCCTTAGTTTGCTGGTCTCAAAATCAGCTTGCCGACCGTTTGGCGTCCTTCGAGCAAACGATGCGCCTCCGCCGCTTGTGGGAGAGTGAAGGCGCGATCCACGTGGAGCTTAAGCCAGCCTTCGCGCAATCCCTTGAACACATCATTTGCGCGGCCCAGAAGCTCATCGCGGGTCGCCATGAAGTTGAAGAGCGAGCCGCCCGAGATCGTAAGGGCTTTCGTCATGAGCGAGTTCGGAACCAGAGGGTCCGCGGGGCCGCTCGCCATCCCGTAAACCGTCGCCCAGCCGCGGTTCCGCACGGCATCCAGATTCTTCGTGAACGTCGTCTTGCCCACTCCGTCGATGATGTAATCGACGCCCTTGCCGCCCGTCAGCTTCTTCGCTTCTTCGGCAAAATCCTGTTTCGCATAGTTGATCACGTGGTCCGCACCGGCCTCGCGCGCGACCTTGGCCTTTTCCTCGGTGGAAACGGTGCCGATGGCGACCGCGCCAAGATGCTTCAGCCATTGCACCAGTATCAGTCCCATCCCGCCGGCAGCGGCGTGAACCAAGACCGTGGAACCGCGCTTGATCGGATAGAACTCGAACAGAAGATAGTGCGCGGTCAGTCCCTGCAAAATCACGGCAGCGCCGTCCTCCGCGCTGATCTCTTTCGGCAGCGGCGCGAGGTGCGCGGCCTTCACCGCGTGGTACTCGGCGTACGAGCCGAGGCTCGTCGTCGCGTAGGCGACGCGGTCGCCCGCCTTCACCTCGCTCACGCCTTCGCCGACTCCCTCGACAACTCCCGCCCCCTCGATGCCCGGTGTGAAAGGAGGGGCAGCCATGCGCGCCGCGCCATTCCGCATGTAAACGTCGGCGTAATTCACGCCGGTCGCTTGCACGCGAACCAGCGCCTCGCCCGGTCCCGGCTTGGGCTGGGGAATATCTTGAAGCTGCAAAACGTTTGGCTCGCCGTATTGCGTCACGCGCACTGCTTTCATGTCGTGGTCTCCTCTGGGAAGGTCGCGAAGGATGGTAACCCAGGTTCAGATGCTCGTGCCACTCGCCAGGGTTCAGCCCCGCACCGGAAGAGCGCCGCCGTAGCGTCCGCCCCCTATTTCCAGCTAATCGTAGTAACCTGTCGGGGCGGTCTAGCACACCGGCTTAAATGCGGCATCGAAATATTACGGGAGGCAAAACATGAAAGTCGGAGCGCGCAATCGGATTGTAGGCAAAGTGACGGAAATCAAGAAGGGCACCGTGATGTGTCTGGTGAAGCTGAGTGTGCCGGCGTCGCGCATGGCCTCAGTCATGACGCTTGAATCGCTGAAGGAACTCGGAATCAAGAAGGGCGACAAAGTCGAAGTCGTCGTCAAAGCGGTCAACGTGCTCTTGCTCAAGAGCTAGCTCAGCAGCGTTCCACTCAGGCGTTTTCGTCGGTGGGAGGGAATTCCTCTGCGCTCTCTGCGTCTCTGCGGTGAGTGCCTTGTCCGTTAGTCCTGCCCGCTGCTCTAAGCAGCCAAGCTGCGGGCGCGCTCCCGCCTATTTGTCTTCATCGGTGACGAGTAGTTCCTTCGCCCGCTGCGCAGCCTTCACGACGGCTTTGATCAGCGTCACGCGCAATCCGCCCTCTTCCAATTCGAGGATGCCGTCGATCGTGCAGCCGGCCGGAGTCGTCACGGTATCTTTCAGCAGCGCCGGATGGTGCCCGGTCTCGATTACCATTTTCGCCGCCCCCAATGTCATCTGCGCGGCAAGCAGCGTCGCAAGCTCCCGCGACAATCCAACTTTGACGCCGCCTTCCGCCAGCGATTCGAGAATGATGTAAATGAACGCCGGCCCGCTTGCGGAGAGGCCCGTGATCGCGTCCATGTTTTTTTCGTCTACAACCACCGTCTTGCCCACGGCATCGAAAAGTTTGCGCGCCGTCTCGACGTCCTTCGCGGTCGCGAACTTTCCCGGCGAGATCGCCGTGATTCCCGCGCCGACCATCGAAGGGGTATTGGGCATCGCGCGGACCACGGGCACTTTGCCCTTGAGACGCTTCTCGATATATTGGGTCGGCACCGAAGCCGCGATGGAAATCAGAAGTTTCTTCTCGTTCAGCTCGCCCCGAATTTCATCCACCACGCGCGCGACGGTTTGTGGCTTCACGCACAGAAAAATCACGTCCGCTTTTTTCGCGGCCGCGCGATTGTCACGGCCCAGCGAAACGGAGAGTTTCACGCCGCTCTTTCGTTGCGCGCCCGCGTGCTGCACGGTGGCGGAAATATTCCGCGGCGATACCAGTCCTTGCTTCACAAACGCTTCGATCAAAATACCGCCCATTTTTCCGGCGCCGAGGACGGCGAGCCGCATCTGGTTTCCAGAGTGTGCCATTCGTGTTCCCCTTTCCCGCGATTCCTTTAGGCCGTTTTTGGGAAGACCCGCGCAATCGGACGGCCTGCGACCGGCGTCGCGCGGCCGATTTGGACTATCGCCGCGGTCGGTGCACGCGTGCCGGAGACGGTCGCCGTGAGAACGGAAGCATGCTGCATGATACAGGAGGACGCGGCGGCGGCGAAAGCCCTCCTTGAGATTGTGGAACCAACCAGTGCCCTGAAAGGAATCATTTACGTGTCAAAAAGCCCCCAAAATCGGCATTTTAAGGGGTTTTAAGGGGCCATTTCTGCCATGATGAAAAAACACGTGATTCTCGCGAAAACCTGCTGTTTTATTGGCTTTTTCACCGTTTGTGCGATTGGGATGACCGTTTGCGCGGGGCGCGCCTCCGCGCAGGCTCCGGCCGGTCCGCTTCCTTCGGCAGCGCCGGCGGATCAGCAGCCGCCGGCAGCGAAGCCGCGAACTCCCGCTCAAATCGGCGGGAAACCGAACCTTTCGGGCACCTGGGCGCTGAACAAAGATGACAGCGACGATCCCAGCGAAAAAATGCAGCAGGCCGGAAACTCCGGCGGGCAGCGCCACGGTGGCTGGAGCGGTGGCGGCGGAATGGGCGGAGGTGGAGGAATGGGCGGCGGAGGATGGGGCGGGATGGGCGGCGGGCGAAGAGGCGGAGGAACGGGTGGAGGCCAGGGACAAGGATCAACGGATGGCGAAAGCAGCGGAATGATGAACAATCTGTCGCAGATTACGATCGAGCAGACCGCGACATCCGCCAAAGTGAGCGACGAATCCGGCCGCGTGCTCGCGGTTTATTCGAATGAGGATGCATCGTCCGCGAGTTCGTCGAACAGATCTTCGACAAGTCCATCGGGCAATTCCTCGAGCAGCGGCGCAACCGGAGACAGCACGAGCGCGCCCCCTGTCGCGCAGTGGAAGGATACTCAACTGATCGCGGTGACGCCGGGAAGGCGCGACGGCAAGGTCACGCGCACATTTGAGCTTTCACCTGACGGAAAGCAGCTTTACGTGACGACGAAAATGGAAAATCCGCGCCTCAAACAACCAGTCACCTTCCGTCTTGTGTACGATCCTGCGCCGTCTGGCGGGTAACTCCTCCTCGTGCGACATCGTCCAAGAAAGATGCGGAAATCGCAGCGCGATTCCATAGACTAAGAGAACGGTGTTGCAATATTCCATCCGCGGACACGGCACGTTCAAGATAAGCGCGCAGCTATTGGCGATTCTTCTCGTAACGGCCGGCGCGAGCCTCGCGCAGCAGGCGGTCGCTCCGACTTCCTCGGCACCGTCCAATTCCGGCGCGGCCGGCGTTGCGGCTGGAATCGTGCGCACCGCCGATGGGTCGCCGGTTCCCGGCGCGGCGTTGCGGCTCACCAATACCGATTTGAAGAAAGTCTGGGTGAGCTGGACGGACGAGTCGGGCAAGTTTGAAGTTCCTTCGCTTCCCGCGGGGCACTATACCGTCGAGGCAGCGCAGCTCGGTTTCGTTTCCGCGTCACTCGATGTTCAGCTCGGAGCTCAGCCTCCACCACCACCGCTTCAGTTTGTTCTCCGCGTCGCGACACTCGCCCAGTTGGCTGCGCCGGCGGAATCTCCAGTTCCCGCCAAGCCCGCCGGACAAAGACCGGGCGGCCCGCCTGGGAGCGGCCAGCGCTCGGCGACGAATTCCGCGAATGGGCCTGGCGCAGGCGCACCGGGCGCACGCGGAAGGAACGGCGGACGCGGCCAGATTGCACCCGGGCTCCTGAACGCGGTTCGCGAAGGGCTGGCGAGCGGCGGATTTCAGCAGACGGACTTGACGGGCGAGGGCGGCGCGAGCGCGCAGGGCGAAGAAGCGGTTGGTCAGCCCGGGGCCGGATCGGAGATGGCCGCTGCGATTCCATCCGGCGCGGGATCGTCTTCCGATTCCTTCTTGCTGCAAGGAACTGTCGGGCAAGGTTTATCCGCGAACGGATTCGGTGGACCGGGCGGATTCGGCGCCGGAGAATTTGCGCCGGGCGCGCCCGGAGCTCCCGGCGGACCCGGAGGCCCGGGCGGCGGTCCGGGCCAAGGGTTCGGGCAACAGGGCGGAGGATTCCCGGGTGGTGGAGGCGGAGGATTTCCCGGCGGCCGCGGAGGTGCGAATGCAACCAACATCGGCAGACTGTTGCGCCAGACCGTGAACCGCGTGCGCTTCAGCTTTTTCGATCGATATACGAACTCCGCATTCGACGCGAAGCCGTTTTCGATCACGGGCGCGCAATATCCGCAGATCGGCAGCTACGACGAGCGCGTCGGCGGGACCATGGGCGGCCCGATGAAGATTCCGCACATCTACAACGGAAGCGACAAAACCTATTTCGTGGTGAACTACCAGCACGACATCGCCAAGAACGCCGTGAACACGTTTTCCACGGTCCCGACTCTCGACCAGCGAAACGGCTTGTTCTGCTTGGCGAACGCGAGTGTGCCCACGCTCTTCCTGCCGTTCAGCTCGCCTGCCGTTCCCTTTCCGACCGTTGCCGACACGAACTGCTCGAGCGGCAGCGCCCAGCAGATTCCAGCGAGCGATTTCGCGAACAATACGGCGGTGCAGGGCCTGCTGAATTTCATACCGAAGCCGAACTTGCCGAGCACGGCCGGGCAGAACTATCTGCTGCAGGCCACGACGCCGCTGAATTCGGACGTTGTGAATTTTCGCGTGCTGCACACGATCAACGCGAAATTCAATATGAACGGCGGATACAACTTCAATTCGCAGCGATCCGACACGCTCAGTAATTTTGCGGGGATCGGCGGGCACCAATCCACGCGCAGCCAGAGCGTGGACCTCGGGCTGTCTCACAACTGGACGTCGCGCGTGGTCGAAAGCCTTCATCTGAATTGGAGCCGCAATCGCGCCGAGCTCCTGAGCGACAACTCGTTCGGGACGGACGTCGCCGGCAACCTCGGAATCACCGGCGTCTCGATCGCGCCGATCGATTTCGGCATTCCACGGATCGGCTTCACGGATTTCTCGGGATTGAGCGATCCGATTCCGTCGCTCACGCGGAACCAGACGCTGCGCGTGTCCGACGGCGTCACATGGGTACACAAGAACCACACGATGAGCTACGGCGGCGAGATTCGGCGCATCCAGCTAAATACCGATTCGAGTCCGAATCCGCGCGGTGGTTTCATCTTCACGGGCCTTGCGACCGGCAACGACTTCGCGGACTTTCTGGAAAATCGCCCCTTCAACACGACGGAGCAGTTCGGCAATCCAAACACGTATTTCCGGAGCTGGGGCTTTTCCGCTTACGCGCAGGACGATTGGCGGGTGAGCAAGACGTTCACATTTCAGTACGGGCTGCGCTACGAAGCCGTCACGCCGCCGATCGAGCTAAACGACAACATTGTGAACCTGGACGTAAATCCCCAGATCTTGCAGTTCGCTCAGGAGAACATTTCGTGCCCTTCCTGCGTCGAACAGGTGCGTCCCGGGCAGACGGTATCATTCAGCGGCGCACTCCCGCGCGCCCTAACCCACGGCAACTACAACAATTGGGAACCGCGGATCGGGATCGCGTGGCAGCCGAAGTTTCTCAAGCCGAAGACGGTGGTGCGGGCCGGATATTCGATTTTCTACAACGAGTCGATCTACAACACTCTTGCGCGGCAGCTCGCCTACCAGCCGCCGGTGGCCACCGCGCAGACCCTGACCACCACGTCGACCCAGCCGCTGACGCTCCAAAACGGATTTCAGGCCGCGCAAAGCAGCACCTTCATTTCGAACACGCAGTCGGTCGATCCCTTCTATAAGAACGGCTATGCGCAGATGTGGAATCTGGGAACCGAAACATCGCTTTCGGCGAACTGGCTTCTCGATCTGACCTACACGGGCACGAAGGGAACCAATCTCGATATCCTTCGCGCGCCCAACCGTGCGCCTCTCGGCACGCCCTCGGACCAGATTCAGGCGAATCGCGTCGACCCGAACGCGACCGGCTTCACGTTCGACCAATCCGGCGCCAATTCCATATACAACGCGCTCCAGGTGCGCGTCGTGCATCGATTCACGAAGGGATTCATGCTGCAAGGCATCTACACTTACGGGAAATCGCTGGACGATGCGAGTTCGATTGGCGGCGGGGCGGCCACGGTCGAGCAGCAGGACGGCAATCTTCACGCCGAATACGGGCTCTCCACCTTCGACGTTCGGCACCAGTTCCGCGCCGTGTCGATGTGGGAGCTTCCGTTCGGCCAGAGGGCCCGCTGGGCGAACCACGGATGGAAGGAACACGCGTTTGGCGATTGGAGACTCCAGAATATTTTCACGTGGCAGACCGGCACGCCTTTTACAGTGTTGCTGGGCGGCGTCGCTTCCGACAACGGCACGGGAGCGAATTTCTCGCTGCGCCCCGACATTTCTGGAAATCCGAACACGGGGATTTGCGGTGGCTCGCCATCCGCGTACTTCAATACGGGCGTTTTCAGCTTACCCACGGATGCGAACAGAAATCTAACCTATGGCAACGAGCCGCGCGGCGCCGTGGAAGGGCCGTGCAGCTTCAATTGGAACATGTCCCTGGCGAAGACGTACCGGTTCGGCCCGGAGCGGCGGCATCAGATGAACGTGAGCTGGCAAATCCAGAACCTTACGAACACGCCGAACTTCAACGGTATCGGCACTACGCTCCCATGTTTCGGGAGCGGCGGGTCGGGAACGGGAACCGGCTCTGGAATCGTGTGCGGACTCGGCACGGGCGCGGGGTCCGGGTTTTCGCTTTTCGGCCGCGTCACGAGCGCCGGATCGATGCGAACGATGGCCCTGATGGTTCGTTTTACTCTGTGAGCGAAGATTATGCGTGACACAAATCGCAACAATCGGCGAAATCCGGAAAGCAAAGCCGTGCGCGCCTGCGTGGCCGCGATGGCTATCGCAGGGATGTTGCTATTACCTGTGTCCGGAGCCGCGCGGCAGGAGTCCTTGCCTGCGTCCGCGCGGGCACAAACGAAATCTCCACCGCTCAATCCGGCAGCGAGGCTTCGGGCGCAGTCGAATCTGGTGCGCATCGATGTGGAAGTGACCGACAGTTCCGGGAAGCCGATCAAGGGATTGAGCGCGAACGAATTCGAGGTCACGGACGACGGGAAGCTCCAGAAGATTTCCGTTTTTTCGTATTCGGATATCGAAAAGGTCGAAACGGCAAGCGAGGAGAACGCCAAGCCCGTCGTTGTGCCGGTGGACGGCGGAAACGCCGAAGTAACGGACGCTCTTTCCGATCAGCTCCGCGACCGCCGAATGATCGTGCTGTTCTTCGACATGACGTCGATGGAGACGGACGACATCCTGCGCGCGCACGGCGCGGCGGAGAAGTTTCTGAAGCAGCAGATGACGCCGGCGGACCTCGTCGCCGTGGTGACGTTCAGTTCGCGCCTCGCGGTGCTCGCGAATTTCACGAACGATCGGGCCGTGCTGAACAAGGCGATCGCGCAACTTGTGCCGGGCGCGGCCTCGCAGATCGCGAATCCCCTTTATGCCGCGGCCCAAAACGGTGAATACGACGTGCAGGAAGACACGGGAGCGGCGTACACGCCGGACCAGACGGAGTTCAACGTCTTCAACACGGACCAGAAACTCGCCGCCGTCGAGGGTCTTGCGAATGTGATGGCGGGAATTCCCGGACGCAAGGCGCTGGTGGAATTCACGGGTGGGATCACGCAGACGGGCGAAGAGAACCGCGCCGAGCTGCGCGCCGCCACGGACGCGGCCAACCGGGCGAACGTGTCGGTCTATTCCATCGACGCGCGCGGGATGTTCGCCACGCCGCCCGGGGGAGATGCCACGACGAGCGCCGCAACTGGCACGTCGATGTTCAGCGGCGCCGCCGTGTATCACCAGACGGATGAGCGCGAGGGCTCGCGCGACACACTCGCCACGCTTTCAACCGACACCGGAGGCCGGGCATTCTTCGACTTGGGCGATCTGAGCGATGCCTTCCCCAAGATTCAGCAGGAGAACGGCGGATATTACCTGCTCGGCTACAATCTGCCGTCCGACGTGAAGCGCGACGGCCGCTGGCGGGCGGTGCGCGTGAAGGTGAACGCGCCGGGGGCGCACGTGCGCTACCGCAACGGCTATTACGCGCCGCGAGATTTTCAGCACCTCGAGAAAGAGGACCGCGACCAGCAGCTCGCGGACGCGATGAGTTCGGAAAGCCCCGAAGTCGATTTGCCGATCGCGGTCGAGACGGCGATGTTCCGGTTGAGCGACCAGCAGGTGTACGTGCCGATCTCCGCGAAGCTATCGTCAAGCGCGCTCGATTGGGCGCAGAAGCACAACCGCCGGGAAGCCGAGTTTGATTTCGCGGCGGAGGTGCGCGCCGTTCCCTCCGGAGTGAGCGTGGCCGCGCTGCGCGACACAATCACCGTGCATCTCGACGAGCAGCGCTTTCAGCAGGTGAAAAGCACCAGCCTGGTGTATCAGGGCGGCGTGGTGCTCGCGCCGGGGGCGTACCGGTTGAAATTCGTGGCGCGGGAAAACGAGTCCGGGAAGATCGGCACGTTCGAGCAGACACTCACCGTGCCGCTGCGTCCGGCGGATCGAATGGCCCTCAGCTCGGTGCTGCTCTCGAGCCAGCTCGTGCC
This sequence comes from Candidatus Acidiferrales bacterium, assembly GCA_035604415.1. Taxonomy (GTDB): domain Bacteria; phylum Acidobacteriota; class Terriglobia; order Acidiferrales; family UBA7541; genus Palsa-295. Next base: position 46,313 of record DATNIN010000031.1, read on the forward strand.
GGTGGAGAAATCGACCGAGGTGCAGACGAAAGGGCAGGGAATCAGGGCGCAGTTAGCAGCGTCACCGCTGGAGATGGCGGGGGAGAAAATCGTCCCGAGCGTGACGCGATTCTTCACGCAGCAGCAGACGCTCTACGTTTTCTTCCAGGCGTACTATCCGGAGAAGGCGGGAAAATCCGAGACGCTTGATGCGAGCGCTCTGCGCGCCGGGCTGGTGTTTTTCCGCGGCGGAGTGCAGGTGAACGCAACGCCGCTGCTCGCTCCCGCGGAGGTCGATCCGAAATCGCGCACCGCTTCCTTCCGCATCAGCTTGCCGCTCGCGAAGCTTCCTTCCGGGCGCTACACGGTGCAGGCCGTGGTGATCGCCGCGGGCACGCAGCAATCCGCGTTCGGCCGCGCCTATCTCGCCGTCGAACAAGCCCCGGCATCACCTGCCGCTCCAACGCCCGCGACGCCGGGCACGCCCGCGCCTTGATCGAAGGCAGCGGCGGAGTTCAGAGCCGCGCCCGCAGTGCTCTTGCTCAAAGAAAACGGCGGTCCCGAATAATCGGGACCGCCGGGACGAACGTAGCCGACAAATGACGCGGCGCTAGTGCTCGCGCTTATTTTCGTCGTGCTGATCCTTCCCCTTTTCCGGTGGCGCGGGGCGCTTTTCCTCCTGCTTCGGTGGCGCCGGCGCCTCCTTGCGGTTCAGGGGCGGATGAACGTCGTACATTTCATCGCGCGCCTTCACCGGAGGCGTGAATCGCACGGATTGGCGTTGCTCGTTCTGCTGCGGTTGCGTTTGAGCCGGCTGCGTTTGGGCTGGCGGCGTCTGGGTTGTGCGATTGCCGGAGCGGTTGAAGGCTCCGTTATCGCGATTCGCCGGAGGCGTGTTGCCGGTGCCGCCGGTTGCGCCGCCGGTGTTGGCGCTCGGGTTGCCGCCGGTGTTTGGATTGTTTCCTCCGGGCGGCGGCTGGAACGGGTGGAATCCGTCGCGTGATTGCGGCTGCGGATTGTTGTTGGCGGGTGCGGCTGGTGGCGCGACATTCCCGCGGGCCGGCGGCTGTGCATTGTTATTGAAGCCGCCGCGCGGATTCGTTGGCTGGTTGCCCTGTGCCTGTCCGAAGCCGCGATTGGTGTTCGTCGTGGTCACTGGAGCCGGGCGAGACACTGCTGGATTCAGCCGCGCGACGACGGCCCGCTGTTCGATCGGGACGGGTGGCCGCACGGTGGACATTTTGGCTGAGGCGAAGACACGGCTCGAGCGCGTGGGAGCGATCTGTTCGGAGTCGACGACGCGCGCGCGATCGATCTGGTCGGGCGTAACGCGCACGGAGGCGGACGCCACGGAACGCGCGCCGACGAAGGTCTCTCTCGACACGGCGGTGACTGCGGTCACGTTGCGTGCGTACGTGTAATTGTTGATCACCGTCGTGTCGCGGTTGATGACGACGGTGTTGTACATGTTGGTGACCTGCGTGACGTTAATCACACGCGTGTTCGTGACGTTGACGACCTGAACGTAGCGTGGGCTGCAACGATAGCCGGGAACAAAGACGTCACGCGGCCCGAGAGGGAACCAGGCAACGCCGGCGAAGCCTCCGCCAAACGTGACGGAGAAGCCGAATCCACCGCCGCCCACGAATCCCACCAGCGCCGGTGCATAGACCGGCCGAACGACGATCGGTCCCGGCACCCAGGCCCAGTGCGACCTTACAAAGCACCAGCGGCCGTAGTGGAATGGCGCGAAGCCCCAGGGCTCTTCATCGACCCACGTCCAGCCCCACGGCGCGATCCAGACCCAGTGGCCGACGTGATAGGGCGCCCATCCGACGGCAACCGCCCGGGGAACCCAGACGTTGCCGTAGTCCGGATCTGATTCCCAGTCGCCGTAGTCATCGAGATCGTAGTAGCCGTCCACGTCGCGCGAAACGTAGCGGGCCGAAGCGGCGCCGTTCTCGCGCTGATCGCGCGACTGGCACCAGTCTTCGAAATCGTCGTAGCCCGGCTCAGGCATGGCGTCATAGGAGAGCTGTTCGGTGCCGTTGAATGTGTACTGTTGTCCGGCACGCAGAACCCAAGAATCGCCGCTACCGGTGACTTCGCCTTCACCTTCGCGGATGACGATGACGGTGGAGTTTCCATCAGGATCGGTCTGGACCCTGTACTCGCCTGCGTGGCTGAGAGTGAAGGCGAGATTGGGAGTGTCGATTTCGAAAGCATCTCCGGAGGAGAGATTCCGCAGGTGGACCTCGATGGTGCCCTGCGCGAGCTGAAGCTGGACCGTGCGGTCGTCCAGCGTAAGGAATGAGACGCCGGTCTGGCTCGAGAGGCGGATCGCCGTGCTGCCGACGTGGACTTCCCCGCGCGAGTTCTGGTCAACCCAGAGATTATCGCCGGTGGTGAGCGGGCGATTCGGGTCAGCCTGTATCCAGTTCGTGTCGCCGGCGACTTGATACGAGACCGAGCCCTGAATGTAGTTGAGCCGCGCAACGCGGCTGGGAGGATCGTCTTGCGCCGCGGCGGTGATTGGGAGCGCCGCAAATAGTGCGGCGACGAACAGAAGGAGCGTGAGCAGTGAGCGTTTATTCCTCATGATGTTGCCCCCTTTTTCAGAGTGTCCTCTTGATAGCACGGCCAGGCGATCGAGCCAAACGCGGGCGCGGAACCAAGTGAACCATGCGACAACACGAATCGAGGATGTGGACATGGCGTGTCTTCGCTCCGGATTATGAAACCGCTCGCATCCGATTTAGTTGCCTTGCGCCTTTTGTGCCGCTCGAACTCGGTAAATCTCAGCACTCCGTTTTGACCTTATGCGCCACGGCCCCGAAAACTCGGGGCCGCGGACTGCCAATGCCTATATCTTTCGATCAGCGTGAATGGTTGCCGCTGGAGTGGCCACCGCCACCCCCGCGATTGCCGCCACCACCGCCTCCGCTGCGAGGGGCGCTATTTCCGCCTCCACGCGGTGCGCTGTAGCCGCCGCCGCGCGGCGCACTATAGCCGCCGCGTGGCTGGCTATACGAGCCGCGCGGATAGCCACCGCCGTATGAGCCGCCGCCTCGGGGCGTCACGATGGGCTGCCTCATATTAAGGGGAGGACGAGAGTATGAATTGGGGTAGCTCCCCCGTGACGCCGACGACGGCGGATTGAACGAACGCTGCGATTGATTGGGTTGCGCGAAGCCGCGGCCCGATTCCTGCGGCTGCACGTTCCGCGAAGGCGGAGTGAAGTGCTGCCACGCGCCGCGATTTTCGGACGGACCGCCTTGAGGCGCAGCTTGCGAGCCTCCCTGCGAAGACGGACGCGCAAACGATCCGCGCCCTGAATTGTTCACTTCGGCGCGGTTGGCGGCTGAGAAGCTCTGCGTTGAGCGCGCGGCCGTTCCCGACTGCGGAGGATTGAACGATCCCGGCCGGTTCGACTGCACCGATGCGGGAGCATTTGCACGCGCCGAGTTCATCGGTTGCGACGGCCTCTGCGATCCCGGCCTTTCAAACGAGCTGCCGTTCCGATTGCCGTTGAAACCGGATTGCGGTCGTGATGTCGGGTTCGCGCCGGAGAAGGATCGCGGAGCTGATCCGTTCGCGTTGTTGGTCCGAGCCGTGCCGCTGAAGAAATGCTGCGAGCTCGGCGGCGCACTTCGGAACGCGGACGGATTTGCCGCGCGGCCCGACGGGCTGAAGCTTTCGCGCGACGGCGTGATCGGCATCTTGCCGCTCACCATGCTGGTCTGGCGGAAAGCGGCCTCGCTCATCGCCGGACCATGACCCCTGACGGCATCGCGGCCGAACCGGTTGCTGTCCATTGAGGTTATGCCACCGCGGACTCGCTCGTTCCGGAACGCCTCGTTGACGTTCGAGAATCCGCGTCCGTGGAGCGGTCCGAACCCTTCATGGAAGTTATTGATGTTTGTGATGTTGACCGTGTTGAAGCGCCCGCCCCCGCGGCCCCACCACGGGTGATACCAATCGCCCGGCCCGCACGGCAGCCAGCCGACGTGGCCGAAGCCGAAACCAAAGCCGAAACCGACACCCCAGCCTCCGCCTCCCCAACCGAAGAAGGAGACGTACGCCGGTGACCAGATCGGATAGTAGCCCGGATAGCCGTACACGGGCCCCGGCCACCATGCCCAGTTGCCGCCATAAACGAACCAGCGACCGTAGTGATAGGGCGCCCAACCCCACGGTTCATAACCAACCCAAGTCCAGCCGTAGTAGGGCTCCCAGACCCAGCGGCCATCGCTGTACGGCGCCCAGCCGGGACCTTGCGACGGAATCCACACAGGACCGTAGTCGGGGACTTCGCTCCACGTGCCGTAGTTGTCCAAGTCTTCCGAGCCTGTGTAGTACCGGTTGGTCTTGCCCCAGCTTTGGGCGCTGGTGGTTCTGTGATTGCGTTCGTCGTTCCAAGAATCCCAGTCGTCGCGCCCGGACGCGGACTCGGTCTTATACTCGGGGCTATCCGTGCCCTGTACCGTGGTCATTTGGCCCCGGTCAACGTGCGTGCTGCCCTGGGGCGTGGAGACGTCCGCGGAACCGTCGCGAACAGTCACCGCTGTTTCCCCGTCGGAATTAACCTGGATGCGGTACTCGCCCGGCCCGTTCGGATGAATCGCGGCATTCGGCGTGTCGATCTCTGGATTTGCTTCGCTGCCTTTCAATACGGTGTAGGTGACGAGCCCTTGTCCAATCTGGACTTGAATTCCCGTGCGGCTCAGCGTCGCGATTTTCGCGGTTGCGTTCTCCGACATGCGCAGGATATTCGCGTAGTCGAGTTGAATTTCCGCGCGGGCTTTTTCGCCTGTGGCAACGCGGTCGTCCGGTGAAATCGGAGTGTTCAGTGTCACGGCGACCCAATCGCCATTGTCGCCGCGCTGCGAGGAAACGTCGCCATTCATCAAGCTGACGCGCGCGACTCCGGGCTGCGCTTCAGCCGATTGGTCGGACTGATCATTACCCGCTTGACCGGGGCCCTCTTGACCGGGCGGCGGAGGCGCTTGACCCTGTGCAGCTGCCGGTATCGCGCCCATCGTCAGGAGAATCATTGCCAGACTTGCCAGATATTTTTTCATCGCTCACCTCCCGGCTGTCACTCCGCAGGAACCTTTCAATCCACCCCTGGTAATGCAGGGCCGGGGCCAAACGGCAGATGGCGGAGAGTCGCCGGCAAGTTGGCTCCAATCAGTTGTTTACGGTAGGTAGCAGGCGAGGCGCCCAATAATCCCGCAGCGTCAAATCGGTGGTATTCAAGCGGTGGTGGTGGTTTTCAACCACCGCTAGTTGCAAGCATGCGTAAGGCGATGTTGTTCAGTTCGGGGCGCGCACGCGCCCCGTCACTTCGAAGACGTCGTTTTCGGACCCGGATGTTGATGAACCAGTTGTGCGGTAATTCGACCTACCAAGCATTGGCGGCGGGCCGTTCCCCAACACGCGCAACTCTTCAATATCCCTTTGCCGCCAGTGTCTCCAAATCGGGATATGACGACGCTTCCACGAAAGTGCGTTCGGGCGGCTGAACCTGTGTTTCGAGCGCGCGAACTAATATCTGGAGAGCAAGTTCCATCGTGACGGATGTAATCACAGCTGCGGCCAGGACGTGCCTGTCAACCAAAGGTTTCACTTGGCTCGAAATACCAATGCCGATGAATGGCAATCCCAGCCATCTTCTCTGCTGTTCTTGGTTGTCGATATTCTGGAATGCCTTTTTGGCCCCTAAGGCAAGTTCATGAGTATGGCCGGCCACCAAGTCAAACTTTTCCGCGCGAGAAGTTGCCAACTTTAGCCAGGCGCCTGCACTTTGACAAGCGTTCTCCTCACTCCATTTACTACGGAGCGTTGTTATCCGTACATTAACCGGCTTGGTGCTTTCCATGCCCTCGTGTCTGTGGACCGCAACGGAACTCCTGCTCGGCCCCTGCATGTATAGGACAGATCCCCCGTGAGGCAAAAGTGCGGCAAGCTGCTTGCCTTGCAGCCGGCCAATTTCGTGTTGTCCTTGGGTCACAGTGAATACAGGAACGCGGGGGCTTTTGCGGAGTAGCTCGACATAATCCACATCGCTGTTACTGATCACCCATGCAATCCCCTCCGCAACCGCCGCTTCAGCAACACGGCGCAGCCCCGTCCCGGTCACGGATTCAACCAAGAATGCGCTGGGTCGGGCTTCCGGCCTGGATTGAATGATTTCCAGTAACTGCTGGTTTTGAGTTATGGAGTCATCGTTTGCGTGGATGACTTGCAGATCGAGCCCAAGGCGTTCTCCGGTTGACTTCGCCACTACGCCCTGTTCATGTTGGTATGCGTTGTCGTTCGGAAGTGAAACAACGATTCGAAGTTTCTTCATGGGCCCTTCCACGGGGCAATCAACGTCAACAGTATACGTCGTCCGATTGCTTCATCCTGAAGTCTGAAAGATCACGCCAGCGAAGAAGTTAACGAGCTCGCTTCTGAAAAGTAGCTTGCCCGCACGAGTACAAGACTAAGACGCGGTAACCGGACAGGTCCCCACTGCCTGGAGCCGTTTTGAGAAGCGACTAAGGTTTTTGATCGGGCCCATCACCGCGACGGTTCCTATGAATCTCCTTCCGGGGGGTCGGGGACGCCGATCTTCGAGAGGCGATAGCGCAGCGCGTTGCGCGAAAGTCCGAGTGCGCGAGCCGCTTGGCTCTTGTTGCCGTTGGCACGGCGCAGAGCCTCGCGGATCATGTCGTCTTCCCATTGCTCGAGCGTCATGCCCGCGGGCAGTAAGGTTGCGGCTGCTGCGGCGCCGCGCGACGGCGCGTTGTCGAGGTGAATGTCGCCGGCATCGAGCGTTGCGCCCGCCGAGAGCGTGACCGCGCGCTCGAGGACGTTCTGAAGCTCGCGCACATTTCCCGGCCAGTGAAAATCCGTGAGAAGGCGCATGGCCTGCGGCGCGACACCCCGAACCGGTTTGCCCGATTCGCGCGCGAGTTTCTCAAGGAAAAAATCCGCGAGGGCCGGAATGTCTTCTTTGTGATCGCGCAGCGGTGGGATATCGATCGCGACGACGTTCAGGCGGTAGTAGAGATCCTGGCGGAAAGTACCATCCTCGAGCGCGGCGCGGAGATCGCGATTCGTGGCGGCGATCAGGCGGACATCGACTTTGAGAGTTTTCGTGCCGCCGAGGCGCTCGAATTCGCGGTCCTGGAGGACGCGCAAAAGCTTCACTTGAATGGGAGGCGGCACGTCGCCGATTTCGTCGAGGAAAAGCGTGCCTTTGTCCGCGAGCTCGAATTTTCCGGGCTTGCTTCCGACCGCGCCGGAGAACGCGCCTTTTTCGTAGCCGAATAATTCGCTTTCGAGAAGATTTTCCGGGATGGCGGTGCTATTGATCTTCACGAAGGGTCCCGAGGAGCGCTGCGAATGTTCGTGAATCGCGCGCGCGATCAGGTCTTTGCCGACGCCGCTTTCGCCGCCAAGGAGCACCGTCGCATTGGTGGGAGCGACGCGTTCGACGAGAGCGAGGACGGCCTGCATTTTGTCACTCCGCGCGACGATGTTCTTGTATTCGTAGCGATGGCCGAGCGCTTCGCGCAGGTCGCGATTTTCCCGGCGGAGCTGATGCGTGGCCAGCTCCTTGCGGATTACTAGCACCAGCTCGGCAAGCGCGAATGGCTTCAACACGTAGTCGCTGGCGCCCGCTTTCATGGCATCGACGGCGGATTCGACGGTTCCGTACGCGGTCATCATCACGACGGGCAGGTGCGCATCGACGCGCTTCACGGCCTGGAGGAATTCAAGGCCGCTCATGCCGGGCAGCTTGAAATCCGTGACGATCAGGTCGAAAGGCTCCTTGCTCAGGAGTTGCAAGCCCGTCTCGGCGTCGGGCGCCGAGCGCGCGTGAAATCCGTCGTCGGCGAGCTGTAGCTCGATCAAGCGCCGGAGTTTCTGCTCGTCTTCCACGATCAAAATGGATGGCTTGTCCGATGTCATGATTTCTCCGGAGAAGCAGGGAGAAACACACGAAAGCGCGCGCCGGGCGCGGAATTGTTTTCGAGGCGAATCCATCCGCGGTGGTCGTCCACAATTTTAGCGACAATGGCGAGCCCCAGGCCGACGCCTTCCTTCTTCGACGTGAAAAAGGGATTGAAGATTTGTTCGCGCAGATCCAGCGGCACGCCGGGGCCAGTATCTTCGACCGTGACGCCGACGCCCTCGCGGCCGTTCGAAGACTCGGGAGCAATCAAAAGGCGCAGGACACGCTCCCGGCCGTCGGCCGCTGCTTCCATCGACTGATAGGCATTTTGAATCAGGTTGACGAAAACGCGCTCGCAGAGCTGCTCATCGGCGGAGATTTCCGGAAGAGCCGGAGCGTAATGGCGTTCGACGCGAACGTTCGAGTTCGGCGATTGGGCCTGGACCGATTCGAGGGCGCGATCGACGATCTCTGGAATCTGCTGCGGGTGCAAATCGAGGTTGGAGGGCCGGGCGAAATCGAGAAACCGGGCCACGAGCGCGTTGAGCCGGTTCACCTCGGAGGAAATATAGCCCGCGAGCTCGCTCGTGAGCGGCTGAGAGTCCTTCAGTTTCTGGACCAGCATTTCGGCGGAGCCCTTAATTACGCCCAGCGGATTGCGAATTTCGTGCGCCAGGCCGGCGGAGAGCTGTCCGAGGGCGGCAAGGCGCTCCGAGCGGCGGGCCTCGGCCTCGGCGCGTTGCAACTGACGATTGGTTTCCTCGAGCGTTTCCGAGAGCGCCTGATAACGCGCCACCTGACGGCGATTTTCGACCACGAAGCGATTGACCAGCATCGCCGCAAGGAAGAAAAAGAGAATCCGGATAGCCAGCTGGTAGCTGCCTTCGGCCGTCAGCTCGTATTCCTGCAATGCGGGGTAGAGAAACGAACAGTATGCGAGCGACGTGAGAGACGTCCACAGCAGCGTGCCAATGGGGCCGAAATAGATGGCGGCGGTGACGACCGGCAGATAGTAAATCGGATAGTAGCTGCTGTTGATTCCGATTTCGCCCGTATGGTCGAGCAGAAGCGTGGCTAGCATGATTTTGATGAGGACGCTGTAGGCCCGCCCGCGCTTGGGCAGCCCGGCGATGAGACGGCCTTCGAAAAATTGGAATACGCCGATCGAGACCAGGATGAGCTGCTTGTGGATTTCATTGATGGGAGGGAGAAAAGCCAGTCCCACGATGAAGAGCAGCCAGACGACGTCAATCCAATCGACGGTTGTTCGTTTGCGGTCGAGCATTTCGCGCGCTGGCTCCCCGGCGAACGGGCTCCGACGAATCCCAGACGAATCTTACACGAAGCGCGAGGGTTTCGTTTCGCGGAGATACGCGAGTTGCGGCGAGCACTGCCGCGGGCTTTACAGCGAGGAAAGGATCAGTTCGGCTTCTTCGAAGGCGAGCGAGACGGCATCGCTCTTCGAGCGCCGGTGCGCGCGATCGAGAGATCGGCCGATCAAGAGGACGGCGGGCGATTCCATATGCGGCAGCGTGTCCAGCGCTCCGAGGGTAGTGGATCGATGCTGCTGGCGAGGCGTGGTGGCATGGGAAACAATCACAGCGGGAATGGCCGGGTCGAGGCCCGCCGCGAGGAGTTCTTTGCGCAAACTCGCGAAATCATTGCCGGGCATATAGACAACCAAGGTTGCGTCCTCGCGGGCGAGGCTTTTCCAGTCCGTCTTTTCCTCGGGAGCATTTTTCGGCGCGCGATGGCCGCTCACGATGATCACGCGGGAGCTCCTCCGGCGGTCGGTAAGCGAGACGCCGAGCGATGCCGCGGCCGCGATTCCGGCGGTGATTCCGGGAACGATTTCAAAGGGCACCCCGGCGGTTTCCAGAGCGTCGATTTCCTCCGCCAAGCGGCCGAAGATGCCGGGGTCGCCGCTCTTCAGGCGGACCACTTCTAGGCCGCGCCGCGCGAACTCGATCATGCGCGCGTTGATCTCGGCTTGAGTAATGCCCTTTCTGCCGCAACGTTTTCCGACGTTTGTGACTTCGGTCCGTGGCCCGGCGAGTGCGAGGATCGCCGCAGGGACGAGATCGTCGTGCAGGACCACGTCGGCGCGCGCAATTAGCCGGTGAGCCCGTACGGTCAGCAATTCGGGGTCGCCCGGGCCGGCGCCGACGAGATGAACCTTGCCTCTGACGATACTCGCCATAACAGAGTGAGATTCAGCTTACCCGGCGTGCCTAATCCGGTCAAGGCGACGGAATCAGCCAGCGGGACAGATGTATCCGGGAAAGTCTCCGGAACGTCTAAGAACTGTGGAAAAATAGGGCCAGGAGTGGATATGTCGTCTTCAGCACCATCGAATCTTTCGCCCGAAACCGGCGCCTCCAAGCGCCGTTATGGGATTTGGATCGTACTCATCGTTCTGGTTGTCATCGCCATCGTGGCGTACCGGCTGCGCGCGAGTTCCGAGGCGGCGTCGAAGAATAAGGATTCCAACTCGTCGGCCATTTCGGTCGGGGTGGCATCCGTCGAGAAGAGAGACGTTCCCTTCTATGTGACGGGTCTGGGATCGGTGAACGCGTTCAACACGGTTACGGTGCACAGCCGCGTCGATGGACAAATGATGCAGGTGTATTTCCGGGAGGGGCAGTTCGTCCACGCCGGAGACGTCCTCGCAGAGATTGACTCGCGGCCGTTTCAGGTGGCGCTCGCCCAGGCGGAAGGGCAGCTTGCGAAAGACGTGGCGTCGCAAAACGACGCGAAGGTCAACCTCGCGCGGTATCAGCAGCTCTGGCAGGAAGGCGTGATTCCGCGCCAGCAGCTCGATTCGCAGCAGGCCACCGTCGGCCAGTTCGACGGCTCGATCAAATCCGATCAGGCGGCGATCGACAATCAGAAGCTCCAACTCATCTATTGCCGGATTACTTCGCCCATCGACGGGCGCGTCGGGCTTCGGCTGGTGGACTCGGGGAACATCGTTCACGCGGCGGACGCAAACGGCATTCTGGTGATCACGCAAGTGCAACCGATAGCCGTAATCTTCACGCTTCCTGAGGACAGCCTGCCAAAGGTTGTCGCCGAGATGAGAGGCAAGCAGCTCGGCGTGGAAGCGTACAGCCGGGACAACGGCACGAAGCTTGCCGACGGCAAGCTCCTGACCATCGATAACCAGATCGATCAGAGCACGGGGACGATCAAGCTGAAATCTCAGTTCGACAATCGCGATCTTTCTCTCTGGCCGAATCAGTTCGTGAACGCGCGCCTGTTTCTCAGCGCGCGAAAAGACGCAATCGTGATTCCGTCCGCCGCGATTCAAAACGGCACGCAGGGACCTTTTGTCTACGTTGTGAGCTCCGACAACAAAGCGCAGGTTCGCTCCGTCCAGGTGGATTTTGCGGAAGGGAATGTTTCCGTGATTCGCCAGGGACTGAACGCCGGCGAACAAATTGTTGTCGATGGCGCGGACAAACTGCAATCGGATGCGGCCGTCACTCCACACGAGTCCAATTCAGGCAACTCTCCCGCATCGAATTCGGCCCCGGAACTTCACCCGTGAGCCCGTCCAGGCCGTTCATACTCCGGCCGGTCGCCACATCGTTGCTGATGGTAGGCGTGATGCTGGCGGGCGCGGTGGCGTATTTGCAGCTTCCGGTGTCGGCCCTGCCGCAAGTCGATTATCCGACGATCCAGGTGCTGACGTTTTATCCGGGCGCCAGCCCCGACGTGATGGCTTCGGCCGTGACCACGCCCCTGGAGCGGCAGTTCGGAGAGCTGCCGGGGCTCGACCAGATGACCTCGACGAGTTCCCTTGGCGGGTCGGTGGTTACGCTGCAATTCGATTTGAAGGAAGATATCGACGTTGCCGAGCAGGAAGTGCAGGCGGCGATCAACGCAGCGTCCACTTACCTGCCGCGCGACCTGCCAAACCCGCCGATCTACAGCAAGGTCAACCCCGCCGACTCACCCATCCTCACGCTCGCGCTCACATCCGAGACGGTGCCGCTTCAGAAAGTAGAAGACTATGCGGACACAAATCTCGCGCAGAAGATCTCGCAGTTGTCCGGCGTCGGACTTGTCACGATCAGCGGAGGGCAGAAGCCGGCGGTGCGGGTGCAGGCGAATCCGACGGCCCTCGCGTCCTACGGACTCAGTCTCGAGGATCTTCGCACGGCGCTGGGGAGCGCCAACGTCGATCAGGCGAAGGGCAATCTGAACGGCCCGCGCCAATCCTTCACGATTCAGGACAACGACCAGCTTCTTTCGAGCGAAAGTTACCGGCCTCTCATCGTCGCCTACAAGAACGGGGGGCCGATCCGGCTTTCGGACGTCGCCGACGTGGTGGACAGCGCTGAAAACAACATGCAGGCCGCCTGGATGAACGCTCAACCGGCGGTGATCCTCAATATTCAACGCCAGCCCGGCACCAACATCATCGGCGTGGCCGACCGTGTGAAGAATCTGCTTCCCCGCCTGCAAGCGTCACTGCCTGCCTCGATTCACGTGACGACGCTGACCGACATGACGACGACGATTCGCGCGTCCGTGAAAGACATTCAGTTCGAACTGATGCTCACGGTCGCGCTGGTCGTCATGGTGATGTTTCTGTTTCTTCGCAGCGTCGCCGCCACGATTATTCCCAGCGTTGCCGTACCGCTTTCGATTGTCGGTACTTTCGGAGTGATGTACCTAGCAGGCTTCAGCCTCGACAACCTATCGCTGATGGCGCTCACGATTTCGACCGGCTTCGTGGTGGACGACGCGATCGTGATGATCGAGAACATCGCCCGATTTATTGAAGAAGGACACCCGCCTCTGAAGGCAGCCCTGATGGGTTCCGAGCAGATCGGATTCACGATCCTTTCGCTCACTGTTTCATTGATCGCCGTGCTGATTCCGCTGCTCTTCATGGGCGACATCGTGGGCCGGCTGTTTCGCGAATTTGCGGTTACTCTTGGCGTCACGATCCTGGTGTCCGCGTTTGTGTCGCTCACGTTGACGCCGATGATGTGCGCGAAGCTCCTCCACCGCGAAGAACCTTCGAAACAGAGCCGGTTTTACAAGGCGTCCGGACGCTTCTTTGACCGGATGATCGCGTTCTACGGAAGGACGCTGCAAGTGGTGCTTCGCCACCAGACGGTAACGCTCGCCGTCACCTTCGGGACGTTGCTGCTCACGTTTCTGCTCTATTACTACATTCCCAAGGGCTTTTTCCCGGTGCAGGACACCGGTGTAATCCTGGGCATTTCCGAGGCGCCTCAAGCCGTGTCGTTCGCAGAAATGTCCAGCCGCCAGCAGGCGCTCGCCGCCGTCATTCTGAAGGACCCGGACGTGGTGAGCTTGTCTTCCTTCATCGGCGTGGACGGCACGAACATGACGCCGAACAGCGGCCGCATCCAGATCAACCTCAAATCCCGCGACGACCGGAAAGACGCGAGCTCCGACATCATTCGACGCTTGCAGCCGCAGCTCGCGCAGATTGATGGAATCACGCTCTACATGCAGCCGGTGCAGGATTTGACGGTCGAGGATCGCGTGAGCCGCACGCAATACCAGTATTCGATCGAAGACGCGGACGCGCAGGAACTGGCGCAGTGGGCTCCCAAACTTGTGAACACGCTGAAATCCCTGCCGCAATTGCGCGACATTGCCTCCGACCAGCAGGATCAGGGCCTGCAGGCCAACCTCGCGATCGACCGCGACACGGCGGCGCGGCTCGGGATTCTGCCGGCGGCGATCGACAATACGCTCTACGACGCGTTCGGCCAGCGCCAGGTCTCCACGATCTTTACGCAATTGAACCAGTATCACGTGGTCCTGGAAGTCGATCCGAAATTTCAGCAGAACCCGGACGCGCTGAAAAGCATTTACGTGAAATCTTCAAATGGGACGCAGGTGCCGCTCAGCGCCTTCACGCACTTTGAGCAGCAGACGACGGCGCTCGCGGTAAACCATCAAGGGCAGTTCCCGGTTGTGACGCTGTCCTTCAATCTAGCCCCCAACGTTTCACTCGGAAAGGCTGTGGATGCGATCCATCAGGCGGAGCAGCAGATCAATTTGCCCGTGTCGGTCCACGCGAGTTTTCAAGGGACGGCGCAAGCGTTTCAGGCTTCGCTTGCGAACGAGCCGCTGCTGGTCCTCGCGGCGATTGTGACGGTGTACATCGTGCTGGGAGTCCTCTACGAAAGCTACATCCATCCAGTCACGATTCTTTCCACGCTGCCCTCGGCAGGAGTCGGCGCACTGCTGGCGCTCCTGATCTGCGGGAGCGATTTCAGCGTGATCGCCTTGATCGGCATCATCCTGCTCATCGGCATCGTGCAGAAAAACGCGATCATGATGATCGATTTCGCGCTCGACGCGGAGCGGAAAGAAGGGAAGCCGCCGCAGGAGGCCATTTATCAGGCCTGTTTGCTGAGGTTTCGTCCCATCATGATGACGACGATGGCCGCGATGCTTGGGGGACTGCCGCTCGCCCTCGGATCGGGAACCGGTTCGGAATTGCGCCGGCCGCTCGGCATCAGCATCGTGGGCGGCTTGCTGTTCAGCCAGGTCCTGACGCTCTATACGACTCCTGTCGTCTATCTGGCGTTTGACCGGCTCGCGAAGCGATTGAGACGCCATCGTGTTGGCAATCCCGTGGAGTCCGAAGCCACGGCCGATTGACGGCGCCGAACATGAACATCTCCGAGCCATTTGTAAAGAGGCCGATTGCCACTTCGTTGCTGACCGTGGCGATCCTGCTCGCCGGGATCATTGCGTATGGATTCCTTCCGGTCGCGCCGCTGCCGCAAGTGGAGTTTCCCACGATTCAAGTGCAGGCCGGTCTTCCCGGAGCGAGCCCCGAGATCATGGCTTCCTCCGTCGCGACTCCGCTCGAGCGGCAGTTCGGGCGGATTGCCGGGATCACGGAGATGACTTCAAGCAGCCTTGCCGGCAATACATCGATCACCCTGCAATTCGACATGAATCGCGACATCGACGCGGCCGCGCGCGATGTTCAAGCAGCGATCAACGCCGCCGCCGGACAATTGCCGGCGAACCTTCCGAGCCGGCCGAACTACAAGAAAGTCAATCCGGCCGATTCTCCCGTCATGATCCTGGCCGTTCGATCGGATGTGTTGCCGCTCAGCCGCCTCTACGACATCGCGGATTCGATCATCGCGCAGAAGTTGTCGCAAGTGGATGGCGTCGGCCAGGTGAATATCGGCGGCGGCGCCCGTCCCGCGGTTCGCATCGAGTTGAATCCGACGATTCTGGCGGGCTACGGCCTGGGCTTGGAGGATATTCGCACCGCGCTCGGCCAGGTGAATTCCAACGAGCCGAAGGGAGGGTTTGCCAACGGGTTGGTGCGATGGACGATCACAGACAACGACCAATTGTTCGACGCGGACCACTACAGGCCATTGGTGATCGCGTACCGCAACGGCGCTCCCGTGCGGCTGGGCGATATCGCAACGGTGGTGGACTCGGTCGAGGATATTCGGGCGGCCGGGCGGGTGAACGACAAGTCATCGGTGATGGTCATCATCAACCGCCAGCCGGGCGCCAACATTGTGGGTACCGCCGACCGGATTCGCGCCATCTTGCCGCTGCTGCAAGCTTCGATTCCGGCTTCGGTTGATTTGACGGTGGCGATCGACCGAACGGTCACGATCCGCGCGTCAGTGAAGGACGTGCAGATTACGCTGCTCATCACCGTCGTGCTCGTGATTTTGGTGATTTTCGTCTTCCTTCGAACCGTGTGGGCGACTGTGATTCCTGCGGTGGCCGTGCCGGTGTCGCTCCTCGGGACGTTCAGCGTGATGTATCTGCTGGGCTATTCGGTGGACAATTTGTCGCTGATGGCGCTCACGATCTCGACCGGCTTTGTGGTGGATGACGCCATCGTGGTGATCGAAAACATTACTCGCTACCGCGAAGCGGGGCTTTCGCCGATGAAGGCCGCGCTCAAGGGAGCGCAGGAGATCGGGTTCACGGTGCTCTCGATGAGCACGTCGTTGATCGCGGTTTTCATTCCCATCCTGCTGATGGGCGGCATCGTGGGCCGGCTCTTCCGCGAATTTGCGGTCACACTGAGCGTGACGATTCTTGTCTCTCTGGCAATTTCGCTCAGCACGACGCCGATGATGTGCGCCAAGTTCCTCAAACCCATACAGAAAGAAGGACACAACCGTCTCTATCGCTTCAGCGAGCGGTGCTTTCAATCACTGATTGACGGATATGGCCAACGCCTCCGCTGGGTGCTGAACCATCAGCCGGTGATGCTTACGATCACGATCGCGACGGTGTTTCTAGCGCGGGCCTCTATTATTTCGTTCCGAAAGGATTTTTCCCGCAGCAGGACACCGGCCTGCTAAGCGGTGCGATTCAAGCGTCGCAAGACATTTCGTTCGACGCGATGCGCGTTAAACAGCGCCAGTTTGCCGGAATCGTGACGTCGGATCCGGCGGTCCAAAGCAACATTGCATTCGTTGGCGGTGGCAACGCGATGAATCAGGGACGCATGTACATCATGCTCAAGCCGCTGTCGGAGCGCAAACTCAGAGCGGACGAAGTGATCCAGCGTTTGCGCAAGAATCTTTCGGTGGTGCCGGGCGCAACCCTGTATCTCCAGGCAAATCAGGACATCAGGGTCGGCGGCCGGCAAAGCAACGCGCAGTATCAGTACACGCTCGAAAGCGAGAATTTGGAGGATTTGCGGAAGTGGTCGCCGCAACTGCTGGCCGCGCTGAAAACGATGCCGGACTTGCGCGACGTATCGACCGACCAGCAGGACAAAGGACTTCAGGAGCAACTGGTGATCGATCGCGACACGGCCTCCCGCCTGGGCCTGGACGCTCAGACCATCGATAACACTCTGTACGACGCTTTCGGCCAGCGGCAGGTGTCGACCGTGTTCACGCAGTTGAACGAGTACCACCTGGTGATGGAGGTTGGCCCGGAGTTCCAGCGGAATCCCGATGCGCTCAAAAGCATTTACGCGCGTTCGTCGAACGGCACGGAAGTACCCCTGAGTGCCTTCACGCATTTCGAGGCGAGAACCGCGCCTCTGGCGGTGAACCATCAAGGCCAGTACCCGGCCGTGACGCTCTCCTTCAACCTCGCTCCCAATGTTTCACTGGGAGACGCCGTGAACACCATCAACGCGGAAGAGAATCGAATCGGCTTGCCGGCGTCGATCCGGGCCACATTCTCCGGCACGGCGCAGGCGTTCCAGGCATCGCTCTCCACCCAGCCGATTTTGATTCTGACCGCTTTGTTCACGGTGTACATCGTGCTGGGCATGCTTTATGAAAGTTACATTCATCCGATCACGATTCTATCGACTCTTCCGTCCGCGGGAGTTGGTGCGCTTCTCGCGCTTTTCATTTCCGGCACCGACCTGAGCGTGATGGCGATGATCGGGATCATCCTGTTGATTGGTCTCGTGGTGAAGAACGCGATCATGATGATCGATTTTGCCCTCGAGATGGAGCGCAAGGAAGGGAAGCCGCCCAAGGAAGCGATCTACCAGGCATGCCTGCTGCGCTTCCGGCCTATCATGATGACGACCATGGCGGCGCTGCTCGGAGGCCTGCCTCTGGCGCTTGGCACGGGGACGGGTTCGGAATTGCGCCGGCCGCTCGGGATCAGCATCGTCGGCGGATTGATCGTGAGCCAGATGCTGACGCTGTTCACCACGCCGGTCGTCTATTTGTACATGGACCGTCTCCGCTTTCGGCTGGCGCGCCGGAAAGAAGCGCCGGCACCCTCCGGCGACGCCGGGCCGCGTCTAAGACCTTCGTTGCCCGGCTCTCCTCTGAACTGATCTTCTGGCAGCGCTACACCGATTGCCAGTTCGCGCGGGTCCTTGCGGGGTCCCGAAAGTGTGTCGATTAGAATGTGTCGCGATCCTTTGTTTTCAATGAGTTGGAGGCATTTCTAATCGCCGGAGTGTCGATTAGAGTTTGGGCCGAGAGGGGCTGGGAAACAGGCGGGCAAGGCCGCGAAAAAGCCGGGAATGGCTCTTTCCAACTCGCCGATA
Source organism: Candidatus Acidiferrales bacterium (assembly GCA_035604415.1). Lineage (GTDB taxonomy): Bacteria > Acidobacteriota > Terriglobia > Acidiferrales > UBA7541 > Palsa-295. Next base: position 64,255 of record DATNIN010000031.1, read on the forward strand.
CGATTCAATTTTCAAAGAGCATCCCGCCCCCGTCGAGAGAGCGGGCGACTTCCCTCATCGCTAATCACGCTGGCACATTGTTGGGCGCGCGTCAAATGGTTGCTGGTGTGGACTTCGGCTTGGCAAGACAAGAGTCCCTCCCTTACAAACCAAAGGGTGCGCCACCCACAAGTGTTGTCCGAGACTTTGAGTGAACTCGGGTGTGCCCCGCACATGCGGGGACGGAGTCCAAAGGTGGGCCACCCGCCAGTCGAAGGACGTTAAGCCCGGACTTCTTGCATGGTCATCGTGGATGAACGGTCAGCTGGTAGGCCTGATCCGTCTCGGGACACGCTTGTCCTGCTTGCTCGCTTTCGACAAGGGTTTCCGGAGGAGGCGCATATGCGGTTGACGCGCGCCAGCCCTGATCAAAACGCCCATATGCGTCATCCCGAATTTTGAACCGCGTGTTGTCCTTTGCGACGGTGTGAATATAGTGAAAGACGTAGTTCTTGAACGCGGCGATCTCGCCGTCCTGTGGAGGATTATCCCAAGAGAAACTATTGACCAGGTTTAACGGAACACAAAGCAACGAATCGATATTTTGTGACTGAGCAGGAGTGATGAAACCACCTGCCCCAATCGGATCGTCGGCTGGCGTCTCCGCCTGGCTGCCAGCCGGTGGTGCCGTGGCTGGCGCCGCCGGCTCGGCCTGTCCATCATTCACGGGCTGACTTGGAGGCGACGGTTCACCCGTTTGCTCAGACTGAACTTGTGGCGCTGCTGGCGTGGCGTCATCGACTTGAGCAGGATATGGTTCCCTCGGCGTCGCGCTCGGCGCAGATCCGGAAGGTTTGCTTTCAAAGTATCCGACCACCGCCAGGAAAATGACGCCCGCCACGATCAGCTTTGCCAAGCTGGCGAGAAATCCACCCCCTCCGCTGGCCCCCCGGACTGTTGAAGACTGCTGAACTTGTGGGTTGGCCGAAGGAAAGCTGGGAGGATTGAAGATGGGCGCCGGTCTCGGTGAGGGGGCTGATCTAGCGGCTTTTTCCGCCCGTGACGCCGCCAGATCTCTCATCGCTATATTGTCGTCGCTGCCGTACTTGAAGGCGTCTTTGCCGTATGGATTACCAGTCATGGCAAACCTCCGGAGTCGGTGAATTGTGTTCGCTCAGGATGTGGGAGTCAACCGAAATTGGCGCGTGGCTTATCCGTTGCAGATGCGCAGCGTGGGGAGTCAGAGAGGGAATGGCGCGCCCGGAGAGAGTCGAACTCCCGACCTTCTGGTTCGTAGTTGGAGAAGTCAATCTGGTAGGCCGTGGCTTGTCTTGCCCTTACAAATTCTCGAAACACTGATTCCGGGGCTTTCTTGACGGGTTTTGTTCCCTTAACGTTCCCACCGGCCTCCTGGTCCCGAATCCGCAGTGGGAGCCTGGCGGCAAGACCTGAGAGCAAGGAAACAGAAAGACGCACCCTTCTGGGAAGCGAAGAGTGCGGCACCCCTCGAATTTCATCCGGGGCCTGAATGATTTCGGGTGTGACCTGCACATCCGCGACGAAATTGACAGCGGGCCAAGACGTCTAAGGGTGTGCCACCCGCCTCATTTTGAGGGTGTGCCACCAGCCAAGGAGCTCACGCCCCGTATCTTTCCCGCAAGGAACTCAGCCACCCAACACAGCAGGTACCACCACAGCGTCCCCGCGACGATTGCCCACAATCCGGCGAGCACACCATGGTGCGAAAAGGTCAGTATAATCGTTACCATCGACACGGGTATGTCAGCTATGGTGGGGATACTCCAAAGTATCCCTAGAAACTGTAAGCTCGGCGCGACGTATCCCAGCGAGGCGGCCAAACAGATCGCGAGATGAACCAGCGGTGGCCAGTAGATCCAACGGAATCCCTTCCCAGTACCTTTCAACTTACCTCCTAACGATCCCCTTGAACTGCAGAATCCTAATGGTTTGGAGGAGAGTTTGATCCGCAGGGGCAATTCTTGTCATTCTTGCCCGTGTCTGGATTGTTGTTATAAGCCCACACTGCGGTGGAAATGAAGTTGCCCACCATCGAATACGGGGCCTGCGTTAGTAGTATGTCGTCGCATTGGCGGGTGGCCTACCCTTTCGTTTCCGACGATTCTGCTCAACGACGTGACAAGGTGAGCGGATAATACCACACCGATAGTTTACCAGTGAGTTCGCTGACCAGTGTGGGGTGCCGCACCCTTCCGGGTTTGAAGGGTGCGCGGCTCTGGAATGAAGTATCGGCGGGTGGCCCATCCGTTGCAATTGCAAAGGGTGGGGCTCCCAGAGAAAGTGGCGCGCCCGGAGAGAGTCGAACTCCCGACCTTCTGGTTCGTAGCAAGCCGTGGCCAAAATCCAAATGGCTTGTTTGGTGTCGCTTACGAATTCAGAAACGCCTTTTAGCACCTGCAATGATACCTAGTGAGACCTAGACTCGGGCAGGCGGTCGGATTCCATAAAATGACCGCTCGAGCAGGGCGGGACCGCTTTTGTTGGGACCATTCTCGTCAAGGCGGTAGTCCGCAATTCTTCCAAGTTTCTCGATGGCCGTCGCGATAATCTCAAGCAAAAGCCGAATACTTGCCCAAGAGGTAGGTGGTTCGGCTTTGTGCGTTTTCAGAGGCCTGTTTTTCTCGGATTTGATGAGCCACGGCCCGAATCCCTATAGCTTTACATCAACACTCTGTAGCGCGGGAGATAAAGCACGGCTCCGTTATCAAGGTGTTTCAGGCTCCACGCCGTCCACACTTTGACTGAGGTGCGCCCCGCTACGACTTGGGTTCCAATCCCGTAATGCGAATACCGCTGTGATGGACGCGATAGCGGCGGTTCACCGAGATCAAAAGGGCTGTGATGCCCTCGACAATGCTGGACATTTCCAACGGGCCGGCATCAATCGGGCGCAAGCCAGGGATCAACTTCACCAACGGAAAGAGGGTTTGCTTGGCAGCGTCGTCATCTCCGCATACGAGGATGTCGCATTCAAGCGTTGCCGAGAGGTCTTGTAAAGCACCAGCCGAGACATTGTGGAAGGCTGCCAGCACAGGCGTTGTGGCTGGCACAAGCTCGCGAGCCTGCGCAGCGGCGGATCCTTGCCAAAGTCTCAGCATCCGTGTCGGTTTACCGCCCAAGGCTGCAGCCAGGGGAACCGTTGTGTCCACCAAAATGGCACCTCTTAGGGAACCCCGAATACTTTTCAGGATGTCGACTTGGGCCGAGATAGGAACAGCCAACACCAATACGGAAGCCTGAGCGGCGGCCTGTGCGTTCTCGAGCCCGCTGATCGAAAGACGCCCGGACTCAGTTGGCGCGCGTGCGTTCAGCGTTTCCTGTATGCGCCGCGCCGCTTCCTTTGCCTTGACTTCATCGCGGGAGCCAATAGTGACCCGCACTCCGGCCCGCGCCCATCGCAAGGCGAGGCCGAATCCCAAGTCGCCGGTTCCGCCAATAATGGCAATCGTTTCTTCGCCCATAGCTCCTCCACAACATAAGTCTTGAGATCTCAAATCTGATTCCGAACTCTCCCATGGGGCTACGATCCTGAAAGTCGCAAGACCATTGAGACGCCCGCGATCAGGGGGACGGGATCGCGATGCAAGGCGCTGCCGCGTTGCCAGCCGAGCTTGGCTGGTCCCCAAGCTTGCACGTCAGTCCTGAAAAAACTCAGTCGTTTCTCTCAAAAGAATTTCCAACTGGTCGTGGTGCACCCAGTGCCCCGCGTTCGACACTTTCACGAGCCGGCAATTCCTAATCGCCTTCATCCGTGGGTCCGACTCCGGCACGGGCAAATAACTCTCCAGACCGCAGACCAACAGCGTTGGACAATTGATGTTCCCAAATATCTCCACACAGTCCTCGATGTCGAATCCGTGAGGAGCCACTACCCGCATGTAATGGCTCCTCACGGATTCGACATCGAGGACTGTGTGGAGATATTTGGGAACATCAATTGTCCAACGCTG
>DATNIN010000032.1:0-5677 GCA_035604415.1 Candidatus Acidiferrales bacterium
ACGCGCATTGGGGAGTGCTCGATTCGGCAGCTTGATGACTTGCTGCCCCACCGCTGGGCCGCGGCCCGCGCCTAGCTGATGGCTCATAGGCTTACCAGCTCCTTTAGCTGCCCGCTGACGGTGTTCATGTGATGGATACGATTGATCCAGTCGACGGCATAGCTGGCGGGACAGTAGATAACGCGGCAGAACCGGGATCGCTCCCGGTACCGCCCGCTCGGGGCCGGGCTCTTGGCGCGCGCAAAGGTAATCCACGGCTCGCGGCGCGTGGGCGGCGGCTCTGAAGATGGCGCGCTTGTCGTTCTTGAGTACCTGGAGCCAGCAGGTCATGTAGGCGGCATGGTCCTCGCGAACCTCCGGCGTCAGTTCCAGCTCGGCGCAAAGGAAAGCGGCTCCGAGTTCCGCGACTAGCTCTTCGCGGGCATAGCCCTCGTCGCCGTAGTGCTTGCGGCCGAGGTCGCGATTGAGCCGGTCCGGGTGCCGCGTCCAGTGCGTCGCCTCGTGCGCGAGCGTGGCGTAAAAGCTCTCGGCGTCGCAGAACGCCTCGATCACCGGTACCTGGATGTAGTCACCGTCGCAGGCGTAGAAGGCGCGGTCGCCGCGGGTGCGGATCTCGGCGCCGGTATTGTGGAAGAACGCCTCGGCGCGCGCGTTGCGCTCGACCGGCGTGAGCTGGATTTCCGGGCGCTGATAGTAGTCCTCGGGCAGGCCGTCGATCTGCTCGACATTGAACACGGTGTAGCCCTTCATGAAGGGGATCTCGCGCTCGATCTCTTCGCCGGCATCGCCGGTTTCGGTTTTCGTGATGGCGTTGGCGTAGACGACGAGCGAGCCTTTCTCGCCCTTGCGGACATGGGCGTTCAGCTCAATCGCCTGCTTGAAGGTCATCCAAATCGGTGTCGCGAATCCCTGTTCGATCGCGGAAGCCCAAAGCATGAGGATGTTGATCCCCGAATAGGGCAAGCCGTTGTGGCGCAGGGGCCGCGCGATGCGGCCGTCGGTGTTAGCAGCGTTCCACGGTTTAAGCAGGGCCGCACGCCCTTTTCGAGGTCGGCGACGATGGCGTTGGTGATGCGAGTATAAACATCCTGTCTCTCCTTATTCATGATCCTCTCGCTCCTTTTCCTGCGGCCCGGTTATTTCCGAACCGCCGAGAACCGGAGGACCGTCCGGAAAAAGGCCGTCCGTCACCGAAGGGAAACGGCCAACACGGGAGCGAAGCGAATGGAGCGGGCAGAGCCGTTGACGGCGGCCTGCGGACGGTCAGGATCGAGGCCCAAGGTTCGGATCAACCGGCGAAGGGCAGGGGCGGCAGGAGCACGACGAGAGGGGACGATGGGGTACCCGCGCGGCGACACGACACGCCTTCGAACATGGGCTGGCCCAATTCGGCTTAACTGGAGAACAGCGACGGCTCGTTGTAGCGGCCTGCGGCGGTGCGCTCGGCGCGGGGACGGCAAGAGGTCATTGACAGCAAGCGGCGGCGGCTAAGTGTCTTCGCCCCGCCGGTGTTGGGGGCGCCAGGAAAAAGGTGGCTCGGGACGAAACGACCCAATGTCGACGAGCACGCGCTCCAGGAACAAAGGCCAGTATTTGCGATGCCTGGCGTCTTGCTGTAGAGTGCCATACGCTTGGTAGGATCAAGGCTCGCTGTTGCCAGCGCTTGAGGGCGTTCCTGATGGCACCGTGCCGAGGGACTGTTTAAGATGAAGGTGGATCATGAACCGTGACGAAATCATAGTCCGGCTGCGCGAAAACGAAGCGGCGCTGAAACAGCGCGGTGTGGCGCATGCCGCCTTGTTTGGCTCGCGCGCGCGGGGCGATGAAAGGGCCCAAAGCGATACGGACATCATGATCGAAATTGATCCCAACGCGCCTGTCGGCGTGTGGGAATATGCCGGGATCAAAGCGTATATTGCCAGCCTGTTTGAAGGCCCGGTCGATGTGGTGGACCGGGAAGGTCTAAAGCCTTACGTTCAACCGGCGGCGACGGCTGAGGCAATCTATGCCTTCTGACCACGGCGCAATCCGCCGCTGGCTTACCGACATTCAGTATCACATCGGAATGGCTCAGGGCTTCGTCGCGGGCGTGGACTATGTAACATTCAAGGATGATAATCTGCGCCTCTACGCCGTGACGCGTTGTCTTGAAATCATCTCCGAAGCGTCGCGGCGGTTGCCCGATGCGTTGAAGGCTCGACACGCGTCGATTGAATGGCGGGATATGGCTGCCGCCGGAAATATCTATCGGCATGAATACGAGGACGTTGCTGCGCGCCGCGTGTGGCAAACACTCACGGTCAGCCTGCCGTTGCTGCGCGCCGTCATCGAGCAGGAGCTTAAGACGCTCGACCAGTCGAACCCGGAGTCTCGCGTACACGCCGGAGAGGGTCGAGTGATGAGCAATGAAGATCAGATCACGTGGTTTGCGCTAAAGCTCGAATTCCCGGATGAAGTTGGGGCACGCCTCGAAAAAATCGCACAGGAGGCCGGTCTTTCCCTCAAATGCTACTGTGTCCGTGTTCTGCTAAGACATTTGCTGAAAGACGCTTCCGCCGAGCAGAAAGAACGATGGCAACAGCAATGGCCAGCGACTTTGCGCAGGAACGGCTGTGACGACGACGTCGAACTGTAGATTACAGGGGGCGCATAGACGTTGAATTAGGGAAAGGGGGGCGTTATCCAAACCTCTGCGACCTGCGGCGGCTAAAGTGCCTTCGCGCCGACGATAATGGGTGTCGGGTTTTTGCAGGAGTCTTCCATGCGTCGGCCGAAGACATTGCGCGAGAGGATCGAAGGACGGATCGCCCGCAAGCGCGGCGAAGACGTGTTCTTGCCGCGGGAGTTCCGTGACCTCGGCGGCGAGGACCAGGTTCTGCGCGTGCTGCGAATTCTCGTGCGCGAGAAACGCCTTGTGCGGCTCGGCTACGGGGTTTACGGCCGCGCTGTTGTCTCGCGTATTTCCGGTGACCCGATCCTTTACAGCAAGAACGGATTTCTGGGTGCGGCTCGGCAAGCCCTGACCAAGCTCGGCGTAGCGTGGGAACCCTCCGAAGCTGAACGCGACTACACGGCGGGACGCTCGAAACAGATTCCTGTCAACCCGGTTGTGCGGGTCAAGGGGCGGTTCTCGCGACGGCTCCGCGATGGGAAGCAGAAGTTGGTAATCGTGCGCTAAAAGCATCTGGGCCCGCTGCGTTCCGGCTGTAGGAGAAAAAGGTTGGTGCTGAGGATTGCCGAATGAAACCGGGCCGGGGATCGGGGAGATGGGATTTAGAAAAACTGGCATACCTTTTTCTAAATCGATCAAGCGGGTAATCGACAGCGGGGATGAGCTGAGCCTACGGCGCCGGAAGCCGTAGACCAAAGCCCCCTCACATTCTCCTTGACCGGCAGTACCAAAACTGGTACTGTACTCTATGAATCCGGGTCTCAAGCGGCTGCCCGCACGCTTCTACCGCTCCGATGGCGGACGCGAGCCGATGCGCGAGTGGCTGAAGGGCCTTGAACTGGAAGACAGGAAAGTCATCGGCGAAGATATCAAGGATGTCGAGTTTTCGTGGCCGATCGGGATGCCGCTGGTCCGTTCACTTGGCCACGAGTTGTGGGAAGTGCGGAGCAGCTTGCCGCGAGGACGTATTGCGCGAGTTATTTTCTGTGTTGAGCACGGAGGCATGGTGCTGCTTCATGGGTTCATGAAGAAGACGCAAAAGACGCCGCGACAAGATATCGATCTGGCCCTTAAACGCAAAAAAGGAACACGCTCATGAAAAAAAAGAACATCGGATCATCCGTCGATAGCTGGCTCCGTGAGGATGGTATCTACGAGGAGGTCACCGCGACCGCGGTCAAACGTGTCCTGGCCCGGCAGGTTGAAGCCGCCATGAAAGAAAAGCACTTTTCCAAAGCGGAAATGGCGCGCCGGATGCACACCAGCCGCGCCGCGCTCGACCGCCTGCTCGATCCCGACTATGATGCGGTCACCTTGAGCACATTGCGCAAGGCGGCAACGGCCGTGGGTCGTGAGCTGCGGCTGGAGCTTGTGTGAAGTCATCCCAAACGACTGAAAGAATGGCCCATTCTCCGATTCTCGTCGTGGATCTCTTCACGCCTACGCGTGGCCGGATTGGCAGTCGTTAAGCCACGTGGTCTCTATGGACATATTCGAACATCCCGGAAATCTCGGACCTACTCGGGGCACCCTGCTAACGGTGCATCATGCAGACTGGCCGGCGTACCCTGAAGGGAACGACTTTCGTACGCCTCTCCTGCAGTTGACAGCCTTCCCAGGCAGAACGGAATTCGTTGTCATTGACGATAGCGACCAATCTTTATTGTTGATAGCTGATGTTCCTTGCGGGCTGCCGGACAAGCCATCCGATCCACGCAATTTCCACATTGCGGTGTGGCACGCAGATTTGATTGAGATGCATAACCGCGGCTTTATAAGGGGCATAGAGCGTGTCACCGAACGCGAATGGCATCGACAACGGTGGTTGAAACTGCGATCACGCGTGCCGCCGGAACGTGACATCGGCTGCCGAGATCCTGCAACCGGGAATTTCGCACGCGTGGAGGAGCCGTCGTTTGAGAATCACGAGGATGACGCATTACGGTGCGAAAAAGCGTTCGGCCAGCCGAGAGAAAAGCGTCTTGGACGGCATTCGATCCGAGTTGGGCCGCTCTTTCGTTCGGGAGATTGACGGCGTCGCCGTAGGACGCTGGTACGAAAACCTGACAGCGGCGCGCGGGCTGTCGCCGGGAACGGCGGTACGACACTTCAACGTCATGCACCACATGATGGAGAAGGCCTCCACGATCTGGTCCAGGGAAACCGGCATCGACCGGAACCCGGCGGATCAGGTGGAGGTGAGGCGGCCGGATGATCAGAGGGACCGTTACCTCTCCGAAGACGAACTTCGGAAGCTCAAGCAGGCGCTCGACGAAAAGACGTACCGGAAGGGTACGAGTTCAATCAACAAGACGTTCTATCGTCTGAGGCTGATCGTGCTCGTCGCCGTCACAACTGGAATGCGCGCGGCGGAGATCTTCGGGCTCGGATGGCAGGACGTGAGGTACAGCGAGGGGCTGTTGGCGGTGCGGGCGAAGCTGAAGGGTGGCAAAATGCGATACGTCCCGATGCTTCCCGAACTCGCCGGCGAGCTGCGGCGGTTTCCCGCCGTGATTGGCGAAGACCGGATTTTTCCGCCGAAGCCGGGGGCGACGAGCGGACGGCAGCGAGTGGAGGGAAGTTTTGAAGACCTGCTCAAAAGAGCCGGGATCAAGGATTTCCGCTTCCATGATCTCCGTCACACGTTCGCGTCCTGGTTCATGATGAACGGCGGCGATCTTTACGAGCTCGCGAAAATCCTCGGCCACTCGAATGTCAAGATGACCGAACGCTATGCCAAGCTGGCGCGGCAGCACATTGCCAGGACCGGCAGCACGGCGCGGGAAATCTGGAAGCAGTTGGAAGGGACTTGCGACAAGGCGAACGTCGGTTGACGATGTTCGCGTATTGTTCGCGCGACTGAAACCTTAGACCATTTTCTGAGATAATATAGACCAGCTCTGGCGATCCGGCTGCAAGCAAGAGATGGCGAAGGCCTATTCTGACGATCTACGACGGAAGTTGTTGGAGGCGCATCAGCAGGGGGAAGAGAGCCTGGAAGAGTTA
>DATNIN010000033.1:0-68967 GCA_035604415.1 Candidatus Acidiferrales bacterium
GCTCTGCCTTTTGGGCAGAAAGGGACGGCATGAGCACTGTCAACCATGCCAGCACGAAAGCTGCGGTCTTCATGGATTCCTCCGGTATGACGGCACGACGGCGCAGACAGGCTCTACCGTTTCGTCTTCGCTTCGCACTCATCGTAGTCTGATTCCTGCGATTCGTATTCCTCGCACCCCTCGTTAAAGGACTGCGATGAAGCGTTGCAGTCTCCCGATCCATTCTTCTCGGCCCATTCGTAGCCAGCGTAGTGGCCCGTACCTTGCTCATAGGGATTCGATGGCTCCGTGCAAGGGGCAGCTTCTCCCTCGTTCTCGGCATGGGCCGGTTTGGATGGGCCGCATCCTATGAGGATGAGGAAACCCGCTAGAAAAATCACCGGCGGCAACTTGCGCGAGAGATTGTTCGCCAAGCAGAGCATCCGGTTTCTCCAACGTTCGTACTTCCCCTCACGTTTCATGACTCGTTTTCAATGGTACATTTTAGAATACCCACACGCGCGGCCTCGCGCGAACTTGTTCGTGCGAAGGATGATTCAACATGCACCTCCTGCCCTGTCCAATCGCGCAACCGCTACGCGCGGCGAGGGAGCAGACCGCGTCCAGGCAATACAGGCGCGACTTCTTGGACTCGTTGCATCTTCGACCAATCGGGCCGATTCGCTGCGTTCAGGATTACCACTGAAAACTCCGGTCCCTTGTTCTCTGCTTCCCGAACGTAGAGCCCGCGAATCTTGAAAGCCATGTCGATACCGTCTCTACGCACGTTCCAATTTGCCACGTCGCGCCTCAACAGAAGACGCTTCCCGCGCTTTGTGTACGGGAAAAACTTCGTTTCGGTCGCATTCATCAGGGGGAGTAAATATTTGTCTATTAGTGCATCGTCGTCTAGTCCGTGGCGTGCGAGCAGTTCTGGAGCGGTTTTGCGGATTTGTTCGAGCGCCTGATGAGCCGACTGGCGGGGGTTGGCCGAGCTATAGCCCGCATCCAGGGCAGCCTTCTTCTGGCTTTTACCGGACGCGAGATGCCTGATAAACGCACGCTGGCGGGGCGTGAGGTGCCGTTTAAGTTTTCTCTTTTTGCCCGACACGACCGGATTGTACACCGGGTAAGCGATCCGTCATTCGGGTGATGGGAACTTGGGCGCAAAATGGGCGCAAAACTAGGGTCAAATAGGCACAAATCGAGGGGTGCCGGGTGAGCAAGGGTAGCCGAATCAACGGGAATTTTGCGGATGTATGGAGCGGGCGATGGGAATCGAACCCACGTCCGAAGCTTGGGAAGCTTCTATACTGCCATTGTACGACGCCCGCTCACTCTTGGTTCGTCCGCAGAATAGCACCGCCATCGCGGCGCACGCAAGAATGTGGAACGCGGGGCGGCTACCTGATTTCGGGATAGTCGAGATAGTAGCGGTGGAGATCCGCGACGCTCATGATTCCTTTGCGGATGCGCGTAGCAGTGGATTCTCCCGCGACGCTGGATGAAGTCACCCAAACGGTGTCGCCCGCGCGAAAATCAGACAGCTTAAGCGGCTTGCCGGCGTCGTCGGCGAACTGCGTCTTGTTGTTGGTCATCAGGACCAGTGTGACCTCGGTGGGATGCTTGAGCAGCAACTGCGCCTTTTGAAGATCGACGGATGAAACAATGAAAAATTGCTCGCCGGCCACCGGTTTTATCTCCGTCCCCGGGGCGATCGCATGGGATGCGGCTGGGGCCGTGGTGGGCGCCATTGCGCCGGCGGGTGGCGCGAAACCCGGCCGATTGCCGTGAGGCGCCCCAACCGCCCCCGGTGGACGACCCGGATACTGTCCCTGTGCGGCTGTTCTATGGGTGAAAGCGAGCCCAGCAAGGCTTGCAAGCAGGATGGCAACACACTTGAAACGGTAGCTATTCATGTCGAAGCGCCTCAATTGGATCGAGCCGCGAAGCCTTGCGCGCGGGATAGTAGCCGAAGACGATTCCGACGATTGCGGAGAATACTACGGCGACGACAACAGAGAGCTTCGAGACGAACGTCGGCCAGCCGAGCGAATTGGAGATGACCGCCGAGGCCGCCATGCCGACGGCAATGCCGAGAATGCCGCCGAGCGCGCTCAGCACGAGCGCCTCGCTGAGGAACTGCCACTGCACATTGGCCTCAGTCGCGCCGACGGCCATGCGCACGCCGATCTCGCGCGTCCGCTCGGTCACCGACACCAGCATGATGTTCATGATGCCGATGCCGCCGACCACAAGCGAGACCGCGCCGACGGCTCCCAGCAGAAGCGTCATCGTGTTGGCGGTAGCCGCCGCGGTCTGCGCCATTTCATTGGGGCTGCGGATGATGAAGTCGTCGTCTTCTCCGGTTCGCAGGTGATGGCGCTGTCGAAGCAGGCCGGAGATCGCGGTTTGCACGGCCGTGTTCTCCTCCTGGGAACTTGTGGAAACCATGATCATCTGCACCCAGCTGATCCCGGAGATCTTCTTCTGGACGGTTGTGAATGGCACGAACATGATGTCGTCCTGATCCTGGCCGCTGCTCGATTGGCCCTTCTCCTGGAGCACGCCGAGAATCCGGAACGGCAGATTCTGAACCCGGATCATCTCCCCAACAGGATCCATATCTCCAAAGAGTTGGGTCGCCACCGTCTTGCCAATGACGCAGACGTCTGTTGCCATGTCGACATCGCGTTGGGAAAAGAAGCTTCCTGAGATCACTGGCCAGTTGCGAATCTGGCTGAAGTCCTGCGACGAACCGTTCGCTCTTGTCAGCCAGTTCTGATTGCCGTTTACGACTTGCACCATGGACCCGACCATGGGGGAGACGGCCACAACGCTCGGCACATGTTGCAGAATCGCCTGGGCGTCGTCGGCCGTTAGGGTTTTGTTCGCGCCGCTGCCCATGTGCACGCCGCCCGTGTTCACGCTGCCGGTAAAGACCATTATGACGTTCGTGCCGAGAGATTGAATCTGCTGCTGCACTTGTTCGCTCGCGCCCTGTCCGATCGCGACCGTGCAGATCACCGCGCCGACTCCAATGATGATTCCGAGCATCGTGAGTACCGTCCGCAGCTTGTTACGCGCCAGGGCTCGCAGCGCCACTCGGATCACTTCTCTTGGGTTCATCGGCTCACCTCGATTCTCCCGCTCATGCTACCGTCCTGGCGGTCCACCCGGACCACCGCCGAAACCCGGTGGACGCTGGCCGCCCGCAGCCGCGGCGGTGGTCGTTTGCTGTGCGACGACGAGCACGTCGCCTTCATGAAGATCGCCCTGAATGAGTTGGGTGTTGTTGTAGTCCGTGATTCCGCACTGTACGGCCACGGGGATCAGGCTCGTCTTGTCCGGCCCCAATTTCCACACCACTTGCCATCCCCCAAGGTGCGTGGTCGAAGCCTCGCGCGAGATCTTGTACTGCTGGTAGAGCTCCTGGAGCTGCGGCTTCGGCGTTGTCGGCTTGAACGTGAGCGCCGGGTTCGGAATCTGAATCGAGTTGCTCGCGTGGCCAGTCGGAATCGTGACGTAGGCCGTTTCTCCGGGCAGAAGTTTTTCATCCGGATTACTGAAATCGATCACCGTATTGTACGTGACCACATTCTGAATCGTAGTCGGGTTCAGGCGCACGGTGCTCACGCGGCCGTGGAATTGTTCGGTGGGGAAGGCGTCGACCGCAAACGTCACCTGAGCGCCGACCTTGATATTGCCCGTGTCGGATTCATCCGTGGCCGCGTACACCAGCATTCGAGTCAAATCCTGGGCGACGGTGAAAACGTTGGGAGCCTGCAGCGCGGCCGCCACGGATTGCCCCACGTCGATGTTGCGGGCCACTACGATGCCGTCGATCGGTGAAATGATGGTGGTGTATTTGAGGCTTGTCTCGGCGCCCTTCAACCCGCCCTGCATGGACGTCACCTGGGCGTGGGCCTGCGCGAGCGTCGCCTTCGCCTGATCGAGCGCTGCTGCGGCAGACTGAACTTCGGCTTGCGCCTGGCCTAGAGTCGATTGGGTGAGGTCATTCGAGTCGGTGGAGATGACGCCTGCCGTGAACAGATCCTGCGAGCGTTTGGCGGTGGCCTGTTCATAGGTCGCGTTGGCTTGGGCCTTTACGAGATTTGCTTGATCGACCTGGACATTGGCTGCGAGCGTGACCAGATTCGCCTCGGCGTTTTCGAGGTTGCCGCGGGCCTGCGTTACCTGCGCCTCGTAGATCGCGGGATCGAGCTGGGCCAGCACCTGACCGCTCTTCACGCGTGTATTGAAGTCCGCGAATATGTATTGCACGGTGCCGGAGACGTACGAGCCGACCGGTACGGTCGTGAGCGCGTTAATGGTTCCAGTGGCTTGCACGGCCGATGTGAGGTCACCGCGGTGGACGGTTGCCGTGGTGTACTTCGGGGCGGTAGATCCGCCTCCCCAGTAGTGCCACGCGAGCAATAAAACGAGGAAACATTCCGGAGCGAAGATGTACCATCGCTTCTGCGCTTGAAGAAATCCCTTCAGTGACATGAGCCTCTTTCACCGTCCACCATCGTCATAAGTGACGCGGCGCTTGCACACGGCCCCGTCCGGAGCCTCATACTCTCCGATTCTACAGACGCACAGCCCGACTTTCGGGTTTCCCGCCGAATGCGGCTGCACTCTGTGAGCAGCGCTGGGATTAGCACCAACGTTCGGCGTGCAGCCACCTCCATGATAGAGTGGGCGGCTCACAGAAACCAGGGAGGGGAAGTGGCCTATCGAGACCTGCGGGATTTTCTCAAGAGATTGGACAAGGAAGGCGAGCTGGCGCGGATTTCTCCCGAAGTCGATCCAATCCTTGAAATCACAGAGGTCAGCGACCGCACCGTAAAGGCCGGCGGCCCGGCGCTCTTGTTCGAACATCCCAAAGGCTCGCGAATTCCAGCGGTCACCAACCTCGTAGGCACCGAGCGCCGGATGAACCTCGCGCTCGAAGTCGATTCAATCGACGATATCGCCGGTCGAATTACCTCGATCCTCGACATGCAGTCTCCGCAGGGGCTCCTCGACAAGGTCAAAATGCTTCCGAAGCTCGCCGAACTTGGCAACGTCTTCCCGAAGACCGTGCGCAACGGGGAGTGCCAGGAAGTCGTGCGCACGGACAATTTTTCCCTGCTCGATTTCCCGATCCTCCAGTGCTGGCCGCAGGATGGCGGGCGTTACATCACCTGGCCCATGGTGATCACGAAAAACCCCGAGACCGGCAAGCGCAACGTCGGCTGCTATCGCATGCAGGTGTTCGATCAGCGCACCACGGGGATGCACTGGCAAACCCAAAAGCACGGCGCGGAACATTTCCGCAGCGCGCGCGCCAGAAATAAAGGTGGGAAGCTCGAAGTCGCCGTCGCGATCGGCGCCGATCCGGCAACCTGTCTTGCCGGCATCCTTCCGGTCCCGCCCGACATGGACGAGTTTCTCTTCTCGGGCTTCCTGCGACGGGACCCGGTTGAACTGGTCGCGTGCAAGACGGTCGATCTCGAAGTCCCGGCGAACGCCGAAATCGTTCTCGAGGGCTACGTCGAACTCGGAGAGATGCGCACGGAAGGGCCATTCGGCGATCACACTGGTTTTTACTCGCTCGAGGGGCAATACCCGGTCTTTCACATCACCTGCATGACGCACCGCAAGGATCCTCTGTATCTCACAACCATCGTTGGGCCGCCGCCGCAGGAAGACTATTTCATGGGCCATATGATCGAGCGAGTGTTCCTCCCGGTCATGAAGATGACGCACCCGGAGATCGTGGACGTAGCAATGCCGGCGGAAGGAATTTTCCAAAACCTGATGATCGTGTCGATCCGGAAGAGTTATCCCGGACACGCGCGCAAGACGATGAACGCCATCTGGTCGCTCGGGCAGGCTATGTTCACGAAGGTTCTCGTAATTGTGGACCACGACGTCAACGTACAGGACCCGCGCGAGGTCGTGTGGAAAGCTCTCTGCGCGATTGACCCCGAGAGGGACATCCAGTTCGTGCTCGGTCCCGTCGATACACTGGACCACGCCGCCCGTCGGCAGGACTACGGTTCGAAAATGGGAATCGATGCCACGCGGAAATGGCCCGAAGAAGGTTTCTCGGGCCGTTGGCCGGACGAAATCAAGATGGACGCGGCGACGAAGGGCCGAGTCGACGCGATGTGGTCCCAGCTCAAGCTCGGTTCGTTCAAGAATATAGGTAAGCAGCGGCAAGGCACCATCGGCTCTTTTCGCAAGCTTTGGCCTTAGTTTCGCCTCTCCTGTCCCTCCGACCGGGTTTTACCAGAAGCACACGCACACAACATGTGGGTTGACAGTCTTTGACGCGGGTGCAATAAACGGTTCAAGGGCAGCGCGTACCGGACGTATCAGTACCAACGGCCCGCGCTGGACTTTGGACGCCTCATGGGGTTGGGGCGAAGCGGAAACGAAGGGCAAGCGGGGTTTTCACAAAGAAACGGCGAAGCTGGAAAGCCATGCGGGATCCTCCCTGCGAAGCGGGGCGGAGTAAGGAGCGAGGGGCCGCGCGATGTTCAATCTGGGCAAGACAAAATCGTTAATCGGTCTGGACATCGGCTCGAGTTCCGTAAAGGCCGTCGAGCTGAAAAAGGCGAAAGACGGCTATGAGCTTGTAAGCTTTGGCCTGGAGCCTTTGTCGCAAGATACCGTTGTCGACGGCGCCATCATGGATGCTCCTTCGGTCGCCGAGAAGATTATCTCCATTTTTGACGGCCAGAAGATCAAGACGAAGGACGTGGCCACATCCGTTTCCGGCCACTCGGTGATCGTCAAGCGAGTCAGTATGCCGCTGATGACCGAGGAGGAGTTGTACGACCGGATTCAGGCCGAAGCCAGCCAGCACATCCCATTCGACATCGCGGACGTGAATCTGAGCCATCAGCTCCTGGAAGCGACCGAGAACCAGATGGACGTGCTTCTCGTCGCCGTCAAGAAGGACAAGATACTGAACCACACGAACGTGCTCGCCCAGGCGGGGAAGACGCCGGTCGTCGTGGACATCGACGCGTTCGCCCTGCAGAACTGCTTCGAAGTGAATTACGAGCCCGATCCATCGCAGGTCGTGGCGTTGCTGAACATCGGCGCGAGCGTGATGAACATCAACATCATCCGCGGCTGGACGCCGCTCTTCACACGCGACGTTTCAGTGGGGGGCAACCAGTACACCGACGCGCTGCAAAAGGAACTCGATCTGAGCTTCGAGGACGCCGAAAAGCTGAAGATGGGTGGAACGCTTGCCGGAGTGAGCGAGGAACAGCGCAGCGCAATCCTCCGATCCGTGTCCGACATTCTGATCCTCGAAATTCAGAAGACATTTGATTTCTTCCGCGCCACCGCCAGCGGAGAGAACATCCGCCGGATCGTGGTTGCCGGCGGGACGGCGCGCGTTCCCGGCCTTCTCGATCTTCTCAAGGAAGAGTTTGCGATGCCCGTCGAAGAACTGTATCCGTTCCGGAAAATCGCAATCAATCCAGGGCGTCACGATGAGAACCAGCTTCGCGAGTTGGCGCCGCGCCTGGCAATCGCCGTGGGCCTGGCGCTCAGGAGCTTTGACACGCCATGATCCGCATCAACTTACTCGGCCAGGCCCGTCCAAAGGCTACCAAGCAAGCCGTGCCGCTCGAGGCGACGGTGCAGATTCTATTCGCCTGCGTTGCGGTCGGCCTCGCACTCGTAATCCTCGGTATCACCTTTTACCAGCAGAAGCGGCAGTTGGACGACACCAATAAGCGCATCGCCGCCCTGCGCGCCGAGAAGGCCAGCCTGCAACAGATCAAGCAGGATGTGGACCGGTTTGAAAGTCAAAAGGCCGTGCTCCAGCAGCGCATCGACGTGATCGAGACGCTGCAACGAAATCGGAGTGGGGCGCAGGACTTGCTGCAGATGGTCGCCAATACAGTCGTTCGAATCGACGCCTTGTGGCTGACCTCTCTGAGTCGCCAGGGCGATTCGATCGAATTGCAGGGCGAGGCGGGGTCGATCAACGCAGTCGCCAACTTCATCACGGAGTTGAAGCGCTCCGGATACTTCGACCAGGTCGAAATCAAGAATGCCAAGGAAAACGACCTCCAGCCGGGGGTCGAAACCTATGGATTCACGATGACGGTGAGCATTGCTCCGCCGTCGGCTGGTCAGCCCCAAACCCAGGCCGTCGGGGCGCCGCAGGCGCCGCCGCTGCCCGCAGCGAAAGGAAGGAGCTAAGCCATGGCGACCGCGTTCCGAGATTGGCCCTGGCCGCTCCAGGCCCTCTTCTATGTAGCTGTGGCGATCGTGCTGGTGCTGGCGGGATTCTATGTTCCGGGTTCGCCGCTGAACAGCGTTCGAACGCAGCTCGAGACTGCTCAAGCTGAATTGAAGCCTCTCGATACGGAAGTCCAGGGACTTCGCGTCTACCGGCAGCGACGCGCCGAATTGCAGTCCGAAATGGACGCGCTCGGCAAGCAGCTTGCGACGTTGCAGACCATCGTTCCGGAAGACAAGGAAACAGACCAGTTCATCCTGATGGTGCAGCGCTCCGCGGTGACGGCGGGAGTATCGATCCGGTCGCTGACGGCGAGCCCGATCGCGCAGAAGCCGTACTACTTCGAGATGCCTTTCGCCGTCGAGGCGGACGGACCGTACTACGCGGTTCTCGACTTTTTCTCTCGGATGGGGCGGCTGTCGCGCATCATCAACGTGGGAGACCTGAAGTTGAGCTCGGTTGGCACAAACACCGGGCAGAAATTCCACATGGCGGCGGGAACCTCGGTGTCCGGGTCGTTTACGGTCACCACTTTCTTTACGAGTCCGGCGCCGCAACAGCCACCTCCGACGGCCGCTGGCGCGCCGGCAAAACGGTAGGGCGACGACGATGAAACTTGCAAAGGCAGCCGCAAACCTGTTGACAGTGCTGGCGATCTCGCTGTGGCTTGTTCCCGGCGTTTTGGCTCAGGCCAAACCCGCGAAGAAAGCTGCTCCGAAGGCCAAGTCCGCGACCCCGGCAACTAAGAAGGCCGCAGCTCGAAAGCCCGCAATGCCAAAGGCTGCGGCTCCGGCGGCTGCGGAACCGGCCGCATCAGCGGCTCCGACCGACGCCTCCGCGGCGGACAAGACTGAGGCGGTCAACAAGCGCGATCCGTTCGTGCCTCTGATTAACGACAAGAAGGGAAACGGCGGTGAGCATCTGCCGCCCGGGAAGGCGGGTCTCGTGATTGCGACCGTCCGCGTGGACGGCGCCGTGCGAGCGGCCAACGGAATGATCGCCGTGGTCTCCAACCCAGAAGAGAGCGTGTACTTTATCCGGGAAGGGGATCGTCTCTACGACGGGGATGTGGAAAAGATTGGCTTGGACGGGGTCACGTTTCGAGAAAACTCGAAAGACGCTTTTGGAAAGCCGGTCGAGCGAGTGGTGACGAAGCGAATCTACGCGAGCGCAGGAGAGCAGCAATGAGGATTATGCCGAGAGCGTGGGGGCTGGGCGCACTGATCGCGGCCGGCCTTATTTTGTCGGGTGGGGCACTCCGGGCGAGTGATACGCCGGTGGTGCACGTGAAGGCGGTGGTGCAGGACGGCGGCGTCCGCTTGGAAGCCGAAGCGAATGGGCCGTTCGAATACACCACGTATCGCCCCAGCGAGAGCCTCTATGTGCTCGACCTGAGCGGTGTGTCGGCGGCGGACCCGGCCGGCGCGCGCGTGGTCGCCTCCGACCTGGTGAAGAGCTATCGCGTGATGTCGTACTCGGCGGGAGAAAAGCCCGTCGTGCGCGTGGAAATTCTGCTGACGCAGGGCGTCGAGCCACGCCTCGAGCGCAAGGGCTCTGACGACCTCACGCTGCTGGTCTCGCGTACTTCGCACAGCGCTTCGAAGCCTGCGGCGTCGAGCCCGGCTTTGGTTCCGGCATCCACGAAATCGTCTGACTCCAAGGCTGGCGCGGCATCGTTCGAAGCCATTCGTCAGGTGCATCTTGCTCAGAACGGCGACGCGACGGAAGTCAGCATTTCCGGCTCGGGCCCTCTGACGTATCATTCGCTCCACCTTCAGAATCCGGACCGGCTGGTCCTCGACTTTGCCGGATCGCATCTAACGACTTCTGAAAAGCAGATTGCCAGCAATCTCGATCCAGTTCGGGAAATCCGCTTGGCACAATTTACGCCAGAGGTTTCACGCGTCGTGATCGACCTTCGGCAACCCGCCATCTACAACATCAAGACGGACGGAAGCACGGTCACTGTTTCGTTCACAACAAAGAGCTCGGCAGGCGCGACATCCGCACCGGCTGGAGATTCGGCGACCGTACTGACGATCAAGTCGCAGGCCACGCCTCGCGCGAATTCCGGAGAAGAGGTTGCCGTAGCCAGGCCGGCTGTGATTCCTGCTCCTCCAGCTGTTCTTCCGGCCGCTCTGACGCAATCTTCGTCCGGTCTTGCAACTCCTGCAGCCCCGGAAGCACAGCAAGAGGAAACCGTTGCGGCGACGCGCGCCGCGCTCGAACCATCGGCCGCAGCGTCGGCCGCAGTTCCATCCGCGGAAGCCGCTGCTCCCGCTATGCCTGCCACCCAGCCCGCTGCGGCGCCAGCGAATCCGGCACGCGCTCAGGCTCCTGCAGCCCCACCTGCGACAGGAAAGTACTCGGGCGAACCAATTTCGGTGAATTTGAAAGACGTCGACCTGCGTGACTTCTTCCGGCTGATCCATGAGATCAGCGGGCTGAACGTCGTGGTGGACCCGGGCGTGAAGGGCAATCTTACGATCGTGCTCGATGACGTGCCGTGGGATCAGGCGCTCGACATCGTGCTCAAGAACAACGCTCTCGATAAGCAGCTCGAAGGGAACGTTTTGCGGCTTGCCACTAAGGAAACGCTGCGCAAGGAAGCCGAACAGAACCGCGATCTCGCCAAGGCTCAGGCCGAAGCCGCCGATGTCGTGACCACGACCCGCGTGCTCAGCTACGCCAAGGCCACCGATATGGCCACCACGCTGAAGAAGTTCCTTTCTTCGCGCGGAGACATCATTGCGGACGATCGTTCGAACACCCTGATTATTCGCGACATTCCAAGCACGTTGCCCGTCATGGACAATCTGCTTCGCCAGCTCGACCGGAAATCGCAACAGGTGGAGATCGAGGCCCGCGTGGTTGCCGCCAACCGCTCGTTCTCGCGTGAAATCGGATCTCAGTTCGGCATGTCCACGGCGTTTCCAACGGGCGGCGGCACAAGCGGGATCAGCGGCGCTCCCGGAGTTGGTCCGAGCCCGACAACTTTCACCCCGGCGCCACCGGTCGTCATCAGCTCGGGCAGCACCACATCCAGCACCTCTGGCCAGTTGCCGATGAACACGAACTTGGGCGTAGGTTCGCCGACGAGCGGTTTCCAGTACTTGTACGCGTCGAAAAACTTTGCTCTCGACTTCGTTATCAGCGCCGCCGAAAGCAGGGGAGTCGGCAAGTTGCTCTCGAAGCCGAAGGTGATCACGCAGAACAACGAAAAGGCCACCGTCAAACAGGGAACCAAGATCCCGGTTCAGACCATCGTGAACAATACGGTCTCCGTTCAGTTCGTGGATGCAGTTCTCGAATTGGATGTGACGCCGCAGATCACGGCGGAAGGAACGGTTTACATGGACGTGACGGTTGAAAACGACCAGATCGACCAGGCCATTCCCCGAGTCCAGGGAATTCCGGCGATCGATACCCAGTCGGCTCAGACCAAGGTCACGGTGGACGACGGAGCCACCGTCGTCATCGGCGGGATCATCGTCACCACGCAGCGGACTGCGATCGACCAGGTTCCGTTCGTCGGGAGCGTGCCGCTGCTTGGAAATCTGTTCAAGCACACGACGGTCAGCTCGTCGTCTCAGGAGCTGTTGTTCTTCCTCACGCCTCGGATTTTGCCGAGCTAACGGATAGAATGGAGCCGGGGTGACCGGTTTCCTGACGTGGCGGCAAAATCGGCACAGCAGAACTTAGACCGGAGCGGGCCCGTGGAAAGACTGGGTCGGCTCCGGTCTTTTTTTTCGGGCGTCGGCGCGGACGCGCTCCTTGTCTCGCATCTCCCGAATATCCGATATCTCTGCGGATTCTCGGGCGGCGCCGGGCTCCTGCTGGTTGAGGCTTCGAACGCGACTCTGTTCACGGACAGCCGTTACACCTTCCAGGCGAAGGAAGAGGTGCTGGGAGCGCGCGTCCACATCGCGAAGCGTGGTCTGATCCGCGCCGTGGGTGACGCGTTGCGCGGCCGCCGCGGGCGCATGAGGGTGGCATTCTCCGCTGGCAATGTGACCGTAGCTCAAAAAGATGCGCTCGGCGCCGCTGCGGGCAGCAGGGTTCGCTGGGTCAACGACGGAACCGTGGTCGAGAATCTTCGCGCGGTAAAGGATGCCGGGGAGCTGGCCACGATGCGCGAAGCCGCCACACTCATCAGTGAAGTCTTCCGACGGATACTGCGCTCGATCAAGCCAGGCGTAACCGAACTTGAGTTAGCCGCGAAGATCGAATACGGGATCAAGCATCTCGGGGGAGAGGGGCCGTCGTTCGAAACGATCGTTGCCTCCGGTCCGCGCTCGGCGTGGGCGCACGCGCGGCCCTCCTCCAAACCACTAAGGAAAAGCGAGTTGGTCGTCCTCGACCAGGGTGCTATACTTCGCGGCTACTGTAGCGATATGACCCGTACGGTCTTCGTGGGTCGTGCGACGGCGAGGGTTCGGGGCCTGTACCGGGCGGTTCTGGACGCTCAGCAGGCGGCGAAATCCGCGATCCGGCCGGGAGTCACTGCTGGCGATGTGGATCGGGCCGCACGGCAACTCTTGAGGCGTTCGAATCTGGCGCGGTACTTCACGCATAGCACAGGTCACGGGCTTGGCCTGGAAGTCCATGAGATGCCCCGGATCGGCAGGGGCGATGGAACGATTCTTCAGGAAGGGATGGTCCTGACGGTGGAACCGGGCGTTTACCTCGAAGGTCTTGGGGGCATCCGCATCGAGGACGACGTCGTGGTGACGGCAAGGGGCGCCGTCGACCTGACTACTGCCCCGCGGGACTTTCTCGAACTCTAAATGGCAAAAAAATCGAAATCAGCGCCAGGCGCAGGCACAGAAGTCCGCGGCGTGGACCTTAGGGAAGTCGAGCGCCTCTTGTCGTTCATGCAGGAGCACGGGCTCGAGGAGTTCGAGTACGAGCGCGCCGGTGTTCATATCCGGTTGAAGAGAGCCTCCGGGCATACCGGTGGTGGCCCCCCAGCGCCTCCTGCGGAGCTGGCCGCGCCGGTGCTACACGCACCGGCAGGCGGGGGCCGGGAGCACGCGGCGGAGGGCGCGGCGGCGGCCGACGTCCATGTAATCAAGTCCCCGATCGTGGGCACGTTCTACACCGCGCCGAGCCCCAATGCCGAGCCTTTTGTCACGATTGGTGCGAAAGTCGCGGCGGGCCAGGTGCTCTGCATCATCGAAGCGATGAAGTTGATGAATGAGATCGAATCGGACGTGGCGGGCGAGGTCGTGCGGATTTTCGCCGAAAACGGCAAGCCGGTCGAATACGGCGAGGCGCTCTTCGGCATCCGTCAGCTAGGGAAGAAGTAGGCCCGCACGCCGTCCCGTACGAACGAGAATTCCCGGCCGTCCGCGCTTCATGCGGCTCGTGCTCCGAATCTATGTTCCGGAAAATCCTGATCGCGAATCGCGGCGAGATCGCCCTGCGCGTCTTGGCCGCCTGCAAAGAGCTCGGAATCCCCACGGTCGCCGTGTATTCGGAGGCCGACCGCCACGCTCTGCACGTCCGATTCGCGGATGAGGCCATCTGCATCGGTCCTCCGCGAAGCAGCGAGAGCTACCTGAACATTCCCCAGGTAATCAGTGCCGCGGAAATCGCGAACGTGGATGCCATCCACCCCGGATACGGGTTCCTGTCGGAGAACGCCAATTTCGCCGAGGTTTGCGAGGCTTCGCACATCACCTTCATCGGCCCCTCTCCCGCGATGATCCGCATGATGGGCGAAAAAGATCGTGCGCGCGCCGAAATGGCCGCCGCAGGGCTTCCCGTGATTCCCGGCAGCGATGGTGTTGTCGCGGATGAAGCAGCGGCGAAGGCGGTTGCCGCTGAAATCGGACTCCCTCTGATGATCAAGGCAGCCGAGGGAGGAGGCGGCCGCGGCATGCGCGTGGTCCGCACGAAACGCGAGCTCGTCCCAGCCTTTCACACCGCTCGAGCCGAAGCCGAGCAGGCCTTCGGCAGCCCGAATGTGTACATGGAAAAGCTGATCGAGCGGCCTCGGCACATCGAGTTTCAAGTACTGGGAGACAAACACGGTCACGTGATTCATCTCGGCGAGCGCGAATGCTCGCTCCAGCGCCGCCATCAGAAGGTCCTCGAGGAATCTCCTTCGCCCGCTGTTGACGCGGCAACCCGGGAGCGCATCGGAAAGCAGGTCGTCGAAGCCCTGCGCAAAGTGGGCTACTCAAATGCGGGCACGGTCGAGTTCCTGCGTGACTCGTCGGGGAACCTCTATTTCATCGAAATGAACGCTCGCATCCAGGTGGAGCATCCGGTGACGGAGATGGTGATGATGGTGGACCTCGTGAAGGCGCAGATTCGCATCGCGGCCGGCGAGCGCCTGGAGGATGCCATCGGCCCGTTTCAGCCTCGCGGCCATGCCATCGAATGCCGCATCAACGCCGAAGATCCGGAGACGTTCGTGCCTTCGCCCGGGCGGATCACGGCGTTCCGCGTCCCGGGTGGGCCGGGGATTCGCGTCGATACCGCCGCGTATGCCGACGCCGTCGTTCCGCCCTATTACGACTCCCTGGTCGCCAAGCTGGTGGCTCATGGTCGCGACCGCGCGGAAGCCATCGCGCGGATGCACGGCGCCTTGGACGGATTCGTCGTCGAAGGCATCAAGACCACGATCCCGCTGCACAAGCGGATCCTCGCCGAGCCGGATTTCATAGCCGGGAAATTCGACACCCATTTCCTCGAGCATTTCACCGCCCCACGCGGGAAGTAGTATCCTGTCGCCCGGCTTTGTTCATAGGCCGCATTTCAATTCGGAGATGAAACTTGTTCCCGGCTCTTTACGCGATTCTCGACCCTGCGCTCGCGCGCTCGCCGCTATTATCCCTGGCGGAAACGCTTGCCAACTCAGGCGTGACGTTGATCCAGCTCCGCGACAAAAGCTCGAACGCGAGGCATCTATACTCGGAAGGGAAGCGTTTGACGGCGGCGCTTTCGCCTCGCGGCGTACGGGTAATCATCAACGACCGTCCCGATATCGCCGCGATTGTCGGCGCGGGAGGCGTCCACGTCGGCCAGGAAGACCTGCCCGTCGAGGAAGCGCGCAGGATTTGCCGGCCGCCCCTCTGGGTGGGTGTTTCGACACACAATCTCGATCAATTGCGCGAGGCGGCTCGCACTTCGGCGGATTATATTGCCGTGGGGCCTATCTTCCCGACGGCCACAAAAGAGAATCCCGATCCAGTCGTCGGCACCGATCTTCTGCGCGAGGCGCGCCGGATAACCGACAAGCCGCTCGTCGCCATCGGCGGCATCACGCTTGGTCGCGCGGAAGAGGTGTTTCGCGCCGGAGCGGACTCGCTCGCCGTGATCGGAGATATTCTTACGGCCCCTGATCCGGCGGCTCGTGCGCGCGAGTATCTTGCCATCGCCGCGCGCGTGCTCCCGGCGCGCGCCTGAAAGCAGAAAAATGCCAGAGCGAACGCAGACGATCGGATCGGCGTCCACCGGGTCTTCCGGCGAGCTGATCAAGGGCCTCGGCCTGTTCGATTCCACGATGATTGTCGTCGGGTCGATGATCGGGTCGGGGATTTTCATCGTCTCGGCGGACATCTCCCACCAGGTGCAGAGCCCCGGCTTGCTCCTCGTCGTTTGGCTTGCCTCGGGACTCATGACGCTGATCGGCGCGCTCAGCTTCGGCGAGCTTGCGGCGGCGATGCCTCATGCGGGCGGCCAGTATGTGTATCTCCGCGAATCGCTCGGCGAGGTGTGGGGATTTCTGTATGGCTGGACCATGCTCCTCGTCATTCAGACCGCCACCATCGCCGCGGTGGCCATCGCTTTCGCCAAGTTTGCGGGCGTGCTTGCCCCGGGAATTTCGGCGTCGCACTGGATTTGGAGGATCGGAACGCTCGGTCCCTGGAGACTCTGGTTCGGCGAGCTCGGCCCGTACAACGTGGGCCTCAATCGCCAGAATCTCCTCGCGATTCTCTCCGTTGTTTTTCTCACGTGGGTGAATACGCGAGGCTTGCGCCTCGGCAAGATCGTGCAGAACGTTTTCACCGTCGCTAAAACCGCTTCGCTTGCCGGCCTGGTCGTGCTTGGGTTCTTATTCTCGACCGCTCTCGCCCGCAGCGGGAATTTCACGGGCTTTTGGCGCAACGCGGGATGGTCGGTGATGCACCCGTATCCGCCGGACGCTTCGACGTGGATGATCGGCACTCTCACTCTGGTCGGCGTCGCCATGGTCGGCTCGCTCTTCGCCATGGACGCGTGGAACAGCGTCACGTTCACCGCCGCCGAAGTGAAAGATCCCAACCGCAACCTGCCGCTCTCTCTTGCGCTCGGCACGGGCATGGTGATCCTCCTGTATGCGTTCGCAAACGTCGCCTATCTCCGAGTCTTGCCCCTATCCGGCGACGCTCACGGCGCGACGGCGCTCGCGCGAGGAATCGAGTTCGCTTCCGAAGGCCGCGTAGCCACGGCGCTCGCCGAGGTGATCTTCGGTCCCGCCGGCGCGATTCTGATGGCTCTTGCGATCCTCGTCTCCACGTTTGGCTGCAACAACGGCTTGATACTTTCCGGCGCGCGCATCTATTACGCCATGGCGAAAGACGGCCTCTTCTTCCGGTCCGTGGGCACTGTGAATCGGAATCACGTTCCCGCGGTGGCGCTTGTTGCGCAGTGCGTGTGGGCTTCGGCGCTCTGCCTATCCGGCACGTACGGGCAATTGCTCGATTTCCTCATTTTCGCGCAGCTGCTTTTCTACATCCTCACGCTCCTCGGTCTTTTCGTGCTCCGCGTAAAGCGTCCGGGGATGGCGCGCCCCTATCGTTGCTTCGGTTACCCATTCTTGCCGGCGCTCTATCTGGCCATGGCTGCCTTCCTGGAAATCCAGTTATTGCGGTATAAACCACAGTACACTTGGCCGGGTCTGATCATCGTTGTGCTCGGTCTGCCGGTGTACGTGCTCTGGAAGTGGGCAGGGAAGTCGCCTGCCAGAACGTAACGGCAGGCTGCCTGTGGCATTGCCGGCTTCACGCTTGGGAGGAAAAGCCTGAATGGGCAATCAACTGTTTGCCACGAAGCCGCTCGACCGAATCATGGCGGAAGCGGAGGACGTGGGCGAAGCCTCGTTGCGCCGAACCTTGGGACCGATCAACCTGATCACGCTCGGCATCGGAGCGATCATCGGCGCCGGAATTTTTGTCCTGACGGGTCATGCCGCGGCGCAGAGCGCAGGGCCGGCCATCGTGCTGTCGTTCGTGCTTTCCGGCATCATCTGCGCATTCGCGGGCCTTTGCTATGCGGAGTTTGCGTCCCTCATCCCGATCGCCGGCTCGGCGTACACCTACGGGTACGCCACGCTCGGAGAGATTTTCGCCTGGATCATCGGCTGGGACCTGATCCTCGAGTACGCGTTTGGCGCGGCGACAGTCGCTTCAGGGTGGAGCGGGTATTTTGTGAGCCTGCTCGACGATCTTGGGCTGCACGTTAATCCCAAGTGGATCGCGACGCCCGGAACCCAGATGGTTTTCTACAAGGGCCACTGGTCGGAGCTAGGCGCCGTCCAGCAATCACTGTCTGCGGCGGGCATCGATGCTGGGGCGCTTCCGCACGCAGTCGGGGCATTCAATCTGGTTGCATTTGTTGCCATCGCGGCGATCACCTTGATTCTGATCGTGGGAATCCAGGAGTCTGCCAACTTCAATTCCGCGATCGTGATCGTCAAAGTCGCCATCGTGTGTATCTTCATCGCCATCGCGGGCGTTTTCGTCCTGCACCACCGATCGCTCGCCGCCGCCAACTGGACTCCCTTCATCCCGCCAAATACGGGAGCGTTCGGAGATTTTGGCCTGTCAGGTGTGGCTCGCGGCGCGGCCGTGATTTTTTTCGCGTACATCGGATTCGATGCCGTCTCGACGGCCGCGCAGGAGGCCAAGAATCCCCAGAAGGACATGCCGGTCGGCATCATCGGGTCCCTCGTGATCTGCACGGTGCTGTACATTCTCGTCTCCGGCCTCCTGACGGCCATGGTTCCCTACAGCGATCTCAACGTCTCCGCTCCCGTCGCCGTCGCCATCGACGCCACGGGCGTGCGCTGGGGCAGCCTGCTCGTGAAGGCGGGTGCCGTGGCGGGTCTCGGCAGCGTCATGCTCGTGATGTTGCTCGGCCAGTCGCGCGTGTTTTATTCGATGTCCCGCGACGGGCTTTTGCCCAAGTGGGCGGGAGCGATTCATCCCCGGTTTCGCACCCCGTGGATCTCTTCGATCGTCGTGGGAATCTGCGTCGCTGGCTTCGCTTCGTTCATTCCGATCGGCGATCTCGCGGTCCTGGTGAACATTGGGACACTGCTGGCGTTCGTAATCGTATGCGCCGGTGTGTGGATCTTGCGCTGGAAGCGGCCCGAGCTCCCGAGGCCGTTTAAGACGCCGCTGGTGCCGCTCGTGCCGATTCTGGGAATTCTCACGTCGCTGGCCGCGATGCTCAGCCTTCCCGGCAAAACATGGATTCGGCTTTTCATCTGGCTTGCGATTGGTCTCGTCGTGTACGCCTTCTACGGCCGGACGCACAGCAAGGTGCGGAACTCATCCCCTCGGTAAGGTTCCGTGACATAATCCCGACTTTCGCATATGAGCCACTTCTCTCCTCGCCGCTTGGGGCTCTTCCTGCGGCGAACTTCGCCGATGGATCGAGTCGCCCTGGCGCTTCTCGCCGTGTATGTTGCGTACCGGATTGCGCGGTCCGCGGGCGCGGTCTTGCCGTTCTCCACCTTCATCGGATTTCTTGCTTTTGTGGCGCTTGCCTATCTTTTCGTCCGGTTAATTCCGTGGTTTCGAATGCGAGTTCTTTGGAGCCTGCGGAACCGCCTGGTCGCCGCGTACGTTTTCATGGCCGTCGTCCCGGTCATGCTGCTGATGACGATGATCGGGATCGCGACCTACCTCTTCTACCTGCAACTCGGCGCGCACCTCCTGCAAGACGCGGTTCAGGAGCGAGTCAACACCATCCGCGCCGACGCGGACACGATCGCGGGAGCGATCGAACGCGAGTCGGCTGCGTCCGCCACTCCCATAGGCCCCGAGGTGCTCGACCGTCCCAGCATTGCGGGCCTGATTTCCAGCGAGCAAGCCAATTGGCCGGGGCTAACGGTGTCCGTCAATCGCGGACAGCCGCTTTTGGCGACATCCGGCGGCCAGCATTACGCGGGTCTCGTGGAGTATCAGGGCATACTTTCGTTCGTATCCGCGCAGCGACGCAGCGTTCGCGCCGGACCCTTTACGGTTCTCGTGATTGCGCCCCTGACTTCCGCACTTCTCGACGAATTCCCGGAAGAGCTCGGGCCGATCCAGTTGATCCTGATGAAGCCTGCGGAGGGCGCGGCAACTGGAAGGCTTTCGCTTGAGATCGACGGACACCTCTACGCGACGAGCGAGCAGATTGCCAGCACTCGGCGCACTTTGCTTCCTCCGACGAACTGGCTCGATATGCGCTTTCAGGGCGGCTCCACCTTCAAGGTATTCCACGCCGATCCGGGAAAAGATACTCCCGACGCCCCCGTGCTGGCCTCGTTCTGGCTGCGTCCGGTGATGGTCAACCGGAATCTCTTCAAGTCCGTGGGGGCCCTTGGGCCGTATCTCATTGGCGCGCTGATGGTGGCGGCGGCAATATTTGTGGTGATGGAAATTGCGGTGCTGGCAACCGGTTGGATGCTGACGCGCACCATCACCCGCTCGATCGCCGATCTCTACGATGGCACGCTGCACGTCCGCCGCGGTGATTTCAGCCATCGCGTCCGCGTCACGCAGCGCGACCAGCTCGGCGCGCTCGGCGAATCGTTCAACGAGATGACCACCTCGATCACCGAGCTGATCGAGGAGCAGAGAGAGCGGCAGCGCCTTGAAAACGAAGTCTCGATCGCGCGCGAAGTCCAGCAGCAGCTTTTTCCGCACTCGCTGCCGGCGGTTCCCGGCCTGGAGCTCGGCGCCATCTGCCGTCCCGCGCGGGTCGTTAGCGGCGACTACTACGACTTCATTTCCCTCAGCCCCACGAGGGTCGGAATCGCTCTCGCGGACATCAGCGGGAAGGGAATTTTCGCCTCGCTCCTGATGGCCAGCCTCCAGGCCGCTCTGCGCAGCGCAGCCACGCTGGATGCGAAGGTCGGCACGGCGGAAGTCGTCTCGCGCGTGAACCGGCATCTTTTCAGCAACACGAGCGACGACCGCTATGCGACGCTTTTCTACGCGGTCTACGATTCGCAAGAAAAGACGCTTACCTACACGAACGCCGGCCATCTCCCGCCGTTCTTTCTCACGGACGGTCGCGTCGAAATGCTCGATCAGGGCGGCACCGTCGTTGGCCTTTTTGATGACGCGCGCTACGCCGAATGCACCCGGAAGGTTGCGCCCGGAAGCCTTCTCGTGGCCTTCAGCGACGGCCTCACCGAACCCGAAAGCGTGTATGGCGAGGAATTCGGGATCGAGCGGCTGAAGGCGGAAGTCGTGCGCCGGCGCGAGGCCCCCGCCGCGCAGCTCGCCGAAGACTTGATCGCCGCGACGGAGCAGTGGGCAGGCACCCCCGAGCAGGCCGACGACGTCACGGTTGTTGTGGCCCGCATGGGATCGTAGATGGGTGCCGGAGTTATACTGGGGTGTTTCCGGAGTCGGCCTAGGCCGTGAATTCTAAGCCATGAAAATTCTGACCGCCGCTGAAATGAGGGAAGTCGATCGGCTCTCAACCGAACGCCATGGCGTTCCGAGCCTCGACCTCATGGAAAACGCTGGAAAAAACGTCGCGGAGTTCGTCGAGTCGCGATTCCCTGATTTCGCGCGCCGCCACATCGTGGTCATCTGCGGCAAGGGCAACAACGGCGGCGACGGCTTCGTCGTCGCGCGCCACCTTCTGGAAATGGGGGCGAAGCCATCCGTCTATCTGATCGGTGATCCGGCCGAAGTGAAAGGCGATGCCGCAACCAACCTGAAGCGGTGGGAGACGGCCTCCGGAAAGATCCACGTCATTCGCGAGCCGGGCGA
This sequence comes from Candidatus Acidiferrales bacterium, assembly GCA_035604415.1. GTDB lineage: Bacteria > Acidobacteriota > Terriglobia > Acidiferrales > UBA7541 > Palsa-295. The sequence goes on from DATNIN010000033.1 coordinate 21,226, forward strand.
GTGGCAAGCCGCAAAAGTCGCTCTTTCCTATGCCGACGTCGTTGTCGACGCTCTGCTCGGTACCGGCGTTCGCGGTCCGGCGGAAGGCCTTCTCGGCGAAGTTATCGGAGACGTGAATCGCGTTGAGCGGCCGGTGCGCTCGGCGGTCATCGCTGTGGACATTCCATCGGGCCTGCCCGCGGATTCGGGGGGCGTCAAGGGCGCGGTGATTCAAGCGGACTACACGGTCACGTTTACGGCGCCGAAACCCGGCATGGTTTCTGGAGAAGGCGCTTCGCGCTGCGGCCAGATCGTCGTCCGGGCAATCGGCTCGCCGCCCGAATTGATCGAAGAAATCGGAAAAGGCACGCTGCGGTGGCTGGATGCAAGAGAGGTCAGCATCTTCGCCATGCCTCGGGAGTCGGAAGGCCACAAAGGGGATTACGGCCATGCGTTGATCGTCGCCGGCTCCGTTGGAAAGAGTGGAGCGGCCGTGCTTGCCTCGTGGGCGGCCCTTCGTGCCGGAGCGGGGCTCGTGACGGTGGCAACACCCGCCCCGGTGCTTCCCATCGTCGCAGCTCACACGCCGGAGGTCATGACCGAACCGCTGCCCGCCACCGAAACCGGCAGCATTTCGTTCCGTGGCCTCGATAAAGCCGCGTTTGAAACCCTTCTGAAAGGGAAGCGCGTCCTCGCCATGGGTCCCGGCCTCTCGACGCACAATGACACCCAACGATTTGTCCGCGACGTGGTGGGCAAGCATCTCGTTCCCATCATTCTGGATGCGGATGGATTGAACGCATTTGCCGGCCGAGCCCGCGACCTGAAGCACGCCACGGATGTCATGTGTCTCACGCCTCACCCGGGAGAAATGGCGCGTCTCCTCGAGTGCACGGCTAAAGAAGTGCAAGCCCGGCGCGTGGAACTTGCACGCAAGGCTGCCGCTGAATGGAACGCCATTGTGATTCTAAAGGGCCACGGGACCGTCATCGCCTCACCGGACGGGAATGCGTTCGTCAACTCCACGGGCAATCCCGGAATGGCCACAGGAGGCACCGGGGACGTCCTGACGGGCATGCTGGCGGGAGTCACGGCGCAGTTTGGAGTCACGCCCTGGTGGAGAATTCTAGCATTCGGCGTGTACCTTCACGGCCTCGCCGGCGACATCGCCTATGCCGAGAGCGGTGGGGCGCCACTCATGGCCTCCGATTTGATCCATGCAATTCCCCGCGCCTACCAGAAGTTCTACGCTGCGTGCAGCCGTGTCTAGGCGCGAAGTCGTCACACACTCCTCCGAAGAAACGATCCAGCTCGGACGCCAAGTCGGCGCGCAAATGAAGCCCCCCGCGCTGATCCTATTGTCGGGCGATCTTGGGGCAGGGAAGACGACGCTCACCAAGGGCATCGCGAGCGGCTTGGGCGCCGCCGCGGAGGAGGAAGTGACGAGTCCGACCTTCACGCTCGTCCACAAGTACGACGGCAGCGCTCGGGTCTACCACGTCGATCTCTATCGCATCGGCGACGTCCACGATCTCGAAACGCTCGGCCTCGAGGACGTTTTCGCGGAGAAGGCCGTGGTCATTGTCGAGTGGCCTGAAAAGTTCGCGATTCGCACGGATTGGCCGGTGGTGCGCATCCACCTGGAGCACGTCTCGGAAGACACTCGCCGCATCACGATCGAAGAATCCGCGGCCGCCTCTACAGCCCCATAATCTGGAATCCGGCGTCGACGTAGAGGATGTTTCCCGTGACGCCGCGCCCCAGGTCGCTCCCGAGGAATACCGCCGCGTCAGCCACCTCGGCGATATCGGTATTGCGCCGGAGGGGCGCACGCTGCGCCGAGATTTCCAGCATCTTCGACAAATCCTTCACGCCGCGCGCTGAGATCGTTTTGATCGCGCCCGCCGAAATCGCGTTTACGCGAATATCGTTTGGCCCGAGTTCGCTCGCGAGGTACCTCACTTCGGCCTCGAGCGCGGCCTTGGCCACTCCCATCACGTTGTAGTTGGTCACCACGCGCGTCGATCCGAGATAGGTCAGGGTGATGATGGAGCCGCCGTTGGTCATGAGCGGCGAAAGCGCCTTCGAAATCGCCACGAGCGAATACGCGCTCACGTCGAGTGCGAGCTGAAATCCCTCGCGCGACGTGTTCACGAACGGCTGGTTCAGGTCTTCGTGTTTTGCGGCCGCCAGGCTGTGAACCACGATGTCGAGCCTGTGGCCCGCGGCCTTGATCGATTCCGCCATGCGATCGATGTCCGACTGCTGCTGGACCTCGCAGGGGAAAAATCCCGCGGCGCCGAGCTCCCGTCCCAATTCCTCCACTACAGGCCTCACGCGGTCGTTTTGATACGTCAGCAGCAGCTTCGCGCCTTCGCGTGTGAACGCCTGCGCGATCGCGTACGCGATGCTCCATTTGTTCCATACGCCTAAAACGATTGCTGTCTTGCCTTCAAGGAGTTCCGACATGGCTCGCCATTCTACCCGCAATTCAGGGATTCGGCTTCATCTTCCGCGTTCAGCGCCGCGCCATCCAGTGGATGATTTCGCGTACCAGGTCGGCCACGTACGGCCAGATCAGCACGAGGATCGTGATGGTGGCGCCCAGAGCCCGCGACGGGGTCACAAGTCCCTCGGCGATTCCGCCCTGCCGGTGCCGCAGGCAGAATCCTCCCTCGAGCGCCCTTCGGTTGCAGCGCTCCCCCGCGTCCCCCAGATAGAGGCATGGGCCGTGGTCCCCTCGGGAGTGCATCGAAGGACCGTCGAGCGCTGCCGTTTCAGCCTTCGCCGCGTCTTCGATGAACTCAAAACCGCCGGCGTCAGGCGGATCGTAGGGGGACAGGTCACCATCCATCGCTCCGCCTTCCGCCGTGTCTGGATGCTGCCCGCCCAGGGTTGCGGCAGTAACGCTTACGCGCCGGTCCATTGCACCGTCCTTTTCGCCTCGGCTACAGTGGAAGCTTATCTGCCAGCGGATCCTTGATGCCGGAAACACGCATTGCGCCGCCGCCCGCCCATCCGGCCCGGATGAAGCTCGAGCCCTATTGCGCCGAAATTCGTCTGGCGAATCTCGCGCTCGGCATCGATAACATCCATTATGACGTTTTTCTCAGCCCGCGCTTCGTCGAATTCACGCGCAAGTATCTGCTCGATTCGGTACGGCAGGCCATCAACATCAGCTTGCTCTACGGCAAGGAAAAAGACCGCAAGCAATCCGGCGCGCCCGAACACTCCGCTTTCCGGAAGCTGCTCACGGAAGTCTTGCAAGAGTCGCTCACGCGCGCGAAATTCCAGCAATCGATCGAAACCGACGTCCTCCACCGGCTCGCGCTCCTGAAGTTCATCAGTCAGGAAACGGGAAACCAGTTTTCGAGCCTCCTGGTCGAGTGCAAGGACTGGATCCGCTCGCGCGGCGAACTTTTTGAACACAGCGAGCAGGCCCACGTAATGCGTTCCAAGATTGCCGACGTCCAGGCGGACCGCAAGAACGTGATCCGCCAGGTCGGTGAGACGCTCTGCCGAATCTGGCGGGAGGTCGAGGAAGGCGCGGTTGCAAAGACGCGGCGCGCTCTTTTTGGCGACGATTTCCCCGAGGTTTACCAGCTCTTGCAAAATCGGTTCCTATTCGTCGAAGGCGGCAACGACGACCATTTCTTCCTCGAGCACTACGTTCTCCTCGGCAATTTCGTTAATGACCCGGACCGCTTCGAAACCTTTGACGCCATTCTGCTCGATTTCGTCCGCGACTACGTGCTGGCCGGCGACAACTCCGAAGAGCTCACGAAAGCCCGCAAGGCGCACGAGCGGCTGCTCGAGCAGGCCCGGCTCCTGCGCTCCGAACTGGCGCGCGTCGAGGAAGAAGAGGAAGAACTGGGTTCGCGCGCTGCGGACACCAGCTCGTTTCCTTCGTTCTTCAAGCGCAAGCCGAGCGCCTCGGCTGATGCGAAAAGCGAGCTTGAGGATCTCCACCGGAAGTCTGCGTCGCTTGAAAAGAATCTCGAGGAGCTCGATCCGCAGATCGTCGCCGCCAAGCAGCGCATGGAATTCCTCACCGAAGAACTCCAGAGCCGCCTCGGCGATTACCTGAACCAGCCGGAGAACGCGCATCGGTTATTTGGCCTTCGTACCGATTCGGACTACCGGGCGGCTGCCGGAGACGGTTCCGGGGAAGGGGACTCCGCTTCGGAAACGCGAGCGCACCTCCTCGAGGAATGGGTTCACCGGCTCGAGGAGCGCGACCTGCTCTTCCACGTTTTGGCGAGCTACGAGATGCGCAAGATCTCGGCAGAATATTGCCCGCCCGTCCACTTGCAGCAGTTGAAGAAGTCCCTTGTATTCCGCGAAGAGGCCAAGCGCGTTGCGCAGATCCTCGAAAAATTCCCGGCGCGCAAGGTTTCGATGAAAAAGCTTGAAGAGTCTTCCCGCGCGATCCGCCGCCGCACCACGGACGAGACCCTGGCCGTCGGCCTGCAATTCGCGGAAGACCTGATGCGCCTGCGACGCGACCGCCGCAACTACCAACAGGTCGTCTCGTGGATGGAGCGCATCAACCTGGTTCACTCGGAGCGTGCGCGGGAGCTTTCCCGCGCGAACAAGAGCCTCTACGAATTCCTGCACCCGGACGAAGGGCGGCCCGCCGACGACCCGATCATCAACCACGTGGTCATCAAAGCCGACGTCCGCGGCTCGACCGGCATTACCAAGGACCTCCTCGGCCGCGGCATGAACCCCGCCTCGCATTTCAGCATGAATTTGCACGAGCCCGTGAAGCGCATGCTCGAGCGTTACGGCGCGGCGAAAGTCTTCATCGAAGGCGACGCCATCATTCTGGCGATCTACGAGACGGAATCCACTCGTGCCACGCAGCGGGCCGTCGCCCGCGCCTGTGTCCTCGCGAGGGAAATATTGGCTGTAACGGCCGCATACAACGCTCGCGCGAAGACCAGCGATCTGCCGCCGCTTGAGCTGGGCGTGGGCGTGGCGTTCCAGGATTCCGCGCCGTCGCTCTGGATGGACGCCGATTCGAAGATCATGATTTCGCGCGCGCTCAATCTCTCCGACCGTCTTTCGAGCTGCTCGAAAATGGCGAAGCGCTTGTTCCAGACCAACCCGGCGCCCTTCAACGTCTATCTTCTGCAGACCCTGATGGAAGATGTCGGCGTGGACGAAGGCGAAGAGTTGCTGGTCCGCTACAATCTCAACGGCATTGAACTCAACGAGGAAGGGTTTCAAAAGCTGAGCGCCGAGATTTCGCTCGCGCCCATGGGAGGCAATTTCCCATTGCCGTGGGGCAAGGAGCGCGTGCAACTGTATTTCGGCGAGGTTCCCCTCGGGGAATCGCTTGAGCCGATCGTCATCCGCAAGGGGTTTGTCCGCCAGCTGCTCCCCGGCGGAAAGATCGGCGCGCAGGGCAACCGCGCCTACTACGAAGTCTGCACCGACGTGAAACTCCTCGATCTCGCCCGCAAGAAGATCTCCGCTGTTTCTCCGAAGTCCTGACGCCGATTGTCCCGCGGCCTTTCGCTCGTCCCCAGCTCGTCGAAAAAAGTTGGTCGCGCTACAGATATAGGCTTGCAACATGCTGCTATAATTCGCGACGGAGGCGAAAGGAGTCCGGTGACTTTCGTGGCCTTCAAAGCCATGGATCCTGTCCTTTGCGGCCAGGATGGTGGGTTCGACTCCCACACGCTTCCGCCATATTCTCTGGGGGCATAAAGGACATGCCGCGCCGCAAACAGCCGCGACTGAGGATTCCGAAGGAAGCTCGCCGCCGCGCGCGCCTCGGGATCGGACCTCCGCCTCCCGAGAAAATCATCCCCGACAAGCGCACGAAGCCTCCGAAACACAAGAAGCCGCCCTTGAATTCAACCGAGGAATTGTAAGTGGCCTGAACTTAGTGGATGTTTCGCGTCTTCCGACCGACGTAATCCATCAGCAGGTATTGCCCCAGCGTATAGGGTGTCGTGAAGTAGGCTTTGCCGCGGCAGAGTTCCGTGATCTTCTGCACGAAATTGACGAGGCTGTAATCGCTCGCCAGCATGAAGGTATTGATCAAAATTCCGGCCCGCTTGCACTTTGCGACTTCTTCCATCGTCTGCGTCACCACCAGCGGGTCGAGCCCGAACGCGTTCTTGTAGATCCGCCCGTCCTCGAGCGTCAGCGCCGAAGGCTTGCCGTCGGTGATCATCACGATCTGCCGCATGTCTTTCTTCTGCCGCGCGAGAATCCGCTGCGCCAATCGCAGTCCCTCGCGCGTGTTCGTGTAATAGGGCCCAACCTGCACGCGCGCCAGTTTTCCAAGCGGAATTTCCTCCGCGCTGTCGTGGAATAGCACGCAGTGCAGCGAATCGCCGGGATACTGCGTGCGAATCAGGTGCGAGAGCGCCAGCGCGACGCGCTTGGCCGGGGTGAAGCGGTCTTCGCCGTAGAGGATCATGCTGTGGCTGCAATCGAGCATCAACACGGTCGCGCAAGAGCTTTGATACTCGCACTGGTGGACCATCAGGTCCGGGTAGTCGAGCTCGATGGGGATGACCGCCCCGTTGCGCTGCACGGCGTTGAAGAGCGTCCCGCTGATGTCCATGTTCAGCGTGTCGCCGAATTCGTAGGGCTTCGAGCTGCCGCCCGATTCGACGCCGGTCGCGAGGTCGCGCGTATCGTGCCTTCCGAAGCTGCTCTTCCCGAGGGACGCCAGCAAATCCTTCAGCGTCTTGAACCCGAGAAAATCGAGCGCCTTGTCGGTAATCTCGAATCGCGCTTCCACGTTCGGCTGGTCGCGCCCGATCTGCCCGCCGGGCGTTTGGGACGGAGGCTGAGTCACCTGCGCCGATTGCTGCTGCGTGATGAGGCCTTCCTGCTCCATCCGCTCGATGATCTGGTCGATCAGGTTGCGCAGCTCCTGGTTCTGATTCAAGTCCTGGTTCTGGCGCATTTGCTCGAGCAATTCGGGAGGGATCAGGTCGCCTTCCTGGAGCGCGCGCAGGATTGCCTGCCGGAGCTGATCCATGTGCTGCTCGCGCGAGCGCTCCATATCGAGCTCATAGAATCCGTATTGCGACTCGAAGCCGCTTTGCAGGAAGAAATCGGACAGGCGGTCCATCAGGTCTTGCAGGTCGATGTCGTCGGCCGCTCCCGGCAGGTATCGCGAATACTTTGTGTATTTCATTTTCTCTGTCTGCGCGAATCAGTTGAACTGTCGCCGCGGCATCCGGCCCGACGGCTCCCGCGGTTCGCGCGGCTCGGGCGTCTTGCGGGCTTCGCCGAAGAATCCGCGCTCCTCGCTCCGGTTGATGCGCTTGTGCGCCCACAGGCCCTCGAGGATGAACTCCGCAGCGCTCGTCTGAATCGCGGCGTCGTCCTTCGAACGTACTCCCAGCGCTTCCAGATGCTCGAAAAGCCCCTGAATCTTCTTGAGCTGCCCCAGCAGTTCGGCGCTCGACGCGTTCGCGGGCACTTTCAGCTCGCCGCCCATCTCGAACCACTGCACCACGGTTTGAAAGTTTACGTCCTTGAAGTATTTCGTGAAGGTCTTGCCCACCGCGGCCCGAATCAGTTCCCGCGCGATATTTTCGGCTCCGCGCATTTCGCCTTCGTATTCGAGCTCGAATTTTCCCGTCATGGCGGGGATGGCTGCATAAACGTCCGCCACGCGCGCCACTACCGCTGAGTCGTGATTGCGCACCGCCCGCTGCTCGGCGCTGCTCAGCACGTTTTCGAGCGTGCTGATCGGCAGCCGCTGGCTCACACCCGACCGCCGGTCCACCCGCTTGTCGTCGCGCGCCTGAAACGCCACTTCCTCGACGATTTCGCGGATGTAATCGGGCACCTGCACGCGCCGCTTGCCTTCGCGGTTCGTCCACGATTCCTGCGCGGTGATCGACATTCCTTCGGCGAGCGTCGCCGGATAGTGCGTGCGAATTTCGGAGCCGACGCGGTCCTTGAGCGGCGTGATGATCTTGCCCCGCGCCGTGTAGTCCTCGGGGTTCGCGGTGAAGACGAGCAGTACGTCGAGCGCCATCCGCACGGGATATCCTTTAATCTGGACGTCGCCTTCCTGCATGATGTTGAAGAGTCCCACCTGAATCTTCCCCGCCAGGTCGGGCAACTCGTTGATGGCGAAAATCCCGCGATTCGCGCGCGGCAGCAGTCCGTAGTGGATGGTCAGTTCGTCGGAAAGATTCTTTCCTCCGCGCGCGGCCTTGATGGGATCGACGTCTCCGATCATGTCGGCGATCGTCACGTCAGGAGTGGCGAGCTTTTCTACGTACCTGTGTTCACGCGTAAGCCATGCGATCGGCGTCGCGTCGCCTTCCGCAGCCACGCGTTCGCGGCATGCGCGGCATATCGGGCGATAAGGGTTGTCGTGGATCTCGCATCCCGCGATCACGGGCACCTGCGGATCGAGGAACGCCACCAGCCCGCGAAGAATCCGCGACTTTGCCTGCCCGCGCAGCCCGAGCAGAATGAAATGATGACGCGAGAGCAGCGCGTTCGTGATCTGCGGAATCACCGTGTCGTCGTAGCCGTACACGCCGGGGAAGAGCGGTTCGCCCTGTTCCATCTTTTGCAGGATGTTTTCGCGCAGCTCCTGGCGGACCGTCCGCTGCCCCACCTTCTCTTCCGACCACGGGCTCCGGCGAAGCTCGCCCAAATTCTTCGGTTGTGGACTCATTCGATCACCGGTTCCTTAGAGAGACGCCGCGGTTCGTCCCGATCCGCGGTTCGAAACCATTATAGTGGAAGGCAGCGCTCGCGCATAATTTGGATTGTCAGGTCTTCCGGAGGGTTGCCGCGCGCCGCCTTGCCCGCAGTGACCTGCCGGAGCGCCCGGTATCAATTCAATGCGTGGCCATTCCCGCTGGCGCGCTTGCGAGCCTGCTGGCGTTCGGCCAGTTTTGGCAGAAACGACTCAATCCAGTGCAGGACCATTTCGCGGCGGTCGCTTTCCGACCGCATTTCGAGCAGTGTTTGTCTCTTATCGAGCTCCATCGGCAGCATTGCGGCTATTCGGTAGGCCAGGATAGCCGCGTCGTCCGGGGCGGCGTCCCTCCAAGGCCGTCCAAATAGAAGTGCGTGGCACTTGTCGAAGCTCTCGGTGAGCTGCGCGTCCTTTTCAGCGTCCGCTCGAAATGGATTGTCGGCAACGTACTCGACGTTGCCCTCGTAGTATTCCTTCTCATCGAGCAACTCTTTCAGCTGAAACACCGCACGGCCTTCGGTCAGGATGTCCGTTCGCCCGTCGGGATACTCTTTCAGCTTCTGTGTGATTTCCGCCGTGCAGCCGACCGTGGCGACGGCGCCGTTCGACCCGAGGATCATCCCAAATTCGAGCTTCTCGTCGAGGCACTTCGCAATCATGATTTTGTAGCGCGGCTCGAAAATGTGCAGCGGAAGCTGCGCGCCCGGAAGAAGGACGACGTCGAGCGGAAAGAGCGGTATTCGATTGGGTCTCGTCATGTGCGCCAGCTTCAGGGCCGAACGTGGCTATCGCAGCAGCGTCAGGGCTGCCTGCATTTCGTCCCGCGCGTGCATGTCGCCCGCCTTTTGCGCGACGACGATGCCGTCCGACAGCAGCTTTCGCGCCTCTTCGAGCTGCCCGAGGCGCGCCAGGAGTTGGCCGAACTGGAAGTATCCCGCCGAATAATTGGGATTGGATTCGAGCAGTTTGTGGAAATGGCCAGCGGCGGCGGAATCGTCCCCAAGCTTGATGCATTCGAGCGCCAGCCCGTATCGCGCAAAAGCGTCGCCGGGTTTCTGGGCGACGAATTGTTCGAGGAGCTCGCGGCGCGTTTTTTGCGGCTGCGTCATGGACTGACGCTCGCTAGTATAGCGGTCGCGAGGCTGCCGCGCTAGGACGCCGCGAGAGCGGCGCCTTTCAGGTGTGCGTGTACGGCGTGGGCGGTTTGAAATCCCTGCTCGACGCACTTTGGGATCGATGGCCCTTGGAGGTAATTGCTGGAAAAGAATAGTCCCGAAATCGCGCCTTCCGCCTCGCGGATGGCGCGGACGATGTGCCCGTGCCCCAGGTTGTACTGCGGCAGGGCTTTTGGATGTTTCCACACGGCGGAGACAATCGGCGATCCCGTCACTTCCAGAATGTGCTCGTTTTCCTGTTGCACGATGGCTGCGATTTCCTTCTCCGTCTTGTCCATGATCTCGGGGTCGGTCACCCCCCCGGCGAAACTCGTCAAGACGAATTGCCCGTCGCGAGCGCGCTCCGGGAAAAGCGACGAATTCCACACGGTTCCGAGCGTGTGGTACTTCTCGCTGCGCGGGATGAGTACGCCGAATCCGTCGAGCTGGGCGCTAAGCTGATGCGCGTAGTATCCCGACGCGACCACAGCCACCGCGGCGTATGCGATCCCCGAAAGAGTCGCAGCCAGCGGCGACGAAATCTGTGCCACGAGATGCGAAGCCGTGTACGCTGGTGTCGCCAGCACGAGGGCTCGCGCGGAGATTGTTTCTTGCCGGCCGCCTTGCGTCACGCGGATTTCGTAGCGTGCGCCAGCAGCAGTCTGCACCCGCGTTACGGCATCTGCATGCACGCCTCCTCGCACGTTCTCGCCGAGATGCGTGGCGATGGCCCGCGTCAGCGTTGCCATCCCCCCCCGGAATGAGCACAACCGGGGTGGCCCGCTGCTCGTTCCTTTTGCTGGGCGAGACTTCATCGCGCCGCGCAGGATGCTCCCGTACTCCCGCTCCCACTCCTCGAGCGAGGGAAACGCCGCGCGCAGGCTCAGTTTCTCGGGATCGCCCGCATAGACTCCGGAAACGAACGGCGCGACCAGGTATTCCAGAATCTCGTGCCCGAACTTGCGCCGCACGAAATCCGCGACCGATTCCTCTTCGCTTGGCGGCTTCGTTCTCCGCAGCGCCTCGGAGACCACTCTCCAGCGCGAGCCGATTCCCAGCAGGGAACTTCCTACGATCGCTTGCGGAGACATCGGCACCTTCTGTAGCTGTCCGTGCCGCAGGATGTACCGCGGCGCGCGCGGATCGGCCATGCACAGGTCCGCTTCGATCCCCAGTTCGCGGACCAGGTCGAGCATCGCGTCGGTGCCCTGAAAGCTCTGTGGACCTGTCTCGAAGAGAAATCCGTCCTGCGTGCTCGTGCCGATCAGCCCGCCCATCGAGTCCGCGGCTTCGAGCAGCGTCACCGGCGCGCCGAGCTGTTGGAGCCGAAACGCGCACGCGAGGCCCGAAATCCCCCCGCCGATGACGACGACTTGTTGTGGATCGGCCATGTCCGTGTGGCTGGCTAGAGCGTCTTCGAAAAGAGTGGTTTCTCGGCCATCCGCTGCTCTTCAAGATAGCGGTCGAACACCATCGCGACGTTGCGTATGAAAATCCGTCCGAGCGGCGCGACGCGAATCTCGTCCGCCGAAAGCGCCACAAGCCCATCTTCGGCCGCCTCGCGCAGGCGGGCAATTTCCGGGCCAAAATATTCGTCGAACGAAATCGAAAACTCGCGCTCCACTTCGCGCTTCGGGATAACCGTGTGGCACAGCAGCCGCCCGATCACCGCGCGGCGGACCACGTCGTCGGTCGAGAGCCGGTAGCCGCGCATCGTGGCCAGCCCGCGCTCCGTCACCGCCGTTTGATATGCAGCGACCTCGCGCCGATTCTGCGCGTACGCCTCGCCGATCGAGCTGATCGCGCTCACGCCCATCCCGTAAAGGTCCGCGCCCGCCTTGGTCGTGTATCCCTGAAAATTCCGGTGGAGGGTGCGGTTCTGCTGCGCCGCCGCAAGCTCGTCGCCCGGCCGCGAGAAGTGGTCCATCCCGATGTAGAGATACCCGGCATCGAGAAACTGTTCCAGCCCCGCGCGAAAGATTTGCAGCTTCACGCGGCCCTCCGGCAAGTGCGCCGCAAACGAGCCTTGCTGTTTTCGGAGCCAGGGCACGTGCGCGTAGCTGAACATGGCCACGCGATCCGGAGCGAGTTTCAGCACCCGGTCGATCGTCGCGCGAAAAGTGTCCGCCGTCTGATACGGCAAGCCGTAGATCAAGTCCACGCTGATGCTTTCGAATCCCAGATCGCGCGACGCCGCGATCAGATCGCGGGTCATCTCGTACGGCTGCACCCGGTGGATCGCCTTCTGCACTTGCGCCTCGAAATCCTGAATACCCATGCTCAGGCGGTTGAATCCGAGCCGTCGCAGCGATTCGAGGTGCGCCCGGCTCGTCACCCGCGGATCGACTTCGATCCCAATCTCGGCATCCGGCGCGAACGAAAACCGCTCCCGCGTGTAAGCGAATAGATGTTCCATTTGCGCGGGCGTCAGGTACGTCGGCGTGCCGCCGCCCCAGTGGAATTGGATCACCGGTCGTTTCCGCGAGACCATCCGCGCCACGTGGTCGATCTCTCTCTTGAGCGCATCGAGGTAGGGAATTGCGACGGTCTTATCCTTCTGGATTGACACGTTGCACGCGCAGAAAAGGCACAGGCTCTCGCAGAAGGGAAGGTGCATGTAGAGCGAGATCGGCGTCTGGCGCTCGTCCGCCCGCGCGTAGTGCTCTTCGAGGTCTTCCGGCCCGAAATCATCCTTCCACACGGGTGCCGTCGGATAGCTCGTATAGCGCGGCCCCGGCCGGTTGTACTTCTCGAGCAGTTCTTCCGAGACCGAGCCGATCTCGATTTTGTTGCTCGATTTTGTCTTCATTTCGCTCATGGGCGCGCAGAAACCATCGCCGTCTGCCCGGCTTCGACGAACGCTCTCGCGTTCTCCACGGGCGTTGTCGGCAAAATCCCGTGGCCAAGGTTCAGTATATGCCCAGCGCCGCCGGTTTTCTCGATCGCTTCCCGCGCCGCCCGGCGAATTGCAGCCTGGTCGCCGAGCAGCACCGACGGGTCGACGTTCCCTTGCAGAGCCACTTTGCGCCCCAGCCTGCGTCGCGCCTCCGCGAGGTCCGTCTTCCAATCGACGCTCAATACATCCGCGCCCGACTTCGCCATGCCGTCGAGGTGTTGCGCCGAGCCTTTCGCAAACAATATCTTCGGCACGCCGCTTTCTCCGAGCGCTTGCAAAACCATCTGCGTTGCGGGCAGCTCGAACGCGCCGTACTCTTCCGGCGTAAGCTCCCCCGCCCACGTGTCGAAGAGTTGCACCACGCTCGCTCCCGCGGCAATCTGAGACTTCAGATATCCCGCGGTCGCCCGTGCAATTCGCTCGAGCAGTTCGCGCACAGTCTGCGGCTCATCCCGCAGCATTCGCTTGGCGCGGGAAATGTCGCCGCGCGTCTGCCCTTCGATCATATAGCAGGCGAGCGTCCATGGCGCCGCCGCGAAGCCGATAACCGGCACATCCGGTCCGGCCTCTTTGCAAATCACCCGGATCGCGTCGCCGACGAACCGCGTCTCCTGCTCGGGATCGAAATCTCGCAGCCGACGGACCGCTCCCGCGTCGCGCACCGGATTCGAAAGCACCGGCCCTGAATCGGGCACCGCAAGAGGCATCCCCATGGCCTCCGCCACGATCAGAATATCCGAGAACACGATGATGGCGTCCACGCCCAGCACGCGATACGGCTGGATCGACACCTCGGCCGCCAGCTCCGGGGTCTTGCAGATTTCGAGAAACGAGTGCCGCGCCCGCACGGCCTGATATTCGGGCAGGTAGCGTCCCGCCTGTCGCATGATCCACACGGGGACGCGCTCGGTCGGCTGGAACCGGCAGGCGCGCAGGAACAACTCTTTCTTGTTTTCGTCGCTCTGCGGCATTGGCTATGGGAATTCTTCTGTCATGATAACAGATGCCCGGTGCGCACCGCATCGCCCTTGCGACCCCCGTGCGCCTCTATTTGGAGCTATAATCCTGCCTTCGGAGAGCCATAGCACCGCATGCTCAATCACATGAGCTACTTAAGTCTTGCACTCTACGCCGCGAGCTTTGTCTGCTACGCGTGGGTGCTCTACGCCCCGAATCTCTGGCTGGGGCGCCTGGCCACCCTGCTCATGGCGGGAGGAATCCTCTGCCATTATTTCGCCCTTCTCGAGCGATCCCAGGGGACGCATACGATTCCTTACGACGACCTGTACGGCTCGATGTCGCTTTTCGCGTGGCTTCTGGGCGTCACGTATCTCGGCTTGGAAATCTTCCATCGCCAGCGATCGGTCGGGGCGTTCGTTTCGCTCTTGCTCGTTGTCTGGATGGCTCTGCTGGGCCTGCTTGCGCCGCACACGATTCCGGCGCCTCCGCCCGCTCACGGCCCGCTCTTCGCGTTTCACGTTACGCTCGACACGTGGGCCTACTCGGCCTTCGCTCTCTCGTTCGTCTTGAGCCTCGTCTATCTCATGCAAGATAGTATCCTGCGCTCGCACCACGCGGGGACGGCCTTCTGGCGCTTTCCCGCGCTGGATGTTCTCGACCGCATGTCTCGCAGCAGCGTGTTCGTGGGACTCGCGGCGTTGGCCGTCGGCGTCACGAGCGGCTTCGTCTGGGCGCACCGTTTGACCGGCTCCTATCCCTGGGGCGACCCCAAAGTCGTTGTCACGCTGCTGATTCTGGTTGTGTACGTCGCGTACCTGTTGCTTTCGCGCACCGTCCGCTGGCGCGGCTCCCGTGCCGCTCTGGTCTGCGCCGTGAATTTCGCGGTTGTGCTGTTCAGCTATACGTTTGTAAATCGGTATTTCACCAGGTTTCATCGCTTCTTCTGATGGCCACAGTCTCCAAACCGCGAAGTTCGTCGGCCGGTGCCGGCCCGGTCCGTTCCGGGACGCGCATCCAGATCGCGCTGATCGGCTGCAACCATCGCACGGCTCCCGTTGAGCTTCGCGAGCGCGTCGCATTCACGGCCGAACAGGCGCTGGAGGCCGCTCGCGAACTTCGCCGCCAAGGCATTCTCGAGGAAGTCGTCGTCCTCTCCACCTGCAATCGCAGCGAGCTGTATGGCGTCGCGGTCGAATCCGGCTCGGAAGTCACCGAGGCGATGGAGGATTTCCTCACCTCCTTTCACAAGATCACGCGCGCCGAGCTCGAAGGACGCACCTATCGCTGGGTCGATACGGACGCCCTCCGCCATCTCTTCCGCGTCGCTTCAGGGCTCGATTCGATGCTCCTCGGCGAGGCCGAAATCCTCGGCCAGCTCCGCACCGCTTACGGACAGGCTCTCGAGCACGGCGCCACCGGTCCCGTTCTCAATCGCGCTTTCCAGGGTGCGCTGGAAGTAGGGAAGCGCGTTCGCGCGGAAACCGAAGTCGGTGCGCGGCCGATGTCCGTCGCTCTGGCGGGCGTCAAACTCGCCGAGCGCGTCTTCGGCAATCTCAAGGGCCACGCCGCGTTGATCGTCGGCGCGGGAGCCGTCGCAGAGCAGGTCGTCGAGCATCTGCGCAATCGCGGCATTGGGAACTTGCGCGTCGTGAACCGGTCGCATGACCGCGCCACCGAGCTTGCCGCGCGCATGGGCGGCGAAGCGGTCGCCTGGGAGTCGCTTGAAAAAGTTCTCGGCGCGCCGGACATCATCGTCACGTCGGTCGCGAATGCCGCCCCCGTCCTCACGCGTGGCATGCTCGAGCGTGCCCTTTCCGTCCGGGGGGGCCGCCCGATTTTCGTCGTCGATCTGGGAGTTCCGCGCAACGTGGCTCCCGATGCGGCGGGCCTCTACAATTTCTATCTCTACAACATCGATGACCTCGGCGAGATCGTCGAGCAGAATAAGCGCGCCCGCGAAGCCGAAATCCCGCGCGCGGAAGCCATCATCGCCGAGCACATCTCGAAATTCCATTCCTGGCGGGCTGCGCTCGAAGCGGGATCGATTGTCGATGACCTTCGCGGACGCTTCCGCGAGCAGCGCGAAGCCCTTCTGCGCGAACGCCTCGCCGAAATGCAGAACGTTTCGCCGGAGGAGCGCGAGCGCCTGGCCGCCATCACCGAGGAATTGATTGAGCGCGTCCTCGCGGAACCCGCGCAGAAGATCCGCAAGGGCGGCACGATGCGCGGCCGTCTCGGTGCCATCGACGCCGTGCGCCATCTCTTCGGCCTCGACGTTCCGAACGCGAAAGGCTCCGGGACCGAGGATCCGGAGTGACACGACTGCGCATCGGGACGCGCGGCAGCTCGCTCGCCCTCTGGCAGGCCAACCACATCGCCGCTCGACTCGCGCAACTTCACGGTATCGAAACGGAAATCGTCCGCATCCGCACCTCCGGCGATCGGCTTCAGTCCGCGCCGGTGGCTCAAATCAACGAGCAGATCGGATCGGAATCGGGAATGAAGGGCATCTTCATCAAGGAAATCGAAGACGCGCTGCTTGCGAACACGGTGGACCTGGCCGTTCACAGCATGAAGGATGTTCCCACGGAGATTCCTCGCGGCCTTGCATTCACGGCGATCACTCGGCGCGAAGACCCGCGCGACTGCCTGATCTCCCGTAGCGGCCGCACGCTGAAAGGGCTGCCGCAGGGAGCGCGCGTCGGGACGAGCAGCCTGCGACGCCAGTCGCAGCTTCGCCACTATCGTCCGGATCTCGAGGCCGTCGATCTGCGCGGCAACGTCGATACGCGTCTGAAGAAACTTGACGCCGGAGAATTCGACGCCGTCGTGCTCGCCATGGCGGGTGTGAATCGCTTGGGTGCAACCGCCCGCGTGTCGCAAGTCCTGAATGCGGACGTCATGCTCCCCGCCGTCGGCCAGGGCGCCCTCGGAATCGAAACGCGCTCCGGCGATCGCCAAACGTCGGATATGGTCGCCGCTCTCGACGATGCCGAAACGCGCGCGTGTGTCACCGCCGAACGCGCTCTCCTGCATGAGCTCCAGGGCGGCTGCCAGGTTCCCCTCGGCGCGTGGGCCCGTCTGGTGGGCTCTGGTTCTTTAGGGGGTCGGAGCTTTAGCTCCGACAATGCTGGGGGATCAAAAGAAGGGGCTTTAGCCCCTGAGGGAAGTGCTCCGCGCGCCTCCGAATCCGCCGAAATCCTCATCGAGGCGGCGGTTTTTTCAGTCGACGGCAAGGAATTCGTGCGCCGCGAGGAACGCGGGTCGTCCGCCGATCCCGCCGGGGTAGGGAAGCGCTTGGGCCAGATTTTGATCGACGCGGGCGCCGACCGCATCCTCCGCTTGGCGGGTAGGGTCGTGTGATGCCCTTTTACTTGGATCGACCTTTGAAAGGGAAGCGCATCGTCGTCACACGCGCACCTGAGCAAATGGACGACTTCGTGAGCGCCCTGGAATCCTTTGGCGCCGAGGTCTTCTTGCTCCCCACCATCGCTCTCGCAGAGGTAGAAGATCCCGCGCCCCTTGATCGCGCCGTCTCCGAACTCGACAAATTCGATTGGGTCGTTTTCACCAGCCGCAACGCCGTGAAATTTCTGGCGAAGCGCTTTAAGGTTCTTGAATTTCCCCTGGACCGTGTGAACCAACTTTTGCTGACGCCGAACATTGCCGTGATTGGATCTGCCACGAGCGACGAAGCATGGAGCGTCGGATTCATCCCAAACTACGAAGCGGCCGAATCGAGCGGCGAGGCGCTGGCGCAAGCGTTACTTGAAATGGTGCGAGGGAAACGCGTGCTCCTGCCGCGCAGCGATCAGGCCAACTCGACTCTGCCTCAGAGCCTCCGAAGTGCTGGAGCAGAAGTCGTCGAAGTCATTGCATATCGCACAATCGCGCCACCCTTGGATTCAGAGGCGCTGGAAGCCGTTCGCCAGGGCGCAGTGGATGTGATCACGTTCTTCAGTCCGTCCGCATATCGGCATTTGATTGGCGAAATTGGAGTCGAAACTCTGCGGCGGCTATCGGGTAAGATAGTGATCGCTTCAATTGGGCCGACGACATCGAACGCAATAAGGCGGGACGGCCTGGAAGTGGCGATTGAGGCCTCTACCACGTCTGCGGCGGGACTTTCCGAAGCGACCGCGGACTATTTCAGACAACGTGCCCGTCTAGGAGCGGCAGGTCAATGACATTTCCAACTCATCGCCCGCGCCGCCTGCGCCGCACCGAAGCCCTTCGCGGCCTCGTTCGCGAAACGCGCGTCTCGACGGCTGGCCTCGTCTATCCGATGTTTGCTTGCCCCGGCTCGAAGGTCCGTACTGAAGTCAGCTCGATGCCCGGCGTGTATCAGCAGTCGCCCGACCAGATCGTCGAAGAATGCCGCGAAGTCGCCGATCTCGGCATTCCCGCGGTCATTCTCTTCGGCCTGCCGGAAAAGAAGGACGAGACCGGTTCGGAAGCCGCGTCTCCGAAAGGCGCCGTGCAGCGTTCGATTCAGGCCATCCGCAAAGCGAAGCTCGATCTGCTCGTCCTCACCGACGTCTGCCTCTGCGAGTACACAAGCCACGGCCACTGCGGCGTCATCAAGGACGGCGAGGTCCTGAACGATCCGAGCCTCGCGCTTCTCGCCGAGGCCGCGCTGTCGCACGCGCGTGCCGGCGCCGATATCGTCGCGCCCTCGGACATGATGGATGGCCGCGTTGCCGCGATTCGCTGCAAGCTCGACGAAGCCAAGTTCCAGGATGTCGCCATCCTCTCGTATGCGGCGAAATACTGTTCCGCTTTCTACGGCCCCTTCCGCGAGGCTGCGCAATCCGCGCCGCAGTTCGGCGATCGCCGCAGCTATCAGATGGATCCCGCGAACGCCCGCGAGGCTCTCCGCGAAGTCGCTCTCGATCTCGAAGAGGGTGCCGACATCATCATGGTCAAGCCCGCGCTTCCCTATCTCGACGTGATCGCCCGCGTCCGCGACCGCTTCGACGTTCCCATCGCCGCCTACAACGTCAGCGCCGAATTTTCCATGGTGAAGGCAGCCGCGCAAAAGGGCTGGATCGACGAGCAGCGCATCGTCCTCGAAATCATCACCAGCATCCAGCGCGCCGGCGCCTCCGTCATCCTCACCTATCACGCCAAAGATGTCGCCCGCTGGCTTAAATGACAATCCAATCAGGACTGTCATCCCGAGCGAGTCCGCGGTAGCGGACGACGAGGGATCTGCTTCTGTTTGTGTCCTGCTTGTTTTCTTCCGTAGGGGCACGATATATCGTGCCCGGCGCAGATTCTTGGCGGTCCGCTGCCCATTCGCCTGTGGTTGCGGCGCCCTGAGCCGGGCGTTTCCTGCGGAGCGAAGGTTTTCTCTGCGATCTCTGCGTCTCTGCGGTGAATTGTCTTCGACTCTTTGGACTACTTCTGTAAGTGTGATTTTGTCTTTCTCTCCCGTCATCCGTAATATGATTCCACCGTGAGCCGTTCTTCCGATCTCTTCGACCGCGCCCAGAAAATTCTCGTCGGTGGCGTCGATAGCCCCGTCCGGGCCTTTCGCGCCGTCGGCGGCACTCCGCTCGTCATCGACCGCGCCACCGGCTCGCATCTCATCGACGCCGACGGTCGCGAGTACATCGATTACGTCTGCTCCTGGGGCGCGCTGATTCTCGGCCACGCGCAACCCGACGTTGTTTCGGCCATCGCCGACCAGGCCCGCCGCGGCACGAGCTACGGCATGACCTCGCCGCTCGAAATCGAGCTGGGCGAGCGCATCGCTCGCGCGATTCCGTCGATCGAGCGGATCCGCTTCGTCAGCTCCGGCACCGAGGCGACCATGTCCGCCATCCGCGTCGCCCGCGCCTTCACAAAGCGCGACCTCATCCTCAAGTTCGAGGGCGGCTACCACGGCCACGCCGATAGCTTTCTCGCCGAAGCAGGCTCCGGCCTCGCGACTCTCGGCATTTCCTCGAGCCCCGGCGTCCCCGAAGCGCTCGCGCGCCTCACGCTTAACGCTCCGTACAACGACGCCAGCGCCGTCGAGCGCATTTTCGCCGAGCACGCTGGCAAAATCGCCGCCGTCATCGTCGAACCGGTAGCCGCCAACATGGGCGTCGTTCTGCCCGAGCCCGGCTTCCTTGAATCGCTGCGCAAAATTACCGCGCGCGACGGCGCTCTCCTCATCTTCGACGAGGTCATCACCGGCTTCCGCTTCAATTACGGCGGCGTCCAAGCCATCTTCAGCGTCCATCCCGACATGACCGTCCTGGGCAAAATCATCGGCGGAGGACTGCCGGTCGCAGCGTACGGCGGTCGCCGCGAGATTATGGACATGATTGCGCCGCTCGGCCCTGTCTATCAGGCGGGGACTCTCTCCGGGAACCCCTTGGCCATGCGCGCCGGCCTGGCGACACTCCCGAAGCTCGAGGCCCCGGGCTTCTATCCCGAGCTCGACAAGAAGGCGGCTCACCTAGCCGGCGGCCTGCGCGCCGCCCTGCGGGAGTCGGGCGTCCCCGGAAGGGTCAACGCCTCCGGCTCTCTGCTCACCCTGTTCTTCTCCTCCGAGCCTGTCCGCGACTATTCCGGCGCGAAAAAATCCGACACCGCCCGCTTCGCCGCCTTCTTCCGCGAGATGCTCGCGCAAGGCATTCTCCTGCCTCCCTCCCAGTTCGAGGCCCTGTTCGTTTCCGCCGCTCACACGGACGACGACATCGATCGCACGCTCGTCGCAGCCCGTGCCAGCCTGAAGTCCGTTTCCGCAGCCAAGTAAGCCTGCTCGAGGTCACGGCAGGGAACGGGCGCCCACCTGTATCCTCGATGAGGACTAAGTGGAAAACGCTTGCCACTTGAATAGTACTTGCCCTCCCAAATCACCGTTTCTGGCCCGCCGATCCTTGCTGATCTATTGAAACTACGTGGCTTAGCTTCGTCCCTAAATGGTAGTACCCATGCTTTCCTCATCCCTGTTAGGCGTAAAGGAGATTCTCCTTCCATGGTACTGGCAATTGCCGCTCTGCTTTTTCAATTGGCGCCGGCAACACAGGCGCTGCCCGACGTCGCGCTCAAGCCCCTGACGCCCGCCGCCAAAGCCGCCCCTGCGACTCCTGCTCCTGCCGAGTCGGCCACGAGCCGGACGGCTGCGGCCAGGGGCGCTTCGAGCGCACCTTCATCGAGTTCGTATGCCGAAACCGCGTTTGACGGCTCCTCGGAGAACTCCCGGGCTCTCTCGACGGTTCGCGTCCCGGAATTGCAGCCCGCGAAGCCCGTAGAGATCATCCGGGTTTTGGAGATGCCCTCGCGCCGCAATTGGCTGATCCTTTCGGCCGCGCAGCACAGCGCCGCCACGTTCGACGCCTACTCCACGCGCCGGGCGATCGGCACCGGGGCGACGGAAGGCGACCCGCTCATGCGTCCATTTGCCCATTCGCCGGGCATCTACGCGGCGATTCAGGTCGGTCCCGTGCTGCTGGACTACGTCGGGCGCCGCATGCAGCGCAGCCAGAACAACTTTCTGCGGCACACCTGGTGGGTGCCGCAATCCCTGAGCACCGGAGTTTTCCTTTTTTCCGGCATCCACAACATGAACGTCGCGAGTCAGCACTAAGCTCGATTCAGTCCTCGGTCGCTTCACTCCCTGGCGGGAGCATCGCAGTCGGACACCCGGGCCTCTCCTCCCGGGTGTCTTTTTCTCCGTACAGACGATCAATGGAAAGCTGGCTCCCGTCGTTCCGAATTCCGTTGTTCTCGTAGGGGCGCAGCATGCTGCGCCCAGGCGCACATGCTTGGCGCCATGCCGCCCATCCGCACACGGTTTGCTTTCTAGCGGAAGTGTCGGCTTTTGGAGTCAGCTAATCTGCGAAGCACGAGAAGGGAACTCACCCCTCGCGGTTAGTGCGTCGCCGTTTCCTTGCCCGGCCACACCGCGGACGCTGCAACCATCACAGCCACGATTCCGAGGATGACACCGAGCGACAACCCGGTGGACATCGGAAGCCAATCGCTCGCAACCATCTTTGCGCTCGTAAACAGAAGAATTGCAGCAAGCCCCGACCGCAGAAATCGGAATCGCGGCAACACATCCGCGAGTCCGAAATACAGCGCGCGCAGCCCAAGAATCGCGAAGACGTTCGATGAGTACGCGATGAAGCTGTCTCGCGTGATGGCCAGCACCGCCGGCACGGAATCGACCGCGAAGAGAATGTCCGTGGCCTCCACCGCCACCAGCGCCAGCAACAACGGCGTGGCGTTCCATTTCCCTCTCCGGCGAACCCAGAAACTCTCGCCTTCGTATTGCGTAGTCACCGGCACCGCCATCCGTACGAGCCGCACAAGCCAGTTCCGCTCCGGCTTCACCATGTAAGCGCTCGGCAGCAGCATCCGCACGGCCGTCAAGAACAGGATCGCCCCGAACACAAATAGGACCACGTGAAAACTGCGCAATAGCGCGACGCCCGCAAACACAAATGCGGCACGCATCACCAGCGCCCCAACGACTCCATAGTAAAGCACCTTGTGCTGCGCTTGGGCGGGAACGGCCAGGCTCTGGAAGATCAGCAGAAATACGAATATGTTGTCGACACTCAGCGATTTCTCGACAAGGTACCCGGTCAGGAACTCAAGCCCCGCCTGATGGCCGCGCGCGTGGTATACCCACAGATTGAACAATAGCGCGACGACGATCCACGCGGCGCTCTCGGCCAGCGCCTCCTTCAGCCCAATCCGGTGCGCCTTGCGGTGAAACACACCGAGATCGACCGCGATTGCCACCACAATCGCAACGCCAAAAACCACCCAAACGTGGACCGGAGTGCCAAGCATTTGCCGCCAACTCCCCTCGCGCCCGGGCCAGTCTAACAGGTTGGCGAATCGCCGAGCTTCTCACTCGCTGGCAGTCTGTAGCAGGTAGTCCAAACGTCTTCCGTCACACCCACACGGGGGAAATCTGTTGCAAGTAGCCAAGGTGTTGAGCACTTCACGCTCGGCTTACCCTGTCGTACGTAGTCTACGGGTCGAGCATTCCACGCGCTATGAGAGGTAGGTCAAGCCTCGACCATCTAGCGCCGGGGCAGGTCATGTTCGTAATCGAACGCTGGTGAATTCACGCCGCCCGGGTTGGTCGCGTGTACGTAGTCCGAGCCTCGACTATCCCACTCACCCCGTGAATACGTTTTCCCCAAGGCACGGGGGCCTTGGAAACATCACGCTCAGGTTAGTCCTTTGCACGTAGCCCAGCCTTCAAGCATTCCGGGAGCCGTGAAAGGTAAGTTATAAGCGTCGACCATCTCACACGGGGGCACTTTGATGGCACGTTGAAGAGCGGTCCTGAATTCGCGCTTGGTTCACCCCATGCAGGTCTCCGCCGGTCGACCATTCTTCGCCGGGGGGACGGTGGTGGGCCTTCAAAGGGTCGAGCATTGGCCGCCGCGGGGGGCTTTCGCGAGGCTGTCGAAACGTCGAACATCCCGTGCCCGGCTTGGTCGGTTCTAGGCGGTTCGAGCCTCGACCATCTAACGAAGGCGTTAGTCTGTGGCAGGTTGTCGCAATGTCGGCCTGGTCTGGTCGGTTGTAGGCAGTGCTAGCCTCGACGATCTAACCCAGGGGTCAGCGTATGGCAGGCGGCCAAAATGTCGAGCAATTCGCGCCCCGGTTAGTCTGTAGCAATTAGTCCAAGCGTCAAAAATCTCACGCGGAGGTCGGGTCGACGGAACATTGAAGAACGTTAGTGAATTCACTCCTGGTCCAGGACATTGCAGTTGTCGAAGTGTCGTGCGCAGAATCGTACGCAAGCGAACGAGCACTCTTGCGCTCCCGCTACCCTCGCCTCACGCCGCGCTGACTCGGCATGGCCCCCGTCACCCCGCCCCATAGTAGACATAATATTCATTTGGAGAAGTAAAGGTGATTATGGGGTGCAGTTAATCGGGCGAACGGACTCGCCGAGGGGGGGCGAAAAGCGAGCCCGAAGGGCCCCATTTTAGGTTAACGGACTTCCGGGAAGTTGAAGGGAGGTCCAGATTGACGGGCAGAGCGAAAGACGCGCTGATGTCCGGCGCAGCGTTGCCGACGGGGAGAGAGGAATGCCTGTGCTGTCATGCGGGCCCGGGCCCCGCTTACGAGAGGGATCTGCGCGCGTTGACTTCATGTCGGAAATGGATGGTGGATCTTTCGACGAAGGGGGAGACAAGCGCCTGTCCCGAAGGGGGTCGCTTCGCAGCGGGGCCTCGGGCTGGCGGTGGTCAGTTGGATTGATGGTGTGCCGGCCCTGTGGGTGCGCCAGTGGGGTACGGGGGTGGCCGCGGTGCCCGAAGGTCGGGTGTTGCACCCTGCTTGTTCAGCCCAATTGGGTTCCCTTCCGAAAAGCTCGGAGTCCCCGGCCAGGCGAATTCACACCGGTGGAACACGCGCTGCGGCGGACAACGAGGATCGAAAGTCGACGGCAAGACGACTTGCTGCGATAGAGACTGCGCAGCGAAACGGCGTGGCCGCTCAGCCAGCCACGCCACGGAGGCGCAGAGGTCAGCGCGACAAATACGTGACGCGGGAATGGCGGATGCTAATGCTTGGCGGCGTAGCCCCCGGCTGCGCCAAAACCTGCGCCGACGACGAACCACATCGTGTTGCGACGCAGGCGCCGCCAGAAGCTGCCTCCCTTTGCGGCGGTGATCGCGGCGTCGCGTTCGCGGGTGAGGGCGGCAATCTTTGCGCCGTCGTCGGATTTGTCCTGGCGGGCGGCGGCGAGCTGCGCCTGACACGCGCGGCAGTCCTGAACGAAATCGTAGAGGGGTTTCAGGTCTGCGGCGGGAATTTGCGCGGAGCAGTCGCTGGGCGGGCTGCACGATTGAGGCGCGAGGACTTGCTGCGAGAGATTCTGCGCAGAGGAAGGCACTCCGCGCGGTCCTTCTATGTTGGACCTGAAGGTCCGACCCCCTGAAGACAAGGCCTCAGGGCTTGCGCCCTGAGCTACACGGTTGGTGGCGGAAGTTTCAGGCAGGGCAATTCCCTTCTCCGTCTGGGCCGTGACAGATGCGCCGACGGTCGAAAGCGTGATCGGCTGAGGAAGCGGGAGATATTTCGGGAGATCGCGCACGATTTGCGCGGGCGTTTGCGCGGCGCGCTTGAGTTTGTCGATTTGCGCGAGCGTGACGTCAAGGGTGGTCTGGCGGGAGCGTTCGCGGGAGTCGGCGGCGTCGATGAGCTGCTTTTGCGCGGAGAGAGTCGCGGCGAGGCGCATCTGCTCGTCGCGGGACGCGAGCCACGCGTGGATGGCCAGTGCGGCGAATAGCAGCGCTGCGGAAAATGCGGCGATTTCGAGTGTGCGGCGTGTCATGGGAAAGTCCGTGATTCGTGACTGGTGACTCGTGATTGGTATTTCGTGATTGGTGAACGGAGATTCGTGGAGCGTGCCGCCGCGACGATGCAGTCCGGGAACTTGCCGCGACAGGATCAGCGCAATGCATTGCGTTCCGCAGGAGCGTCCGGAATGCATACCCCGCCCCTCCGTTTCGTGGCGGGAGCGGCGACGATTTCACAGGACGTCTCCGAAATTCGTGAGATTGCGCGACGGCGCAAGATTGAGCGCGCGAAGCCAGCGGTAGCGCGCTCCGGTACGCCACCAGATACGAAAGTCGGTGAGCGACCACGTCAGTTGCGATTTCACGGGGGCGGACTCGATCTCCCAGGCTCGACTAACCGTCGACCTGGGAGCCCTTCCTGCGGTAGCTCGCGACGCGGGCGAGGACTTGCGACACGTAGTCGGGGTTCGCTCCGCCGTTCCAGAGCGCGAGGGCACGCGCGATATCCTCTGCGGCGGGCGAGAGAGAGCCCTCGGTCGCGTTGCTCCCTCGGGATGACGATCCTGATCGGATCGTCATTTTGGCGGCGAGGACGGCGCAGCCGATGTCGAGTCCGGCAGGCGGCTCGCACAGCGCGCTGAGGAATTTTCCGCTGAAGCCGTGCTCGCGCGCGACCTGTCCCATCACCTGCATCAGCCCCCAGGAAATCGAGCGCGCAACTTCCTCGGTCGGCGGAAGGCCGAGCGGCGCGACGTAGTGCGCGCGAAACGCGGGCTCGTAGCGGATCGCGTGCGTCTCCCACGAAGACTCCTGCTCGACGACCGCGCAGACGAGCGCGGGATCGAGCGCGTGGCGCGCGGCGGTGGCGCGAGCGAGCGCGATCAATTCAGCGGGAGGAGGCATGGAGGATATGAGGCAAAGACGCAGTGACCAGATAATGCGACAGCCGAGTACTTGCTGCGAGGAATGCTGTGCATCGGATAGCGCTCCGCGCGACTTGATTAATGTCGGAGCTTCCCGACAAACAGCGTCGGGACGCAACCGACGCAGAAGCTCCGACCCACCAAGAGCCGGGGCTCCCCACGGCGCGCGTCCGGAAACTCGACTACATGCTGCGAATGCGCTTCGCGCATCCTTTTTGCGGCTGGGATAAATCCCCGCCCTTCCGTTTTGTGGCGTGCGAACTGCTCCAGGCCGCACGGGCGGCCATGCGGGCGCGCGGCGGGGCACGTTGATTTGTTGCGCACGGGGCGGGCGATGGCGTTGGCGTTTTGGCGCCGCGCAGATGAAACTGAATGCACCGGGGCGCGCAGCCCCGTCACTCCGTCATGGACAAGAAACTGTTTTGGCGTGAATTCTGGATTATGTGGGGACTCGGCGTCGCTGCCGGCGCCGCTGAGGCATACATCGCGAAGCTGCCGGTGACGCCGTTGGCTCACTATCTTTTCCTCAAGAGTCACGAGCTGCACGGGTCGTCGCTCGCGGGCCTCGAAGGGGCGGAGATTGTCCTCGAGTTGGCGATCACCGTCGGCGTGGGGCTGCTCGCAGCGCACGCAGTCGGCCTGGGCGCGCCCATCCTCGAAGCGGCGCTGCGCGGCGAGCGGGATTATCCGAATCTGAGTTCCCTGCTGGTGCCCACGCTGCTCGTTGGTTTGATCGTCGGAGCGTTTTCCGTGACGCCGGATCTGCCGGTGTTTCATCCCAATCGCCAAGCTGCTCATCGCGATGCGGAGAAAATTCTCAACTCTCCCGCCGGGGCACAACTTTCCGAGAAGTTGAATAGATTCGCCGGGCCGCCGCTTACGGCCGGCTCATCTGCGCTCCTCGATGTGACCGGGGCGATATCGGGCGCGCTCGATCGTCTGTTGTGGATTTCGGGGATCGCGTGGCTTCTGATGCGAATCAGGCGCGACGCGCCGGGACCGGCGAGCCGCGGAGTTCTGTGGGCCACGATACTCATCGTCGCGGCGATCGGCGCCGTTTTCTATTTCACCTCGCACGCGGCGGGCAATGCGGCGATGCTGAGTGCCATCGGCAACCTGTTGATCCCGAGCGACCCTCGGTGGATCGTCGCCGCGCGCGGGCTGCTGGCGGTCTTGCCGGGCAGCATCGGTCTCGGCTGGCTGTACACGCGCCGAGGGCTCGAGTCTACGATTGTCGCGTCACTCGTCGCGCGGACCGTGCAGCATGTACTCGTCGTGCTCGTCGTCGCTCGCTTCCACTAGGCTGTATCCCTCCGAGAGAACCGGGCCGCGGCGGCAGCGAAGCGGCCAACCCCAATCACAAATACATGCTGCGAAAGAACCAGCGCAATAGAAGGCGCTCTGCGCCCACTTCTATGTCGCACCTGAAGGTGCGACCCACAAGGCAGGCCAACGGCGCGAGCGGTGGCCGGTACGCAACTAGAAGCGGATGCGCGGCGCCATTCTCAAATTCGTAGGGGCGCGTTTCAAACCCGCCCCTACGGCGGTTTGTGATGAGGGCATCGGCGAGTTCAGTCGCGCGGGCGATTGTTCAGGTCGAGCCAGCGGATGGGCGGGAGCGGCGTGCGGTCAATTCCCTGCTCTTGGCAGAGTTTTTCCAGGCGCTCGTAGATGTGCGGCAAGTGGTTCGTCGCCATGTCGTGTACGAACGCGCGAGTGAGCTCGTCGTTGCGAATGCGGCGGTAGACCCAGCGCAGACACACGACGAGTTGCGCGAGGAACGCCAAGCCGAACGTCCACCAATTGGAGTTGAGAAGTGCGTGCATGGAGGAAAGTGGATAGTGGCGAGTGATCCCGAAGCTTCGGGAGTGGCGAGCGACTAGTAATTGGTGAATCGTGAGGCGCCCCAAACTTGCGGCAATTTGCGAGTCGCATCCGCCGGGGAAAAGGCGCAAAACGCCCACCGCGGAGCCTTCTCTTGAAAACCCAACACTACCTCTCGACTAGCCAAACAGCGAGGCGATGCCGGCGCCGAGGCCGAACATGCCGCCGAGACCGCTGCTCGAACTGCCTGAAGCGCGCTGGCGGACGCTGAGCAGCTCCGAGGGGACGCCCATCGCCTTCCCGAGCAGGTTCGTGTCGATGCCGTAAGTTTGTCCGAGCGCGTTGAGGCCGGCGAGCTGCTCCTGCAATTGGCGATTCGCAAACGCGATCTGATTCTGCTGCGTCTGGCTGGCGTCGGTCTGCGCCTGCTGGCGGCCGAGCTGCGCGAGCGTGTCGCCGTAGCCGGCGGAGTTGTTCGTGGCGGCCAGGCGATTCGCGGCGCGCTGGCGGAGCGCGTCGAACGCCGTGTTGGCGGCGCCGAGCGACTGCTGCGTGATCGCGGACTGCTGCTGCGGCGTGTAGCCCTGGCTGGTCAGCAGGCTCTGGATCGTCGGCATCATCAGCGTGCGGTCCTGCTGGCCCTGCTGGTTGGATTGCGAGATGAGCTGGTTCTGCTGCGCGAGTTCCTGGTCGGTGAGCTGGCGTGTGCGGCTTTGTGCTGCGCGGGACATGGCAATCTCCTGGATATTCTCGGGGGAATAGACGCGGTGAAGTCACTGGGTTACCCTCAACCCATGGTCGAAGGCGCGAGTGGCTTTTCTTCGGGCGATCGAGTCCTTATCTCAAATAACTACTACTGGGCGAAAGGCGCGGCTGGAACAATCTCCGAGCCGCCGCCCCAGGTCATCGCGATTAGCGGCCCATGGAATGGCCTGACTCGTGAGGGGTCGACTGGAAAGGGACCAAGGACGGTCTATTGGGTTTGGTTCGATGAACCACAGCTCGACGAGTACGGACTGGGTCCATTCAGAGGTGGTGCTATTGATGCGGCCGCTCTCAGCCTTCTGATTTCCAGTTGAACCGCAGCAACTGCAGGGCATCATTATTCTCGCACCAACCTACGGCAATAGGGCGTCCAGGCGTCGTCGCGGATCCAGCCGAGCGCTTCGAGGCGGCGGCCAAACCGGCGCGCGATCGTCGGCGGGAGCCATGCGTGCGCGTCGTCGAGGCCGCGCGCGAGCAGGTCTTGTTCGCCAGCGCGATGCAGAGCGAGAAGCCATTCGTAACGCTGATGCGCGAAGGCTCGCTTAGTAGCGCCGGCATCTTGCCGGCGACTTTCGATGGCGCCCGCGCAAGTCAAAACCTCCAGCCGGAAGCCGGCGCTACGATCGTCTTCCTCGCGATCGACGAGCAGGTACATCTCGCAGGTGAGCCGCGCGAGCGAGGCCATCACGGCGCGGCCGTCGTCGTCCTCGACGACGAGCTTCGAGACGAAAATCGGGTCGGCGAGATCGGGAAACGCGTAGTCGAAGCCCTGCCGCGCGTGCATGCGGCGCAGTGCGTCGAGATCGGCGGGCGTGTATTCGCGGATGAGCACAAAGGATTGGAGGTACGCCGGCCTCGGAGGACGGGTCGTGGAGTAAGAGAGGACTTGGCTAGTGCCGCTCCGGGAATAGGCTTAGCGGATCCGGGTCAATAGGTGGGTTTTTCGAATATGGCACGGCCGATCCCCACTTGATCTCCACCATCTTTTGCGTGTCTCGGTTGATTACGAAGTAACGAAGGTTGGTGAGCTGCGCCTTCCCCGCAGTGCCGTCCACGTTCCAAATTTGATCGATCGGCACGCGGGGATCCAGGAGCACAACAACCGGGGCGTCCGCCCCGCGCTTTTCGTAAACGAGGGCGAGAAGGTGGAGCAAGCTCGTCGTTGCTGTGAGATCGGCGGGTTTAGAATCGACCCTGTATGCGACTCCTCGCGGAATTTTATACACTTCCACGATGGTTGGTGTGTTTTGGCCTTCAGTCCTGTTCGGGTGTAACGCGAGGAAAAGTCCTACGGCGACCACCAAAGGCCGCGCCGCTTTACCCAGAGTGGGCAGCGCCATCATCGACCTCCCGTGAATCTCCGGTATGTTACCATTCGGCCGTCAGCCCTGTTGAACTTGTCATCGGGGCCGACCACATCCTCGTGAGCCGCGATGGCGTGTACGGTCCCGTCGGCATCAACTGAGGTGACGATTCCCGAATGCCCGGTGTAGGTGGGATGGCCTGGAAGCGGATATGCGGCGACGTCACCGGGCTGAGGCACGTCTTTCCCTGCCAGGACTTCCCAATTTGGAATCTTCACATCTGGACTTGCCCATTCGCCGGCCAGCGGCGGTCGCATGTTGCCATCGCTTCCTTTGGTTAAGGCTTCCGCCCCGGCTTCCTTGGCCACGTCATACACGTATTTGTTGCATTTGTCAGTGCCAGGCGGAAAATTGTCCTTCCGCTTCGAGAAGGCCCAGGCGGAGCTATCGTTGTACTTCTTCGCAACTCGCACGATTTTCTGTTGGGTGTCTCGGATTAGGACATGCCGACCGTCGATCGTGACCTAGTGGCCACCCTCGTCTTGCCTCGCTTGAGTTTGCGGCCTGTTTTGCTGCGAAACAACGTCAGCGAGCCGCGCGTCCTCGAGCGCCTGACCGTGGGTGGGATTGATGTAAAACCTGCCGTTGATGTTGGGCATTTCGGGTCTCCATGTGAGTTACTGAATCTTCGGGGTGTCAGAAGACCCTGTGGCGGAGGAGCGGATGGACGCGTGCGAGGGCTTCGGCGGCGTCGAATGTCGTGGCGCCGGGCGCGACGCCGTGTGGCGCGAGCGCGGCTTGCGCGGCGTCCGAGATCGGCTTCTGCGCGAGCGGATGCGGGAACGGCTCGAATGCGGGCTCGTCCTCGAGCGAGAGGTGGACGCCTTCGTCCGCTTCGATGAGGACGAGGATTGGCGTAGCGTCGCGCTGCTCCGCGTCGTCGGTTGTAGGGGCGGGTCTGAAACCCGCCCCTACGGAGCCGCTGCCAATTGGCGTAGCGCCATCACGTGAATCCGCATCGGCGTCGCGCGGATCGAGGACGATGAAATGCGAATTCGCGAAGCGCGCGGCGTGGCGCTGCCAGTCGCCGAGCGTCGTCATGAGTAGCGTTTGCCGGTCATGGAGTGCCCAGGAGAAATCCCAGGAACGACGGACGACATGCTGCGAGAAGTGCAGCGCAGTGGTCGGCGCGGCGCGCCAGGCTTTATGTCGCACCTGAAGGTGCGACCCACAAAGATTGCATTGTTGCTGCGCGCCGTCGTTCACGGCGGAGTTAAAACTCCGCCCTTCCAATTCGTGGCGTCGCCGCGCCTTCCCCACCGTTTCAGCGCGGCTTGAATTGCCCGTCGATTTCGACCTGGTAGCCGGCGGCGAGGCGATTGGTCTCGTTGGCCATGCCGACGACGGCCATCAGCTCGTGAAACATCGCGTCGGTCATGCCGCGCTTGCGGGCCGCGGCGGTGTGCGACGCGATGCAGTAGCCGCACTGGTTCGTCACGCTCACGGCGACGTAGATCATTTCCTTCAGCAGCGGATCGAGCGCTCCCGGCGCCATGATCTGCTTGATCGATTCCCACGTGCGTTTCAACGATGCGGGATCGTTCGCCAGCGCTTTCCAGAAATTGTTGATCCAGTCGACCTGGCGCGTCCGCATGATGTCGTCGTAAACGGCGCGCACCTCGGGACTGGCGTCTTTGTATTCGATCATTCCCATGCTGCCGGCCATGAGGCCCTCCTCGCGGAATCCGGTCCTATGGTAGCCTGTGCAGCGCGGATTCAAAACCTCATGCGCCGGGAGCGAACGGAGGAGCAATGATCGAAAAAGAGATCGAGATCAAGATGGCCGATGGAACGTGCGACGCAGTTCTCTACGAGGCCGAAGACGGGAGGAAACGGCCGGGCGTGATTCACCTGCCGGACATCATGGGCATTCGTCCGTCGCACCGCGCGATGGCGAAGCGATTATCAGAGCAGGGCTACACCGTCCTGCTGCCAAACCCGTTTTACCGCACGGCGCGAGGGGTGCTCTTCGACTTTCCGCCGAATTTTGCCGGCGACCCGCGCACCATGCAGCGCTTCGGCGAGCTGGCCGGCCCGCTGACGCCGGAGGTGATGGAGCGCGACGCGGGGAGCTACGTCAATTACCTCGCGACGCAGAAGTCGGTGAGCGGCGCGATGATGGGCGCGGTCGGCTACTGCTACTCGGGGCAGATGGCGCTGCGCTTTGCCGCGGCGCGGCCGGACCGGATCGGCGCGGTCGCGTCATTTCACGGCGGCGGCCTTCTTACCGACAAGCCCAACAGCCCGCATCTCGTCCTGCCGCGCGTGAAGGCGCAACTCTATTTTGGGCACGCGGTGAAGGATCAGTCGATGCCGCAGGAGGCGATCGACAAACTGAACGCGGCGCTCAAGTCCTGGGGCGGGAAGTACGAGAGCGAAGTCTATGCCGACGCGCTGCACGGATGGACCGTCGCGGACAGCGCCGCCTACAAGCAGCCGCAGGCCGAGCGCGCGTTCGGCAAGCTCACGGCGCTCTTCGCCGCCGCGCTGAAGTGACACCAGCCTCTGCACCATCGGTGTCATCCCGAGTCCGCCGCGGCGGACGAGGGATCTCTCTTGCCTTACAAGAGTGCATCGGGACAGCCTAAGAGAGATTCCTCGGCCAGAAGCCGGCCTCGGAATGACAAGCGCTCTTGATCGACAGCTGATTGCGAGTCACAGCGGCGGGGGTTCTGGGTACCATTCTGCGCTTAGGTCCATCCACCCGGGATTCTTGGATTCAATCAGAGCCTCTCTCTTCTTTCGCGTCCATGCTTTGATCTGTTTCTCCCGAGCGATGGCCATGGTTACGTGCCCGAAAACTTCGAAGTGGACAAGCTTCGTGACGTTGTATTTCTTGGTGAAGCCCGGGACCAATTTGAGTCGGTGCTGAATGACGCGGCGTTGCAGATTGTTGGTTACGCCGGTATACAAAACTCCGGAAGCGCTGGCGAGAATGTATACGTAGTAGGTTCGCATCGGCGATCCCTCATTCGCCGTGACGGACGAGGGATGACAGCCTCCCTTAATCGACGCCTCGGGACTACGACGAAAACGTGTAGTTGTGCGTCAGGATGGAGGCGGCGTGGCGGCCGGCGAAGAATTGGTGCGACGGCTCCGCAACTCATGGCGCTTCCACCGAGGCACTCAAACGGACTGCGATCGCCGTCCATATCAATGCGTGTCTTTGGGAGGAGCGTAAACACCGCGGGCGCACTGCCACAGCAGCGAGTTTTCCTCGCGCGATTCAGGAGGCGCCTTGTATCTGTAGGATTTCCCGTCCTCGGCATACCACCGGCGCCATTGCGAGATGATCTTCTGCTGGGCATCCAGCGGTGCGAGATAGACTCTGTAGCGCGAGGGCCAAATCGCAAAGAAAGTGACGCACTTCTGGTTGTTGAAGTAAAGCCAGTAACGACGACTGTCCTCCTCATGGGAGCGCCCAAACTTCCACTCCGTAGCGGCGCAGAAGTCCCTTCCGCCAGTGATGTAAAAGTCGTTTCCGCCCGTGATGTACCGTAGCGCGGCGATAACCGAAATCATATGCTCTACCGCGTCGGTGTCCTGAACGAGCTTGGCGCGCTCCGGATGAGGAATCGTGTGCAGTTCGGCGATCAGTGCTCCCATCGACTCGTAAGGAGTTTGGGCCAGTTCTTCGGCGTCAGCGAGATCATCTGTGTCTCCGGTGCCCAGGCGGCGCGCTCGCTGCTGAATCTCATCGCCAGAGTTCGCCGCGAATGATTGAGCCAGAAGCGGAGTCGTCACCGCAAATGCGGTCATCGCCGCGAGCAAGTGAATTCGAAGCCGTCTAGCGATCGTAGATGTCAATCGTTTCCGTTCCGCTCGGATATGTCCATTATATTCCGCATAGCATTACGAACTGAAGGTGTAGTTGTGCGTCAGGATGGAAGCGGCGTGGCGGCCGGCGAAGAATTGGTGCGACGGCTCGCAGCTGACCGTGACTTTTTGCCCATTTTCGGCAATTACCTCGATTTTGCGCAGCGTGACGCGGCCAAATCTGCCCACCAGGATGTCGCACATGCAAAGGCGCTCGGCGCGCATCGGCGAGCCGTCGGCTAGCGTGAAGATGTGGTGCGGCGTCACGTCGAGCGACTCGGCGTTCGAGAAATGCAGGCGGATGAACGTGTCGGCGTCGCGGACCTCGAGGCGCACGATGCGCGTCCACGCTTCTCCGCCGGCGGACGCGGGACAGCGCAGGTGCTCGCCAACTTTGCACGTTTCGATTTCGACCGTGCCGCGCTCTTTGGTGAGCACGATTGTCCCGGCGCGCAGGCAGCTTCCGCTGCCGCCGCCCGAGCCGCCGCCGGTGCCGACGGTTGTCGTTGCGGCGACCATCGCGCCCTGCGAGAGCGGGACGCGTCCCTGAAGCGACTGCTGCTGCGCGGCGAGATTCGTCTTCGCGGTTTGCGCGTTCGCCGGAGAGCCCGCGCCGCCCGCGACCCACGCGAGCGACGCGGCGACGTCGTCCCAATATGGATAGAAATAGTAGGTGGTGCCGGGCGTGAGGCCGGTGACGATTACGGAGCCGTTGGGGATCGCGGTGGCCGTGCCGTCAGCGCGATAGATCGAAAGGCCGGACCAGCTCCACGCGAGGCTCGAGGTGGTCGAGACGTAGGTGAACGCGCCGGACCACGTCGGCGGCACGGAGCCCTTCATCAGCACGCCCGATTTCGTCGGATCGATCTTCCCTGCCGTGAGCGCGGCGCTGGCAACGCGCGCGAAATTCTCGCCGTCGGCGATCTGATGGTCGAGATTCCAGCCCTGGTTCGGGCCGAGCGACGCTCCGGCGAGGCGCTTCAGCGTTTCATAGAGCTGCGGGTTCGTTTTGCGCAGCGCTTCGATTTGGGGGACGGTGAGCATCTTCGATTGGCCACGGAGACACAGAGAGCGAAGCGTTCAACGGAGGAGAAAAACTTTAGAAGCGAAGGTTACGCGGGTTCACGGCAATTTCATTTCTGCGCGACGAGAGCCGGCATCGCGGCGAAGAGCGCAAGCGAGATGAAGTAGGCGGTGCCGGATACTGGGTCTTGGGTTGCGAGGTATTCGCGAATCGTCAGGCCGCGCAGCCGCAATACCACGGTGAATTCGGCGACGAGCAAGAGGCCAAGCGCGATGAGCCCGACACCCACGCGGCCGGGCCACGCGGGCGGCAGCGCGAACCATCCAACGATCCACCGCGCCGCGAAAAACGTCACGGCGAGCATGACGGGCGTCTCCATCAGCTCTGCCGTTCTCGCACCCAATCGGGGGACGATCCACAGCGTGCGGATCGCGCCGAGCACAAATCCCGCTGCGAACACGAGGGCGAAATAGACGGCGCTGGCCTCCAGGACGCGCATGGAGGTCCGAGGATATGAGGTCGGCTTCGTTTGCGGAGATATCTCGCGGTCGGGTAGTGGTTCATTTTGCGAGATGTTGATAGACCACTTGTGCGGTAATCCGACGTATCGGGACTTGGCAGAACTTGGACTCTCAAGCTGAGTCGATTGCGGCGCATTCCTTTGGATTGGGCAATTCAAAGCGAAGTTATCGCTAGCTACCCGCTCGTAGGGGCCGTATGATGTCGCCGCTCTCGAAATTACAGCCGATCCAGTCACCCAGCGGAGCCGTAACCCATGCGCCGAACGATACCGCCAGCTACTCTTTGCCTCGCATGCTTTTTCTTCTTATGCAACGCTCGGCAAGCGTCGGCGCAACCGCAGTCTCCAGATGGGACCGTCTATTATTGCGCCTCGAGCTGGGACAACCGCGTTGTCTATTTCTCCGCCCCTTTCGAGACTGACGAAATCGTCCGGACCAACATTCAGGAAGCCTATTCTCAATTTCTCAAACAAAAATATTCCTATGCGGGTGGCGCGTCCAACATCGTTTGTTCCATCTCAGAGAGCCTCACTTCGGCGCAGAGCGACAAGGGCGATGACGAAGCCTCCGCAAAGCGTGCAAGTCATTCCGTGATGGAGACCGGCTGGAAATATCGCGGCGCGACAGCAATAGCGTCAGCCGCAACGTCCAATCGGAGCGCATCACCTGCCGCGAGCCACGCGGCACCCGCTCCGGCGCGCCCCCCCGTTTCCACGCCGCTCCCGGCGGCTTCTGCCGCGCCGACCGCTAACACTGCGCCCAGTACTGTGGCGGCGGCTGGCGGCGGCTTGACCTCCCTGAACTTCTGTTTCTCAAATCAGGCACCCAACCCGTCGGATGCAAATTACAAGACGATGTATTTCAGCGCCCCCTTCGAGACCAATGTCGAGACCGGAGGCGCGATCCCGGTCCTTGAGCCCGCCTTCTCCACGTATCTGCAGGCGACATATCATACGACT
Organism: Candidatus Acidiferrales bacterium; assembly: GCA_035604415.1. Lineage (GTDB taxonomy): Bacteria > Acidobacteriota > Terriglobia > Acidiferrales > UBA7541 > Palsa-295. The sequence goes on from DATNIN010000033.1 coordinate 57,379, forward strand.
GCGGGGATCACGTGCCGGCAGCTCTGGACTGTCGCCGACGGCCAGGCGCTGCAAAAGGAAGTCGCCGGGTATCGCGCCAAGTTGAAAGTGATTGACACGGGGTGGAGGTATGGGCAGCCGGCACTCGGGCAGGGACAAAACGGCCCCGATCTCCCGCAACATCGCGTGACGACGTATTACTGCACGTGGATTGCCGCTGGAGGCGCGACCATGGCAACGTCGGCAGCGACCAATGGTTTCCTGAACCAGACAAGATATGTCAGCCCGGTATTCCAGGCAGACTGGGATGCGGACGCTGTCAGCAAGGCCTGGATCGTGTATATCCGGGATAACTATGTTCACGATATTGATATGACCAATCTGGCGAACGACACCGGTCAATGCGCTACAGAAGGCCGGCCGTCGCTTTTGGCGATGATGCATCAAGGCATGCTACGGGTGGATAGGGTCGGCCGCCACGTAGTCGCGGTGGACTGGAAGTATTCGCCCACCCAGGCCGCAGCCTCAATGGCAGCAGTGGCAGCAGAAACGGCGGCATCGCAGGCGCCGACGGCGGCGGCGAATCAAAATTACGTGTGGTGCAACTCCGCATGGGCCGGGGTGGCCGGTACTGTCATGCCTTCCGGTACGGTCATGTATTTCAGCGATGTCTTCGCGGCAGTGATGCCGCCGCCACCGGCGGGCGCAACCCGTGGAAACGGCTGGGCCCAGCGGAACGCAACCGCCGCGTTCCAAACCCCCTACTTCGCGTTCCTTCAGAAGAAGTACGGCTACAAGGATTCCAGCAATTATCCCGTCGACTGCCGGGTCGGCTATTCGCCCACCGTCGCGGGGCTCCAGTCCGCACAAAGAGCCAAGCAGCAATTTGAAGACATGGCCAAGCAAAACAGGGCCCAGATCGTCGAAACCGGCTGGAAGAACCAGTAAGGGCGCTCCGGAAATCGGCATGTGCCTCGCACCCCTCGATTGCAGCGGATGACAAGCCGCAGTCGCACGAAGTTCGCGGTAAGAGGCGGGCCTTGGCTGGCAGCCGGTAGTGAGCTGCGGCACAAGCTTGTGTAATGAACGTCACATACCAATCCACGCCGCGACGGTAGTCTTGGAACGTGGCTGCGGTGGGGAGAGCTTGCCAAATCCTACGGAGGCTGTATGGCGTATATCATCGAGCAGGAAAAATGCGAGAAAGACGATCACTGCCTTGAGGCATGCCCGGTCGAGGCTATCGAAAAGAAAGACGATGGTTCTCTCCTCGTCAAAGTCGACGACTGCACCGATTGCGGAGCATGCGAGGTAGTGTGCACCGTCGCAGCTATTCATTCCGCGGAATAATCTGCTGGAGAAGCAACGAGCCATGACCTTTCTTCCAGCTGGCGGCTGCACCGGATTGTGACGCGGATCACAGCTGCACGTGACCGGGATCACATCCAGCTTTTGAAAAAAAGAATAGGAACGTCGCAAAGAGGGAGGGAGTACTCAGCGGGAGCGAGCAATAGGGGACACCGGCAGAAACAACGCCGACTCCAAACGCTCCGCCGACGTAAGGCCTGACCGTTGAGGCGACCTTCCTTAAGAGATAGTAGTATCAAGGGCGGCCCGAGCTCCCGGGCCGCCTTCTATTTTGCCTCAGTTGCAACACCTTAACTTCTGATAAACGCGCTGACCGGACAAGTCCGCTTTTCCGACTTATCAGGCGGTAATTTCCGAAGAAACTTTGATTCCCCTTTTTCAAGAACAAGAAACTTGCCACGCGATGGGGTCATAACAGGGTGACAAGGGTCACAGAACCCAGCGCAGTGCTTCGGATAAGATCGGTTCCGCGGCTACTCGGGCGGATGGAGTCTCGGCAGTCACCTGTCGGCCGGGAGGTTGATCGATGGACAAAACACCAAGAGTTCTGTTTCTGTCGAGAGGAAGTGCGTCGCGGGCGCAAATTGCAGAAGGATTTTTACGTGTTCTAGGGGGCGATCGATTCATTCCACTTAGCGCCGGGACCGAGTCCGCGGACGTGAGTCCCCTGGCGATGGAGGTCATGTCTGAGGTAGGGATCGATCTCTCCACTCAGCGGCCACGCGAGATTCCTTCTCTGTTCCGGGAAACCTTTCGCTGCGCGGTGGTTGTGTGCGATGAGCCACGCGAACGATACCCCGTGTATCCGTTCACGCGAAACGTACTCAAATGGTCCGTATCCGACCCCGAAGTTGCGACCGGCGAGCCAGAAGTGAAAAAACACCTATTCCGTCAGGTCCGGGATCAAATAAGAACCAGGGTGGAGGAATTCATCGCAGAGACGAACCAGCCCGACAGGGCGTTCGCAAATGCCCAGACCGAAGCTTCGCCTGTAGAACAGCACGCCGCGCTTATGAATTGATTGTCTGCGTCAGCGGCGATGTGGTCGAACGTACCATATGCAACGCCGATTTCTGTTCAGTTTTGACCCTGAGGGCCATATTCGTACGAGGAGACGCGCCATGGCGAAGACGAGAGTTTTGTTTCTGGCTTTGATGTCGCTTGTTCTTGCTCTGCCGGCATTCGGAAAGACTTACAAGACCAGCTATCCCGTTCCATGCAGCAAGCTGTGGGGCGCGGTCAAAGACACCCTTAGCAGTCCCGAGAACTACACCGTCGTGGAGAGTGACGACACAAAGATGACGGCTTCCTACAATGTGAAGCACTCTGTTCATGCCAATGTTTCCGGAGCGGTCCTCCAGCGAACCAACCACGTCACCTTGGTGCCGAAGGGTGAAGGTTGTGAGATGCAGGTCGTGTCGAACTTCAGCGGGTGGGAGCATGACGACAAGGGTGACTTCAAGAAGCGCGTGGATGAATTCCTGGCTAAGCCCAAAGCCCCGACAGCTTCCGAGCCCGCTAAGCCGGCAGCTCCAAGCAAGTGATTCCGGCAAGATCCTGCGCGTGGCGTGCCATCGTGGCTGTACTTCCCAAATTCATCAGGTAGCAGTAGAGGTGTTTCGCTAACTCCTGATAAACGCGGTAACCGGCCCAATGCCCGCTGACCACCGTTGGGTTTTTCAAACTGCCCACTACCCGCGGTCGAGGACGGCGCGGAAGAGCGCGATGTGCGCGGCGGTGCTGCCGCAGCACGCTCCGACGATTCTGGCGCCCGCATCGAGCAGGCCTTTCACTCCGGCCGCCATTTCTTCGGGAGGCTGCTTGTAAACGAAGCGGCCCTCCTCGAGAACGGGCTTTCCGGCATTCGGCATGGCCATGAGAGGCAGGTTGCACGCCTTCCGGTAGCGCGTGAGGATCCGGGCCATCCATTCGATGTCCACGCCCGCGCCGCAGTTCGTGGCCGCCACGTGCGCGCCCGATGCCTGCATGAACTCGGCCGCTTTTTCCGGCGTGACGCCCATCATCGTGCGGGCGTCGCGGCCGTTGCGCGTGATGTCGAATGCCACCGAGGCGATGATGCAGGGGACGCTCGCCTCGCGCGCGGCTTCGATTGCCAGGCCGAGCTCTTCGAGCGCTGTTTGCGTCTCGATGATGATGCCGTCCACGCCCGCGCCTGCCAGGGCTGCGGCCTGCTGGCGGAAAGCAGCGCGTGCCTCTTCCGCTGTGACGGTGCCGAAGGGCTTCAATAGCCCGCCGAACGGCCCGATGTCTCCCAGGACGTAGCCAGCGCGCTCGCCGAAAGCACGGCGCGCGATTTCGACGCCGGCGCGGTTGATCGCTTCCGCGCTGCCGGCCAGGCCGTGGCGCGCCAAATTGATCGACGAGGCGCCGAAAGTCTGCGTGATCAGGCAGTCGGAGCCCGCCTCGACGTAGCTCTTGTGGATGGCGAGGACGCGGTCCGGATGGGTGAGGTTCCAGTGCTCGCCGCAACCGCCCAGCTCGAGGCCCGCGGCCTGCAACTGCGTTCCCATGGCGCCGTCGCCGAGCAAGGGGCGTTCGGCGAGCGCTTCGAGCAGGCTTTTCATTTCGTTTCCATGAATCATTCTACAGTACGAGCCATGGAAACCAGTTACAGGGAGAGCCCTGCGTAGGGAGCTAGGTTCGGGGCTTGATGACGATGTCCGGCGAGAACACGGAATTCACGTGGGCTTGGATTCGAAGCGCCCACGCCGGCTTTTGAAACACGCCGAAAACCCAGAGCACGGGCCAGATGATCGCCGTGGCGAACAGTCCGGCGAGGAGGCTCGATAGCAGCAAAATGAGAAACGTCGTCATTTCAAATCAGCGCCAGATGAAAATCAGGAACTCGAGGCCCGTAAAGCTGATCACCGCGGTCCAACTTAAGAATATCATGAATTGCAGTCCGCTTAAATCCCGACCCGCCTTGATTGCCTTGTGAATCTTGACCTCGACGCCCTGAACGGTCCAGATCCACACGCCGAAGGTGACAAGCCCCAAGAAGGGGAAAACCCCAATCGCGATCGCTTTGAGAATCGGGTCACGGATGAACTCCTTCGCGTCGTCCAAAACGACCGTTGACGAGAAATTGAAAGCGATCAGGGCCAGCAAGATATCGGAGCCCGTTGTGTAATACCACTTCTTCGTCTTGCGAATGACGAGGTTGATTACGACGAGAACTGCGGGAACCCCAAAGGAAGCGAGAAAGAAGAGAAAGCGGTGCGGATCGAAATGCACGGCCCGGAAGTGTATCACAGTCTCTACACCGCATCGGTAAATGGATGGGCCCCGATCAGGCATTCCCTCCCCTGACAATCGCGAAGGGATCGGGCTTGGCCCAGGGGACGAGCTTCGTCACCGAGAACCACGAGCCGGCGGCGTTTGTCCCGAGCTGGTACGAGACGCGCTCGGCGAGCACGTTGATGAACTGCTCCATATCGCGTGAGGCGGGCGCGCCTAGCGTCCACGCGCCGAGCGACTGGATCACGACGCTGCCCGGCGAAAGCGCCGCAAGCGCGAGCGACCCTGCTCCCTGCACGTAGGCCGTGAGATAGCCGAAGAGATTTCTCCCGCTGAATCCGGTGGCCGCCAGAAACGCGGTCGAGTAGAAGGAATTGATCGCCGCGCCGTCGTCTGAATATGTTCCCGGCGTGAGCGCGTAAATCTTTCCGCTCGAATTATTCGACCCGAAGAACACCTGAGCGACGCCCGTGGACCGCTCGATCAGGGCGCAGGAATTCGCGGAGATCATCCACGGCGCCCATTTGCGCGAGCGCTCGGGCGCCATCAGCATGGCGACGAGCGGGTCGCCGAATCCCTCGGTGTAGTCGAGCATGAGGACCTGGTTCGGTTGCGTGGCGCTGCCCATCGGCACGCCGACCAGAATGCGCTTGTGCTGCGTATCGACCTGCACCCAGATGAGCTGGCCGTACTGCCAGTTGATCGCGTCCCAAGTGGGCTGAATTTCCTGGGAGATTTTCACGGGCTCGCTGCCGTCGAAGAGATACAGCCCGGAGCGTGAGGCGATCACGACCCACTCCTCGCCGTACGCGACGCCGTGCGCCGAGGGCGTGCCGACGCTATTGGAAACTTCCTCGACCTGCCACAGCGCCGGCTCGTTGACGCCGTCGGTGGCCGTGACGTACATGCTGCGCTCTTTGACGAAGTAGAGGTTGTTGCGCAGCCGGAACGACGCGCGGATTCCCTGCCCGTTATTTTCGGCGATGCTCATGATTCCGGTGACGCCGTCGTAGGCCTCGGGCATTTCCGTGGCGGACGCGCGCACGAGCGAAGGATCCTGCGGCGCAGCGGTGACGAACACTTCGATGTTGTCGACGAGGAAGGATTCGCCGCTGGGCGCGGGAATGCCATCGGCATAAACGCGCAGCGTGAGATCGGAAGGCAGCGACGCCTGCGGCGTCAGCAGTTGGGCCGTGAATTCCTGGTAGCTGGTGGTGGATTGCGCGACCGTCACGCCCATGCCCGAGCCGAGGAGTCCGGCCGTGGGGCTGAAGGCGTTGATGCGCAGCGTGCCGGCGGTGAGCGCGGCGCTGCGCTTCACGCGCGCGCGCACGGAGTAGCCCGTGTTCTTCACCAGCAGCGGATCGCCCGCCGCGTCCGCGATGGCGCCCTGAAAGATCATGCCGCGCGCCGCGGTGACGGCATCGGCCGTGATCCGGTACGACTCGCCCCAGATCGCGTCGCCCGGCTCGCGGCTGCCGCCAGCGCCGAACGTCGGATCGAGCTGCCAGCCGAGCGGGCGGCCGCTGCCCGACGCGTCCCACCCGCCGTCGAAGGTCAGGTTTCGCCACTTGTCCATGTTGGCGCGCTCGCCCCACCAGAAAAGGCGCTCCGCGTAATCGATCACGCCGAGCTGCTCCTGTAGCTCGATCTGGCTGAAGAGATAGTCGACGCTTGCGCCGGAAAGCAGAATCGCGTCCGTGAAATCGACGGTGAGCGACGTCGTGGTGTTGTCGTTGATCACCATCGTCGCGGGCACGTGATAGAAGCTCGCGCCGCCCGACGCGGTGAACGCGAGCAGTCGCTGCACGACGTTCGACGGGCCGGTGGGAATATTCGTCACGCTTGCTTTCGCGCCGCCCGCGGCGGTCCACGAAACCGGAGGCGATGGCGCGGTCCAGTAGCCCTGGCGCGTGACGAACACGACCACGCACTGATGCACGCCCGGCGAAACGTTGCCGCTGGACGTGTCGGCGACCGCGGGTCCTTCCGCCGGGCCGATCTGGCTGACGCGGTCGTAGTTCACGTCGTCGTATTGCCGGGGCAGGTCCTGGCCGGTGAAGCCGTCGCTGAACGCCATGTATTCGCGGCCGAAATGGGTGGTCGATGCGAAATAGAGATTCGGCTGTGCGCCGCCCGGGAACAAAATCGAGAGCACGCCGGGCGAGACTTCCTTATAGAGGTTGCCCAGCGAATCGAGCGCGATCAGGCGCTGGACGAGATTGGGAGTGATGTAGCTCTTTAGTCCGTTGATCTGCGGCGCGCCGGCGATCACCGGAAATTGCGAGACGAGGCCGGGGCGCGTGCGGACTCCTCCCGGGAAGAAATCGACGTCGCCGAGATTGGGCGACATTCCGGGCGGAACGTCGGAGGGGTCGAGGAGCGTGACCCATGTGCCGAAGGTGGTCAGCGCGAGTGGCGAAAAGGATTCGATGCTCATAGTGATTGGTGATTCGTGAGTAGTGATTAGTGGCTAGTGAAAAGCGTGACTCGTGACTTGTAACTCGTGCCTCGTGTTTTGCGAATCAGCGACGCCATAGGGGCGCAGCATGCTGCGCCCGGCACAAGTGCTTGGCGAGATCGCCGCCATTTTCCCAAACCGCGAATGCACGGTTGCGCCGCACCGGGCGTAGTCCGCCGCGGCGGACTACGCCCCTACGAGAACATTGCCGTTGGGCGTTGCTGCTGGACGGGCGGCGCGTTGCCAAGCATGTGCGCCGGGCACGATATATCGTGCCCCTACGACAACCACCTTGCGTGGCGAGCGTGGCGCACAGACAACGGTTTTTCACAAATCACGAATTACGAGTTACGAATCACTGAAGTTTCTTGAAGATTCCGTAAAAGGTGATCGTGTCGGAAGTGATCGCGCTCGGGTATGCGCCCGAGGCGAGCTCGGGAAACGCGCCGGCGCTGCTTCCCTGCTGGAAGATTTTCACCTTGCCGTTCGAGAGCGCGGAGCCGGGAATGAAAACGTAGTCGTAGCCGGCGAGGCCGTCCATCCAGGCGGTGCCTTGAATGGGCGCTTGCGTCGCGGCGATGAGCGGAAACTGCGAGAGATCGAGCGTGTCGCCGCTGGTCGAATAGTTTCCCGACGCGGCGGCCGTGCCGGTCACGTGGATGCGCTTGCCATCGTCCCACGTATCGACGAGTGTGAATGTGAGTGCCATGGTTCCTCCGGGAAAGACAGTGATTCGTGACTGGTGACTCGTGAGTCGTGGAGAACCTCTGCTGAGCGAAGGGGCAGGGGTGGTTGTTTTCTGGCAAAAGGCGTACTATCGCCCGAAGTTCGGCGCCCGGGGGGCGGATGCCGATAATCTCCAAAGTCGATCACGAGCGCCATGAAATCCAGGCGATTGCGGTGGGGCCCGTCGGTTACTCCGACGTGGAAGATCACATCTTGCAGCAGCGGCGCTCGGTTAGCCTTTCGTATCGCGAGTTCCTCGATGGCCGGGGCGCCGGACCCAGATTCAGTCCGGCCGAAGTCCGCCAGATCGTGGAGCTGCTTCGCAACCTGAGCCGGGAGTCGCCGCTCGGCCGCACCGCTGTGCTGGTTTCCTCGGATTACGCCTTCGGATTGATGCGCATGTTCGAAATGCTCCTCGAGGATGTCTTTGAATTCAGGGTGTTCCGTGACGAGCGGGAAGCGCACGCGTGGCTCGCGGGAAATGCTGCCAGAGGCCAATCCACGTAGTGCGCAGCACCGGTCACCAATCACCAATTCCCGGTTCGGACAACGAACCGGGATCCCGGTCCGCGGTTCCTGCGTCCCGGACGGGTCTGCGGGACGCGGTTGATGCGCGAAATCGGGACGCTAGGCACTCCTTACCACTCACTGGTATGATTGGCGGCTTGCGACGCAACCCGAACGCCTGCGCGTGAATCCAAAGCGTCGAATCCTTACCCAAAGAGGGGGAAGCCTGGTGCGGCGACTGCTGGTTGTCTGTGCTGTGACGGTGCTGATTTACGCCGCGTTTGCCGCGGGCCCCACAAATTCCGCCGGCACGGCCTCGGCCGCAGGCTCCGGCAGTGGCGCGGTCATGGTGCCTGACCCGCCCGGCTGCCCGCTCGGCCCGTCCTTCACATTTTGCAATCAGGTTCCCGGGCTCACCAGCGTTTCGGAGGATTTTCTCTTCACGCTCGCCCACGCGACGAACGGCCTCACGTTTTCGTTCGCGGCTGTGCCCGGATACCCTGGGAACTTCGCTGCCGGCGATTTCTCAATTCTGAGCACCACGTGTAACGCGAAGCTGAATGCCGGCGATACGTGCAATTTCGTCGTCTTGTTCACGCCCACGACGGTGGGTCTGCGGCAGACGAGGCTCACGATTACGAATCCGACCGGCGACATAACCCACATGAATCTCGAAGGGACCGGCTCGAATCTCGCGATCCAGAGGCCCGCACTGCCAGTGGTGCAGCCTCCAGCGATTCCTCCCGTAACATGCACGCAGGACAACGCATTCACGTATTGCGATCAGGCTTTGAAAACACAGAGCGGCGTGCAGACGTTTACGCTGACGTCCGCTAATGCGATTACGGGGCTAAACATCGCGCTCGCGGCGGTGCCGGGGCTTACTTCGGAATTCAATGCCCTGAACCCGGACTTCACGATCGAGGGCACATCGACGTGCGGGAACGCGCTCGGCGCCGGCCTGAGCTGCACGATCGACGTCGAGTTCACGCCCCAAACCGCCGGGCTGCGCGAAGCGGCGCTGACGGCAACGGACGACCAGGGCGATTCGGTGAACATTACGCTCGCAGGTCATACCACGAGCAACCTGACGATCGCGCCGCCTGTGGGTTATGCGAACAACTGCTTCCCCGCCGCCGGCTTCCAATTGTGCACCGAGCCGACCGCCGGATCGGCTCCGCCGAAAACGCTGATTCTGACGAACAATTCCGGAGCCACGGTGACGGGGCTGGCGTTCCCAGCGCCTCTATTACCCGTCGATTTTCCTGTCGTGAACCAGGCCTGCACCGCGATGCTAGCCCCAGGAGCGAGCTGCACCTTTGGCATCGGCTTCACGCCGCAGGGCACGGGCTTGCGCCAGGCGCCGGTCTCCATCACGGACGCGCAAGGCGACGTGGCCACCGCGAACTTTGCCGGGACCGGCGACGATTTCAGCCTTGAGATCGTGCCCGGCCAGCCGTCGGAGCTTTCGGTGATCCCCGGAGGGACGGTGACGTACAAGGCGCAGGCGAATGCCGACGGCATCTTCGGCCAGAATGGCGAACAGCTTTCGCTGGTGTGTCCGTCGAACCTGCCGAATTTCACAACGTGCGCGTTCAATCCCTGCCCCGTGAGCATGACGCCCGGCACCGCGACGCCGTTTGGCATCGTGATCGTGACGTCCTCCGCCACTGTGCCCGCGCCGCCTGTGACGTCCTGCCCGGGAAATTCGAACGCGAACACCGCTCCCGGCGAATTCGATGAGCCGCGCGGGCCGAGCCTTGTGTTTCAGGTTGCGCCGCGCGCCGCGCAGCGCGTGATGCGATTCCCTTCTCCGGCCATTCTCTGTCTCGTGCTGCTCGCGACGATTGCCGCGATGGCGTTCGCGCTGTTCGGTGCGCGCGTGTCTCCACGCAGGCGCGTGCCGATTGTTTTCGGCATCGCGGGCCTCGCCGCGGCGATTCTGCTTGGCTGCGGCGGCCACGGCAATGCCGTTACGACTGCCACACCGACGGGCCCGCCCGTCGTAATGACGATTCTCGCGAACGCGGTCGATTCGAGCGGCAATCCGATCAATGCCTCCCGAGCGTTTCAGATCACCCTCGACGTTGTCACCAAGTGACGATCCAAAGTGAGTGGCGACGCACCGCAAGCGTATCTGCCGTGCGTCCGCTGCAGCGGACTCCGCCACAAAGAAACCCGATGCCGGGAGAGCTGTCGTAGGGGCATAACATGCTATGCGCGGCGATGATTCTTTGCAGGGTGCAACCCATCCAGTAAGCGTGAATGCCAGCGGTTTTAGGGTGTGGCCGAATGGCGCGTGGTTGCCAAGCAAATGTGCCGGGCACGATATATCGTGCCCCTACGAAGAGATTCTTGCCGAGCGGCTGCTGGGCTACAAATACACAATGCGGCGGTGATGGCTGTAGGGCATGCGGCGGCGGCCCTTGGTCTGCTCTGGCCGGACGTAGCGCTCGATCAGATTCTCGACGGCCATCTGCGCCGTGCCAAGCAAGTCCTGCGCCAGGGCCCGCGCGCCGCGGGAACGCGCCGCCAGCGCCGCCGTTGCGAATCCGAGCGGGTCCGTGGCGGCGCGAATCTGCACGGGATCGGTGCCGAGGGTGAGCAGCGGAAGGATTTTCTCGTAGCGGATGCGGACGGTGATGGATTGCGTCGCGCCGATCAGACTAATTTTGTCCTCGCGCCATTCCCACAGGCGCAGGTAGGTGCTCGGCTGAAGATTCAGCATCGCGCCGCCGCTCGTGAATTTCTCCATCGGGATGAAGACGTCGGTCGTGTTCGCCGTGGCGCGCTCCCAGAGCATGTGCGGCGCGAGGCAATCGGTCGGAAGCTGAGGGCTCGACGTGTCGCTGATTTCGGTGGGCGTGACGCCGCTCGCGGGGTCGGGATCGAGCTGGAGGTCCTGCTGCTCGGCGAGGACGCTCACTCCATTTTCGGCGAGCTCGCGCTGGAGGCCGCGGTAGGCCGAGTTGAGCAGCGGCATCAGCAGCGCGTCGGTGAAGACCACGCCCGCCGTGTCGTTCACCAGCGCGCGCGCCAGGTTCAGCGCGTCTTCCGCCTGCGAATACGCCGTTGTGGGTACGACGGGCATGGTGAACCTCCGGGGACAAATCAGTGGCGAGTGACTAGTGGCGAGTGGCTAGAGATCGGTCATCAGTGATTCGTGACTGCTGATGGGCGATAATGTGTTGACGTGGAACAGCCGCTAGAATCCAAATCGATCGCAGAACCGGAGCCAGCCAGCTCCTTCAAGGCGTGTGGCCGGCTCGTCCTCTGGTTCTTTGTCGCCG